>JANRJW010000014.1:0-235094 GCA_033763775.1 Alphaproteobacteria bacterium | reverse complement strand
ATACGCCGTGTATTTCGCGCGGCCAGCTTCTGCCAGCACCTTCGTGATCGCTGCCGTCAGCGACGTCTTGCCATGGTCAACGTGGCCAATCGTGCCAATGTTGCAGTGTGGCTTATTGCGGTCAAATTTCTCTTTGGTCATGACGATTATCCTTCAGCTAAAATAGATGATGATCAAAAGATGGCACGCTTGTAGGCGTTTTTTTTTGGAGAGGCAAGTGTATTTCTAGATGATGCGCAGCTCGCCTGCTCTCTAAAAATAGTGAGCCGATGGCGTAGGATGGAGCGGGTGAAGGGAATCGAACCCTCATAGCCAGCTTGGAAGGCTGGAGCTTTACCACTAAGCTACACCCGCATCACGTAACCCTTAACGGGATCCCCGGATCTCGCATTCGCTCGTCCGAAGACAGTTGTTTTTCTAACTCACTACGTTCGGTAAGAAAAACTAACTGGCTACACCCGCAACTGGCGTTTTATGCCCAGCCATTGCAGCATAAGTCAAGCCGTATGTCGTTTGCCTCGCCAGCGCGCCAGCATCACCGCGAGATCTTCGCGCTGCAGCGGTTTGGCCAGATAGTCCTGCATTCCGGCCTCCAGACAAAGTTCTCGGTCGCCGCTCATGGCGTTGGCGGTGAGCGCGATGATCGGCACATCCCCCACCTCCCCGCGCGATTTCATGGCAGCGATCTGCCGCGCCGCCTCATAGCCATCCATCACCGGCATCTGACAATCCATGATGATCACATCCACGCCGGAATGGGCTTTCACATGGTCGACCGCCTCCTGACCGTTGGTTGCAAGGGCAACATTGCAACCGAGCTTTTCCAGCATGATACGGACAATCTCACGGTTGACGGGATTATCCTCCGCCAGCAGCACACGCATGCCGCTGAAATTCTTAGCAGCGGCATCGGGCTCAGCGGCATCGCCCAACACCTGCTGCCCTCTGGCGGCGGGCTTCACGCGCACCGTAAACCAGAAAGTAGATCCTGTGCCCGGCTCACTTTCCACACCAATGTCGCCGCCCATCACGGCGACCAGCTCCTTGCAGATAGCAAGGCCAAGGCCAGTACCGCCATAGTGGCGCGTGGTCGAGCTATCGGCCTGGGTGAATTTTTCAAAGATACGGCTTTGCGCTCCGGCTGAAATGCCAATGCCGGTATCCTGAACAGAGATCCTCAGCATCCATTCGCCGGGCTGAACATCCAGCAATGCTGGTTCACAGCTGGCGCGCACTATAATATCACCTTGCTGCGTGAATTTAACGGCGTTTGATAACAGGTTGGTGATAATCTGATTCAGGCGGATCGGATCCACCACACCAGTTTTCGGCACGCAGCTATCAATGCTCAGCGATAAGCTAACCGGCTTGCCGCGCAGCTGCGGGCGATACGCGGCGCAGATATTCTCGAACATGCTGTGCAGCGAGGTTTCCACCTCATCCAGCACCAGCTTGCCAGCCTCGATTTTTGATAGGTCGAGAATATCGTTGATCAGCTCCAGCAGATGCTGCGAAGAGCGAAGAATAGTTTCTGTGTAGTGCTTCTGCTCAGGGCTTTGCGGTGTGTCACCAAGCAGCTGGCCCATGCCAACAATCGCGTTCATCGGGGTGCGAATCTCGTGGCTCATGTTCGCAAGAAACTGGCTTTTCTGCTGCGTGACTTTTTCCGCTTCATTCTTAGCAATCGCCAGCTCAATATTTTTCAGCTCCAGCGCTGAAGCAAAGCTCGCCAGCTTATTTTCCGCCTGTATTCGTGCAGTGGCATCGCGGGTGATGCCAACAAAAATCCTGTCGGCGCCAATGGTCGTGGAACTGATGGTGAGATCCATCGGAAATAACGTACCATCTCGGCGGCGCCCCTCAAGGGTGCGGCTTGTGCCTATGATTCTTGATTTACCGTCAGGCTCATATTTCGCCATGTAATCGTGGTGCCGCTGTGCATCTCGCGGGCCCATCAGCAAGGCAACATTTTTTCCGATCACCTCCTCCGCCTGATAGCCAAATATTTTTTCTGCCGCCGGGGTAAAGCCAAGAATATCGCCGCTGGCACTGGTGATGATGATACCATCGGCGATGGTGTTCATCACCGTGCGCAGCTTGTTTTCGCTCGCGGCCTGACTTTCGATCATCACGTTCAGCGAGTGGGCAAGTTCGCCGATTTCATTCTGGCTAGGCAGGTTGGCAAAGGCCGTTTTATCACCCTGTGTGCGCTGGCGCATCACATCGCGCAGGTGCAAAACGGGTCTGAAAATATGCCGCCGCATCAGTATATAAATGGCCGCGAGCTTGGCGATAATAATAGCAAACAGTACCACACAGATCAGCACAATGTCGCGGCGCAGCGAATTATGCAGCGCCGAGGTATCAAGCGCCAGATGCACGCTCGCGCGCATGACGGGCTGCTGGCCGTGCGCAGGCAGCGAAACCGGCTGTGTTAGATCCACAATCTGCAGCTGTTCATGTTCATGATAGATGGTACTATTGCCCGCCAGTGAGGCGCGGACATCTTCAAGCGCATGGGCGTGCAGCGGAATATCCTCGGCAGCAAGCCCCTGCCATGACGGCTCGCTGGCGGCCAGCACCGTCAGGTTACCGTCCGTCTGCTCACCGATGACCAGCACATAAATCACATCCGGCTGATGGGACAGCTGCTCAGTCATGTGACGCAGTGCTTTAATTTCACCGCCGGCTTGAAGCTGCGAAGCCAGCGAGACCATCAGGCTGCGCGCGCGCTTCTCCAGCATGTCATGCAGCTGCTGGTCGATGTAATAATACGCGCCAAACCCGCAGAGAAAAAAGATCAGCAGGTTGAGATCCACAAAATAGGAGATCATGCGCCGCGCCAGCGAGCGCTGGAAAAGCGAGGCAATCATCGGCGGTGCACAACTAGGGCGAGCATAACCCGCTTAGGGTACAATCCAATAGTTAAGCTTTGGCTAATTTGTTGGGTCATCCTCGGCGGCGCTTGGCGCCGTCGGGGATGACGTCAGCCCACCCATTTCAGCACTGGGTTTTTCGCGGCGCGCACCTCATCGAGGCGTTTGCGCGGGCTGCTCACCGGGTTCTGCTTCATTTCTTCCACATCGCCCGTGGCGGTTTTTTCAGCAATCTCGCGCATCACCGCGATGAAATGATCCAGCGACGCCTTGGTTTCGGTTTCGGTCGGCTCAATCAGCATCGCGCCTTGCACCACCAGCGGGAAATACACCGTCATCGGGTGGATGCCATGCTCGATCAGTGTTTTGGCGATTTCACCCGTGGTGATGCCTTTTTCCTTCTGGAATTTGTCGGAAAGCAGGCACTCATGCATGCACGTGCCGGCAAATGGCACATGGTAGAGATCTTTCAGCTGGCTGAGTACATAGTTGGCGTTTAAAACCGCATCTTCAGCCACCTGACGCAGGCCATCCGCGCCGTGCGACATCATGTAGGAAAGCGCGCGCACCATCATACCGAACTGGCCGTTAAACCCTTTCAGACGGCCGATGCTGTTTTTGTCTTCTTTAATAAAGCGATAGCCGTCCTTATCTTTCACCACTTTCGGCACCGGAAGATACGGGCCAAGCTCTGCCGATACGGCAATCGGGCCGCAGCCCGGGCCACCGCCGCCATGCGGGGTGGAGAAGGTTTTATGCAGGTTGAAATGCATCACATCCACGCCGAAATCCGCCGGGCGCACGCGGCCAACCAGCGCGTTGAAATTCGCGCCATCGCAATAAAAATACGCGCCGGCCTTGTGCAGAATATCAGCGATTTCTTTGGCGTTTGGCTCAAACACGCCGCAGGTGTTCGGGTTGGTGAGCATGATCGCCGCCACTTCATCGCTCATCGCGTTTTTGAAGGCGTCTAAATCCACCGTGCCATCTTTGCCGGAGGGGATGGTTTTCGTGTCATAGCCACAAGCAACAGCGGTCGCCGGATTGGTGCCATGCGCGCTGTCGGGCACGAGTACGATTTTGCGCGCCCTGCCCTTGGCTTCATGGGCGCGGCGAATGGTCATGATGCCAGCAAATTCCCCATGCGCGCCGGCAGCGGGATTGAGTGTCACATGCGGCAGGCCGGAAACGGTGGCCAGCCACTGCTCCAGCGTGTGCATCAGCTCCAGCGCGCCTTGCACGGTGGACTGCGGTTGCAGCGGATGAATATTCGCAAAGCCGGGATGACGCGCAATCTTTTCGTTCAGGCGCGGGTTGTGTTTCATGGTGCAGGAGCCGAGCGGGTACAGCCCCATATCAATCGCGTAATTCATTTTGGAAAGACGCACAAAATGGCGCACCACTTGCGGCTCGCTCACTTCCGGCAGCCCCACCTGCTCGCGCGGCTTCTGACCGGTGCGAAGCGCAAGGCCTTTCGGCTCCGGCAGATCAACGCCGCAGGCACCATGCGTGCCTTTTTCATAGAGCAGGTTTTCTTCGACATTCAGGCCGCGGCCTTTAGAAAGCGACTGGGCAGACATTACGCAACCTCCTTCTGGCGCAGCTTGCTTGCGCTGCAGATTTCTTCCAGCGCACCGGCAAAAATTTCAATATCCTGTTCACTGGTCATTTCGGTGGCAGCAACCAGCAGCTTGCCGCCTTCCAGCGGCAACCCTGCGATGATGCCGCGCGCCGCCAGCTTATCCACCGTTTCTTTAGCAGAAACGGGTAGCTCAACCACAAATTCATTGAAGAATGGGGCACCGCTCACTTGCAGGTTTTTCACCTTGGAAAGCCTGTCTGCCAGCATGCAGGCGCGCTCATGGTTCAGGCGTGCGAGTTGCTTGAAGCCAATTTCGCCCAAGAGGCTCATATGGATGGTGAAAGCGAGCGCAAACAGGCCTTGATTGGTGCAGATGTTGGAGGTCGCTTTTTCGCGGCGGATATGCTGCTCGCGCGTGGATAATGTCAGTACATAGCCGCGGCGGCCATCTTTATCCACTGTCTCGCCGCAGAGGCGGCCTGGCATCTGGCGCAGAAAATCCTTGCGGCAGGCAAAAAAGCCCAGATGCGGGCCGCCAAAGCTCATGCCCACGCCAATCGATTGCGCCTCGCCCACCACGATATCGGCAAGGCTGGGCGGCGGCAGCAAGCCCAGTGATAAAATCTCAGTCACCACCACAATAAGCAGCGCGCCGCTTTCACTGCATTCTTTACGCAGCGCTTCCAGCTGCTGCGGCACACCATGGAAATCAGGCGTTTGCACAATCACGCAGGAGCTATTTCCGTCCGGCGCGCCGGAGGTCACCTTCATTTCCGGATAATTACGAATGTAGGTTTCAATCACCTCGCGATATTCGGGATGCAGCGCGCCATGAATATGAATGTTCGGGCGACTGGTAATGCGCCGCGCCATCAGCACGGCCTCAGCAGTCGCGGTCGCGCCATCATACATCGAAGCGTTGGCGATATCCATACCGGTTAAGTTCGCAATCATCGTCTGGAACTGAAACACCGCCATCAACGTGCCTTGCGAAATTTCCGGCTGATAGGGCGTGTAGGAAGTGAGAAACTCCGAACGCTGGATGATGTGATCCACGGTAGCCGGCACATGGTGAAAATAACAACCAGCGCCGAGGAAAAATGGCCCGCTCGCCGCCGGATGATTTTTTGCCGCCATGCTGCTCAAGGCTTTTTCCACCTCGATCTCGCCCTGATGCAGCGGCAAATCAAGCAGCTCTTTTCTGCGCGCCGCCTTAGGCACATTTTGGTAAAAGGCATCGACAGATTCCACGCCGATGGCACTTAGCATTTCAGCGCGGTCGTGGGGGGTGAGCGGAAGATAACGCATAACCTATCCTTTTGTCATCCCCGCGAAAGCGGGGATCCAGTTTTTGTTTGTGACGAAAAATGTCTCCTGACATTTTTCTTTTCTGGATCCCGGACAAATTTTGCTACTACAAAATTTTCCGGGATGACGGCCATCAAGCCACCAGCTTTTCATAATTCACAGACTCCAATAATTTCGCGATTTCATTTTTATCCGATACCTTCATCTTACAAATCCATCCGCCGGCGTAAGGCTGCTGGTTAATTATTTCGGGTGCAGAACTAAGCGCACTGTTGACTTCCACCACCTCGCCCGATACCGGGGCATAGACATCGCTGGCAGCTTTCACTGATTCCACCACCACAAACGACTCACCCTGCTTCACCTTGCGTCCCACGGCCGGCAGTTCAATGAACACCACATCGCCGAGCGCGCCCTGCGCATAGTCAGTGATGCCCATGGTCGCGACATCGCCTTCCAGCGACAGCCATTCATGTTGCTCGGTATATTTGAGATTTGCTGGAACATTAGCCATATTTCTTTTCCTTTCTTACTTAGCCCTCTCCCTTCTAGGGAGAGGGTTGGGTGAGGGTCATATGATCAATTTGTGAGGGTTAATTCGTTGCACCACCCCTCACCCTATCTCTCTCCCCAGAGGGGAGAGGGGATAAAATGGATGATTTGGTTTTAGGAGTCAGGAAAGCAAGCGGGGTGATCTCGCCTGCGATTTTTTTGCCGCGCACTTCAACCGCGACCGGCTTTCCTTCCTGAGCGTGATTGGCAGCGACATAGCCCTGGCCAATTGCCATTTTCAGCGTCGGCGAGAAGCCGCCGCTGGTGAGCGTGCCGATCTTGTCTTCGCCGCAGAAAATCGCAGCGCCTTCACGGGCAATGCCGGGCTCGGTGAGTTTAATGCCGACGCGTTTTCTTGCAGGCTCGCTTGCGATATTTGCCTGACCAATAAACCCGCCATGTCCCTTGCTCATCACCCAGCTGAGGCTCGCTTCCACGGGCGTGGTGGATTCATCCAGATCATGGCCATAGAGCGGGTAGCCCATCTCCATGCGTAAGCTATCGCGAGCGGCAAGACCAATAGGCTTTACTTCCTCGTGCGCAAGCAGCGCGCGCCAGAGCGCCACGGCCTGAGGCGCAGGCACACTAATCTCAAACCCATCTTCACCGGTATAGCCAAGGCGGCTGATGATAACCGGAGTGTTTTTCCAGCTCGATTGTTTCATCGTCATGTAGGGCATGGCGCGCAGCCCGATATCGGCCATCTCGCGCACGAGCACTTCTTCGGCTTTTGGGCCTTGCAGCGCGATGAGCGCCTGATCGCTTAAGAATTCAAAGCTCACACCAGCGGGCAGCTGCTGTTTGAACCACGCGATATCGACCTCTTTGCGGCCGGCATTGAACACCACAAAAAATGTCTCATCACTTTCGCGGGTGATGATCAGATCATCAATAATGCCGCCCTTATCATTTGTCAGCACGGTATATTTCGCGCGGCTATGCGGCGTTTTCAGAAAAGAGGATGGGGTGATGCGCCCGAAAAATTCAGCGGCGCCCACGCCCCTCACCCATGCCTGCCCCATGTGCGAGACATCAAAGGCGCCTACATGCTCGCGTGTCCATTCATGTTCCTTGATCACGCCCAGCGCATATTGAATCGGCATGTCATAGCCGGCAAACGGGCACATTTTAGCGCCAAGCGCGACATGCTCTGCGTGAAGTGGGGTTTTGAGGTTCATGGTCATCCACTGTTATTTGCCAGCAAGCTTATTACAGCTTATTGCTCGGCGCAAGCCATGCGAATATGGACTATACGGTTTGATTTTTCCAGCGCATTTTTCTCGCCGCTCAGGAAGAGGGATTTTTTTGATTTGCATAGGATTGATTACATGAGGACAACGCCGGAAAATGTTTCACGTGAAACATTTCAGTGGCCTGCCATCCGAAGCTCTGAAAGAGCGTAGGATGGTGCCCAGGAAAGGACTCGAACCTTCACACCTCGCGGCGCTAGCACCTGAAGCTAGTGCGTCTACCAATTCCGCCACCTGGGCACATAAGCAATCGTGGTGGAGGAGGCAGGATTTGAACCTGCGAACGCTCACGCGGGCAGATTTACAGTCTGCTGCCATTGACCACTCGGCCACTCCTCCACGGGTTGTCTGGGGTAGAGTATGAAGCCTGCAAAGTCAAGGTTGATATTGCCGCTCGCGCGCCTTATCATTCTTTTTATGTATTCATTTCTGCTACTACTGATTACAGGGGTGCAGCTTGCCGTGGTTGGCGGCAGCTATGCTACTGGCGCGGCTCAATTATTTTATAATGTCGCGGTGTATGGCTCGCCGTTTTACTCGGTCATGACGCTGTTTCGCTCTGATTCGGCGATTTTAGATAACAACCCGCTATACCTCGCCATGTTTGGCTATCATCTGGTTAAATATTTCATGTTTTTCCTTGCCCAGCGCAAAGAGCAGATGAACGGCATGCTGATGACGGCAGTTCTATTTGAGGCGGTGTATTTGGGCGTCAGCGCTTATTATCTCAATTAGGAAAACTCGCTGCGGCGAGGAAATCGCGAAGGAAATTTCGCACGCAAAAAGTTAAGCGTATATCAAATACGTGACTTTTGAGTACGAAATTTCCAAGCAGATTTTCCGTCGCAGTAGAGTTTTAACGCAGTGCTTCTTTATAACGATCTTTGTAAAACCACAGGGCAACGAGAGAAACGACGTTGCACAACATGACATACCACGCGATCGAGGTGTCGTCGCCGGTGGTGGCAATCAACCATTCGCACACCAGCGGCGCTGAGCCGCCGAAAATCGCCGCAGCCGCATTATAGGAAATGGCCATACCGGAAAAGCGCACCGAGGTGGGAAACAGCTCCACCAGCATCGCGGCCACCGGCCCCATATAGGCACCAAGAATCAGGCAGAAAAGAAACTGCGCGATGGCAAGCGTGGTGGTGTCCTGACCGGGGATAAAGACGGCAAACAGAAAATGCACTGAGATTAGCATCATCGCCGCGGAACCCATCATGATGCGGCGCCGACCAATATAATCCGACGCGTAGGCTGAAATCGGGATCATGATCAGCATGGCAATCATGTTGAGGAAGGTGATTTCGAGCGCATCTTCGGCGCTGGTGCCAAGATGTTTCTTCATGAAGGTGATGAAGAAAATGGTGGTGAGGTAAAACGGCATGGTGACCGTGATGTAGGCTCCCAGCCCCTGCAGCATTTCCCAGGGGTGTTTTTTGAAGGCCTCGCGCACGGGTGTGGGCGAGAGAGTGTTTTCTTTTTTCGCTTCTTCATAGACCGGGCTTTCATCGCAGTGATGGCGGATATAAAACCCGACAAAGCCGATCACGATGCCCATAATAAACGGTACACGCCACCAGAATTCTTCAAAAGCCTGCTCGCCGAAATACCACATGAACCCGCGTACCACGACAATGCCAAGCATGAAACCAAGCATCAGCGAGACGAGCGATGCCGAACCGGCAAGCCCGCGCTTGTGGGCGGGCGCATGCTCAACAATATAGGTAATCGAGCCGGAAAATTCGCCGCCGAGCGAAATGCCCTGCAGCAGACGAATGATGGTAAGTGCGATCGGCGCGAGGATGCCGATCTGTTCATAGGTCGGCAGCACGCCGATCAGGCCGGTGGGAATCGCCATCATCAAAATCGCCACGACCATCGCGAATTTGCGGCCATATTTATCGCCCAGCCAGCCGAAAAACACCGCGCCCAGCGGCCGCACTAAAAAGCCGGCAGCGAATACGCTGAAAGTGAGGAGAAGCTGCGCTGCGCCTTCGCTTTCAGGGAAAAACTTTTTGGAAAGCAGCCAAGCAAGCTGGCCATAGAGCGCGTAATCATACCACTCCAGCCCGTTACCGATCATGCCCGAGACGACGACTTTTTTCATATTCTCTTCTTTCCCCCTCTCCCCTGCGGGGAGAGGGCTGGGGTGAGGGGGTGAATCAAAAATCGCCCCCTCATCCTAACCTTCTCCCCGCAGGGGAGAAGGAACATTATGCTGTTTTCACCATCTCTCTTAGCATGTCTTTGATTTCGGGCGCAAGTTTTAAGCAGTTTTCGTTATTGAGCGCACCATAGAGTGCATAGAGCGCCATCAGGTTTCCAGCGTTTGGGTGAAGTTCACGGATTTTGAGATACGCCCCCACCGCGCCCACCTTTTCCAGCTGCTTCGGCGTGCAAATCCCCACCTGCTTCAGCCAACCTTCCATCGCAGGGCCGATATTGAGTAGGGATTGGAGAGAGTCTTTGTTCACTGAGGCAAGTTAGCGAGCGCAAGAAGCCGGGGCAAATGGTATTGTGTTAAAAGCCACCGCCACTTCTTACACTAATCTTTGCCTGCCGTCACTTTTTGCTGGCGGTGCGTCGGCGCGGATGGAATTCACCCAGCGATAGTCGTCTGTGAGTTCAGGCGGCCGGGTAAAGGCACCGTCGCGGCGATTCCTGACCAGCTGCGGCTGTTTGAGCAGCAGATGCTGCTCATAATGTTTCAGACATTTTTCAACCTGCGCCGCGCTCGGCTCATAGCCAATGTGCCGGATGATGGCCGGTTTGGACTTTTCAACCGTTACTGTTCCCCATTTACCATTTTGGGGTGGGTTAAATGCTATCTCTTTATTTGCAAGCTGTTTATCAAACCAATCCATCGCCTGCTGCGCCAACGGCGGCACCGCGCCATTATTTTTACCGTGGAACTGTCTTTGCTCAAGCGGTTCTTTCGGGTTGCCTGTAAGGATTACTTCACGGGTGGCAAGCGGCGTGCCACTTTCGGTTTGGACGGAAAGAATATGGATATTGCCCGCGGCACATTGATTAATGTAATGGCTACCCTGGCCAACACAGTGTTTCAGTGCGGTGCTTTCGCGCTTCAGCGATGATTTATCGGATAGCGCGCGAATCACCAGCTTTTCGCCCTCATGCTCAAACGGCGTCGGCACATCGTTTATCAGCTGCTGCCATCTATCGGAAAGATGCGGCCTGAGGTCATGCGGCAGCGAGTTACCATTAATATGCCATGCCTTGCTCATCTCCAGTATTTCATCCAGCCGCTTGGCGCCAAGCATTTCCTGCGCGGCGAGCGGTAGCAGCTTTTCTGACCAGCGCTGTATCTGATTTTCGGATATATCGTCCCACTGGCCTTCGCCGTTCTTCTCCTCCAGCAACAGGCGCGGCAGCATCACCGCATCGGCATACTCACTCACCATGTCGGGTATCTGCGCGGCTTTCAGGTAGCCATCGAGTTTTATTTTTTTTGCCATACTATCCAGCTGATTTCGAGACTGGTGATCCAGCACGGCAAACTGCTCCATCTCGATCGGCCTTGGGCGCTTATCGGCTCTGCTAAGCGGTGTATCATAGGCATTTTGCTGCATGGTGCCTTGCACAAACTCCACAAGCCGCGTTTTATCCATGCCATGCAGCGCGCCTACCACCGCCGCCTGATATACTAGCGTGCGCAGCGATGGCGCTTTGGCTTTTTCCGCATACGAGCGAATGGCGGCTTCAAGCCCATCATGGCTTTCAAGCAGCGCCACCATCTCAAAGTAGCCTTGTGCGGCCGCGCAGCGAAGGGCATAATCATTGTTTGCATGGATGTTCGCGCCGTTTTCCAGCAGCAGCGCCACGATCTCAAAGTGGCCATTTGCGGCCGCCGAGCAAAGGGCTACATCATCGTTCGCATGGATGTTCGCGCCATTTTTCAGCGCGGCTTTCACCGCCGGTAAATCGCCTCGATTAGCGGCACTAATAAGCTCGCTATTGATCAAGTCTTGCTGTTCTGCGGTACGCTCCACGCGCTATCCATTCTCAGGTTGAATGGCTATATTAGCAGATTTTAATTAATCGCAGGTTACAGTTTAATGACAATCGGGCTCAGCAGAAAAATGGTCAAGTTACTGATTTTCATTACTTCCTAACCATACTTTCTCACCCTTCTTCCTTTCAGAATCGCTTTTCAGCTGGCCGCAGGCGGCGAAGATATCCTGCCCGCGTGTGGCGCGAATCGGTGAGGAGAATCCCGCATCGTTGACGATTTTGGCAAAGGCATGCTGGCGGTTGCGGCTGGAGGTTTCATATTTCGCGCCCGGCCACGGGTTCCACGGAATGAGGTTCACTTTCGCATGAATACCTTTCAGCAGGCGGCATAGCTCGCGCGCATCGGCGTCCGTATCATTCACGCCTTTCAGCATCACATATTCAAAAGTGATGCGGCGCGTGTTGCTCGCGGCCGGATAGTCGCGGCAGGCCTGCAGCAGCTCCTTGATCGGGTATTTTTTATTGAGCGGCACCAGCTCATCGCGCAGATCATCGCGCACGGCATGTAAGCTGATGGCGAGATTCACCTCCAGCTCTTCGCCGCACTTCTTAATCATCGGCACGACACCGGATGTCGACAGCGTGATGCGCCGCTTGGAAATCGCGATACCCTCGCCATCCATGATGATCTTCAGCGCTTTTGCCACCTGCTCATAATTATAAAGCGGCTCGCCCATGCCCATCATCACGATGTTGGTAAAGAGGCAGTTCTCGCGTTTTTTGTTCCACTCCCCCAACCCATCGCGGGCGATGAGCACCTGGCTGATGATTTCGCGCGCGGTTAAGTTGCGCACCAGCTTCATCGTGCCGGTGTGGCAGAAGCTGCAGGAAAGTGTGCAGCCCACCTGCGACGACACACACAGCGCGCCGCGATCTTCTTCGGGAATGAACACGCTTTCGACTTTGTTTTTGTCCTCAAATTCCAGCAGCCATTTGCGGGTGCCATCGAAGGAGGTGAGGTTTTTATCAATCCCCGGGCGAGCGAGGTCAAAATGCTCCGCGAGCCTCGCCTGACCGGCTTTGTTGATGCTGGTCATCTGCCGAAAATCGGTTGCGCCTTTCACATAGATCCACTGCCAGATCTGCTTCGCGCGAAACGGTTCAAAACCGTGCTCTGCCAGTTTCTGCGCCAGCTCGTCGCGGGTCAGGCCAATCAGATGGGTTTTGCTGCTGGTCATGACGCAATCCTGTAGCCACCGCTGGCCGCTTCAATCCACTCGCTGCCGCCAATCTCGCCGAGCTTGCCGCGCAGGCGGTAAATATGGGTTTCCAGCGTGTGGGTGTTAAGTTCCGCCTCAATGCCCCAGACCTGCTGCAGCAGCTCTTCGCGGCTGATGGTGCTGCGGCCTGCCTTCAGCAATGCTTCGAGGAGCTTTGCTTCTTTGTCTGTCAGGCTCACTTCCGCGCCGGGTGCTGGCGTGGCAATCTGTTTCAGGCGCGCATCAAACACCGCGCCGCCCGGCAGCGTATAGGCTTCCTTTGCGCTTTGCTGCATGAGGCGAAGGCTGCGCAGCAGTTCAGCCAGCTTCACTGGCGGGGTGATGGCGAGGATACGATGGTCGCCGTGATGCAAAGACGGTTCATCGGTCACGGTGATAAGCGGCTGGGATTTGGCGGCTTCCTCCATGCTAAAGGCGCATTCACATGGCACAGCCAGCTCGCGCACCAGCTGCTCTGCAAGCGCTCTGGCGAAGGGCTGGTTCTGGCTTGCCACCACAATCATAGACTACTTTTCTCTAGGTTTTCTGCGCCTGCTCTAGTATAAAACCGGCCATGTTGCAAGGTTTTGATCATATTCTGCGCGTGGGGCGCGCGGTGGATGCGCTGAGGCGCGGCTGCGGCGTGGTGATCGAGCGCGAAGGCGCTCGCCAGCTTCTGCTGCCCGCCGAATTTGTAGATGAGCCGCGCCAGCGCACCCTGCCGCCGGGCACTGAGCTGCTGATTACCGGCGCGCGGGCAAAAAGCCTTGGGTTTGATACAGCGCTGCCGGTGGTGGCGCTTGCCGCCGGCGCGTTTGATTACGCGCAGCTTTGCAGCCTGGCTGACCCCACCGCGGCGCAGGCCGCCATCCCATCGCCAGCGCTTCAGCCCGGCGATGCGCTGCTTATTCAGCTGGTGAAATATGCCTCGCTGCTGCCTGCCGCCCTGCTCTTTACGCAAAGCTACGAGGAGCCAGACTGGCCGCTGCTGGCCTATGATGATTTAAAGCGCTACGCCAGCTCGCCCCTGCCCCCGCTGGTGGAAACAGCCAGCGCCCGCCTGCCGGTGGTCGGCGCGGAGGATGCGCGCATCCAGAGCTTTCGCGCGCTGCATGCCACCAGCACGCATTTGCTGCTGTCGATTGGTGATGCTCGTGCCAGCAAAGCACCGCTGGCGCGCGTGCATTCCAGCTGCATCACCGGCGATATTCTGGGCAGCCTGCGCTGCGATTGCGGCGACCAGCTGCAGATGGCGCTTTCTGCGATGAAAGCCGAAGGTGCGGGGCTGCTTTTATACCTGCATCAGGAAGGCCGCGGCATCGGCATCACCAATAAAATCCGCGCCTACAAGCTGCAGGAAATGGGCGTGGATACCTACGCGGCCAACCAGCTGCTGGGCTATGAGGATGATGAGCGCGATTTCGCTATCGCCGCGGCGATGCTCAATTACTGCGGCTATCATACCATCAGACTGCTAACCAATAATCCGTCAAAAATTGGGCTGATTGAGCGCCACGGCATTCATGTGAAAGAGCGCGTGCCGCTGGTGGCGGCATCCGGCGCGCATAATCATAGCTACATTGAAGCGAAAAGCAAAAAAGCCGGCCATTTATTTTAGCCGCGTTTTTCAAGAATATTCAGCAGCTGTTTTTTATCATCCACCGGTGACGCCGGAGTATCCGGCCACGCGCAGGCGTCTTTCTTCCATAGCCCGCCAGAATTATCAACATCCACATCGTTCCATTTGCTGTGGCCTTTGTTTTTTAATTCCGACAACTTGTCGCGAAGTGCGGCAGTAAAAGCACCCAGCTGTTTGCAGCGCTCCTTGCTGGCCGAAACATCAAAACTCACCAGCACCGCCTGAACGGCCACTGTCGGCACTGGCGATGAAACAAAGCTATAATCCTGAGCCGTGATGGTTGCCGGACGATATTCCTCAAGCAGCCGAGCGTTATCCAGCGGCAGGAAATGCACCTGACTAAGCAGACCAGTAAATTTCTGATTCTGCGAATCCGTCAGATTTTCAAGATTCTTAAACAGACGAACGGGCTTCCCGCCGACAAAAATCACCGCATCCAGCTCGCCCTTGAGCACCGCGACCACGCCCTCGGCGGGCGGCATTTTTTTCATTTCCGCCGGCTCCAGTTCGCTTAGCGCGAAAAGGTTAATCGCCGTGAGCATATTGCCACTGGCCTCCTCGCCAATCGCGACACGCTTACCTTGGAGCCCCTGCCAGTTTTCGATCGAGCGGCGTGCCAGCACATGCACCTCTTCCTCATGCAGCGGCAGCACCATGCGCAGGCGACTTGCCATGCGAAGCGATTCGGGTGTTTGCGAGCGCGACAAGAACCCAAGCACATCCGACTGCACCATGCCAAGCATGGCGCCTTGCATGTCGTTCATGCGCTTGATGTTATCGATCGAACCTTCCGATTCACGGATGCTGATCTCCATCCCTTCAGCATCCAGTGCCTTGGCAATATCCTGCCCAATCGCATAATACGTGCCGGTTTTAGGGCCGGTGACCATCGTCAGCGGCTCTGCCGCCTGCGCCTGTAGCGGCAGGAACATAATAAAAAACAACACAAGCCAGTGCGGCAAGTGGGCTACCCTTGGAAGAAAAGTTAATACCGATTGACAATGGAGAGTAGTTCCTTGCCATCTTCCTTGTCAAGGTTGGTGACTGTCTGCACCTCAGCGCTGCCTTTGTTATATACGGGAATTCTAGCCATCTGACCGATAATCGCCTGATTATCCCCCTGAATCACAATGGTATCAGCTGATTTTGCGGCGACTGCCTGCTGAGGTTGCGGCTGCTCGACACGCTGCGCTGGCTCGATCGCGGTTTTCATTTCGGTCATCTCCACCGCTGGATCAGAGCTGCCCGCACGCAGCGAGGACAGCAGCCATAGCCCCAGCGCCACCCCCAGTAGTAACCCGAGAACGGGTCTCTGCTGGCCGGATGCGCCGCGAATCGGCGGGCGGTGCACCTTGGGCCGGGAATGTGGCAGGGTCATGATAGCTTGGCCGGTCATCATGCTAGGAATAGTAGCCAGCTTCTATGTTTTACGCAACATGATGATGAAAAAAATCTACCTTCTGTGCTTCTTTTGATGCTGGGCGTTGCGAAATTGCACAGGATACTTTAGAGAAGCCTTCATGTCTTCTTCCCTTGATACGCTGGAAAGCGCACTACACGCCGCGAAACGCTGCGGCGCGACCGCCTGCGACGCAGTGCTGTTTGAAAGCATCGATATCAGCCATTCATGCCGACTCGGAAAACCCGAGGGTCTCGAGCGCTCAGAAAGCAACGCGCTGGGGCTTCGCGCGTTTGTGGGTAGCCAGCAGGCGATTGTCTCCACCACGGATTTGTCGCAGGCGGCGCTAAGTGAGGCGGCCGAGCGCGCGGTGGCGATGGCGCGGCTTACGCCGGCGGATCCGGATGCGCGCCTGGCTGAACCAGCACTCTACCCTAAAACCATTCCTGAGCTTGGCCTTCATGACGCGGATGAACCTGCCGCCAGCTGGTTTCAGGAAAGCTGCCGTAAAGCCGAAGAGGCGGCGCTTGCCACCCCGGGTATCATGAACTCTGAGGGCGCAGAGGCGCATTACAATGCCAGCCGCATCAGCCTTGCGATTGCTGGCAGTGGCGGCGTGGATTTTGCGCAAAGCTACCCTTCGAGCCACTTCTCGCTTTCGGTTTCGGTGCTGGCTGGCAGCGGCACGCAGATGGAGCGTGACTATGATTATTCCAGCGTGCGCTGGCGGCAGGATCTTGCCGCTCCTGAAACCATTGGCTGCGAGGCAGCGCGGCGCGCACTGGCGCGCCTGAATCCGCGCAAAATATCAACCTGTGAGGTGCCGGTGGTGTTTGACCCGCGTGTGGGCAAACAGCTGGTGGGCATCATCGCCGGGGCAGCGTCGGGCGCTTCAGTTGCGCGCGGCGCAAGTTTTCTGAAAGACAGCCTTGGCAAAAAAATCGCAAGCCCCGCACTTCGCATCACCGACGAGCCGCACCGCCTGCGCGGGCTTGGCTCGCGGCCTTTTGATGGCGAGGGCGTGGCAGGCAAAACACTCTCGCTGGTAGAAGATGGTGTGCTGAAAAGCTGGCTGCTGGATGTCAGGAGCGCCAGCAAGCTGGGCATGACCACCACCGGCCACGCTTCGCGCGGGGTGGCGTCAGCGCCCTCCCCCTCCTCCACCAATCTCTATATGGAAAGCGGAGCCGCTTCTCCTGCACAATTAATAGCAGACATTCCAAGCGGCCTTTATGTCACGGAAACATTCGGCATGGGCGTGAATATGGTCACCGGTGATTACAGCCAGGGCGCCGCCGGGTTTTGGATTGAAAAGGGCGAGGTTGCCTATCCGGTTTCGGAAATCACCATCGCGGGACGGCTGCAGGATATGCTGATGAACCTCACACCTGCCAGCGATCTGGTATTTCGCTATGCCACCAATGCGCCGACCTTTGTAATTTCCCGCATGACGGTAGCCGGCGCATGACCAGCCCTGCCAAAAGTTCGGTGCTTATTCGCCGCCTGCTTCGCGAGCACATCAAACCTTACCGCGCGAAAGTTGCGTTCGCGATGCTGTGCATGCTGGTGGTGGCACTGGCCACCGCCACCAACGCCTGGATGATGCAGCCGGCGCTGGATCAGATTTTTATTGCCAGAAACCGCGATATGCTGCTCATCATTCCGCTTGCGGTTTTTTGTGTCGGGCTGATCGGCGCGATGGCGAATTACGGCAATCTGGTCACCATGCGTTTTGTTGGGCAGCGGCTGGTGGCCGATATTCAGACGCGGCTTTTTTCCCACCTGATGCGCGCTGATTTAAGCCTCTTTCATCACGAATCCGCCGGGCGGCTCATTTCCCGCTTCACCAACGATATTAATATGATGCGCAGCGCCTTTACCACCGCACTCACCTCACTGGTGAAAGAAAGCGTGTGCCTGGTATTTCTGGTGGGGGTGATGATCTATCAGAATGCTATCCTTGCGCTGGTCGCGATGCCGATTTTCCTGATTGCGGTGCTGCCCCTCATCAAGCTTGGTAAATCGCTGCGCAAGATTTCTGATAAAACACAAAGCGAGCTGGGCGAATTCACCGCCACGCTGGAAGAAATTTTCTCCGGTGTGCGCACCGTGAAATCCTACAACCGCGAAACGTTTGAAATCCAGCGCGCGGGCGGCATTATTGAATCGCTGTTTAAGCTTTATTATAAGGCGGCGCGGCGCGGTGCTTTTTCCACACCAATGATGGAAATGATCAGCGGCGCATCGATTGCGCTCGTTATCTGGTATGGCGGGTGGCAGGTGATGGATGGGGTGATTACGCCCGGCGCATTTTTTTCATTCATTGCCGCATTCCTGATGGCGTACCGGCCGGTGCGCGCCATGACTGGCCTGAATGCCGTGATGCAGGAAGGCCTCGCTGCTGCCAGCCGCTTATTTATGGTGCTCGACACCCCACCTGCCATCACCGATGCCAGCGATGCAAAGCCGCTGACGATTCGCGGCGGCGAGGTGCGCTTTGAGCATGTGTCTTTCACCTATAGCGGTGGCCACGGTGTGCATGAGATTAACCTTACCGTGCCTGCCGGCAAGATGGTGGCGCTGGTGGGGCTTTCCGGCGGTGGCAAATCAACACTCGCCAGCCTGCTGCTGCGTTTTTATGATGTGGAGGCCGGGCGCATCACCATCGACGGGCAGGATATCCGCAGCGTCACACTGCACAGCCTGCGCGAGGCAATCGCGCTGGTGCCGCAGGAATCCATGCTGTTTGACGACACCGTGCGCGCCAACATCGCTTACGGGCGCGAAGGTGCCAGTGAAGAAGATATTGTGAGCGCAGCAAAACACGCCGCCGCGCATGAGTTTATCACCAGCCTGCCGCAGGGCTATGATACGATGATCGGCGCGCATGGTGTGCGGCTTTCCGGCGGCCAGCGCCAGCGGCTTGCCATTGCGCGGGCAATGCTCAAAAATGCGCCCATCCTGCTGCTGGATGAAGCGACCTCATCGCTGGATAATGAATCCGAACGCGTCATTCAGCAGGCGCTGGATGGCCTGATGAAAGGCCGCACCACGCTAGTCATTGCACACCGCTTATCAACCATCGTCAGCGCTGATCTGATTTATGTGATGGAGCATGGCCGCATTCTGGAATATGGCTGCCATCATGAGCTGCTTTCCAAACAAGGTAAATACTATCAGCTCTACGGGGAGGCCGCGCATGGCCAGAATGCAAAGGAGCCCTAGCCATGCGCCTTGATAAACGCCTTGTCAAACACCCGCTCACGCAGGCTTTTCTTGCGTGGTTGTTTGCTGCTTATATTCGTTTCGTATACGCCACAAGCCGCAAGCAATTCATCTATGATAACCTCGCAGCGCCCTACATGCGCGGCGAGAGAAACGCGATTTTTGCCTTCTGGCATGGCCGCATGATGCTGTGCCCGACCATATGCCCGCCGGGACGCGCCATGCATGTGCTCATCTCCGAGCATCGCGATGGCAAGCTCATCTCCTCAGTCATCAAGCATTTCGGGCAGGACACGATTGTCGGCTCTTCCAGCAGGGGCGGGTTTGAGGCGGTCAAAGTCATCCTGCGGGCGATCAAGGCGGGCGATAATATTTCCATCACGCCGGATGGCCCTCGCGGCCCCTTTCAGCAGGCGGCGATGGGGGTCGTGACGATTGCCCGGCTTTCCAAAAAACCGGTGCTGCCAGTCACCTTTTATTCCGACCACGCCAAGCGGCTTGGCAGTTGGGATCGCTTCATGCTGGCGCTGCCATTTGGCCGCATTGCCTTTTGCGTGGGCGCGCCGATCATGATAGATAGTGATGACGATGAAGCCTCGCGCCTACGCGTCGAACGCGCGATGAACAAACTGGTGGAACAGGCAGATGGCGTCTTTAGCACTTAGCACCTATCGTACCCTGACTGATCTTGCCCAGCCGCTGCTTTTTTTCTGGCTGAAACTGCGCCAGTATCGCGGCAAGGAAGATGCGCAGCGCCTGCGCGAGCGCTATGGCTACGGCTCACGCCAGCGGCCGGATGGCATGCTGGTGTGGATCCATGCGGCAAGCGTTGGCGAGGCGAACTCGGTGCTGCGGCTGATCCAGCTGCTTACGCAGCAGCTGCCGGCCATCCAGCTGTTACTGACCACCGGCACGAAAAGCTCCGCCGAGCTGATGAAAAGCCGTCTTCCTGCCGGGGTGCTGCATCAATATGCCCCACTCGATACGCCGGAGATCACCGCTCGTTTTATGCGCCACTGGAAGCCACAGGCCGCGTTTTTTGTGGAATCAGAGCTGTGGCCAAACCTCATTGTGGCGGCGGATAGTTATGGCTGTTTCCTTGGCATCCTCAATGGGCGCATGTCGGCGCGTTCGTTTGCGTCATGGAGCAAAAAACCTCAGATGATACGCGAGCTGATGCGCCGTTTTAATGTGGTATTTGCCGGCAGCAAGCAGGACGGCGAACGCTACCGCCAGCTCGGTGCAAAACGTGTGCTTGAGCTGGGCAACCTCAAATATGACGCACCAGAGCTTACCTGTGACGAGGCGGAGCTTGCCAGCTTACGCGCGCAGATTGGCGCTCGGCCAGTGTGGCTGGCTGCCAGCACGCATGCGGGTGAGGAAGAAGCCGCGCTGAAAGCCCACCAGCTGCTGGCCGCCACCAGGCCGGATTTACTCACCATCATCGTCCCCCGCCATGCCCCGCGCGGCGGCGAGCTGATGGCGCAGCTGAAACCCCATGCACGCTGCGCGCAGCGCTCGAAAAAAGAACCCATCACCCATCAAACTCAGATTTATCTCGCCGATACGATGGGCGAGCTGGGGCTTTTTTACCGCGCCTGTGAGCTGGTGTTCATGGGCGGGTCGCTCACGCCGCATGGCGGGCAGAATCCGCTGGAGCCTGCGCGGCTTTCCTGCGCCATCCTCAGCGGGCAGCATGTGCATAATTTCGAGGGCATCTACCGCGATCTGGCGGCGCAGAAGGCCTGCCAGATGATTGGCTCCAAAGCCGAACTTGCCGCCGCGGTGGATGGCTTGCTGCGCGACGGGGCAAAGCGCGCCGCCATGGGTCGCAGCGCCCGCAATTATGTGGAAGATCATGCAGGTAGCGCGCAGGCGCATCTTGACCGGCTGATGCCAGTTTTGGGAGTGCTCGCCGCATGAGCTTTCGCACCCCGGATTTCTGGAGCGAGCGCGGATGGCAGGCCTATGCACTGCTACCTTTCTCGCTGGTTTACGACGCGCTGCGCCGGCTTAAAAACCACCGAGCAAAACCTTACCATGCGAAGGCGGCGGTGCTGTGCATCGGCGGCATCACCGCGGGCGGTGCGGGAAAAACGCCGCTCGCGCTACTCATCGGCGAGTGGATGAAAAGCCGTGGCAAGAAAGCCTATTATTTAAGCCGCGGCTATGGTGGCAGACTCAAAGAAGCCACCCTCGTGGATCCCGCCAAACACACCGCGCATGATGTTGGTGATGAACCGCTGATGCTGGCGGCAGTGCTGCCGACCATCATTGCCGCCGATCGCCCACGCGGCGCCGAGCTTGCCGAATCGCTTGGTGCGGACATCATCATCATGGATGACGGGCTGCACAACCCCACCATCGCCAAGACTCGCTCCATTCTGGTCATTGACGGCAGTGTTGGCTTCGGTAATGGCTTTTTGCTTCCCGCAGGCCCCCTGCGCGCACCACTTGGCGAAACGCTAAGCAAAGTGGATGCGGTGTTTGTGGTGAATCCCGGTCAGGATTTTTCTATGCCAGAAAACCCTAAACCTACCTTCACCGCCATCAGCCAGCCTATAGGCGTCAATGATGTGCGCGGCAAGCGCTGGGTGGCGTTCTGCGGGCTTGCATACCCGCAGAAATTTTTCACTACGCTGCACAACCTCGGCGCACATGTGATGGCGACGCGCTGCTTCGCCGATCACCACCCCTACACGCCTGAAGAGCTGGAGGGGCTGCGGCGCATGGCAAGCGCGCATGGCGCGCAGCTGATCACCACCGCGAAAGATTGGGTGAGGCTGCCAGAAGCTGAGCGGCATGGCATCACGGTGCTGCACATTCAATTATTGATTGAAAATAATGAAGATTTTAATGTCTGGCTTACGATGTTTCTCCCCCCGCCTGCGGGGGGAGCCAGAGGGGGGTGACAATACCCATACTCTCTAATAACGTCTTACTCTTTCACCCCCTCCTTACCTCCCCCGCAAGCGGGGGAGAAAAAAGATTTCTAATTATGAGCGCAAAACATTTTTTTGAAGCTTTACTGCTTAAAACCGTATTCAGCGGCTTTCGCGGCATGTCGCTTGATATGGCCTCCTTCACCGGCGGTACGCTGGCGCGCGCCATTGGCCCATTCTTACCCGCGCATCAGACCGCTAAGAAAAACTTAAAGCTCGCCTATCCTAACCTCTCGCGTGATGAGGAATATAAGCTTCTCTCTGATATGTGGGACAATCTCGGCCGCACAGCGGCGGAGCTTCCTCATTTGCCCGGCAAGCTTTTCTCGCGTGTTGACATCAGCGGGCTGGAGCACATTCCAAAGGACAGCAAGCCTGCGCTGTTTTTCTCCGCGCATCTGGGCAACTGGGAGCTGAACGCGCCGATGGCGTTCAGGAATGGCGTAAATCTGGCGGTGATCTATCGCCACGCGAATAATCCCTACGTTGATGAAATGATTCGCTCACTTCGCGCCAGCCAGTGCAATGATCAATTCGCCAAAGGGCCAAAAGGCGGCGCCGGGCTGATGCGTGCGCTGCGCGCCAAGCAATCCATCGCCATGCTGATTGACCAGAAAATGAATGATGGCATCGCGCTGCCATTTTTCGGCCATAACGCCATGACCGCAACCGCCATCGCTGAGCTCGCGCTTCGCTTTGACCTGCCGATTATTCCGGCGCATATTGTGCGCACCAAGGGCGCGCACTTCAAAGGGTATGTCAGCCCGCCGATTGCTTACGCAAAAACCGGCGATAAAGACAAAGACGTGCGCGCCATCATGCTGGCCATTAACCGCATGGTCGAAGGGTGGATCCGCGAGTACCCCGAGCAGTGGTTCTGGGTGCACAAGCGCTGGCCGAAAGAGGCGTGGGGGATTAAGTAACCCTCACCCGCTCGCATGCGCTCACTTCCCTCTCCCTGATAGGCAGAGGGTTAGGGTGAGGGTTTTTTCACAATCAGCTCGCCATCCTTAAACACCAGCGTCAGCTCTTTGGCCTCGCCCGCGCGCGCGGCAGAGCTGACGACCCTGCCCTGCCCATCCTTCACCAGCACAAAGCCGCGCTCCAGCACGCGCTGATAGTTCAGCGCCTCAAGCAGGCTGGTGATATGCGATAAGATCTGGCTGCGCTTTTCGAGCAAACGCGAAACAGCTAGCGTCGTTCGCTGGTGCAGCTCACTGATGCGTTTTGATACCGAAACGATTTCCTGTAGCAGCAGGCGCGGCTGCAAACGATTGGCAAGCAGCGCAAGCGCATCTTCTTTGCGCTTGATAAGCTGTGGCAGCGCGGTTAGTAACCTCTCCGCCCAATCATCAAGGCGCTGGGTTTTCTGGTCGAGCAGCGCCTGTGGCTTTGGCAGGCCGCGCGATAGCCCTTCAAGTTTTTCCCGCTGGCGCTCCAGCAGCTGCTGCTGGGCGCGCATCAGGCGCAGGCCAAGCTGAGCAAGCGTCATCTCCAGCTCAGCCTTCACCGGCACCGCCATCTCGGCAGCGGCGGTGGGTGTCGGCGCCCGGCGGTCGGAAGCAAAATCAATCAGCGTGGTATCGGTTTCATGGCCAACGGCGGAAATCAGCGGTATGGTGGAATGTGCTGCCGCGCGCACTACAATCTCTTCGTTAAACGCCCATAGATCCTCGATCGAGCCACCGCCGCGCGCAACGATGAGAAGATCAGGCCGAATAATCCCTCTCCCCTCGGGGGAGAGGGTTGAGTGAGGGGGGGGCAATTTATTAAACCCCGCAATCGCCTCCGCAATCTGCTCCGCAGCACCCTCGCCCTGCACCGCGACCGGCCAGACCATCACATGCAGCGGAAAGCGATCCGAGAGCCGGTGCAGGATATCGCGGATCACCGCCCCGGTCGGCGATGTGATGACGCCTATCACACGTGGAAGATAGGGCAGCGGTTTTTTGCGCATCACATCAAAGAGCCCTTCACTTTCGAGCTGTTTTTTGCGCTTTTCGAGGAGCGCCATCAATGCGCCGGCACCAGCTGGCTCCATGCGATCGACCACAATCTGGTATTTTGAGCGGCCGGGATAGGTGGTGACTTTGCCGGTGGCAATCACCTCCAGGCCGTCCTCTGCCTTGAAATTCAGCCGCGAGACATTGCCGCGCCAGCACACGGCGTCGATCACCGCCTCGTCATCTTTCAGAGTGAAATAGGCATGCCCCGAGCTGTGGAGCTTAAAACCCGAGATTTCGCCGCGCAGCTTGATCAGCCCGAAATGATCCTCCACCGTGCGCTTGATCGCCTGCGATACTTCGCTCACTGAGTAAATGGGCTGGTTGTGCTGTAGATCCATGTTGCGTAGGTTTCGTAAGTTACGTAAGTTTCGAAAGTTAACATACGAAACCTCAGAAACCTACGCAACCTACGAAACTTCTATGAATAACGTTCTAATCATCGGCTCTGGCGGGCGCGAACATGCGCTCAGCTGGCGTCTTAAACAATCACCCAGTGTGGCGCGGGTGTTCTGCTCCCCGGGCAATGCCGGCATTGCAGAAGATGTCACCTGCGTGGCGCTCGGGTCTTTTGATGAGATTGCCGCTTTTTGTAAAAAAGAAGCCATTACGCTGGTGGTGGTAGGACCAGAGCAGCCGCTGGTGGATGGGCTTTCGGATCATTTGCGCGCGCAGGGCATCGCTGTGTTTGGCCCCAGCGCTAAGGCGGCGCAGCTGGAAGGCTCAAAAGGGTTCATGAAAGAGCTTTGCCGCAAATACAATATCCCAACGGCAGCGTATGGATTTTTTGATAATATTTCGGATGCGAAACAGTTTATCGCGGGAAAATCCTATCCGCTGGTCATCAAGGCTGACGGGCTTGCCGCGGGCAAAGGTGTGGTGATTGCTCAGCATGAAGCTGAGGCACAGACCGCGCTTTCGGACATGTTTTCCGGCAAAATTGCCGGCGGCTCGCAGGTCATTATCGAGGAATTTCTAGACGGCGAAGAGCTGAGCTTCTTTGCGCTGGCAGATGGCGAGCGCGCGGTCTATTTCGGCGCCGCGCAGGATCATAAGCGTGCCTATGATGGCGATGCTGGCCCCAACACGGGCGGTATGGGCACCTACGCACCGCCGTCACTTGCCACAAGCGCGCTGGTAAAGGAGGTCATGACAAGCATCATCGAGCCAACCTTGGCCGCGATGAAAGCGGAAGGCGCACCTTTTACCGGCGTACTTTTTGCCGGGCTGATGCTGACAAAAGATGGGCCAAAACTACTTGAATATAATGTGCGTTTCGGCGACCCCGAAACCCAAAGCCTGATGCGGCTTTATGAAGAGGATTTATTTGCGCTGCTATTAAGCTGCGCCAATGGAGAACTCAAGCCCTCTCCCTCTGGGAGAGGGTTAGGTGAGGGCTATGGCGGCTCTGCGCAAACGAGTGGCAGCCCTCATCCTAACCTTCTCCCAGAGGGAGAAGGAATTTCGGCCGTCTGCATCGTCATGGCCGCAAAAGGCTATCCCGGCGCGTATGACAAAGGTTCGGTGATTCGCGGGTTAGATAAGGCCGGCGCGCTGCCGGGCGTTAAAGTTTTTCACGCCGGCACATCGCTCAAAGATGGCAACATCATCGCCACTGGCGGGCGTGTGCTGGGCATTACGGCAACGGCAAACAGCCTGAGGGAAGCGCAGGCACTGGCATATCAAGCCGTGGATCTGATCGACTGGCCGGAAGGCTTCTGCCGCAGGGATATTGGCTGGCGGGCGCTGAAGTGAGTCTTGACTTCCCGGCTCAATACGTATATTATACGTATATGCATAAAAAACTGACCATTACCATGGATGAAAATATCTACGCGGCACTGCATGCGGTGATTGGCCGCGGCAATATCAGCCGTTTTTTGGAAGATCTGGCACGGCCGCATGTGCTGAAGGCGATGCCGCTACCTGATGATGCCGAACTGGAGCGAAGCTACACTATGATGGCAGATGACTCGGCGCGCGAGGCCGAAACATTGGAGTGGATTGAATCCGGCATTGATGATGGCCTAAATGAAGCGTGGTGAGATCTGGTGGGTGTCGTTTGACCCAGCGCAGGGAAGTGAAATTCAAAAAACAAGACCAGCGGTGATCGTCAGCAACGATGCGGCAAATCGTGTGCTAAATCGTGCTCAGGTGATTCCAATCAGCAGTCAGGTTCAGAAAATCTATGTGAGTGAAACGCTGGTGCGCGTGCTCGGCAAACAAGGAAAAGTAATGGCTGACCAGATTCGCACCGTCGATAAATCACGCATCAAAACTTTTATCAACACTGTAAGTGATGCAGAGCTAGCTGGCATTGAACGCATTATCAAAATCCAGCTTGGGCTGACTTAAATCACCCCACATCTTTTTTTTCTTCCTCCACCCACTCTTTTTTCATCAGAGGAATCTGGCTGGTGGTGAAAAGCAGCGTGCAGGTGAACATGCCGAACACTTTAAAATTCACCCAGAAATCGGTGGAGAAATTGCGCCAGATGACTTCATTCAAGGCGGCAAGAAAAATAAAATACAGCCCCCAGTTGCGCGAGAGTTTCCTCCAGCCTGTTTCGGTCAGGCTGATGGCTTCGGCGAGCAGGTATTTCAGCATGGGGCGCCCGAAATAAAGCCCGCCGAGCAGGATGCTTGAAAAGAGTAAATTGACGATGGTCGGCTTCATTTTGATGAAGAGTTCATCGTGCAGGATCAGCGTCATGCCACCAAAGACCGTCACCGCAATGGCGGAAACCAGCGGCATCACCGCGATTTTCTTCTCATAGGCGTAGGTAATGGCAAGGGAGACGAGGGTAAAGACGATGAGAGCGGCGGTGGCTGTGAGTAAATCCGCCATGCGGTAGGCAAGGAAAAACACCAGCAGCGGCCCCATATCCAGGGCAAATTTGAGCTTTGGGTTCACGGTTTCAACGCTTTCTTAAGGTTTTTCATGGAGATTGTTGCCTTTAACCCGCGCTATGCTAGACTTGCGCGCACAAAAATAAAAGGACTAACGCATTGGAAACCTCGGTTTTAATCGTTGAAGACGAAGTCGCGATCGTCACCCTGCTTCGCTATAACCTCGAGCGCGAGGGTTTTCGCGTGTACTCCACCGGCGACGGCGAAGAAGCCATCACCATGGTGAAAGAATATAAGCCGGATGTGATTGTGCTGGATTGGATGTTGCCCTCGATGTCGGGCGTGGATGTGTGCAAGCAGCTGCGCTGGAGCCCGGAAACCAAATCGATTCCCATCATCATGCTGTCGGCGCGCGGCGAAGAAGGTGATCGCATTCGCGGACTGGATTCCGGCGCGGACGACTACCTCACCAAACCATTTTCTCCGGCAGAACTGATTGCGCGTATCCGTGCGATTTTCCGCCGCTTCCGTCCGGCTCTTTCTGAAAAAACCCTCTCCTTCGCTGGCATCACCATGGATGTTTCTGGCCACAAGGTCACGCGCAACGGCCAGGATGTTCACCTCTCGCCGACCGAGTTTTCACTGCTTCGCTACCTGCTCGAACACCCCAACCGTGTGTTCTCTCGTGAGCAGCTGCTGGATGCGGTGTGGGGGCATGATATTTATGTCGAGCTTCGCACCGTGGATGTGCATGTGCGCCGTCTGCGCAAAGGGCTGGATTATGATGGCAAGCAGCCGGATCTGATCCGCACGGTGCGCTCAGCGGGCTATGCGCTGGAAGATAATCCCACCGGCGAAAAATTCACTGACGAAGATGCGAAGTAAGCGCTTTTCAAAGGTAAATCCGGTAGCTCTCTAAATGATTTAGCGGCTCGTCTTCCATGAGGAGCCTCAGCATCGCGCCGTGGCGCAGCGCTTCTTCGCCAGCGTGCTGCTTCAGCTGATGCATCTCTTCGCTTGTAAGCGCAGGATCAAACGCAAGGCTAGCATCCAGCGTATTGCCCAATTGCTTCTGAATGGGTTTGGGCATTTTCCAGCGCTCGGCAAGATGCGCAAGCGCGCTATCGACGGGCAGCGCCGCCTGCATGAGCATCGCCAGCAGACGCATATTACCATGCGACGGCTTGCCAAGCGCCTGCTCAATGCTCCTGAGCTTTTCCAGCGCGGCGAGCGAGTCCAGCTGGAAGCCCAGCGCATGAGGTAGGATATCTTGCTGGTGCATGAGGCTCAGCGCCTCAAACGGGCTGTCAATATCCATCAGCCTTGTCATCTGGTTATACAGATATTCAGGATATTCTTTTGCAAGCAGTGGCGCGCCCGCGCGAAGCTGCTCAAGAATCGCTGGGTCAAATTTCCCTTTTCCATGCGTCGAGGCAAAACGAAAATAGCGAACGATACGATTGGGCGAACGTTTTAAAACATCAGAGATTTGCGCTTGTGCATCCATGAACTTTATTTGTTGATTGGCAATGTCATGGATGGCACCAAAATCATCTGCCAATGCACCGTTTGGAAAGAGCGCGAGTGCATTAATGGTAAAATCAAACGTGCTCAGGTAGCGTTTCACCCAGCCTTCAAACTCTGCCTGCGGCTTGACATATTTGAGCTGCGGCAGCGAGCAGATGTCAAAAATATCACCATCTACCTCTATCTTGGTGATAGGGAAATCCGGGTGGCCGACAATCCAGCGGATGCCACGCTGCTGGATTCGCGCGAGCACTTCCGCAGATTCAAGCGATGTGGCCAAATCGTAATCACAGGGGATTTTTCCAATCAAGCCATCGCGCACACATCCACCGACAAAACACACCGGATCACTGCCAAAAAGCGCCAGCACCTGCAAAACGCTGGGACGCGAAAG
This sequence comes from Alphaproteobacteria bacterium, assembly GCA_033763775.1. Classification (GTDB taxonomy): domain Bacteria; phylum Pseudomonadota; class Alphaproteobacteria; order Rickettsiales; family SXRF01; genus JAJTHB01. Next base: position 206,310 of record JANRJW010000014.1, on the reverse strand, counting down.
CCAGGCTGATGTCATGCGCTGCATGGTCACGCGAGCTTGCCTAAAAGCTCGGCTTTGCTCATCTGGTAATCGCTTTCTTCCCAGAGTGTTTCAAGTTTTTCGAGCTTATCACCGATGTCTTTCCCCGCAGGGATACCGAGTGCGAGCAAATCACCGCCGGAAACAGGAAATTCAGGCGCCTGCCAGCTGCGCGCCAGCTGAAGCAGCTCGCCGTAAGGGCTGGTGGAGAGCGCTTGTTTCGACCAAGCGCAGCCAAGCAGCACCAGCTGCACGGCAAGATCGCTGCCTTGCTTTCGGATAAGCTGCTTCAGCTGGCGCGGCGTCATGCTAGCCACTAAATGGACATGCACCTGAAGCTGCTGCAGGTTTTTATATGTTTTATTCGGGCATTTAAGGCGGCGGGCGAGTGCTTCGGCGGAGGCTGGCGGCTCGGCACTCTGCAGCAGCGCCGCAAGCTTGCTGTCGGCAGCAATCGTAAGGCCGCTTTCTGCGCCAAGCCTCTCCAGATGTGAAATCACATCGGTATCCGTGGCCTCAAATCCCAGCACATGCGGCAGCACGCCCTGCTCATGCATGGCGCCAAGCGCCGGGTCAGACTGCGGGGCAGCCAGTAATTTAGAAAATTCCTGCCAGATGCGCTCGGCGGGCAGGTTTTTTAAATGGCTGGCCAGCTGCTTGCAGGCGGCAAGCGCGCCTGCGTCCAGCGGCGCTTTGCCATAGTGGGCGTAAAATCGAAACAGGCGAAGGATGCGTAGATAATCTTCACGGATGCGCGCCTCTGGCTCGCCAATGAATCGTACGAGACCGCGGCGCGCATCGGCCTCGCCGCCGACCTCATCAAACAATTCACCCTCAGGCGAAAGATACAGTGCGTTCATGGTGAAATCACGGCGTTTTGCATCTTCCTGCCAGCTATCGGTGAACACAACCTCTGCATGGCGGCCATCGGTTTTAATGTCGCTGCGCAGGGTGGTGATTTCGAATCTTTTTTGTTGAGTGACAATGGTCACGGTGCCGTGATCAAGCCCGGTGGGAATTGCGCGTAGGCCGCTGCGTATGGCTAGCGACATCACCTCGCCCGGGTAGCGCGTGGTCGCGCCATCCACCTCCACTACTTCGCGGCCAAGCAGGCTGTCGCGCACCGCACCGCCGACAAAGCGAAGGCTGCCGGGATACTGCGCAAAAGCAGCAATCAGTGTTTTGGTTTCTGGCCAGGAAAGCCAGGGCGGGGATAGTTTCATTGCTCAATATGGCCGGGCACCACACGGCCATCTTCCAATCTCGGCGGCACATACTGGCCCTTTTCGGCATCATGCGTCAGGCCGAGGAACAGGAAGCACGCCATGGCAATCAGCAAGCTCGCGAGCACCGCCCAATACCACGGCCCATCACGAAAGCGCGGCGGCTCGGCGCCTTCTTTTTTGGCGCGCTTCACCGCGCGCCAGTGCCACAGCAGATAAATCACCAGCGGAATGAGTACCGGCCAGAAACGAAATAGAAACAAGCTCATTGTGAACCTCTATATTGGAAGCCTGATTATTACACGAAGGCCGCCGCTGGGGGAAGTCGCAAGCGCAATCCCGCCGCCATGGGCGAGCGCAATATCCCGTGCGATGGTCAGGCCGAGCCCAACACCGCCGGTTTTTTCATTACGCGAGACCTCAAGGCGTGCAAATGGTCGAAACACTTCCTCGTGCTGATCGCGCTCAATGCCCGGCCCTTCATCATCCACCCAGATTTCCGCCTGCTGGCTGCTGGCTTTCAGCGATAGCTCGGCGCGCTTGCCATAGCGCAGCGCGTTGTCGATGATGTTGGCCAGCATGCGGCGAATGCTGCTGGCGCGAAGATCAAGCACCGCCTCCTGCGCCGTAAGAAGCTTCACCGGCTGACCAGCACGCTGATAATCCGCAATCACCGCCTCGAGCAGCTGCTTCAGGCTGGCTTTTTCCGCAATCTCGCGCCCCTCGCCGCGCGCAAAATCAAGATATTCGGCAATCATGTGCTCCATCTGCGCCACATCGCCCTGAAGCCCTTCAATCGCTTCGTCACGCGGCATCATGGCCAGCTGGAGCTTCATGCGCGTCAGTGGCGTGCGCAGGTCGTGGGAGATGCCCGATAGCATATCGGTTCGCGTGCGGATCTGGCGGCGCAGGCGCTCGCGCATCACAATAAACGCTTTGGCGGCGCGGCGCACTTCGCTGGCGCCGTGGGGACGAAAATCCGGAATATCGAGGCCGCGGCCAAAATAATCCGCGGCCTCCGCCAGCTGGTGAATGGGACGAATCTGGTTGCGCAGAAACAAGACGGCAATCAGCAGAAAAAGCGCCGAAGCCCCCAGCATCCAGGCAAGGAATGCGAGCGTGGTGCGGCTTTCGATGCGCTTGAGGCTGGCCTGAATGGATAGCACCTGGCCATCCAGCAGGATGCGTATTTCGAGATTGTCGCCATCGGCGAGACGCTGGATATTGAAAGGCTCCTTGATACGCTCACGAAGCTGCTGGCGGAATTCACTGAAATTCTCACTGGCGGCATCTGGTTTGAATTTCGCACCATCGCCGAGTGCCACGCGAAGGCCGGTTGCTGCTTCAAAATCGTTGATGACGTGCCACTCAGCTTTGGTGGGCGAGCGCTTGAGCTGGCTGACCAGAAACGCAGCATCGCCCGCCAGTGTTTTGGACATCTGGCGTGTAACCGAATCCCAGTGGCGATCAAAAAATGCATAGGCCATCACCAGCTGGATGAGCACCGTCGGCAGCACCACAATGAGCAGCGTGCGACCAAAGAGGCTTTTGGGCAAGTAGCGCTTACCGATCATAGGCGCCTGCCATAAAGCACATAGCCTTCGCCGCGAATTGTCTGCAGATGGAGGGGCTTTCCTTCGCTATCTTCGATTTTTTTGCGCAGGCGGGTGATCTGCACATCAATACTTCGCTCGCTGGCGCTGCCCGGCAGCACCGCTGCCAGCTGCTCGCGCGCCACCGGCGTACCGAGATACCGTATCAACTGCTTAAGCAGCGCCGCTTCAGCAGAAGTGAGCGCCACACTCTGGCCTGTTTTTTTTAGCTGGTTGGTTGCCGTATCAAACACAAAATCGCCAAAGGCAACCTGTGGCAGCACTGCACCGCCCGCTGCTTCGCTACGCTTTAGAATGGTGCGAAGGCGTAGTACCAGTTCTTTGGGCTCGAACGGCTTGGTGAGATAGTCCTCGGCGCCAGCTTCCAGCCCGGCGATGCGGTCATCGGCTTCGCCCATGGCAGAAAGCATCAGCACCGGCAGCGACTTTCTGCGAAGCTCAGTCAGCAGTTCAAGACCGGTTTCGCCGGGCATCATCACATCGAGAATCATCACGTCAAACACAAACCAGCCAAGCTGCTCGCGTGCTTCTTTTGTGCTTGCCGCCACCGACACCATGAAGCCCTGCTCGCATAGAAATTTCTTCAGCAGCGCGCGCAGGCGATCATCATCATCAACAATCAGGATATGCGGTTTGTCATCATGCATGGCGGGCTCAGCGTTTTCGTTTTAGTAGCACATAATAAGCGCCGCTGCCGCCATGTTTTGCTTTCGCCGGGCTTACCGCCAGCACCATCGGTCGGATATCGTCATGATTCAGCCAGCCGGGCAGCGCAGACTTAAGCACCCCTTCGCCGCGCGTGCCCTTGCCGGTAATGATGAGCAGGGCGCGCTTTTGCCGCATGTAGCTAGTTTCGATAAAGCGCGCGAGGGCAGCGTTTGCTTTTTCATAGGTCATGCCGTGGAGATCGAGCATCGCCTCCAGCGCCATCTCACCTTTTCTGAAGCGCTCAGCGTTTCGCTTATCGAGCGCCGTGGTGCTGCCGGTGGTAAGGAGTGCCTTCACCTCTGGCGGCCGTTCGATTCTTTCGCGCACGCGGATGCTTGAGCGTTTTTTTAGCGCTGGTTTTGGTAGTGGGGCTTCCTCCTCCTCCTCATCCAGCGGCGCGCGCAGCGGAACAACCTGCTCGGTCAGCTGCTTCCAGAGCTTATTTTCTTCCGGAGTTAGCTGGCGCGGCGGGCTCATGCGCTACCACGAAAAATTGGTGATGCCATCCAGCGCGGAAAGTGGTGATGTCAGCTGACCGGCAGCTTCCTTAGGCACAAGCAAGGTATAAACGCCACGGTTTTTCATATGGCCGGCGAGATATTCCGCCTCGTCGCCCGGGCCAAAGAAAATATCCCCGCGCACCGGCCCGCGGATCGCCCCGCCAGTATCCTGTGCGATCATCAGGCGATTAAATGGTGTGGACTGCTTATTCGGCAGCGGCGGCAGATCCACCTCGAGATAAAGCGGCAAGCCGTACGGAATGTAGCGGCTATCGATGGCAATCGAGCGCCGTGGTGTAAGGGACACACCCGCCGCGCCTACGGCGGGCTCGTTTCTGATTTTAAAGAAAATATAGGAGGGATTTTCTTCCATCAGCGCGAAGGCGCGGCTGGGGTTGTCATACAGCCACTGGCGGATGGTGAAGAAATTAATCTGATCGGCTGGAAGCAGCCCCTGATCACGCATCACTTTGCCAAGGCTCACATAAGGCTGGCCGTTGCCATCGCCGTAGCCGATGAACAGCTCGCGTCCATCGGTCAGGCGCACGCGCCCCGAGCCTTGAATCTGCATGAAAAACTTCATCACCGGGTCATCCACCCAGAGAAGTTCCAGCTTTCTGCCCTTCAGCGCGCCCTTGTTGATTTCGGCGTGGGTGTAGTAGGGCTTGCTGGTTTTCAGCTCAGGCGGCGCGGCATGGAGCGGGTATTTGAAATCGCCCTTTTTTTTAAGCGACCCAAAAAGCACTGGTTCATAATAGCCGGTAAACAGCCCCTGCTCTTTGTTGTTGTTGCTGATGCGCAACGGCACGAAGCGGTCTTCAAAAAACTGCTTGGCCTGAAGCGGGTTGTTTTTTGCCCACTCGGCCTCATGGCAAAGTGACCGCCAGATTTTTTCGTCGATCTTAAGACCGCTGCCGTCTGATTCTTTTCGTGCCTTGCGGGCAAACACATGGCAGCTGGGAAGAAAGGTTTCAATGGCTTGCTGGTGGTTATCCTGCGCCCAGCCATCCAGCTCGGCAAAAGTAATCTGGCGCGCCTCAAAATGGTCTGCCTGTGAGCAGGCGGAAAGCAGTAGCAAAGAAATCACTAAGAGTTTTTTCATGCGTTACGTATCAATAATTACCCAGTTGGGATTGCGCGAACTGATATCGCGCTCGAATGTCCATTCATCCATCACCTGATCCACATCCGACGGATTGCCCTGAATGATTTTGCCGTCGGCGCCGCGCACCACACTCACCTGCTCGCTCATATAGCTGACAGTGAGCCGCGCGATATTGCCCATGAGGCTCGCGCGGATAATGTCTTTCGCGGTCACGGACACAAGGGTGGTTTCTGTTCTGCTGTCGCTGGCGGTGCGCGCTTCTATCTCGGCATCAAACTGGCTGTAAAGATCGGGCGCGAGCAGCATTTTAAGCGGTGCGCGGTCGCCCTTGGCAAACCCCTCAAACACCATTTCAAACGCCATTTTCGCTCCGGAAAGAAAGCCGCTGGCGCTGAAATCTGCATCTTTCGCTGCAATCTCTGTAAGTACTGCTTTCACCGATTCATCTTTCAGCGTTTGCAGGTAGCTATCTTGCGGCAGCTCTTTCGGCTTTGCTGTTTTTTCTGCAAGCGTGATGATCGGCTCTTTTTCCTGCCCTTCATCCTGCGGCTGCATTTTTTTGAAAAAATCCGGGTTTTCGTGCCCGATATTCTGCCCCAGCACACTACGCAGGCGCAGCAGTATAAATCCGGCGATCAGCGCCAGTATCACAATATCAGCGTAAGCGATTCCTTCAGACATAAATATTGCGTGACCTTCTTTGTGGTTTTGATTATGAAGGCCACCATAGTTAATTTTTTTGACGAAGGAAACAGCTAATGAATGAGCCCGCCGCCGCTGCGCCAAGTTTTTCTGTCAAAGGCCAATACATCAAAGATCTGTCGTTTGAAAATCCGCATGCGCCGCAAAGCCTTGCTGCGACAAATACACGCCCCGCCATTGATGTGAGTGTCGATTTGAAAGCACAGAAGCTGCAGGAAGATTTTTATGAAATGACCATGCATATCGGCGTCAAAGCCTCGGCAGAGGGTAGCACGCTTTTTCTGATCGAGCTCGCTTATGCCGGACTTTTTCAGGTGAGTCATGTGCCGCAGGATCGTATCGAGCCGTTGATTATGGTGGATTGCCCGTTTGTGCTGTTTCCATTCGCGCGCCGCGTGATTGCGGATGTCACCAGAGATGGTGGATTCCCGCCCCTTATGCTGGATCCCATTGATTTTCATAATCTTTATTTACAAAACCGCGCCAAAACCAACGCCAGTGTGGCGTAATGGGCGCGGCGCTGTGGCAAGTCTGCATCAGTAAACGGAATTTATCGGGTTTTAGTGTATTTGGCGGCATCATTTATCTTTGCAAGCCCCTGTAATGTATAAATAAAATGTATATAGCCCGCGGCGCTTGCTGTGGGAAAATAGCCGTTGCCTTTACCCGGCTTTTGATTTAGCTTCCCGATTCATATAGTTATTCCCATTGCTTAACTGTAACTCACCACACTCATAAGGAATAGACCATGAATAAATTTAAACTTGCTTGCCTGGCTGCTACCGCTAGCGTCATGCTCTCTCCGGCAGCTTTCGCCGGCGCTTTTCAGGATGTCGTGAAAGACAAAAACGGCACCGTATGGATGAACAGCCACAACAACTGCGTGCTCACCAAGTGGGATACCGCTAATAATGAGTGCGCCGGCCAGCCCGGAAACCTTCGTAAACTGGCGAAAGAACACCGCACCGTTTACTTTGATTTCAATCGCTCGACCCTGAATGCCAAAGAAAAAGCCAAGCTCGATACGCTGAGCAAGCTGGTGAAAGAAGCAAAAGACGTTGAAAGCGTTGATATCGTAGGTTTTGCTGATCAGATCGGCGATACCGGCTATAACAAGCGCCTGTCGCAGCGCCGCGCAGAGACCGTTCGCGCTTACCTCGCTTCGAAAGGCCTGAAAACCCGCAAAGTGCGTATTGAAGCTAAAGGCGAATCTACTCCGGTCACCGACTGCAACCATGCCGATCGCAAACAGCAGATCGCATGCCTGGCCGAAGATCGCCGCGCAGAGATCGAGTTCAACTTCTCGAAGTAATACTCGGTTACAAGCCAAACGAAAAGGGCTCCTTCGGGAGCCCTTTTTTTATGTCCGCGCGTTCGGGGAACCTGTCAGACGAGAAGGATGCACGTTCAGGATTTCTGCTTTCGCAGGCATGATAAGTTAAGCCACCCAGAGAGGGTTTTTGATTTTTTTCAGCATCTCCTGATGCGCGGCCTGCTCTTCCTCGCTGATCGAAAATACGCGCATAGCGCGCGGCGTGCTCGCTGTGGTTTCAACCGCTGCAGTCGCTTGCAGGCTGCTTGTGGATTGCAGGCTGAGGGTTACTTGCTTGCCGCCCTGAAGTTCAATATACACCTCAGAAAGAAGCTCAGCATCCAGCAGCGCTCCGTGTTTGGTGCGGTGACTGGCATCAATGCCGAAGCGCTTGCACAGCGCATCCAGATTCGCCGGCGAGCCGGGATATTTTTTGCGGGCGATGAGGAGTGTATCCGTTACCCGATCCATGGCAATGGATGCAAAACCACATCGGCCAAGCTCAGCATTGATAAATTTCATGTCGAAGGCGGCATTGTGGATAACCAGCGGCGATGCCGCAAGAAACTCCAAAAACTCATCCACCTTTTCCGCAAAGGTAGGATGACCCTGCAGGAATTCCTGCGAGAGGCCATGCACTCGGTACGCCTCTTCGGGCATATCGCGTTCTGGGTTTAAGTAGCAGTGGAAAAAATTTCCCGTGCGCGCGCCTGAAACCAGCTCGATGCAGCCAATTTCAACAATGCGGTGGCCAGTCGCCGGGTCGATGCCTGTTGTTTCTGTGTCGAGGACTATTTCACGCATACCACTGGTGCCTTTCTGTCATGAGCTGGCGCATAGTGTATGCTTTACCCAGCCCGGTTTGTACGATTATGTCTGCGCGTGCGCATTTTTCATGGTTTGACATCTGCGCGCTGAGTATCTGCTTGAATTTCTTCTCGTCCATGCCCGGCCGAACGAGCACGCGGCGCCTTTGCAGATGGTATGGCGCGGTTGCCACCAGCACCACATCGACGCGCGCCTCTGCGCCTGTTTCAAACAGCAGCGGAATATCAAGCGCCACGAGCTTTGCTCCGCGCGCGTGCGCCCTTTGCACAAAACGCTCTTCTTCCTCAACCACCAGCGGATGAAGTATCTGCTCGAGCAGCCGGCGTTTTTCATCCGAAGCAAATACGAGCTTACCCAGCGCCATGCGGTCAATCCCACCTTGGGTTTTGGCCTCAGGAAAATAATTAAAGACCTGGGCTTCTGCGCGGCCGCCTGGTGATAGCAGCTGGTGCACCACCCTATCAGCGCTCAGCGTTTTTGCGCCGAGCAGCGCCAGCTGCGCGGTGACAGTTGATTTACCCATGCCGATGCTGCCTGTTACGCCGAGAATTTTCATGCGCTCTCTACCTTGCTGCGCAGCGCCTCGGTCACCTCGGGCCTGACACCGAAGAATAGTTCAAACGCTGGCGCGGCTTGATGCAGCAGCATTCCCATGCCCCCAACAATACGGTGCCCCCCGGCGCGCGCCTGTTTCAGCAGTTCTGTCTCTTTTGGCTTGTAAACAATATCATAGACCACAGCATGCGGCGCAAGCGCAGCAAGAGAAATGACCAATGGCGGCTGTCCCTGCATGCCAAGGCTGGTGGTATTGACCAGTAAGTCCACCTCAGGCAGATACGCCTCTAGCATGTGCCACATAATGGCGTGGCCACCGAGCGCCGCCGTCAGGCATTTCGCTTTTTCCGGGCTGCGATTGGCCACATAAATATCGGTAAAACCTGCTTGCCTGAGCGCATAGACAACCGCCCGCGCCGCGCCGCCCGCACCGAGCACCAGGGCTTTGCCGCGCCGCACATCTGGCACAGCTTGCCTGAGCGCTGCGATGAATCCGGTGGCATCCGTATTGGTGCCGGTGAGTTTTCCCTCTCGGCACACCACTGTATTGACGGCACCAATCGCGCGCGCTGTTTCATCAATCTCATCGAGCAGCGGCATGATGGTTTCCTTGTGCGGAAGGGTCACATTAAAGCCGCACATTTCTTGCCGCTGTGTTTTCAGAAATGATGCCAGTTCCTGCGGCGGCACCTCATATTTATCATACCCGCCAGCGATGGCGTAATGATCCAGCCAGTGCTGATGAATAATCGGTGATAAGCTATGCGCGACCGGCCATCCGATAACCCCTGCCCTAGCCATGTGCGGCTTCCTGCTTTTCCTGATGTCGCTTATGATATTGCAAAATGGTCGCTGCGGTTTCTTCGACTGAGCGCTTGGTCACATCAATCACCGGCCAGCGATGCTTGGCAAACAGCTTGCGTGATTCCGCGATTTCGCGCTGCATATATTCCATGTCGATATAATTGGTGTCCTGCTCCTGATTGATGGATTGCAGTCTGGTTTTACGGATTTGCTGCAGCCGCTCCGGGTTAATGGTCAGGCCAACAATCAGCGGTTTTTGCACTCTCTCCAGCGCTTCTGGAAGCGGGCAATCCAGCACAAATGGAATATTTGCCGCCTTGTAGCCTTTATAGGCGAGGTAGACACAGGTGGGTGATTTTGATGTGCGGGAAACGCCGACCAGAATAATATCCGCATCTTCCAGCTCCCAGTGACCCTGGCCATCGTCATGCGCCAGCGCAAAATTAATCGCATCCACCCGGGTGAAATATTCTTCATTCAGCTCATACTGGCGGCCGGGCTGGGCATGGGTCTTTTCTCCCAGATAGCTGGAAAGTTCACTGACAACCCCCGCCAGTACCGGGATGCAAGGCACGCCGAGTTTAACGCATTCCATTTTCAGCACGTCGCGAAGACTTTGATCCACCAGCGTCATCATCACGACGCCGGGATGCTCGCGTATCGCCTCGATAACCTTTTCCAGCTGTGTTTTACTACGAACTAATGTCCAGTGATATTCTTCTGCCTCCACCCCATCGAATTGCGCCAACGCGGCGCGCGCTATACTACCTACTGTTTCGCCTGTAGAATCCGATACGAGATGCAGGTTAAATTGTTTCATGGGATAAGCAGGTGGATAACTATTGATCTGACATGTTTGTAACTGGCTGGCGGGTTTTTGTTAAGGTTATTCTTTCTGTTACCGGCAGCTTTATGCACATGCGTATAAACTTATCCATGGCTGTGCGCTTTTATTTTTTGTTTTTGTTTTTTATTGGTTTTTGTGGTTAATCACTGCGGGTTAAGATTGTGGAAATATCATAATCCTTGTTTGCCCACCCACCTACTACTATTACCACCTTTTATATATATTCTTTATTTATTTAGTCAGAAAGATCGATGACCAAACGTTTTCTCGAATCCCTTTCAGGTAAGGTAACAGATCGCCCTCCCTTCTGGTTCATGCGCCAGGCAGGGCGCTACCTTCCGGAATATCGTGAGGTGAGAGCAAAACATAAAAATTTTCTGCAGTTCTGCTACACGCCGGACGCAGCTACAGAAGTAACCTTGCAGCCAATTACCCGCTTTGGTATGGATGCCGCGATTATTTTTTCAGATATTCTTGTTGTACCAGATGCGCTGGGCGCAGAAGTAAGCTTTGAGGAGGGGGAAGGCCCACGCATCACACCGATCACCGATGCGGCGGCGCTTGGCAGCTTATCGCTGGAGGCGCTGGAAGAAAAACTGGCGCCTGTCTATCAGGCGCTGCGCCAAACGCGAGCAGCTCTGCCTGCCGAAACAGCGCTGATTGGTTTTGCCGGCGCGCCATGGACACTTGCTTGCTACATGGTGGATGGGCGTGGCACACGGAAATTTGATGTCACACGTAGACTTGCAGAAGCGGATGGGTTGTTGTTCAGCCGCCTGATCAACCTGCTCACACGGGCGGTGATACGTCATCTGGATCTTCAAATCCGCGCAGGCGCAGAGGTGGTTCAGCTGTTTGATTCCTGGGCGGGCATTGCCAGTGGCGATCTTTATACCAATTATGTGGTAGAGCCAGCCTTTCGCATCGTTACAGAAATAAAAAAAATGCACCCTACGGTGCCTATCATTGGTTTTCCACGGCAATGTGGTGTGAAATGTCTGGATTATGTTCGCCAGAGTGGTGTGACTGCTGTTTCTGTTGATGATTCTGTCACGCTTTCATGGGTGCGTAGTAAATTACAGCCGGTGTGTGTTGTACAGGGTATGCTGGATCAGAATCTTCTTGCTGAAAATAAAACAGCCATGCTTAATCAGGCGGCAGAAATTATTCGTGAACTGAAAGATCGTCCATTTATTTTCAACCTTGCCCATGGTGTACTACCAAAAACACCCGTGGAGCACGTTCAGGCATTGTGTGATTTGATCAAGGCATCATGAGAAAAACAGCCGTTGTACTTTTTAATCTCGGTGGGCCAGACAGCCTGAAGGCGGTTCGGCCATTTCTGTTTAATCTCTTTTCAGATAAAGCGATTATCCGCGTGCCGCAACCGTTTCGCTGGTTGCTCGCCAGCCTGATATCCTGGCGCCGCAGCGGTAAAGCAAAGGGGATCTATCAGCAGATGGGAGGAAAATCTCCCATTCAGGAACTGACGCAGGCGCAGGCAGAGGCGCTCGAGGCGCAGCTGAAGCGAAGCGGCGAATATAAGGTCTTTGTCAGCCAGCGTTATTGGCATCCAATGAGCAGCTTAGTTGCAAAAAATGTCAAAGCGTATGCGCCCGATCAGGTGATTCTGCTGCCGCTCTACCCGCAATTTTCTACCACCACGACCGCTTCTTCTTTTGCTGATTGGGATAAAGCCGCCGCAAGCGCTGATTTGAAAGCACCGACAGCGCGCATCTGCTGCTATCCTCAGGAATTCAGCTTTATCGCTTCGCATGTGCGTCTGATACGCGACATCTACTGGAAAGCCGCAGAACACGGCACGCCGCGCGTGCTATTTTCTGCCCATGGCTTGCCGGAAAAAGTGGTACTGGACGGAGATCCCTATCAATGGCAGGTGGAAAAAACAGTCGCATCGATTGTGCAGGTGCTGGCGGTTGATCATCTGGATTACCGCGTTTGTTACCAGAGCCGTGTTGGGCCGCTGAAATGGATAGGACCATCGACCGAAGAAGAAATCGAGCGGGCTGGGCATGATAAAGTACCGGTGGTGGTGGTGCCGGTGGCGTTTGTGTCTGAGCATTCAGAAACGCTTGTCGAGCTGGATGTTGAATATCGTGAGTTGGCAAAAGAGCATGGGGTAACCGATTATTGGCGCGTTCCTGCGCTAGGTACCGAGCCGCTCTATATCGAGGCGCTGGCAGATTTATGCCTGAAAGTGAACCGCACCGACGGGGTATGCTCTTTTAACAAAGAGCGTTTCTGTCTGCGTGATTTTGAAGGATGCCCTTGCAAGTAAATTAGGTTGCGTAGGTTTATTAGGTTGCGTAAGTTACGCATGTTAGGCCTACGAAACTTACGCAACACTCGCAACTTACTTGTCCATGCTCGATTCTCTCTATCTCTGGGTGAAAGCCTTTCACATTATTGCTGTGCTCTCATGGATGGCTGGCATGCTCTATCTGCCGCGTTTATTTGTGTATCACTCACAGGTGGCAGTGGGCAGCGAGGCGAGCGAGCTTTTTAAGGTCATGGAAAGAAAACTTCTTCGCTTCATTATCAATCCGGCGATGATAGTTGCGTGGATTTTTGGTGTGTGGCTGATTGTGATCACCAAAGCAGGCGCACCGGGCATGGGCTATTGGATGCATGCTAAAATCGCCCTGCTCATCGGGATGCAGATTGCGCATGCGATGATGTCGCGTTATCGCAAGGCGTTTTTCCGAGACGAACGTCCGAAATCAGAAACTTACTTTCGCTGGTTTAATGAAGTCCCTACGATACTCATGATCGGGATCGTGTTACTGGTGGTGCTCAAACCGTTTTAAAATATAAGAAAACGGGCTTGACGCGCCTGCGTGGATCGTCTAGTATTTTCTTCTCTTTGGCGCATTAGTCCCCCATCCTGCGCGTGCCTTTCTGGCAGTCAATCCTAGAGATAACATCGTTTTGTAAACCCCCCATAGTTATTATTATTCATGAAACTCCAAGAACTTAAGCTTAAAAACGCCGATGAACTTTTAAAGCTTGCCGAAGCGGCGGGCGTCGAAAACGCTTCCACCCTGCTCAAGCAGGAGATGATTTTCGCTATCCTCAAAAAACAGGCCGAAAATGGCGAGGCGATTCTTGGCGAAGGAGTGATTGAAGTGCTGCAGGATGGCTTTGGCTTTCTGCGCTCGCCGCTGGCGAACTATCTGGCCGGGCCGGATGATATTTATGTGTCGCCCTCGCAGGTGCGCCGTTATGCGCTACGAACCGGCGATACGGTGGAAGGCGAGATTCGCGCGCCGAAAGATGGCGAGCGCTATTTTGCGCTTACCAAAGTGGGTAAAATCAATTTCGATAATCCGGAAGCGGTGAAGCATCGGATTAACTTCGATAACCTAACCCCGCTTTATCCGGATCGCCGCATTAAACTTGAGGTGGAAAACCGCCCGGATAAAAAAGATATGTCGATGCGTGTGGCGGATATTGTCACGCCGCTGGGTTTTGGCCAGAGGGCGCTGATTGTCGCACCGCCGCGCACCGGTAAAACGGTGTATCTGCAGAATATCGCCCATTCCATCACTGCCAACCATCCGGATGCATTCCTGATCGTGCTGCTGATTGACGAGCGCCCGGAAGAGGTGACCGACATGCAGCGCACGGTGAAAGGCGAGGTGGTCTCCTCGACCTTTGACGAACCAGCCACGCGCCATGTTCAGCTTGCGGAGATGGTCATCGAAAAAGCTAAAAAGCTGGTGGAGCATAAAAAAGATGTGGTGATTCTGCTGGATTCGATCACCCGCCTCGCCCGCGCTTACAACACGGTGGTGCCCTCTTCGGGCAAAGTACTTACTGGTGGTGTGGATGCGAATGCGCTGCAGCGGCCGAAGCGTTTCTTCGGCGCGGCGCGTAATATTGAGCATGGTGGCTCGCTCACCATTATCGCGACCGCCCTGATTGAAACCGGCAGCCGCATGGATGAGGTCATCTTCGAAGAATTCAAAGGCACCGGCAACTCGGAGATCGTGCTTGATCGTAAACTTGCCGATAAGCGCACCTTCCCAGCGATGGACATCACCAAATCCGGCACGCGCAAGGAAGACCTGCTGGTGGATAAGGCGACGCTCACCAAAATGTGGGTCATGCGCAAAATCCTCGCCCCGATGGGGCCGATGGACGGCATCGAATTCCTGCTCGATAAGCTCGGCGAAACCAAGAACAACGGCGAGTTTTTCGATAAGATGAACAAGGGGTAAGCTACACGCGAAAGAAGATTAATTAATTTTTTACTGTTTTGTGTTATAAAGGGGGCATGGGGAGCGCATTAAAGTTTTTGTTTATTCTTACACTTGCTTATGTGCTGATTGAGAAACCCTACGCAAAATATTTCTCAAATCCGTCAAAAGAGATGGCGGTTATAAACAACCCTAGCCATCAAGGTTCTTCCCAAAAAATTCGCGAGGATTCTAGTTTCTACTATGTTTCCCGAGAAGAAATGAATGCAATAAGTGAAGCTATATTCAGAAATATGGAAAACAATACGCTCAGCGACATACGTTTGTCTGATGGCAGCATTGTCAGAGTATCTTACACACACGAAGGGACGTGCCCAAGAACCGGCAGGCCAAACTATTCTGCAAAAACGGTTAAGCCGACCATCGTCAGATAATTATTCTGTACGGGTTAAGACCACCCTTGACGTATGGTATAATGGTATGGTACTTTATACCATATCAGGAGGCTGTATGAAACATGAGCAGGAACCCTTAAGAAAAATCACCGTTAATTTGCCGGCTTCCTTGCTTACAGGCTTTGAACCGGAAGAGCCTAATCTCACCGAGCTACTTCGCAAGGCGCTCACCAGCTACAAGCGCAAGCAGCTTTTTGGGCGATTAGAGGCGCGGCGCGGTAAAATGGACTTTGGCGCGGGTTGGAAAGATTTAAGGCATGATCGCGGCTAAATCGATAGCGGTCGATACCTCTGTCTTCGTCAGCTACATGCAGCAAGAATCCGGCAAAGATATTGAACTGCTCAGGCGTTATCTTGATGAGGGTGAGGCATGGTTTTCGCCGGTAGTCATCACGGAATTGCTTAGTGCGCAAAGTCTCAGTCATGTTGACAGTGAGCTTATCAAGGAGCTGCCTGTTCTGGAGTTAGAGGAAGGGTACTGGCTTCGTGCAGGCGGCTCAAGAAGAAAGCTTTTGCAGCATAAACTGAAAGCCAAAACAGCTGATGCGCTGATTGCGCAAAGCTGCATCGACCACAATATGCCGCTACTCACACGCGATGCGGACTTTAAGCCTTATGTCAAGTATTGCGGGCTGAAGCTGGTGAAGATTTAGTGTTTTATTAACACACATTTAGTCGGACTTATCGCTGTCTTATTAATACTGGCTTAAGATTTATTATCGTAGTAATTAAGGCGTTGATTCAAAACTCGAAGGAGACCTTATGACCGCTCGTAAAAAAATTGCCCTTGTTGGCGCTGGTATGATTGGTGGCACGCTTGCCCATCTGTGCGAACTGAAAAATCTGGGCGATGTGGTGCTGTTTGATATTGCCGAAGGCATGCCGCAGGGCAAGGCGCTCGATATTTCACAAAGCTCAGCGGTCGATGGCCATGATGTGAACCTGAAGGGCACGAACAGCTACAAGGATATTGAAGGCTCCGATGTGGTGATTGTGACCGCCGGCGTGCCGCGTAAACCCGGCATGAGCCGCGATGATCTGCTCGCCATCAATACCGGCATCATCAAAACAGTTGCAGATAATATCAAGCAATATTGCCCGAATGCTTTTGTGATCGTGATCACCAACCCGCTCGATGCGATGGTGTGGGTGATGCAGAAGCTCTCCGGCCTGCCGGCGAATAAAGTGGTGGGCATGGCGGGTGTGCTTGATAGCTCGCGCTTTGCTTATTTTCTTGCCGAAGAGCTGAATGTATCGATTTCTGATATCAACGCTTTTGTGCTTGGCGGCCACGGCGATACCATGGTGCCGGTGGTGAACTACACCACCATCAGCGGCATCCCGCTGCCGGAATTCGTGAAAATGGGCTGGCTGAAACAGGAGCGCCTCGATCAGATTGTGCAGCGCACGCGCGATGGCGGCGCAGAGATCGTTGGCCTTCTCAAAACCGGCTCGGCATTTTATGCGCCGGCGGCGTCGGCCATTCGTATGGCGGAGGCCTATCTCTATGACAAAAAACGCATCCTGCCATGTGCGGCGCATCTTTCCGGTCAATATGGCGTGAAAGACCTTTATGTGGGCGTGCCCTGCGTGATTGGCGCAAATGGTGTCGAAAAGATTGTGGAAATCAATCTCGACGGCTCGCAGAAAGCCATGTTTGACAAATCGGTGGCGGCTGTTAAAAGCCTGTGCGATGCCATTAAGTTTGATGGCGCGAAAGCGGCATAATTCGATTAGCGAGCAATTGCGAGCTTAGCGAGTAGACGTCCCGGCGAAGGCCGGGACCTCGTGCAGCAAATTGTAAAGAACCAGACCCCGCTAACCACGTGCGGGGTGACAAGAGGGAAAGCCCATGAACATCCATGAATACCAAGCCAAGCAGATACTCGCGAAATATGGCGTGCCGGTGCCCAAGGGGCAGGTTGCCTACACCCCCAAAGAGGCGGTGCAGGGCGCGCAGGCGCTTGGTGGCAAGCTGTGGGTGGTGAAAGCGCAGATTCATGCTGGTGGCCGCGGCAAAGGTAAATTCAAAGAGGCACAGGCGGGTGGCATTGGCGGGGTGAAGCTCGGCAAAACGCTCGAAGATATCGAGGCATTCGCCAAGCAGATGCTCGGCAACACGCTGGTCACACATCAGACTGGGCCCGAAGGTAAGGTGGTCAAACGCGTCTATATCGAGCAGGGCACCGCGATTAAAAAAGAGCTTTATTTGAGCCTCCTCGTAGATCGCGCCACGTCGCGGGTGACATTTGTTGCTTCCAGCGAAGGCGGTATGGATATTGAGGAAGTGGCAGCAAGCCACCCAGATAAAATCGTCAAGCTCGCGATCGACCCGGCAGCGGGCATGTTCCCGTTCCACGCCAGAAAGCTGGCGTTTGGTCTTGGCATTCCCAAGGATCTGCATGCAAAATTTGAACAGTTTGCCGCGAAAATCTATCACTGCTTCCTGGATACGGACGCCTCGCAGGTGGAAATCAACCCGCTGGTGATCACCGAAGATGGCGAGCTGCTGGCGCTCGATGCGAAATTTAATTTCGATGAAAACGCCCTCTTCCGCCACCCGGACATCCATGACCTGCGTGATCCTGATGAAGAAGATCCGCTCGAGCAGAAAGCCGCCAAGTTCGGCCTTAGCTATGTGAAGATGGATGGCAATATCGGCTGCATGGTGAACGGCGCCGGCCTTGCCATGGCGACCATGGATATTATTAAGCTCAACGGCGCGTCTCCTGCGAACTTCCTTGATGTGGGCGGCGGCGCGACGAAAGAAAAAGTGGGCGAAGCCTTCAAGCTGATTCTCTCGGATCCGAACGTGAAGGGTATCCTCGTCAATATTTTCGGCGGCATCATGCGCTGCGATATCATCGCGGAAGGCATCATCACCGCGGCGCGCGAAGTGAATCTGCACGTGCCACTGGTGGTACGCCTCGAGGGCACCAACGTGGAGCTGGGTAAGAAAATGCTGGCTTCCAGCGGGCTTCCCATCACCCCGGCGGATAACCTCGGTGATGCAGCAGAGAAAATTGTAACAGCTGTGAAAAAGAAGGCGGCTTGATGTTAAAAGTTGCGGCTATCTCGATAACTATTCTGATTCTATCGGCCTGTGCCGTAGATACAGATGAGATCAATAGGCATATTATCGAGAGGGCAGAGTTTGATTTGAGCTGTGGCCGAGAGAAAATCCAAACTAAGCTGCTACAAGATGATGTATTCGGTGAAGAATATATTTATGGTGCAGATGGGTGTGGCAAAAAACAAACTTACCAAGTGATTAATGATTTTGGCGTAGTTAAAATTTACAAAGAGGGTGCAGCTCCGGACAAAGTAATAATAAATAATAACACGCATGTAACCACGCCATCTCCAGTAGCAGTTCCACCGCTATCGACCCAATTTAAATAAACCAAGGAAAACTTATGTCCATCCTTATCAATAAAAATACCAAAGTCATCTGTCAGGGTTTTACTGGCCGCGAAGGCACCTATCACTCCGAACAGGCGATTGCTTACGGCACTAAAATGGTTGGCGGCGTGACCCCCGGCAAAGGCGGCACCCAGCATATCAACCTGCCGGTGTTTGACACGGTAGAAGAGGCAAAGGCAATGACCGGCGCCAATGCCTCCGTCATTTACGTGCCGCCGAAATTCGCAGCCGACGCCATTTTAGAGGCGATTGATGCCAAGATGGAACTCGTCATCTGCATCACCGAGGGCATTCCCGTGCTCGACATGGTAAAGGTGAGGCGCGCACTTTCCGGCAGCAAAACACGCCTCATCGGGCCGAACTGCCCAGGTGTCATCACGCCGGAAGAGTGCAAAATCGGCATCATGCCTGGTCATATCCACAAAAAAGGTAAAATCGGCATCGTTTCGCGCTCCGGCACCCTCACTTATGAGGCGGTTGCGCAAACCTCGGCGGAAGGCTTCGGCCAGTCCACCTGCGTGGGCATTGGCGGGGATCCGGTGAATGGCACGAATTTCACTGATGTGATTGAGATGTTCCTTGCCGACCCCGAAACGCACGCGATCGTGATGATCGGCGAAATCGGCGGCGATGCGGAGGAAGAAGCGGCAGCTTTCATCAAATCATCCAAAATCAAAAAGCCGATGGTGGGCTTCATCGCAGGCCGCACAGCGCCTCCGGGTCGCCGCATGGGTCATGCCGGCGCCATTGTTTCCGGCGGCAAAGGCGGCGCGGAAGACAAGCTCGAAGCGATGCGCTCTGCGGGCATCATGATCTCCGATTCTCCGGCGATGCTCGGGCGCACCATGGCGGAGCTGCTGAAGAAGAAGGCGGCTTAGTCTATGACCAAGCCAGATATTCCATGGGGCGGCCCAAGAGCCTTAGCGCAGGCGATACTTGATTGCCAAATTCCTAGCGGAGTATCTCAAACCATAAGTTTTTTAAAAGAATTACAAAATATTCCAGGAGACTATATCCTCCCAGATGAAATTGATACGGAGGAAAATCAACACATAAAGCAAGAGTTAATCAAAGATCGCAGAGAAATGCTAGGAGCATCCACAGATATAGAACTAAGAGTTGAAGAGTATATGTGTCTTGTGGGGGCGCTGAGTTTAATCTCAGAAGGCAGGCAAGCGCAACTATCACCGGATGATCTGCAAGCAATCAAGAAAGCCCCTGAGCTGATTGAACTGATAGCCAAGAATGACGATTGGCTTGCCTCGCAAGCGAGAGAAAATATAAGGGTGCCAGAAGGCGAAGAATCACCAAAAGCTACTGCGGCAAGAATGTTGCTTGAAGAAATGAGGGGTGAGGCGCTTAATCCGCTAATCAATGATCGCGGTGAGGCGGCGGAATCGTATTACCTGTTCACTAATTCCGCTAAGGTGATGAGAAATCAAATCATACCGCTCGTACAAGAGCTTATAAAAGAGCTTGGTCTAGATAGATCACGAACAACATAGCGCACTCCCCTCCTTTTAAAGACCGCGACTGCCTGACGTCATAATTTGACGTCACTTCGTTTTTCTGTTACAGTTTCCGTAATGCTCAATAGCAAACAGCGAAAGACGCTTCAGGCGATTTTTGACCGGCCGACGCGGGCGAATATTGCTTGGGCGGATGTGGAGAAGCTGCTTGTTGCGCTCGGTGCGGAGATTGATGAAAAAAGCGGTTCGGCAATCCGCATCACGCTGCATGGCAATAAACAGTTCGTGCATCGCCCGCATCCGCAGAAAGAAGCGAAACGCTATTTGGTAGATGACATACGAACATTTTTGGAAGAATTGGGGATCAGGCCATGAATAACATGATGGAGTATAAAGGGTTCAGCGCCCTCATCCAATACAGCAGTGAGGATGAAGAGTTTGTCGGCCGCGTTATCAACGCTTATCCTGATCGAATAACGTTCGGCGGTAAAGATGTGAAACAGCTTAAAAAACACATGAAAGAAATGATTGATAGTTATTTGGAATGGGCAGAGGAAGAAGGTGTCGATGCGAAAAAACCCTACTCCGGCCGAATTACTTTCCGAACTGATCCGAAATTCCATGCTGATCTGGCGCGGGCGGCGAGTTTATCGGGCAAGCGTTCGATTAATGCCTTTATCGGCGATGTCTTGAGTCAGAGCGTGCACCGCCTGCTCGAAAATCGGACATAATCTTTTCTTCACTGTCATTCCCGTGAAAACGGGAATCCAGCTAAAGGCGCGTCTGCGCCGGAGAAGATCCTTTTCCTTGCGCCGCAAGTACGGCTGGATTCCCGCCTGCGCGGGAAAGACGGAATCTAGCGCGTGGACATAATCTTTTCTTCACTTTGCGCACGGAAATGCTACAATCACGCTCTTTAAATAAGTAACTGGATTCCCGCTTTCGCGGGAATGACGAAAGAATTTTCTATGCCCCATCCGATCGACTCCACCTCCTCTCTTTTTTCCGGCAACTCGGTCTATATCGAGGAGCTGTTTGAGCGATACTTACAAAATCCCGGCAGCGTGGATGAAAGCTGGCGTGCCTTTTTCAAGGATTCGATGAGTGGTGCTGCCTCCAGCCAGCGTGCTGCCAGCTGGGCGCGCGTCAAATCGCAGGTGATTGGAGCGGCAGAAGAGGCATTAGGCATTAGTGATTCGGGATCGGGGAAAGATAAGAAAAATCCGAAAGCCGAATCCCGAACCCCGACCCCCGATGTGGAGGCCTTCGCCCATGATTCCATCCGCGCGATCATGATGGTGCGCGCTTACCGCGTGCGCGGGCATCTGATTGCGAACCTTGATCCGCTGGGTCTCGAGGTGAATGATTACCATCCGGAGCTCGACCCAGCGACTTATGGCTTCTCCGCCAGCGACATGAACAAGGAAATTTTCCTTGATGGCAGCCTTGGCATCAAGCGCGCGAAGCTCTCTGAGATTGTCGCTATCCTGCGCCAGACTTACTGCGGCAATGTTGGCGTGGAGTTCATGCATATTCAGGATCCTGAGCAGAAAAGCTGGATTCAGAAAAAATTTGAAGGCGATCGCGGTCATTTCGGCCTGTCGCTGGAAGATAAAAAGGCGATTTTTGAAACACTCACCGAGGTGGAATCGTTTGAGCAGTTCCTGCAGCTGAAATACACCTCCACCAAGCGCTTTTCAGCGCAGGGCGGCGATGCGATGCTGCCCGGCCTGGAGGCGGTCATCCACACGGCGAGCAAGCTCGGCGTGCAGGAAATTGTGATCGGCATGCCGCATCGCGGCCGCATGAATGTGCTGACCACCGTGATGAAAAAACCATATGTCGAGCTGCTCTCCATTTTCGGCGGCAATGTCGATTTCCCCGAAGGGTTAGACACTTCAGGCGATGTGAAATATCACCTTGGCGTCTCGTGTGACCGTGAAACGCCGTATGGCAAAATCCATCTCTCGCTGCTGGCGAACCCTTCGCACTTAGAGGCGGTGAACCCTGTGGTGGTGGGCAAGGTGCGCGCGAAGCTTGACCTGCGCGGTGATATTGATGAGAAAAAATCAGTGATGGGCGTGATGCTGCACGGCGATGCGGCGTTTGCCGGCCAGGGTGTGGTGCCGGAGGTGCTGGCGCTTTCTGAGCTGCGCGGCTACCGCACGGGCGGTACCGTGCATCTGATTGTGAATAACCAGATTGGTTTTACGACCTCGCCGAAATATTCCCGCTTCACCCCCTACCCCACCGATGTGGCCAAAGCGGTGCAGGCGCCGATTTTCCATGTGAATGGCGATGATCCTGAGGCGGTGGTGTATGTGTGCAAGCTCGCGGCGGAGTTCCGCCAGCAGTTTGGGCGCGATGTGGTGGTGGATATTTTCTGCTACCGCAAATATGGCCATAACGAGTCTGATGAGCCGATGTTCACCCAGCCGATCATGTATAAAGAGATCGCGAAAAAGCCTCTGCCCGCCAAGATTTATGCGGATCGTCTGGTTGCTGAAGGTACCTTCACGAGAGGCGAGGTGGATGCGAAATTTGCCGAGTTCCGAGCATTTTTCGAAAAAGAATATGAAGTCGCCAAGGGCTTCAAGCCCAACAAGGCGGACTGGCTGGAGGGCGCGTGGAGCGGCCTTGAGCAGCCGCGCGGCGAGCATCCGGCAGGCGATACCGGCGTTGAGATTTCGCGCCTGAAGGAAGTAGGACATGCGCTGTGCAAACAGCCTGAAAACTTCAAGCTCAACAGCAAAATCATCCGCCAGCTTGAGACAAAGAAGAAAATGATCGATAGCGGTGAAGGCCTTGACTGGGCAACGGCGGAAGCGCTGGCGTATGGCACGCTGCTTGCGGAAGGCCACCCGGTGCGCCTTTCTGGTCAGGATTGTGGGCGCGGAACGTTCTCGCAGCGCCACAGCGTGCTGATTGATCAGGAAACCGAGGCGCGCTATGTGCCGCTCAATAATTTAGGCATGAAGCAGGCAAGCTATGAGGTGATTGATTCATCGCTTTCCGAGTTTGCGATTCTTGGTTTTGAGTATGGCTATTCGCTGGGGCTGCCAAACGCGCTCACGCTCTGGGAAGCGCAGTTTGGTGATTTTGCCAATGGTGCGCAGGTGATTGTCGACCAGTTCATTTCTTCGGCGGAGATCAAGTGGCTGCGCATGTCGGGTCTTGTCATGCTGCTGCCGCACGGGCAGGAAGGCCAGGGGCCGGAGCATAGCTCTGCGCGTCTCGAGCGTTATCTACAGCTTTGCGCGGAAGACAACATGCAGGTGGCAAACTGCACGACGCCAGCCAACTATTTCCACATCCTGCGCCGGCAGATTAAGCGTAATTTCAGAAAGCCGCTGATTCTTATGACGCCGAAGTCGCTGCTGCGCCATAAGCTGTGCGTGAGCAGCCTTGCGGATATGGCCAAAGGCACCAGCTTCAAGCGCGTGATCGGCGAGCATGCAAGCCTCGCGAAAGATGATAAGATCAGGCGCGTCATCATCACTTCCGGTAAGGTGTATTATGACCTGCTGGAAGCGCGCGATGCGGCGAAGATTACCGATATCGCCATCATCCGCACCGAGCAATATTACCCCTTCCCTGAGCGCGAGCTGAAAGCTGAACTGTCGCGCTATAAGAATGCGGAATTTGTCTGGTGTCAGGAAGAGCCGAAAAACATGGGCGCGTGGTTCTTCATGCAGCCCAGAATCGAGCAGCTGATGGAATCCATCGGGCGCGAGGATCGCCTGCGCTATGCCGGCCGGCCGGATGCGGCTTCGCCCGCCGTGGGCTATCATAAGCTGTTTGAGCAGGGTCAGAAGCAGCTGGTGGATGAAGCGCTCAGCTTTGCCCAGCCCGAGGCGAAGAAGAAGCGCCTGCTTGGTTGACAATGCGACATATCTGTCGTATTATTGGGGCATAAATCGTGCGCTACAGCGAATTCAGAAAATGGCTCAAAGACCATGGCTGTACATTCGATGAATCTCGCGGCAAAGGCGGCCATATTACGATTTATTTTTGGGATAAGAAAACGGTGATGCCATTTCATGGTAATAAAGAAATAGGCAAAGGCTTAGTTCACGCCATCAAGAAACAATTAGGAATGAAATAATGCGCTATCCGATTACGGTTGAAAAAATAGACGGCGAATATGTGGCGACGCTTGGCCATAAGAATGGCCGCTTTCAAGGTGCATGTAGTGCTGCAACAAAAGACGCTGTCATGATTGAGGCCGAGCAGATGGTTGAGGCTATGGTAGCTTCGGCACTGGCGGATGGCGAGGAGGTTCCGGAGCCTAAAAGCTGTCGTCGCGGTAATGATTATGTGGTGTTATCGCCGCTTCTGGCTGCGAAAGTTTCACTATTTATTGAAATGCATAAACAAGGTAAACGCAAAGCAGACCTCGCGCGCGCGATGGGCGTGAATCAAAAACAGATCGACCGCATGTTTGCACCTGATCATGCCTCCGTCCTTTCCCAGCTCGCCGCCGCTGCCAAATCGCTTGGGCGGAAACTGGAAGTGAGGTTGACGTAAAATGTTTGTGGATGAAGGGCTCAGCTTTTCCGAACCTGCAGCAAAGAGGAAGCGGTTGCTTGGTTAATTGTCACTGAATCTTAATACCATCCGCCGCACATTTTGTTATAATAATGTGGCGGAGAGTGACTAAGTGACTGATATAAATAAAATACTAGAGGGAGGGGTGAGGATTGCAGCCAAGGCGGCGGCTTCAATTGGCCGCAGCCTGGAAGAAACAAGAGCGCCAGAAAAATTAGTGAAGGCGCTCAAAGGTGCGCCTGATTTTATCAGAGAATTTCCCAAAGGATTCGTAAAAGGTCAGGGCGCAATATTTAACATCCTGGAAAGAGATAGCGCGCATATCAGAATCCGCGCTGATCATCCTGACCCTAAAATTGCAGAAGTAGGAAAAGCCATTGATGAAATGCTGGGGCATCCTTTGGCGAGGCGCTTTCAGAGAAACAAGCTTCACGTTTTTATCGCCCCCAATTCGCAGGTGACCGAAGAAATGGCCAAAAATAAGTTTGGCGCATGGATGAAGATGAATGAAGTGGCCTTTCATTCTCCCAAAATAAATGGAATCAAAACAATTATAGTGCCTGCGGAGCATTTTAATTCATTATCTCCTGCTGAACTCAAAGCGGTGATTGGTCACGAGATTGGTCATCAGCTCAGGGGAGATGCTCATATTCGCCGCGGATTTGAGCTTTTTAACAGAAGAACGCAGGGCTCTGAACGCTTCGCCGATGCTGCTGGTATTTTATTATCCGGTGAGCCGCAGGCACTCAAAACGGGCTTAGAAAAAATTGTGGCGTCTCAAAAGGCAGAGATTGAAAAATTACCGGAAGATAGCTTCTGGATGCGCTTAATCAAACGCAAAGCGCTTAAATTTAATCCAGATATAGAAACCAAAGCTTATCCAAGTCTAAGTGAGCGCATGGCAGAAGCAGATAGGCTGTCCCAAATAATTTCAAGTCCCGAAGGCCGCTCGCATGTTGAGCAGTTGCTAGCTAAACGTCTTGAGGAGCAGCACCGCAAACTTTTCCCCCATCATTATGATTGGCCAAGCGGCGTGACGCGGGGATAGGTTTGTCCCTTCTCCCCAGCGGGGAGAAGGTTAGGATGAGGGGGCGGAGAGTCTCGAAAAAAATGTAATGGGGTTAGTCTCTTCATAAAATACCCCCTCACCCCTGCCCTCTCCCCGTTGGGGAGAGGGAGAAAGCTGGATTCCCGCTTTTCCCCCTTCGCTAAAGCTTCGGAGGACTGGCGCGGGAATGACAAAAACAATATAACTCCCAAATGCTCCGCCGCTTATTCAAATACCGCCTGCTTCGCTGGCTTCTTTATGTGCTGCTTGCGCCGTATGTGCTCGCGCTGGCTTACATCATCGTGCCGCCGCCTTCAACGCTCATGCTTTATGATCTGGCGACATTCACAATGCCCAAGCGCACATGGGTGGCGCTGGAGGAGATCTCACCCAATCTGATAAAGGCGGTGCTGGTAGCTGAGGATTCAGCCTACTGCGACCATTTTGGCTTTGATTTCCGTGCGATTGAAAAATCGCTGGATAAGGCGGCGGATGGCAAGCGGTTTGGCGGCGCGTCCACCATCACCCAGCAAACGGCGAAAAACCTCTTTTTGTGGCATGATCGCTCGTGGCTTCGTAAAGCGCTGGAGGCACCGCTCGCCTTGTGGCTGGAGCTGGTGATGAGCAAGGGGCGTATTTTAGAGATTTACCTGAACGTTGCCGAATGGGCGCCGGGTGTGTATGGCGCGCAGGCGGCAGCGCAGCATCATTTCAAAACCACTGCTAAAAACTTGAATCTTGCGCAGGCCTCGCTGCTGGCGGCCAGCCTTCCTAATCCCGAGCGGCGCGTGGCCGGGCGACCAAGCGCGGGTGTGGCGCTGAAGGCGGCGAGCATTACCCGCCGCGCACTGATGCAGGCGCCGGAGGTTGCATGTTTGAAATAAATGTGAAACATAGCCAGCATCATATCAGGAGCAAACCATGCCAACGCCGCAGGATTCAGCCTACAATCACCTTCACTATCAACCATCGGCCTATGGCTGGATACACCACTGGATAAGGCAGGGAATTGCCCGGTTCATGGTGCATGTGCCGTTTGCGCTGCAGGCGCTCAGGCTGAGTGCAAGAGCGATCAAGGCCGTGGAAAACACCACTCAGGCATACCAGCAGACGCGCGAGCAGGTTCAGCGTAAACGCATGGGGGGTGCCAATCCGCTGGCGTTTGATTCCGGCTTTGGTTATGAGAGCGAGCTTCGTGAGCTGGAAGTTCTGGCGCATTATCACGAGCAGCTGCAGCGTGGGTATCTCGATCAGCAGCGTACGGAATCGGGCGTGGTGTATGAGTGGCTGATTAATTCGGTCAGCGATCTGCTGGAAACATTTCCCGAGCTCACGCACGCTATTAATTTTGGCGTTTCCTATGCGCATATTGATGCCGAGCTGGCAAAAAAATTCCCATCGCGCCGCTTTATCGGCCTTGATCGCTCGAGCCTCACCAAGTGGTACAATGATAAGCACTTCTCGCTCCCCAACCTCAGCATCCAGACCGCTGATATTTTTGATTGCTTAAAACCCGCCTCGCAGCCTCAAAGCATCCTTTTGCATGCGCGCACGCTCAACCTGCTTCCGGTCGATTTCAACGTGCGGCTTTATACCGCAGCGCAGCAGGCAGGCTGCCGTTATATTGTGGGCATTGAGCAATGCGGCATATCATGGGAAACACAGCAACCTTATTCTTTCAGTGGCGCAGAAAAAGAGAGCGTGGTTTATCGTAACCACATGTTTATTCACAATTATCCATCGCTACTTGCAGCCTCTGGCTACCGCATTATCAGGTCGCAGCTACTCGCCACTCGCCACCCCGATCCTAATTACAGGCTGGTTGCGTTTGTTGCAGAAAAAGCCTAGCAAACAAGCGCAAAGAGTTGCAGGAATGCCACTTTACTTAGGGGCAGTGCGGCGATAAAACTCTGCCGTTAATTTAACCGTCATCCCGGGCACCACCCGGAATCCAGAGCAACAATCACAAACCACGCCGATTGCTCTAGATCCCCGCGCAAGGCGGGGATGACAAATAAGGAGAAATAATATGGCCGGTGAAATTTTAGTACCTTCGCTTGGTGAATCCGTTTCGGAAGCAACGGTGTCCAAATGGTTTAAAAAAGTGGGTGACGCAGTGGCGGCCGATGAGCCGGTGTGCGAGCTGGAAACCGATAAAGTGACGCTCGAGGTCAACGCGCCCGCTGCCGGTATGCTGAAAGATATTAAGGTGGATGCTGGTAAAAGCGTGGAAGTTGGCGCGTTGCTCGGCCTGATCGAGGTTGGTGCTGCGGGTGCGAAATCGGCTCCGGCTGCTGCGCCCAAAGCGGCCGCTCCTGCGGCTGCAGCCCCTGCTCCTGCAGCGGCTTCTGCCGCGCCGCAAGCTGGCCCCGCCGCCCGCAAGATGATGGATGAAACCGGCATTCGCCCAGAGTCCGGCTCTGGCAAAGATGGTAGAATTACAAAGGGTGATGTGCTGGAAGCTTCTTCTTCGTCATCCGTCATTCGTCATCCGTCATCCGCTCCTCGCGAAGAGCGCGTGAAGATGACCAAGCTGCGCCAGACCATCGCGCGCCGCCTGAAAGAGTCGCAGAACACCGCGGCGATTCTCACCACCTTCAATGAAATCGACATGACCAACGTCATGGCGCTGCGTAACGAATACAAAGATGTGTTTGAGAAAAAACACGGCGTGAAGCTTGGTTTTATGGGCTTCTTCGTGAAAGCGGCGATTAACGCGCTGAAGGAAATCCCCGCCGTGAACGCGCAGATCGATGGCGATGAAATCATCTACAAAAACTATTACGATATCGGCATGGCTGTGGGCACCGATCAGGGGCTTGTGGTGCCGGTGATTCGTGATGCTGACCAGCTTTCGATTGATGGCGTGGAAAAAGAAATTGGCCGTCTCGCGAAAAAAGCCCGCGAAGGCTCGCTCGCCATGACCGACCTGCAGGGCGGCACTTTCACCATCACCAATGGCGGCGTCTATGGTTCGCTGATGGCAACGCCCATCGTGAACCCGCCGCAATCAGGCATTCTCGGCCTACATAAAATCGAAGAGCGCCCCATTGCCCTGAAAGGCCAGGTGGTGATCCGCCCGATGATGTATGTCGCGCTTTCCTACGATCACCGCATCATTGATGGCAAGGAATCGGTCACCTTCCTCGTGCGCGTGAAAGAAGCGATGGAAGATCCGCGGAGATTATTGCTGGGGCTTTAGTTTGCATTCATTCCCGCGAAAGAGGGAATCCTGAATATGCTACAGGATCCCTGCTTTCGCAGGGATGATAAAAAAAGGAAAAAAATATGTCAGAATACGATTTAGTCATCATTGGTGGTGGGCCGGGTGGTTATGTGGCAGCGATTCGCGCGGCGCAGCTGGGCATGAATGTGGCGTGTGTGGAAATGCGCGGAAGTCTTGGCGGCACGTGCCTCAATGTCGGCTGTATTCCTTCCAAGGCGCTCCTTCATTCGTCGCACAAATTCCACGATGCCAAGCATCATTTTTCCAGCATCGGCATTAAGGGTGATGTGTCGCTCGATTTACCTGCGATGATGGCGGATAAGGACAAAAAGGTTGTCGAGCTCACCAAGGGCATCGAGTTCCTGTTCAAGAAAAATAAGGTGACCTATGTGAAGGGGCGCGGCAGTGTGAAGTCAGCCAGCGAAGTGCTGGTGGATGGCAAGGAGCTGCTCAAAACTAAGCGCATTCTGATTGCCACCGGCTCGGATGTGATGCGCCTTCCTGGCGTCGAAATTGACGAGAAAAAGATCGTCTCTTCCACCGGTGCGCTGACGCTCGATAAAGTGCCTGGCCACCTGGCGGTGATTGGCGGCGGCGTGATCGGCCTTGAGATGGGCAGTGTGTGGAGCAGGCTGGGCGCGAAAGTGACCGTCATCGAGTATCTCGATAAAATCGGCGGCTACATGGATGCGGAAGTGGCCAAACAATTCCAGCGCACGCTGGAAAAGCAGGGTATCAGCTTCAAGCTCGGCATGAAAGTAACCGGCGCGGATAGCAAGGGCAAAGGCGTGGTGCTTAACGTAGAACCCGCCAAAGGCGGCGCGGCTGAAAAGTTAGAGGCCGATGTCGTGCTCGTGTCAATTGGCCGCAAACCTTATACCGATGGGCTTGGTCTTGATAAGCTTGGCGTGAAAATGGATGAGCGCGGGCGCATCGCGGTGGATCATCATTTTGAAACGAATGTGAAGGGCGTTTACGCGATCGGCGACGTGATTCACGGCCCCATGCTGGCGCACAAGGCAGAAGAAGACGGCGTGTGCGCGGTGGAGATGATGGCGGGGCAGAAACCGCATATCGATTACAACCTCGTTCCCGGCGTGGTCTATACCTGGCCGGAAGTGGCGAATGTTGGCAAGACGGAAGAAGAGCTGAAGGTGGCCGGCGTCCAGTACAAGGTCGGCAAGTTCCCCTTCATGGCCAATAGCCGCGGTAAATCCGTGGGCGAGACGGACGGGTTTGTGAAGGTGCTGGCAGACGCGAAGACTGACCGGCTGCTTGGCTGCCACATCATCGGCCCCGATGCTGGTACGCTGATTCACGAAGCCTGCCTGATCATGGAATTTGGTGGAAGCAGCGAAGATCTGGCGCGCACCTGCCACGCCCACCCGACGCTTAGTGAAGCAATGAAAGAAGCCGGCCTTGCTGCCCTTGGCCGTGCCATTCACGTATAGGAGAATCACATGAAAACACTCTACACCGCACGTGCAACCTCAACAGGCGGGCGTGAAGGTCACGCTGAGACGGATGATAAACGCTTAGTCGTTGATTTTGCCCGCCCTGGCAGCGACAAGCCCGGCACCAACCCCGAACAGCTTTTTGCCTGCGGTTATGCCGCGTGTTTTGGCGGTGCGATGGCCTATCTCGCTGGCCAGCAGAAGCTTGCGATGGGTGAGCTTGCGATTGAGAATGAAGTGAACTTAAATCAGGACGAAGGCGGGTTTTTCATCAGCGTGCAGATGCATGTCAAGCTGCCGCAGATGGAGCAGAAAGCAGCGGAGAAACTAGTGGCGGATGCGCATCAGTTCTGCCCCTATTCCAAAGCCACGCGGGGCAATATCTCAGTTAGATTCACGGTGAATGGGCAAAAAATAGCCTAAATTCAGGCAAGTTACCCTGCCTGACTTGCAATCCTCGCCTTTTCGCACTATAATTCGCTTCCTCGGCGAAAATGGCCGAGCGAAAAGGTAGGACATATGACTGCCAATGCCGTGACACTCAAAACCATGCAGCTGCCCGCGCTGATTTCGCCGGAGCAGGGTCTTCGGAAATACTTGCAGGAGATTGCCAAATTTCCGGTGCTTTCTGCCGAAGAAGAGCAGAGGCTTGCGAAGCGCTGGGCGGAGCATCAGGATGTTGAGGCCGCGCACCAGCTGGTGACCTCCCACTTGCGGCTTGTCGCCAAGATCGCGTTTAAATATCGCGGCTATGGCCTTCCCATGGCGGATTTGATTGCCGAGGGCAATATCGGTATGATGCAGGCGGTGAAGCGCTTTGAGCCGGCGAAAGGCTTTAGGCTTTCGACCTATGCGATGTGGTGGATACGCGCTGCGATTCAGGAATATATTTTGCGCAGCTGGTCGATGGTGAAGATTGGCTCTAGCGCCGCGCAGAAGAGGCTTTTTTTCAACCTGCGTAAACTTAAGAAAAAAATTGGCGTGGGCGAGCGCGGTATGACCGACGAGCAGGCGCGCGATGTGGCGCGAATGCTGGATGTGTCGGTGGATGATGTGCGCGATATGGATAGCCGCATGACCGGCAATGATGTGTATTTAAACAGCGCCGCCGGGCCCGATAGCGATGAAGAGAAAATGGCGTTTCTTGCTGATGCGCGCGAGAATCAGGAAGAAGTGCTTGGCGCGCGCGAGGAGCTGATTGAAAAGCAGATTCTGCTGCAAAAAGCGCTGGCGACGCTTTCGGAGCGTGAGCGCGATATTTTAAAGCGCCGCCGTCTGAAAGACGAACCGGACACGCTGGAAGATTTAAGCCAGGCTTACGGCATTTCGCGCGAGCGCGTGCGCCAGATTGAAGTGCGCGCTTTTGAGAAACTGCAGCAGCAGATGCTCCCGGAGGTTGCGTAGGTTTCGAAAGTTGCGTATGTCAATTTAACCTTCGAAACATCCGAAACCTACGCGACATGCGAAACCTACTTTCCCGCCTCTTCTCCCCCCCTGCCCTGCAGCAGCAGGCGCATCTGGCGTATGTGCGTGTAGTGGAGCAGTCGCGCGCACCGTTTCTCTACACGGATTGCGCTGTCCCTGATACGCTGGATGGTCGGTTTGATGCGATCATTCTGCATTTGTGGCTCGTCATGCACCGCCTGAAAGATGAAGCAAGCGATGATGCGCTTCGTTTCCAGCAATTCCTACAAGAAACCTTCTTTACCGATATGGATCGCAGCATCCGTGAGCTCGGTTCGACCGATACCGGCGTCGGCAAGCGCATTAAGAATATGGCACAGGCATTTTTTGGTCGCCTCGCCGCCTATGATGCTGCGGTGGATGATTCAACAGCATTAAAACAAGCACTTATCCGAAATCTCTACCGCGAAACTTCGCCTCAGGATGCCGCGCTTGATACGCTGATGGCGTATATTCGCCGCGAGCAGCAGCGTCTGGCGAAATGCACGGCAGATGAGATTTTGTCAGCGAAGTTTTAAATAGTTTCCAGCGCCTGTTTTTTCATCGCATCATTGCGTGCGGCGGTGGCAAGATAAGCCATGATCGCAGGGCGCGCCGGTACCTGGGCTGGTAAAGCTTTGGGCAATGGCTCGGCGTCTGCTGGCTCGGATGTGCTGGCAGTGGTGGCGGTAGTTTGTGTTTCTTTGATTGCAGGCGGCGCTTTGATGGTGGCGCTCGCCATGCCCGCCTGCTGCGTGCTGGCGGCCATCATCTGCGTCATCATCCCGGGCTGTGCGGCGGCTTTGCTTTGCTGCTCCTGCTTTAACATCTGGCTGAAGACGCTGCTGGGTTCTGGCTCAGGCAGGCTGGCGTTGCTGGGTTTGTATTTGACCTGCGAGAGTGCGACCAGCTTTTCATATTCGCTCATCACGCTGCGTGCATAAGGCGAGCTATCTTGGCTCATCAGCTGCGCCATGAAAGTAGTGGACGCATTCAGGCTCAGGCTGCTGGGGGCGCCGTCCAGAAAAGTGATCAGCGAAGTAAATCCGCTGGCAAGAGCAGAGCTGGTCGCGGCAGGCGGTGTACTGCTTGCAGTGCCGGCATTGCGGCGGGCATTATCGCCTACAGGGACAGCCGAAATATTCGGCGCGACATTATCTGGTGCCACGCGCAGCACGTTGCTGTTCGGCACCGTGGTGGCCACGATGACCGGCGCCGGTGTTATCACTGGTGCGCTACTTACGGCTGGCAACATGCCAAAAACTTTCTACCTGAATCTTAAACAGCTTTAAGACTAACACAGATGCATGAAAAAGTCAAAAAATGCTAAATTAAGTATATGAAATATAAATGAATTATGATATACCGCGACCATTCAATCTTCAGGAAAGCCATTGCCATGAAAAAGATTCTTCTTCCTATCATATTGATCTTGCTTGTTTTAACCAGCGTGATGCTGTGGATGACCAAAGATCCGTCTGGGGCGCTGCAACCCGTCGCGGGCACCCCATCTTCGGAGCTGGCAAACCAACCGCCGCCAGCTATTGGTGGTAGCTTTTCGCTCACGAATCAAAATGGCCAGAGCGTGACGGATGCTGATTTTCGTGGGCGTCTGATGCTGGTGTTTTTTGGTTTCACCAACTGCCCGGATATCTGCCCGATTACCGCAAAATCGATGTCGGATATGATGGCGCTCTTGGGTGATAAGGCGGATCAGGTGGCGCCGATTTTCATCACAGTGGATCCGGGGCGCGATACGCCGGAGGTGATGAAAAACTATTTCGCCAGCTTTGATGCGCGCATTCAGGCGCTGACTGGCACGCCAGAGCAGATCAAGCAGGCGGCCTCGGCCTATAAAGCGTACTATGCTAAAGCGCAGCAGGAAGGCGGCGAGGCGCAGCAGATGGTTGATCGCGATCAGATGAAAGAGCTCGAAGATCATGAGGGGCATGGTGCAGCGCAAAATGATCCTCACGCAGGCCACGATGCGCATGCTGGCCATGGTGCTCACGGTAACTACCTCGTGGATCACTCCGGCTATATTTATCTCATGAACCGCGAAGGCGTGTATGTGAAGCATTTCCAATATGATGCTTCGCCGGAGCAGCTGGCAGCGGCGGTGAAAGAACTGCTTAACTAGCCATGTCACTTCAGCGTACTATCGAACTTAAGCGCCGCGGGTTGCTGTTTATTCTTTCCTCGCCTTCTGGCGCGGGCAAAACCACCCTGTCCCGCCGCCTGCTTTCGCGCTATGAGAACGCTGCTTCGCATGAAACCATCCGCATGTCGGTGTCGGTCACCACGCGCAGGCCAAGGCCAGGCGAGGAGCATGGCAGGGATTATTTTTTCCTGACCGATGACGAATATCAGCGCATGGTGCAAGGCGGCGAGCTGCTCGAACATGCCAAAGTGTTTGAATATTACTATGGCACGCCGGCGCATTTTGTGCGCGGCTGCATAGGTCAGGGCACCGATGTGCTCTTTGATATTGACTGGCAGGGCACGCAGCAGCTGAAAGCCAAAAATCCTGATGATCTGGTGAGTGTGTTCATTCTGCCGCCTTCGATGGGCGAGTTGGAACGCCGCCTGAAGGCGCGCGCGCAGGATAGCGATGAGGTGGTCAAAAAGCGCATGAGCAAGGCCGAGGCCGAGATCAGCCACTGGCAGGAATATGACTATGTGCTCATCAACCACGACCTGGATGAAACGCTGGAAAAGATTGATTCCATTCTGAAAGCCGAGCGCTTAAAACGCGCGCGTCAGGAAGGGCTCAGCGGGTTTATTGCTTCGCTGTAGCGGCCGCCAGCAGGCAAAATTCCTCCACACTTAATTGCTCCGCCCGCAGCGTGCCATCGATGCCGCTATCTGCGAGTAGTTTTTCGGTATTCACACCCAAAGTTTTAAGCGATACGCGCAACATTTTGCGGCGCTGGTTGAAGGCGCTAGCGAGGACTTTTTCCAGCGCTTCTTTCGGTACATCCACCAGCGGCTTTTCGCGCGGCGAAAGGGTGATGACGGCGGAGTGGACTTTCGGCGGCGGGCTGAACGCTTCGGGCGGCAGATCTATATCCCAGCGCACTTCGCATAGCCACTGGGCAAAAACCGACAGGCTGCCATAAGCCTTGCTACCTGGCGCGGCGATAATGCGCTCTGCTACTTCTTTCTGGAACATGAGGGTAAGCGATTCATAGTTTGAAGCGGCCATAGCATGGATCTGCTCCAGCCAGTTCAGAAGCAGCTGTGTGCCGATATTATAAGGAAGGTTGGCGATGATACGGCGCGGCGCAGGAACCTGCTCAAGCAAATTCACACTCAGCGCATCATCATGCAGCACGTTCAGCCGCCCGGGAAAAGCCTCAGCCAGTTCCTGCATGATGGCAATGGCGCGGTCGTCTTTTTCCACCACATACACATGCGCCGCCTCAGAGCGCAGCAGCGAGCGCGTCAGCCCGCCCGGCCCCGGGCCGATTTCGATGACATTCACACCGCTTAAGTTCCCCGCATAGCGCACGATTTCATCGGTGATTGCCTCATCCAGCAGGAAATGCTGGCCGAGCGACTTCTTGGCAGCAAGGCCATAGCGGGCGATAGTGTCTTGTAAGTTTAGCATGTTGCGTAGGTTGCGTAAGTTGCGTAGGTCTGGCAATCTCACCCTACGAAACATTCGAAACCTACGCAACCTACGAAACCTTCGCATGGATCACGCCCTTATCGCACTGCTTGCTTTGCTCTTAAACGTGATTGCTGGGGGGCCGCGCGCGCTCTATGAGGCAAGCGGTGCAGTTCGCTTATCCCGCATTCCGGCCAAGCTGCTGCGTGACCGCGAGCCATTTTACACCAAGGAAAACCAGCCGGTTATGCTGGTGGGCTACGCGCTGGCGATAGCGTGTGCAGCGGGTCTTTTTTTCCAGCTCATCCTGCGCGGCAATATCCAGTTTCTCGAAATTATCATTGTGGCGTGCCTGCTGCCGGTGCGCCCGGCGCTGGAGCGCCTGTGGTTCATTCGAAAGGCGCTGGCATCGGGCGATGTGGCCGGTGCGCGCAAGCAGCTGGAAGGCACGGTGTGGAAGCATCATGTGCTGCTCGATGAGCATGGAACAGCGCGGGCAGCGGCAGAGCTGGTGGCCGCGGCGCTGCATGAGCGGGTGCTTCATCCGCTGCTGTGGTATCTCGCGCTTGGGCTTCCCGGCCTGTTTGTTTGCCGCACGGTGACGCTGCTTAAAGAATCGCTGCCTGCATCATTTCAGGCGGAGGGCTACGTTCACCAGATCACGCTCGGGGTGTTCAAGCTGACCGCGTGGGTTGCCTCGCGGCTGATGGCGATCATCTGGCTCATCGCATCGCTCTTTGTGCCGCCGTCCGATGTGCTGCGCACCAGCAACCAGCTCGCCTTGAGCGCCACGACCGCCGCGCCGACAGCCTATGCCATCGAAGCGGTGGCTGTCGTGCTGAAAGCGGCGCTGGGCGGGCCCACGTCGGCTTATGTCAGCCAGCAGTGGTTGGGCAGTGGCAGTGCCAGGCTTGCGCCGGCGCAGCTTTATCGGTTGCAGCTTATCAGCGGTTTTGCGCTGCTGGTGATGCTACTTCTTCTTGGGCTTTTTACCAGCTAGTTCGCTCATGCCAAGGCCGCAGGTCGGGCCGCTCAGGAACTTGCTGCGAATATCGAGCGTGGATTTCTTGCCAATATCATTCCAGTGGGCGCTTAGCCATGCCTCAGCATTCTGGCGGCCGATATTTTTGAGGTAGATGAAAAAGTCCCAGTCCGCATTCATTTTGCTGGAGGCGTTGAGCTGGTGCATTTCATCGGCGGCGTAGATGAGATGCATTTTAATGTCTTTATAGCGTTCTTTATCGAGCTTACCTTCTTTCACCAGCCGCGAGACAAAATCAATCGCGCGCATTTCGGCAATCAGGCTGGAGTTAAAGGTGATTTCATTGAGACGGTTGATAATCTCGCTGGCCGAGCGTGGCAGCTGACTGTTTCTAATCGGATTGATCTGCACCAGCAGCACATCATGGCTGGCGCAGTTGTAAATCAGTGGCCAGATGGCGGGGTTGCCCATATAGCCACCATCCCAGTAATGATCCCCGTCGATCTCGATCGCCTGAAATAAAAACGGGATGCAGGCCGACGCCAGCAGCACATCGGTGGTGATTTCGTCGCAGGAAAACACCCTCGCCTGCCCACTTTCCACATGGGTAGCGGCAATGAAAATTTTAATCAGCCCGCATGCCTGAATGCTGTCGTGATCCAGCATATCATCGAGGATGTAGCGCATCGGGTTCAAATTCAGCGGGTTTAAGTCATAGGGCGAGAACATGCGGCTCATCAGATCCACCCATTGATAGGTGGCGGTGTTGTCCATGTTCCAGCCAGAGAGCATGCGCTCGAGCGGGTTTTTGTGTAAGGGGCCAAACGCGCCCGCCTCGCTGATGCGCCGCCAGAAGGTCTCGAGGTCTTCTTTCGCGCCCTCGCGGCCATTTTTCATGTAGCCATTCACCAGCAGTGCCGCATTCATCGCGCCGGCCGAGGTGCCGGAGATGCCTTCAATGATCAGGTCTTTTTCTTCGAGCAGCCGGTCAAGCACGCCCCAGGTAAATGCCCCGTGCGCGCCGCCGCCCTGAAGGGCAAGATTGATTTTTTTACTAGCCATTTCGATCCTTTGTTAGGTGAAAAATTCGCTAGGCAGAGGCAGATGCGAAGAAAAATTTGAAGTGCGCAGCGCAGGGTAGCAGCGCTACCTGAGCAGCGAAAGCAAAAATTTTTCAAGCAAGATGCCCTGCCTAGTAGAATTTATTGTGCTGTCCAGCCGCCATCCATGCTGATCACCTCGCCCGTCATGGCGGCGCTGTGGGGGCCGCAGAGGAACACGGCCATCGCGCCAATATCTTCCGGTGTGTTGAAGCGTTTTTTGGGTTGCTTCTCGCCGAGCAGTTCCGCTTCGGCTTTTTTGGCATCGCAGCCTTGCGCGCGCGCGCGGTCATCGATCTGTTTTTGCACCAGCGGCGTCAGCACCCAGCCGGGGCAGATGGCGTTGGCCGTGATGTCGAAATCCGCAGTTTCCAGCGCGGTCACTTTCGTGAGTCCGATAATGCCGTGCTTGGAGGCCACATAGGCTGATTTTTGTTTCGATGCCACCAGCCCATGCGCTGAAGCGATGTTGATGATCCGGCCAAAGCCGCGACTTTTCATGCCGGGCAGTGCTGCCTTGATGGCGTGAAAGGCGGATGACAGGTTGATAGCGAGGATCGAGTCCCATTTTTCCTGCGGGAAATCCTCGACATTGGCGGTGAACTGAATGCCGGCGTTATTGACCAAGATATCGCAGCTTCCGAACGTGTCCTCACATTGTTTCACCATACCAGCGATCTGGTCGGGCTTTCCCATATCAGCATTTGAGTAGGCATCTCTTACGCCATATTTCGCGGTGATATCTTTGAGTTCTGCTTCGATGGCGGCGGCATCACCAAAACCATTGATCAGTACATTGCAGCCGCTTTCTGCGAGCTTGTAGGCAATGCCCATGCCGATGCCGGAAGTGGAGCCGGTGATGATGGCGTTTTTTCCTTTGAGCATAAAAGCCTCGTGGTTGGTTGAGAGGGTGTGGGTTAAATACTGAATTCCATCCGCACTCTAAGCCCCGGTTCATTATCTTCAAGGGTTATTCGTGCTTTATGGATGCGGGCAATGGCGGCCACCAGCGACAGCCCAAGCCCGTTGCCTTTGCTGGCGCGGCTTTGCTCGAGGCGGAAGAATTTTTCAAACACCTTGTCGTGATATTCCGGCGGGATACCAGCGCCACTATCAGCGATGGTGACCGAGGCATGATGTTCGCCACGCTCAAGCTGGATGGTGATGGTGCCCTGCTCGGGGGTGAATTTAATGGCGTTATCGATCAGGTTGGCGAAGGCCTGTGTCAGCAGGTTTTTCTCGCCTTGAATGATGAAGTCGCCGTCTGGAATCGTCAGCAGGTGGAAATGAATGGATTTTTCATCAGCATAGGGTTCGTAGAATAGGGTGAGGTTTTCGATCACCGCGCGCAGGTCACACGGTTCAAATGTCACCGAGTCCGGCCGCGCTTCCAGCTCCGAAATTTTAAGGATGGAGTTGAAGGTGCCTACCAGCCCTTCCATCTCGCGGGCGTTCTTTTCGAGTAACCGGTAGGCGGGGTTGCTTGGTTCGATGCTACGCAGGCCGGCATCTAGCCGGTTAATGATGCGATTCAGCGGTGTGCGTAAATCATGGGCGATGTTGCTGGAAAACTGCGAGAGCGACAGCAGCAGCATCTCGATGCGATCGAGCATGCGGTTGAGGTTGGAAGACAGCTCATCAAACTCGTCACCGCCGCGCGCGGAAGGAATACGCGCGGAGAGGTTGCCGCGCATGATGGTGGCGGCGGAGCGGTTGATGATGCTCAGGCGGTGGATCACGCTGCGGGTGATGATCAGCGCGCCGATAAACGCCATCACCAGCGTAACGAGTAAGCTTGCCCAGAAGGTCTGAATGATGGTCTGCTTGACGCGATCGCTGGCCTGGGTGGTTTCGCCAATCAGCAGAAAACGCCATTTCGATAGCGGAATGGTTAGTGCCTTGACCTCAATGCCCTCCGGGATGCCGCGCGCGCTTTCGATGTAAAAGCGGATCCACTCGCCTTCTTTTTCAAACACCCCTTCTTTGCTGATGGTTTTGGGCCAGGTGTTCAGGTTGCCGGCGAGGCGTTCCTGCTCGCGGTTGACCAGCAGGAAAATGCGCGAGGATTCGTCATCTTCCGCGATCAGCTCGCGGATGCGGCGCTCCACCCCGGCCGAGCCATTTTCGCGATATTCATTGAGCAGGTAGGAATATTGCAGCCGGATGGCATCGCTGACCTGCGTATCGGTGTAGCGCATGGCAAAGGTATAGATGAAGGCAAACAGCAAAATCGCTGACAGGCTGAACAGCCCGACATAGACCAGCGCGAGCCGGAAAGTGAAGGTGTTGATGGTGCGGGCAAGCCGGCTAAACATCACGCGACCAGCTTGTAGCCAGCGCCGCGGAGCGTATGGATCATGCTTTTGTCGAAGCCCTTATCCACCTTCTGGCGCAGGCGGCTGATATGCACGTCGATGACGTTGGTCTGCGGATCAAAATTATAATCCCACACATGTTCAAGCAGCATGGTGCGGGTGACAACGGTACCAGCATTGCGCATCAGATATTCGAGTAGCGAAAATTCTCGCGCCTGCAGGTCGATGGTTTTTCCAGCGCGGCGCACGGTGCGCGTGAGTAGATCCATCTCCAGCTCGCCGCAGGAAAGTTTGGTCACGGCTTTCTCGCCGGTTTTGCGGCGGGTGATGGTCTCGAGGCGCGCCATCAGCTCGGTGAAGGAATAAGGTTTGGCGAGGTAATCATCGGCGCCCGCTTTCAGCCCTTTTACTTTTTCCTCAACCTTATCCAGCGCGGTTAAAAATAAAATCGGCGTTTCATTGCCGGAAGCGCGCAGTGTCTGCACCACAGTCATGCCGTCAACATCCGGCACCATGCGGTCGACAATCAGTGCGTCGTAATGTTCGGTGGTGGCCATAAACAGACCTTCCTTGCCGGAGGCGCGGTGATCTACCACATGGCCGTGCTCGCGCAGACCTTTGGCCAGGTATTTCGCCGATTCAAGATCGTCTTCAATAATGAGGAGCTTCATAGCAGTAACGCATCGCTGATAATGGATAATAAGCTGAGTTTACTCGCCGCAGACCATTATACACAAGTCACTTATCATCCGCCCGATTCATGATTATGCATGCGCCGCCGCCGACATGAGCAAGACCGGAGCTTTTACCGGCGCAAAGGATTATCTAAATAGCCGCTTCCACAGGCTGCGGCGCCGTTTGGCCTGCGCCTGTTCGGGGGTTTCTTCGCCTTCTTCTGCGGCAATCTGGCTTGCGGGTCGGCACGCTTCTTCACCGGAAGGCTGCCCATCCACGCTGACATAGGATGACCATGTTCTGGCGCCGTTGCTGGCGGTGATTAGCAGCGCGTAGGTGCCAATCGTGCTTGGATGAATGACCACGTTTAAATCTTTGGTGGCTGCGCCCTGATACCAGTCGCTGTTGCTCACCGGCGAAAGGAAGCCATTAGCCAGATCGTCTGGCAGTGTATCGTTGGCGGGGTCAATCGAAACCGCACGGAAGTACCATTGATAAGAAGCGGGCGACACCAGCGTATTGGGTCGCGGTTCGGCGCTGAGGGTTACGGTATCACCACATTCCGCGGTGGCGGAGGTGGGTTGCTCTGCCAGTTCAATGGCATAGGGTTCCTGAAGGTCTTGCGGCACGCTCCTGATAAATCCCGGCTGAAAACTATCCATAACCGACTGCGTCAATATCTGCTGCGGCGAGTTGCTTGAGATTGATAGAACGGGGACAAAGCCCTGCGCCGCCACATATTGTGGCCAATACAGCGTTGCCTGGGTGTTCGAGGCGTGCACTGAGCCGGGCTGGCAGGCATTGCCGTTAATCCAGCTGATCCAGCCATAGCCCCAGGTTTCGTGGTGACGCAGCAGGAAGTCCGGCAGCGCCAGCGGGAGAATCAGCGGACGGCCATCGGTGCAGGCGGTTTGGTCGGTGGTTTCGGGTACAGCGCCCAGCGCTTTGAAGTTGGCCGCCAGCACATGAATGATATCGGACTGAAAAGCCTCTGCCGAGAAGCTCATATTCGGGTAGCGCAGGCGAAGCTCATTCAGCCATGTAAAATTGCGGTGTGATGGCAGAATAAATTCATCAAGCCCGATCACCGTGGCATTTACACGTTTGGCGCCTTCCATTTCTTTAAATGAAAGCGCGCGCAGACGTGGGCTTCGTTGGTCAAAAGTTTCGCTGGTGGCGTTTTCCCAGCCTTCGGTGCTGACTCTCGTGGTGCGCCCCCACCACAGGCCAAGGGTGCCGTCGGTAGCAAAATCTTCAAGAATGTTCATGCTGTTTCTCGCGGCATCGAGATCTTGCCAGCGTGAGGTGAATTCATGGCGAAAATTGGTGTTGAAATTATCCACGGGGTTGATGCCGGTGGGTGCCCAGAGCACCTGCCGTGACCAGCCCTGCTGATCGCGCAGGCGGCGCAGGTCATTGACAATCGGACCCCAGCCTTCGGTATCCAGCCGTGGGTTCATGAAGCCCCACGGGTTGGTCGGGCTGACCATGTGTTGAATCGACAGGCCGACCCCGGCCATCGGACGAGGGTCCACGCGGTAGCGTGGCATGCCATAGAGCTTTTGGAAATATTCACGATATGGATTAAACAGCCTCAGCCATTCATAAGGAATTTCGGGATAGCTGCTGGGGTTGCGCATGATGCGCACCGACATGCGGTATGTGCGTCGCTCACCGGGTTTGATATCATCTTCGGGTATGTATCTGGAACTGATCAGATCGCCGCAGGGCGGGTCATTCGGGCCGCACGGCCCTGTTGTGCCGCGATAGCGCGGGTTGTTATAAAACACAACGCGCCATGTTCCTGAAACACCCTGAAGCGCCACGCCTACGGTGCCATATTCCAGCACCGGATATTGCAGCGATACGCCGATACCATATTCGGCCGCATCACCATTTTGCGCAGTCGCATTGCCCTGCAGATAAATCAGCGGCGAGTAGGATTCACCGCCAGGATACAGGCTGATGAACGGAAGCCAGTAGCCGATATGGTTCATCTGTGCCTGATTCAGCCTGTCGCCGACCTGAAAATAATTGAAGCTGCGATACTGAACGCTGCTGGCGAGGCGCATACCATGGGCAAAGATGGTGCCGACTCGTCCTGCCTCTGCGGCGTTATTCCTCACCGTGACTTCGAGGTCGTAGCCGTTGGGTTGAGGGATGAACTGAATATTCTCGGCCGGCAACGGCACTTCATTTTTAGCGCTGCGGAAATCCCAGGAGGTATCATAACTTTTATGATTGGTGCCGGCTGAATTCATGATGATGGCGCCGTTGATCGGGTCGCGTATTAGAATATCGCCCGTGGACGCTTGGTAACTGACCTCAAAGGGGCTGTAGGCGTTTTGTGCGGCGTTAAATCCGGCAATTTGACTAAACTGTTCTGGAGATTGTTCGCCATCATCTGCCGGAGCGCCACCTAGCGGCGGCACAGAAACAAAGCCCGGCGTGCTATACGATTGGCTGATGGTTTGCGTTTGTGCGGCAGCGTGCAGCGGCAGGGCAAGCGCGCTGCTCGTTGCTAATGAAAAACAAACACAGTGCCGCAGAAACGAGTTCATAATGTAAGTATTTTATCATATTTTTTAATAAAATTCAGTTAAGATTATAACAAATGAGCAGTTTCCGGAATTCTCATTCCACCGCTTGAAATACGCCGAAATATATATCTATATCAATGCAATGGCCAAACTATTGGCGATTAACGCCCCATTTCGCGGCGTGTCTGGCTGATGGAGGTTTCAACGAAGCTGCCCACCAGATTCATGCCTTGGGTCGCCATTTTTTTCAGCATATCGCGGGAGTTTTCAAACAGCGCCAGCTGGGTCAGGCTGTAGTCCATGTACGCTTTTTCGAGCGCGGCGCGGGCTTTGTCCTTGGCTTTGCTTTTGGCTTTTAAGGCCGCGATGAGTTTCTTCACCATCTCGGGTTTTTTCATGCCGCCATTTTGGATGAACGCGATCAGCTCGGCGCGCAGCTGCTCATCTTCCAGATGGTTCGCGAGGTTGGCCACTGCATTGCTGTTGCCCTTTTCGCATTGCTGGATGATGGCGCTTAGTTCACGCACATCAGCATCAAGATCGCCGGTGCGTTCATGGGTATCGGCGTCGGCTTGTGGTTTGAGCAGCGCGGCAAACAGCACACTGTAATGTTCATAAAGCTCAATCAGGCGTTCTTTGGTTTTGCGGTCGGGGCGTCTGGGCTGCGCCACCAGCTGGTGATCCAGCGCCACCAGCTCGCTGTGCGCTGAATCCATGCCACCTTTTGCTTTAAACGGCGATAATGGCATGGTGATCAGGTAGCGCAGGCACTGCACATCATAGGCCAGAAACTCCACGCCGAGCCGGCCGCCATCTTCGAGATGCTTTGCTTCGCCGGAAAAAAGCGCCTGCACGGCATCGTGGAAATAATCAATGCGCGGGC
The DNA here is from genome assembly GCA_033763775.1 of Alphaproteobacteria bacterium. Classification (GTDB taxonomy): domain Bacteria; phylum Pseudomonadota; class Alphaproteobacteria; order Rickettsiales; family SXRF01; genus JAJTHB01. Next base: position 162,704 of record JANRJW010000014.1, on the reverse strand, counting down.
GGAAATCCCCCTCGCCCACCACCAGCCCATATTCGCTCTCAATGGTGCGGATCTCTTCACACAGCCGTGTCATCAGGCTGGTCAGCTGCTCTTGTTCTTTAGGGTTTAGTTTCATGGTGTAAACCCCGCACTTGTTGCGGGGTCTGGTTCCTTGTAGAAGTTGGTCATGGAAACCAATAGTAACGCAATAAATAAAAAACACCAGACCTCGCAACAAGCGCGGGGGGCTGTTGCCCTTTATATCCACTGGCCGTTTTGCCTGTCTAAATGCCCTTACTGCGATTTTAACAGCCATGTGCGCGCGGGGGTGGATCAGGCGCGCTGGGAAAAAGCGCTGCTGACCGAGCTTGATTTTATGGCAGGTAAATTGCCCAAGCGCCGTCTTTCGAGCATTTTTTTTGGTGGCGGCACGCCCTCGCTGATGCCGCCGGAGACCGTTCATGTGCTGATTCAGCGTGCCAGGCAGCACTGGCCGGCGCTGGAACCTGTCGAAATCACGCTGGAAGCGAACCCGACCACCATCGAAACCGGAAGCTTTGCTTCCTTCAGCCAGGCGGGGGTGAATCGTGTGTCGCTTGGTGTGCAGTCGTTCGATGATAAGGAGCTCAGCTTTCTCGGGCGTGGCCACAGCGCGCGCGAGGCAGTCGCGGCGATTGAGCTGGCGCAGCAGCAGTTTGAACGTGTCTCCTTTGATCTCATTTATGCGCGGCCAAACCAAACTTTAGCTTCATGGCAGGCTGAGTTATCGCAGGCGCTTAGCTTTGGCACCGAGCATCTCTCGCTCTATCAGCTGACCATCGAGCCAAACACCGCCTTTGCCACCGCCTATGCCAAAGGGCAGTTTGCGCTGCCGGAGGATGAGCTGGCAAAAAGTCTGTATGAGCTCACCGCCGAGATGACTGGCGCACGCGGCCTTTCGGCGTATGAAGTGTCGAACTATGCAAGGCCGGGAGCAGAAAGCCGCCACAACCTGACCTACTGGCAGGGCGGCGAATATGCCGGCATTGGCCCCGGCGCGCATGGCAGGATTATGACCGCAGGTCATGATCTAGTGAACAGTGAACAGTGGACAGTAGACATAAAAGATAATTTCGTCCACCGTCCACCGTCCACCGCCTACCGAACGGCCACCAGCACCCTCAAATCGCCGGAGCGCTGGCTGGCGCAGGTGGAGGCCGCAGGGCATGGCATGGAAACATGGCAGCCACTTGATACCGAAACAGATCTTGAAGAGCGGTTCATGATGGGCATTCGCCTCAGCGCAGGTATTGAGGATGCGCCGTTTCTTTCCATCATCAACAGTAAGAAGCGCGCGCTTTACGAGCGTGAAGGTCTGCTTGTGCCTATTTCGGGAAGAGTGCAGACCACGATGCGCGGCGCGCTTGTGCTCACCACCCTCACAGCCGAGCTTTTGAGCAGCTGACCCTAGCGATCAAAACTTTTCTTAGCGGGGTCGATCACCATAAATCCATCCGCCGTTATTTCTAAAACAGCAAGTGGGCGCTGGCTGGTGCCATCGGGCATCAGGCGGTAGAGGCTGTTGGCGCCGCCCAGATACCCTTGCGGATCGGTGAGCGCCGCGCGGTTAATATGGCCATCTTCGGAGCTCATCGCCAGAGTGCTGACCAGTGTCATCGCATCGTAAGCGAGGCTTGCCAGACGTATCGGTTTATAGCCATAAATCGTTTCAAACTGGCGCTCAAAATTCTGATAAGGCTGGGGTGGTGCGCTGGGGAACCATGCGCCGCGCATTTCTGGTAGCTTGAGTAGCTCGGGGTCATCCCACTGGCCGGTGCCGATCAGCCTGATTTTGGAGAGATCAAGGCTACTTTTTTTCAGTTCGCCAAGAATTGTTTTCAGCTGGGCGCCGCCATCAGCAATAAAAAGTGCCTGTGTTTTTTTACTATCACCTGCCTGCCCATGTGCTTCTGCCAGGCGTGCAACCGCTGCTTCGATGTTGCGCGCACTTGGCGCATAAAGTTCATTAGGCGTTGCTTGTATGCCCCGTTTACGTGCTGCGGCAATCATTGCATCCAGCACTTTCTGACCATAAGCATCATTGGGTGCCAGCGCGGCAATCTGTCCGATGTTTTTCAAGAACAGATATTCTGCCATGCGCTCCACTTGCTGCTCCGGCAAAAAGCCGAAAGTATAAACACCGTCACTTGCTACGGCCTGATTATTCGAGAAGGTGATCATGGTGATGCCGGCTTCTTTTGCCATGGGTGCAATAGCACTGACAGACTGGCTGAAAAGTGGGCCGACGATGATGGTTGCGCCCTGCTCAATGGCCTGACGTGCTGCGCGTGCGGAATCAGCAGCGGTGTTGCCGGTATCTTTTGGCAGGATGATGACGCGGCGTTTAATCGCGTCTGAGGGGGCATTGCCATAGGCATGATGCAGCGCCATGGTGGCGGCATCAAGCATGGCGGTGCCCACGGCCATGGATTCGCCGGAAAGTGGCACGAGCAGCGCAACCTTCACCACCGGCGCTTCGGCAGGAATCACCCCGCGGGAAGCAATGGCAGGTGCCTCGCTGATGATCGGCGGCTGAGGAGCGGCGGCTTGCTGTTTGGGGGCGGGTTTCTGAGCAGGGAGAGCACCGGCGCATGAGGCAAGCACAAGGCCAGCCAGCGCGAGCGTGAAGAAAGAACGTATCATCATGGAAAAAACCGCGCTATAGATTCACTGGAAAGGAAGCTAATGTGAAAGCACATTCCAGTCAAACATTACCGCCCGGGCTTTATGTGGTGGCGACGCCAATTGGCAATCTCGGCGATATCACGCTGCGCGCAATTGAATGCCTGAAATCGGTGGATATAATTGCCTGCGAAGACACGCGCGTGACAGCAAAGCTGCTCTCAAGCTATGGCATCACCACACCAACCCTTTCTTATCATGATCACAGTGATGATAAGAAAGAAGCAGAGATTTTAGCACTGCTTTCTGATGGAAAGCGTGTGGCGCTGGTGTCGGATGCGGGCACGCCGCTCATCTCTGACCCCGGGTTCCGGCTCGTACGCGCGGCGGCGGATCGCGGCTTTCATGTGTCTTTTCTGCCGGGTGCGTCCAGTGTCATGGCGGCGCTGGTCCTTTCGGCCATCCCGTGTGAGCGATTTTTCTTTGCGGGTTTTCTGCCAGCCAAAGAGCAGGCGCGAAAGCAGGATCTGCAGGCGCTCAGGGCGGTGCCCTCCAGCCTAGTGTTTTTTGAATCTGCCCGGCGGCTCAACGACACCCTTGCCGCCATGCACGACGTGCTAGGCAACCGTCAGGCGGCAGTGGTGCGCGAGATCACCAAATTATTTGAAGAGGCGCGGCGCGGCACGCTTTCTGAGCTGCTTGCGCACTACGCAAGCGCGGGCGAGCCGAAAGGCGAGGTGGTGCTGGTAGTGGCGTCGCCGCTGGAGGAGACCGTGTCTGACGAGTTGATTGCGGCGCAGATTGCCGCGCTGCTGCCCACCCACGGCATCAAAGAAACCTCGGCGCTCATCGCGCAGATGACCGGGCGTTCGAAAAAAGAAATTTATGCACTCGCGCTTTCCCAGATCAAAACCAGCTAGCTCGCAGCAGCGTGGTCTGCGTGCTGAAAAAATCGCCGCATGGCTGTTGCGTCTGAAGGGCTACCATGTGCTGGCGGAGCGCTACCGCGCGGGCAGCGGCGAGATTGATATTCTCGCCATGAAAGGCCGCACGCTGGTGGCGGTAGAGGTCAAGGCACGCGCACGCAGCGAGCAGCTTTCGGAATCTATCACGCCGCACAAGCAGGCGCGCATCGCCAGTGCCATGGCAACGCTCATTGCTAATGATCACAAAATTGCTGGACTAACCTCCCGGCGCATCGATACAATGCGCTTAGATGTTATTTACATCGCGCCGCGTCGGTGGCCGGTGCATATCAGGGACGCATGGAGGATATCATGAAACAATGGCTGGTGTTGCTGCCGCTGGCGCTGTCCGGCTGTATTCCTCTGCTGATTGCCGGTGGTACCGAGACGGCGGCGGTGGTGGCGCAGGAGCGCTCGGTTGGCAATGCGATTGATGATGCGGCCATACTTATTCAAATCAAAAACAAATTCGCCAACAAAGATTATAAAGACCTGCTGGCGAATGTGGAAGTGAAGTCCGTGGAAGGCCGCGTGCTGCTGACCGGCAATGTGAACAAGCCCGAATCGCAGATTGAGGCGGTGCGCCTGGCCTGGCAAGTGGAGGGCGTGAAAGAGGTCATCAACGAGATTCAGATCAGCGATCGTGCTGGCATCTGGAACTACACGCGCGATGTCTGGGTTTCAACGCAGGTTCGTAGCCGTATGATTCTGGAAAAAGGTGTGCGCTCGATCAACTATTCGGTCATCACGGTGAATCAGGTGGTGTATCTCATGGGTATCGCGCAGGATCAGACCGAGCTGGATAAGGTCACTCACATTGCCAGCACCACCAGCTACGTGCAGCGCGTGGTGAGTTATGTGAAGCTGAAGGATGATCCTCGAAGAGGGTATAACTAAGTAGGTTTCGAAGGTTGCGTAAGTTGATTAGGTTTCGTAGGTTGTTTCTTAATCACCTTCGTAACCTTCGCAACCTACGAAACATATGAACCTCCGTGTAGCCATTCAAATGGATCCTCCGTCGACGATGAAATACGCCACGGATACCACCCTTCGCCTCGCGCTGGAAGCCGAGCGCCGCGGCTATACAGTCTGGGTTTACACGCCTGATAAGCTGACACTGAAGGATGGCGCGATCACGGCGCATGCCGAGCGAACCAGCTTTCATGACAACGCCGCCCATATGTTTGACGTGCATGAATCAGCGCGGCTGGATTTAACGCAGATGGATGTGGTGCTGCTCAGGCAGGACCCACCTTTTGACATGGCCTATCTTTCCACCACCTATGTGCTGGAGCGCCTCACCTCTCCCTCTCCCTCACAGGGAGAGGGTGGGGGTCGCAAGGTTCTCGTGACCAACGACCCGGCCTCGGTGCGCAACCATCCTGAAAAACTATTCCCCACGGTCTTTAAGCAGTTCATGCCGCCGACACTGGTGACCGCCGATAGCGCCGAGATTGCTGCCTTTCGCCGCGAATTTAAGGATATCGTCATCAAGCCGCTCTATGGCTATGCCGGGCATGATGTGGTGCGCGTGAAGCCGGATGATCCCTACCCTCACCCTTTTCTCAACCCTCACCCCAATCCTCTGCCTAAAAGGGAGAGGGAGTTACTTACTTCCCCTTCTCCCTCTCAGGGAGAAGGCCGGGATGAGGGTGCTTTCAAGCTGAGAGAACCGGTGATGGTGCAGCCCTTTCTGCCGGAGGTGAAAACGGGCGATCGCCGTATCATCCTGATTAATGGCGAGCTTGGCGGCATTATGGCGCGCATACCCGCCGAGGAAGATTTCCGTGCGAATTTCCGTGTGGGCGGCCATCCAGAAAAAGCCGAAATCACCCCGCGCCAGAGAGAGATCTGCGAGGCGCTGCGGCCGGAAATGAAGCGCCTTGGCATCGTGCTGGCGGGGATTGATTGCATCGGCGATTACCTCACCGAGATCAATGTCACCTCTCCTACCGGCATTCCGGCGATGAACCGGCTTTATGGCCTGAGGCTCGAATCCACGGTCTGGGATGCGATTGAGGCGAGATTATAGCGAGCTTATACCCCATGCCATGAAGTGCGGGTTGTTGTAGCCTGGTTTGCCGTAGGTGAGCTCGTTCTGGCTGCCGGCAATGAGCACGCGCCCGCCTGCTTCATTTAAAATTGCATGTCCGGCAGCGGTGTCCCATTCCATGGTGCTGCCAAAACGCGGATAGAGATCAGCGCTGCCTTCCGCCACGCGGCAGAATTTAATTGAGCTGGAGACCAGCTGCATTTGCTCGACCTGCAGCGCGGCGATTTTCTGCAGAAATCCAGCGGAGGGTTTTCTGCGGCTTTTAATGAGGCGCAGCGGCATGCCTGCGGCGATTGAGCGGGTATGAATCCGCACCGCACCGGCGCCATCATCACGCCATGCGCCCTGACCGGCTGCTGCCCAGTAAAGCTGGTGGTGGGAGGGATCGTAAATCACACCAAGCACCGGCGCGCCGTGATCGATGAGCGCGATATTCACTGTGAATTCCGGCTCGCCGCGCTTGTAGGACTCGGTGCCGTCAAGCGGGTCAACCAGCCAGAACCGCTCATAGGCGCCATGCTGGGCAAATCTCCCCTCTTCTGAAACGATAGGAATATCTGGCGTCAGCACCTCAAGTGCCTGAGTGATCAGCGCATCGGCTTCTTCATCGGCACGGGTAACCGGGCTGCCATCAGTTTTGCGCTGCGTTGCAACATCGTGCGGGTGGTGCGTCAGGATGAGGCGGCCGGCAGCGGTGGCGATGCGTTTGCAATCCTCTAGAAATTGGCTGCCATCGGTGCTAGTCATGAGGTCATCATAGACCAACGCCATAGGAAATAAATGAAAATCGCCTACAAGCAGCAGCATGAAAACGCCCTGAGCGCCATCATTTCCGCCGTCAGCAAACGTGAACCGGCATCGTTTCATCAGTTTGTACAGCGCTTTTATGAGCGCACGCCGGTGTCTGATCTGGAGGCGATGACCCCGAAAACAGCTGTGGCGATTGCGCGCGGCGCGCTCGATTTCATGCAGAAGCGCGAGCCCGGTGAGACAAAAATACGGCTCTTTACACCCGATAGCGCGCAGCACGGCTACGCCAGCAAACATCTGGTGATAGAAATTGTCGGCGATGACATGCCGTTTCTGGTGGATTCGCTGTCGGCGGAACTGACCCGCCACGGGCTTACTATTTTTGAAACATTGCATCCGATGTTTTCGGTGAGGCGCGACAAGAAAGGTGAGCTTCTTGGCTTAGCCGAGCCGAAAGATGAGGGTGCGCTGCAGGAATCGTTCATTCATTTCGATGTGTCGGCGCTGCCCGCGGAGCTTGCAGAAAAAGCGCTGCTCGATGATCTTAAGTGGGTGCTTTCGCATATTCGCGCCTCGGTCAAGGACTGGCGGCAGGTAGTGGCGCAGGCAGAGGGTATTATTACCTCGCTGGATGCAGCCAGTACCCGCTTTGGCAAACAGGAAGCGGCCGAGGTTAAGGATTTTCTCAGCTGGCTGGTCGATCGCAATTTTGTGTTTCTTGGCTATGGCGATTACACGCTGGCCGATAGCAGCGGCAAGCCGCTGAAGAATGCTGAGGCGGCGCAACGTCTTGGCATCACCACCATCACCGAAGAAACGAATCTACAAACCATCGAGCAGATGATCGCCAGCAAGCATTTAATGGAGATCACCAAATCCAGCCGCCGTTCGCCGGTGCATCGCCCGGTGCCGATGGATTATATTGGCGTCAAGCGCGTGGATGCGCAGGGTAAAACCGTGGGCGAGCATCGCTTTCTCGGGCTGTTTACCTCGAATGTGTATTACCAGAGCACCGATGATATTCCATTTCTGCGTCGTAAAGTAGCAGGGGTGGTGGCGCGCTCGGGTTTTGCGCCCTCCAGCCACGACGGCAAAGCGCTGCGCACTATTTTGGAGTTTTTGCCGCGCGATGAAATTTTTCAGATGGATGAGGACGAGCTGTTTGATGTCAGCATGGGCATTTTTGCGCTGGAGTCGCGCCCGGGTGTGCGCATTTTTGCGCGCACGGACACATTTGAGCGCTTCGTCAGCTGCATGGTGTTTGTCCCGCGCGAGCGTTTTTCAACGACGCTGCGTGAGCAGATTCAGCAGCTCATGGAGAACGCCTATAATGGCAGCGTGACGAACTTCTCCGCCCAGATTACGGAAGCGCCACTGGCGCGCCTGCATCTGATGATCAAAACCACACCGGGTGATATTCCGGCGGTGGATGTGCGGGCGATTGAATCAGAAATCGCTAAGCGCGCCTATCTCTGGAGCGATCAGCTGTCGGAAGCGCTGGTCATTAAATATGGCGAAGATCAGGGCGAACGCTACGCCCGCACCTATAGCCGCGCTTTTACACAATCCTACATCAATGATCATGATGCGATGGCCGCCGCGCACGATATCAGTAAGATCGAATCAGCCATGGTCAGCGGCGAGCTATCGCTGGAACTTTATCAGCCCAAGCGGGATCAGGGCACGGCGCTGCATTTGAAAATTTACAGCCCGAAAGATCCGATTGCGCTTTCCGATATTCTCCCGCTGCTGGAAAATGCCGGTTTCAGGGTGATTGAAGAACATCCCTATGAGGTGCGGCTTCCGGCGGGGCAAGTGATCTGGATTCGTGATTTCAAGCTGGAAATCCCCTCGCCTGAGCACATGCCGGTGGTGCAGGTACGCGAGCAGATTGAAGAAGCGCTGCTGAAGGCCTGGTCGCGCGAGATGGAGGATGACCGCATGAACAGCCTGGTGCTACTCGCCGGTCTGTCATGGCGGCAGGTGACGCTGATGCGCGCGCTTGCCAAATATCTGCGTCAGGCGGGCTTTGCGCAGGTGCGCACCAGTATTGAGCAGGCGCTTTGCAGCTATCCGGCGGTGGTACGCCAGCTGGCGGATTTATTTGATGCGCGCTTTAACCCGCTGGGTAAAGATCACGCAAAGCAGGCCGAAAAACATACGGCAGCGATAGAGGCGGCGCTGGCATCCGTGACAAGCGCCACGCACGATTTAATCCTGCGTCGCTACATGGAAATCATCCAGTGCATCCTGCGCACGAACTACTATCAGCACAATCGCAGCGTGCTCTCCTTCAAGTTTGACTCCAAGCGCATCCCTGACCTGCCGCGCCCGCGCCCGCATGTGGAAATTTTTGTCTACAGCCCGCGGGTGGAGGGCATTCACCTGCGCGGCGGCAAGGTGGCACGCGGCGGGCTTCGCTGGTCGGACAGGCCGGATGATTTCCGCACCGAAGTGCTCGGCCTGATGAAGGCGCAGATGGTAAAAAATTCGGTCATCGTGCCGGTGGGCTCCAAAGGCGGGTTCGTGGTCAAGCGTCCGCCTGCCGGGCGCGAGGCCTACCAGCAGGAGGGCATCGCCTGCTACAAGATGTATCTTTCCGGTCTGCTTGACCTCACGGATAACATCGCGGGTGGCAAGATTGTGCCGCCGACCGATCTCGTGCGTCATGATGGTGATGATCCCTATCTCGTGGTTGCCGCAGATAAAGGCACGGCGACCTTCTCCGATATCGCGAATTCAGTGTCGGCCGAGTATGGTTTCTGGCTGGGTGATGCGTTTGCTTCCGGCGGTTCGGTTGGCTATGACCATAAGGAAATGGGCATCACGGCGCGTGGCGGCTGGATTTCGGTGGTGCGTCACTTTGCCGAAATGGGTGTGGATATCAAGAAACAGACTTTCACCTGTATCGGCATTGGCGATATGTCGGGCGATGTGTTCGGCAATGGCATGCTGCTGTCGGATAATATCCGCCTCGTTGCGGCCTTTAATCATATGCATATTTTCATTGATCCCGCGCCGGATGCGAAGGCGTCGTTTGCCGAACGCCAGCGGCTGTTCCACCTGCCCCGTTCCACCTGGAAAGATTACAGCGAAAAGCTCATTTCAAAAGGCGGCGGCGTGTTTGAGCGCAGCGCCAAGTTCATTGAACTTTCCAAAGAAGCGCAGAGCGCACTGGGCGTCTCCAAGTCGAAATTCACGCCGGACGAGCTGGTACGCGCTATTTTGCTCGCGCCGGTGGATCTCTTGTGGAATGGCGGTATCGGCACCTACGTGAAGGCTGAAGAAGAAAGCCATGAATCGGTCGGCGACCGCGCGAATAACGCGGTGCGTGTGAATGGCCGCGAGCTTCGTTGCAGAATCGTTGGTGAGGGCGGCAATCTTGGCTTCACCCAGAAAGGCCGCATCGAATATGCGCGCGCAGGCGGACGCATTAATACCGATGCGATTGATAACTCGGCCGGGGTGGATTGCTCGGATCACGAGGTGAATATCAAAATCGCCTTCAGTCCGCTGGTGGCTTCCAAGGCGCTGCCGCAGGTAAAGCGCGACAGCGTGCTGAGGAAGATGACAGACGAAGTGGCCGGCCTCGTGCTCAAAGACAACATCCTGCAAACGCAGGCCATTACGCTGGCTGAGCAGCAGGGCTGGGTGCTGCTTGATGCGCAGCAGCGGCTCATCCACACGCTGGAAAAAACCGGGCTGCTGGATCGCGCGATTGAATTTTTGCCCACGGATAAGCAGATAAGCGAGCTGCGCGCCGCTAAAAAAGGCCTCACCCGGCCGGAAATTGCGGTGCTGCTGGCTTACAGCAAGATGGACATCTACCAGCAGCTGCTCAGCTCCAGCCTGCCGGACGAGCCGTACTTCGTTTCGGATCTGAAGCGTTATTTCCCGCAGGCGATGCAGAGAGACTTTGCCGAGGCGATTGAGAAACATCGCTTGCGGCGCGAGATCATCGCGACCGTCATGACCAACAGCCTCGTGAACCGCGCAGGCATCACGTTTTATTTCGACCTGATGGAAGAAACCGGCGCAGGCGCGCGCGATGTCGCGGCGGCATATGCGCTGGCGCGTGATAGCTTTGGTCTGCGCACCATCTGGAACGAGATTGAGGCGCTGGCATCCAGTGTGCCGGTGCCGGTGCAGGTTGCCATGCAGGTAGCGGCTAATCAGTTTATCGCGGCGCAGGCGATGTGGCTGCTACGCAATTTCCCACTGCCGCTGGCGATGGATAAAGTCTCGGCGCACATCACCCCGCAGATTACGCAGATCGAAAAACTCCTCGGCAAAATGCAGTCAGAAACGCTCTCGCGTGAGCAGGAAAAAATCCGCACGCAGCTGATGGCAGAGGGGGTGCCGCAGAAGCTGGCGCTTGCCATTTCTTCGCTCGAGGGCATGGGCTCGGCGCTGGATATCATCACGGTGGCCAGCCAGCTGAAAAAAGACGTGCGCGATATCGGTGCAGAGTTCTTTGAAGTTGGTGCGCGACTCAGCTTGTTCTGGCTGAAAATTTCGGCGCAGAAAATTGTGGTCTCCTCGCATTGGGAGAAGCTGGCGCTGCAGGCACTCATCAGCCAGCTGTCCGACGAGCATCGGCGTCTGGCTCAGGCCGCATTTAACGCGGGTGGCGCGAAGGCCTGGGCGACAAGTGCGCAGCTTGCCTCGTATGATAGCTTCCTTGCCGACCTGAAAAGTACCGATGGCTTTGACGCGCCGCGCCTGATGGTAGCACTCAAACATATTCGTAAACTCACCTAATTCCTCTCCCCTTGAGGCAGAGGACGGTTTGCCTTATGACGTAGCGTCAGCTAAGTTTTAGGCAAACCGAGGTGAGGGGTAATGTTTCTTGACCCCCTACCCTAACCCTCCCCCTCAAGGGGGGAGGAAAAAAAGGGTTAATGTATGATGATCGCGAACGAGACCATAAGTGCGCTTCCGAAGCTCATTTCCCTGGAAGATGGCATGGCTCCGGCCGCGCCGACCAGCGTTGCAGGGGCGGGGGTTTCGCGGGCGCTGCTTTCAGACATTGCGCTGAAAACTGCTTATATTCTGCCGCAATTTACCACTGAAGATATCGCAAAGCGCATGCATTTGCCGCAGTTAGTGGTGGCGGAGCTGCTGGAGGCGATGCGTATTGACAACCTGCTGGAGGTGCTTGGGCATAACGAGCAGCAGGGCTACCGCTATAATCTCTCTCAGCGCGGGCGTGAACGCGCGCAGCGCCAGCTGGATATTTCGGGCTATATTGGTCCGGCGCCGGTATCGCTTGCGGCCTATACGGCGATGTTTGAATGGGATGCAAGCCAGCCGCGCGCGGTGACGCCGCAGCAGGTCTCACAGGCGCTATCCGAGCTGGTGCTCGACAGCGCTTCGGTGGAAGTGGCGGGCATGGCGGTATCCTCGGGGCGCAGCCTGTTTGTATCGGGGCCGCCCGGCAACGGCAAAACCAGCATGGGGCGTGCGCTGCATCACGTCATGCAGGGCGATATCTGGATACCGCATGCTATCGCAGTGGATACCCACATCATCCGCCTTTACGACACCCATTGCCACCATGCCGTAGACGTAGCGGCAAAGCCGGGCGCGGTGGATGGTCGCTGGGTGAAAATCAAGCGGCCATTTGTAGTGGCGGGCGGCGAGATGACGCTGGAGTCGCTCGACATGACCTACCTGCCCTCGCTCAAATATTACGAAGCACCGCTGCACATGAAAGCCAATGGCGGCACCTTCCTGATTGATGATTTTGGCCGCCAGCATGTGGAGCCAAGCGAGCTGCTTAACCGCTGGATTATTCCTCTCGAGCACCGCGTGGATTTCCTCACGCTGTTTGGTGGGCAGAAGATTCAGGTGCCGTTCCTGCTCATGCTGATTATCGCCACCAACCTGCGGCCGGAAGATGTCACTGATCCCGCATTCCTGCGCCGCATTGGCTACCGCCTCACCATCGATAAGCCGACAACGGAGAATTACAACGCGATTTTCCGCCGTTATGCACAGCGCTACAACGTCACCGTGCCGGAGAGTTTCCTGAAAGCGCTGCATGGGCGCTATGAGGCCTCAAAGAAAGAGCTTCGCGCCTGCGAACCGCGCGACCTCATCGAGCGCATGCGCGATGTCTGCCTGTATCGCGGGCAGCCAGTGACGGTCAGCGAAGAGCTGCTGGAGATGGCGTGGAAAGGCTATTTTGGTGATTAGGTTTATTAATGCCTGAAATGCCGAACGCCGGTAAAGACCATCGCGATACCGGCCTTATCGGCCGCTTCGATTACTTCGCTATCACGGATGGAGCCGCCAGGCTGGATGATGGCGCTGATGCCGCTTTCTGCCGCCAGTAATACATTATCAGCAAATGGGAAAAACGCCTCCGAAGCAAGCGCGGCTCCTTGCGTGGAAAGACCGGCTTCACAGGCTTTGCGCACGGCGATTTTGGTGGAGTCAATGCGGCTCATCTGGCCAGCGCCGATACCCACCGTCTGGCCGTTTTTCACCAGCACAATGGCATTGGACTTCACATGTTTGGCAACGGTGAGCGCCATGGTGAGGTCGGCCAGCTGCTCGTTTGTGGGGGCGAGTTTGGTTGCGGTTTTGAGAGCGGCTTCATCAAAAAGCGTGTCGTCGCGCGTTTGCACGAGCAGGCCGCCAGTCACTGATTTTACCACCACATCCTTGGCCTTGGGATCTGGCATGCCGCCAGTTTCCAGCACACGCAGCTTGGTTTTCTTCGCCAGTAGCTCGGCGGCTTCCTTGGAAATTTTAGGTGCGATGATGACCTCGACAAACAGCTTGGACATTTCTTCGGCGGCCGCTACGTCCAGCTCGCGGTTGACCGCGATGATGCCGCCAAAGGCGCTGGTGGTATCGCAGGCATAGGCGCGAAGATACGCCTCGCGTAGATCCTTACCGGTCGCCACGCCGCACGGATTGGCGTGCTTGATGATGGCAACGGCTGGTGCATCAAATTCGCTCACCAGTTCCCACGCGGCATCGGTGTCGTTGATATTATTGTAGGACAGCTCCTTGCCCTGCAGCTGGCGGGCGGTGACGAGGCCAAAGCGTGGGTTTGGCAGCGCGTAAAACGCAGCTTGCTGGTGGGGGTTTTCGCCGTAGCTAAGTGGCTGCTTGAGGCTGGCCGAAATTTGGAGCTGCTTTGGAAATAGTTCGTCATGCTGCGCGGCAAACCACTGGCTGATGGCGCTGTCATACGCAGCCGTTCGGGCAAAGGCTTTGGCCGCAAGCTTCCTGCGTGTTTCTGGTGTCGTAGCGCCGCTGCCCGTTTTCATCTCGGCCATCACCACCTCATAATCCGCCGGGTCGGTGATGATGGTCACATAAGCATGATTCTTGGCGGAAGAGCGCACCATCGCCGGGCCGCCAATATCAATATTCTCGATACAATCGTCGAACGATGCACCCTTCGCTACGGTCTGTTCAAACGGATAAAGATTGATCACGACCAGATCGATCGGCGTAATGCCGTGGTCTTTCATCGCGCGCAGGTGTTCGGGGTGATCACGCAGTGCAAGCAAGCCGCCATGGATTTTGGGGTGCAGTGTTTTAACACGCCCATCCATCATTTCCGGAAAGCCGGTATGCCCCGAGACATCTTTCACGGTAAGGCCGGCATCCCGTAGCGCCCTCGCGGTACCGCCAGTGGAAAGAATCTCCACCCCTTGTGCGGCAAGAAACTGGGCGAAAGGCACCAGGCCAGTTTTATCGGAAACAGAGAGCAGTGCGCGGGCGATGGTCATAGGGCTGGGTAACGTGGGTCGTGGGTGAATTCAGGCACAAGTGCTTTAAGCTGCGCAAGTGCGGCGAGCTTATCGCGGTTTTGTGTGGCATCAAGTAGCGATTCTAGAGCGTTTCGTAAAGAGGCAAGTTCGGCTCCGCGCGGGCTCGCCAGGAAAATGCTCTGGTGCTCGGTGCGAAGCGCATTTTCGCCGCCGTGAAACAGCTCTTCATACAGTTTTTCGCCGGGGCGAAGGCCGGTATAGCTAATTTCAATGTCTTTACCGGGGGTTAGCCCGGCGAGGCGGATCATCTGCTCGGCAAGATCTTTGATTTTCATCGGCTGTCCCATATCGAGCACAAAAATACACTCGTTGCGCTCTTTCATGGTGGTGCCGAGCGTGGCGGCCTGAAGCACCAGCTCGACGGCTTCACGCACGGTCATGAAATAGCGGGTGATATCGGGGTGGGTCACTGTCACCGGGCCGCCGCGCGCGATCTGTTCCTGAAACAGCGGCACCACCGAGCCGGTGGAACCCAGCACATTACCAAAGCGCACGGTGACAAAGCGGGTTTGGCCGAGGCTGCCCATCGCCTGGCAATAGCTTTCGGCAAGGCGCTTGGTGGCGCCCATCACGTTGGTGGGGTTGACTGCCTTGTCGGTGGAGATCATCAGCATGGTGCCGGCGCCGTGCTTTACGGCGGCTTCGGCAATGTTGCGCGTGCCCATGACATTGGTCAGGATCGCCTCTTCGATGTTAAACTCGGCCATTGGCACATGTTTGATGGCAGCGGCATGGATGACGATGTCAGGCTTATGCTGGCTGAATACATGGTCGACATGGCGGCTATCCCTGACATCGCACAGGATAAATATTACCTGCTGCCCGGGGTGGCGTGCGCGTATTTCGCGCTCAATCTGATAAAGGTGGAATTCGGAAAGCTCAGCAATCACCAGCTTGGCGGGGGCGTAGGTCGCGATCTGGCGGGTCAGCTCACTGCCGATGGTGCCGCCCGCGCCAGTGATCAGCACCGTTTTGCCGCTGACAAAGCGGCGCACGTCGCGATGGTCATGCACGTTCTGCGCGCGCCCCAGAAGATCTTCAATGACAATCGGCTTTAAGGTCTGGGTGTCTTCGATCCCCGGCCTGAGCTCATCGCGCCGCGGCAGCCGCGCCAGCGACAAACCGTGTTCTTTGGCCGTAGCAAGCAGGCTGCGCAGTGCTTCCGGCGATGTTGTTTCATCGGCGCAGATGATTTTCTGTGGCTGCGTGCCACGGCGCATCAGTTTGCGCAGCACGGCACGCATGGCGCCTAAATCGCCGTAAACGGGCACGCCGTGAATGGTGCGGCCATGGTGAAGATGGTCGCTGGTGATGATGCCAACAGCGCGAAACAGCGCATGTCGGTTACGCCCTTGCTCGCGTATGAACTGTTCGCAGCTTGCGGGATTACCAATCAGCAGCACCGGAATCTGTCCGTGATGATGATTGGCGCCAGAGCTGAGCTTCAGGTTGCCATCATGCCATGCGCGAAAGGCGAGGCGCGGCGCACCCAGCAGCAGCATCAGCAGCATCCAGTTAATCACCAGCGCGGCGCGTGGCATGTCATCAAGGCGAGTGACAAAAAACATCACCAGCGCAAACACCAACACGGCCAGCGACACGGCGCGCGCGATAGTTAGCAGGTCATGCAGCGAGGCATAGCGCCATGATGCACGGTGCAATCGCATGCTGGCAAAAATCACCGCCGCAGTGAAGGTGAAAATTGGCAGTCCCAAAGCGACATAAGACAGCGAAAAAGAAAAATCATCGCCGAGGCGGATCATCATCGACAGTACGAAGCTGAGCGCTGCCGCGATCAGGTCAAAGCAGGCGACGGCCAAGCTGCGCAGACGAACAGCATCAGGCATGGGGCAGCGACTCCGTGGCCGGTTTTCGGGTGGCAAAAAACACCATGAGTGCCAACGCGCAGCCATAGGCCAGTGCGATATAAAGCAGGCTGGATTGAGGATCAATCAGGCAGCGCAGCGCAAGGAAACCCAGCAGCAGATGCACCCCGATCATCAGATCAGCGATGCGCCTTGGCGCCAGCCCTTGCGCCGCGGCCAGCTGATAAAAATAGGGGGCGGATGGGTGGCGCGTCGCAAGGCGGCGCAGCTGGGTGGCCAGGCCATCACTGACGATGTAAGCGCAGAGAATGAAAGCGGTGTAGTGATAGCCGCTATTGGCTGCTACCATCAGCAGGTAGCCGATCAGAAACGCTATCGGCACCGCACCCACTTCACCCATGCGTATTTTGGCAGGTGGCCAGTTCCACCACATGAAGCCCGCCAGCGCGCAGGCGACCAGCAGGCTGTGAATCGAAAGCGGCGATGGAAACTGGCCGGCAAAGACGGCGACCAGGCACAGCGCCCCGGCGATGGCGATGCAGGGAATGGTAAACGGCCCGTCCTGCTTTTCAATCGAGGCGGTGGTGGCCATGAACCAGATCCACAAAAGACCGGTAAACAACTTGTCAGTATTCACAGGCAGCCACTGGCCAAACAGACCGTGCGGCATCAGGCTCAGGGGAATGGTGGTCGCCAGCACCATCACCAGCGAACGGATCATCAGCGGCAGGCTGATCAGGCTGTGCATCAGGCAGCTGGCGGCCAGCAGCAGCATGGCCAGCAGAATCTCAAAGGGAAAGTCCGCCAGCGTCAGGCACACCATGATGGCAACGACCGGTGCAATGCCGCCGCCGCCGGGCAATGCGGGAGGTTTTTTTCGTGTCAGCACGGCAATCTCGGGCGCGGGGGTGCGCCTTTTCTGTGCAACCAGCAAGACGCGGGTGCCCACCAGCGTGGCGATGAAAGCGCCCAGCGACAACGGAACATAAAGAGGGAAAGCATCAAACATCAGGTTCGGCCGAAAAGTTTTTCGATATCACGCTCTTTTAGCGTAATGGTGGTGGGTCGTCCATGGTTGCATTGGCCGGAATTGGGGGTGGCTTCCATCTGGCGCAACAGGGCATTCATTTCATGGATGGAAAGGGCGCGACCAGCCCGCACGCTGCCATGGCAGGCCATGGTGCTGGCGAGTGCGAGAGTGCGCTCTTTCAGGGCGATAGTTTCACCAAATTCGCTGATATTATCGGCAAGCTCGCGCACCAGAGCGCCGGCATCAATCTCGCCAAGCATGGCAGGCACTTCGCGCACGACCAGCGAATCCGCACCGAACGCCTCAATGGTCAGCCCGAACTCCTGCAGCTCGCTGGCGCGCGCCAGCAGTGCTTCGCACAGCGCGGGCGTCAGCGTCACCACTTCCGGCAGCAGCAGGCTCTGGCGGGCAATGCCGCCCTGCTGCATCTGTGCTTTCATGCTTTCCAACACCAGACGTTCATGGGCGGCGTGTTGATCGACAATGACCATGCCATCCTTTGTTTCGGCAATAATATAGGTTTTGTGCAGCTGTGCGCGGGCGGCGCCGAGCGGGTAGCTGGTATAGTCAGCGGCTGTGGGGTCGCTACTGTTGGGTCTGGCCATGGGCGGGGTCATGGCCGGGCTGAGCAGCTCCGGCGGGGCGGCATAGGCGTGGCTTGATGGTTCATGCAGCGCGAAGGCATAGGCCGGGGTTGTGGCCGCGGGCTTGCTTGCAAAACCATAGCTCTGGGTGCTGCTGAAGCGGCTGAGCGCCTGCGCGCTGACGGTGCTCGCGGTGCGAAACCCTGCTTCAGCAAGCGCCTGACGGATACCTCCCAGAATCAGGCCGCGCACCATTTGCGGGTCACGAAAGCGCACCTCAGCCTTGGCGGGGTGCACATTGACATCCACCTCCTCGGGCGGCAGGTCAAGAAACAGCGCCACCACCGGATGGCGATCATGCGCCAGCACATCCTGATAGGCGGCCTTCACCACACCCAGAAGTAACCGGTCACGCACCGGGCGGCCATTGACAAACAGATATTGCTCGCTGGAGGTGCCGCGGTTGAAGGTGGGCAGCGCGGCAAAGCCGGAAAGCTGGATGGATTCGCGCTGCATGGCAAGTGCCAGCGCATTGGCAGCAAATTCTTTGCCCATCAGATCGGCAAGTCGGGCAAGGCGGGCATCAATCAGCTCACCTTGTGTGGCATCGCAGGTCAGCACGTTTCGGCCATCGAGTGTGAGTTGAAACGAGACATGCGGCCGCGCCATGGCCAGACGGCGCACCACATCCTGTGCCTGCGCATTTTCGCTGCGGTCGCTTTTGAGGAATTTCAGGCGCGCCGGGGTGGCAAAGAACAAATCTTTCACGCTCACGCGTGTGCCTTCGCTGCGCGCAGTTGGTCTGGGAGTACCAACCTGCCCGCCTTCCAGTGTAATCTGCCATGCCTCACTTTCGCCACGTGCGCGGCTTTCAATACTCATGCGGCTTACAGATCCAATCGAGGGCAGTGCTTCGCCGCGAAATCCAAGGCTGCGTATGTCCAGCAGATCGTCCGATGGCAGCTTGGAGGTGGCGTGGCGCTGCACCGCCAGGGCAAGTTCATCTGCGCTCATGCCTTTGCCGTTGTCGCTCACCACCAGCGATGATTTGCCTGCTTCCTCAAGGGCGATATCAATGCGGGTGGCGCCGGCATCCAGCGCGTTTTCCACCAGCTCTTTCACCGCCGAGGCGGGGCGTTCAATCACCTCCCCTGCTGCGATGCGGTTGATCAGCGTAGTAGGCAACAGGCGGATGTTCATGGGGCTGGCCTCAGCAGATAATCACGCGCCAGCTGCTTGCCTTCTTCCACTGCAGGCTGGTCAAAGGGGTTGACCTCCAGCAGCGCGGCCATCAGGATAATTTCCAGCGTGAAATGCGCGAGCAAGCCGCCAAGCGAGCTCTCATTCAGTGCTGCAAGCTGCATCACACGCACCGGCGCACCGGAATTCGCAAGCGATGTCAGTGTTGCCTGTTGCTGCGCGGCCAGCACATCGCCGGTGGTTCTTCCCGAGATGAAAGCGAGCGCTGGGTCGGCAAGGGTGCCGATGGGCTGGCCGGTGCCGAGACGATCCAGCAGGATCATGGTAAAGAATTTATCTTTCGGCCCATCCAGATAAAGTTGCAGCTGGCTGTGCTGATCGGTGCTGCCAACCGCGCGGATGGGGGTGGTGCCGCGCCCGCTTTTACCCAGGCTCTCTGCCCAGCTCTGGCGATACCAGCTGGAGAAACCCTCCAGCCGCTGGGCATAAGGCAGCATCACACTGATGCTGCGCCCCTGCTTAAGTGCGTCATATTGCATGGCGGCGCCCAGCGCTGGTGCGAACTCGCCCGGCGATTGGACTTGCATCAGCTGCGTGCCGACGCTGGCGGCGCCGCCAAGCAGCGCCGGAAGGTCAATGCCAGCGATAGCGGCGGGCAACAACCCCACGGCAGTAAACAAAGAAAAACGTCCACCAATATCGGCCGGGTGGTCAAGGCAGCGCATGTTCAGATGGGTTGCGGCGCGGCGCAGGGGATTATCACCAGCCATGGTAATGGCAAGGCCGTGATGCGGGATGCGGGCGCTTCCCAGCTGCTGCGCCAGCACTGCCGTAATGGCATGAAAATGCGCCAGCGTTTCTACCGTGGCGCCGGACTTGCTGATAAAAATAAAAACGCTCTTTTCCAGCACAACACGCTGCAGCAGATCGCCGATGGCATCGGGGTCGATATTTTCCAGAAAATGCAGCTGCGGCGCAAGGCTTGGCCTGAGGCAGCTCAGCACGCGGCCGCTGAGGCCGGAGCCGCCAGCGCCAACGATGATAACATGGTCGAAACGCTGGCGCAGTTCGTCTGCCAGTGCCTGCAGCGGCGGCAGTTCGCCCTGCGCCTGCCAGCTGCGCAGTAGCGGAGCGGTGCTGTTATGCGGATGTTTAAGGCTGGCAAGCGGCGCTTCAAGCCGTGCCAGTGTTTCAGCACTTGGCGGCGGGCAATGGGTGGTCAGCTGACGGTAGGCGGTCACGGCTTTTTCCCCACGGTGACCAGCTGCAATCTGCCGGGCACAATCAGCCGCTGCGCCATGGCGGCGACCTGCGGCGCGGTCACGGCATCCACCAGCGCATTGCGGCGGCTCAGATAATCAGCACCCAGCTGATGCAGCTGCATGTTCAGCAGAAATGCTGCGATTTCCGCATTACTATCCAGGCTGAGCACAAACGAACCTTTCAGGAAATCTTTGGCATCGGCTAGCTCGCTCGTGTTGGGGCCATCTTTGGCGAAGGCGGCGAGGGTGTCATTCAAGGTGCGGATGGCTTCGCCTGCCTGCTCGCTTCTGGTGGCAAAGCCGCCGCGCAGCAGCGCGCCATGCGCCATGGGCTCCAGTCCGGAATAAACCGAATAAGCCAGCCCACGCTTTTCACGAATTTCGCGGCCAAGCCGTGCATTCAGGCTGCCGCCACCACCAAGAATATGGTTCATCACGTGGGCGGTCATGTAGTCGGGGTCGGTGCGCTTCAGTCCGGGCAGCGCAAAGCCGACCATGGTCTGCGGCACATCAAAATCCACATGCACCTGCTGCGCTTTTGCAGGAAACTCAGCTTCGGCAATGGTCATTTCTGGGTCGTAATGTTCTGGAAGCGTGCCCAGATGCTGCTCGAGTAAGCGTTTCGCGTCTGCGGCGCTCAGATCTCCGGTGATCGCCACCACGATGTTGCCGCGCGTCAGGTAGCGCTCATGGTAATGTTTCAGATCGCCGCGAGCCAGGCGCGAAAGGCTGCTGGCGCTACCCAGCGGCGCACGGCCATAAGGATGGCCGGCGAAAATGGTGCTCGCCATGGCCAGCTGCAGCTGATAGCCCGGGCGGCTTTCCTGCTGTTTGATGATGGAGAGCATCTGGTTCTTCACGCGCTCCATCGAGTCGCTATCAAAGCGTGGGCTGGTCAGGGCAAGCCCGAGCAGCTCAAACGCTTTGTCCTGATGCTCGCTCAGCGATTCGAGCGACACATAGAGATGGTCTTCTTCGGCGCCAACCTGCAGCCCCAGCGCGTGTGATTCCACCTCGGTGCTGAAGGCGCGGCTATCCAGCGCGCCTGCGCCTTCGGTCAGCAGGGCGGCGGCCATGGTGGCGCGGCCTTCTCTGCCTTCGGGGTCATAAGCGCTACCAGCACCGGTGAAGGCGATTTTCACAGCAAAAACAGGCAGCGAACGATCTTCCACCAGCCAGGCTTTGATACCGCTTTGGGTCGTGATTTCCTGCACATCAGCGGCGTAAGCGGCGGTGGTCGTCGCGAAGAGGCTTGCGACAGCCATCGCCATCATTGAGCCAGCAAAAACCAGACGCCTGCATTTCAGATAGAGAGGCTTTACAACCTTGGCCGGGGCGGAAAAAAACGTCATCATTTCACCTCCGGCAGCAAGATGGCCGTCACTGATTGCTGCTCGCGCAGCGTGTCGCGCGCGGCCTGCAGCACCTCTGCTTGATCCACCTTGTCAATCAGCGCCGGCCACTGCGTGAAATAATCCGCAGGCAGACCGAGAATGCGTATCCAGCCCATGATGCGCGCCATTGAGGTCAGGCCTTCGCGGGCATAGATGCTATCTGCTTTGTAGAGTGTTTTGGCGCGTGCGAGTTCGTCGCTGCTGATGCCATTTTCGAGCCGTTTAATTTCGCCATCAATGGCTTGTTCCAGTGCTTCCAGTGTCACATTTTTTTCCGGCACGGCGGTGATTTCGAATTGCGCGGGGCCCAGCGTAAAACCACTGTAGCTTGTACTGATGCTGCTGGCGAGTTTCTGCTCCACCACCAGCGCCTGATAAAGCCGGCTGGTTTTGCCGCCCCCGAGGAGCTGCGATAGCAGAAACAGTGGTAGCGCCTGTTCTTTGTTGCCGTCTGCCAGGCTGGCCGCGCTGTAGGTGCGGCTCCAGATGGGCTGGCTGACATTGGGATGCGTCATCGAAATGCGGCGCGCGGCGATCTGCGGTGGTTCGCTTTGCCAGCGGCGCTTGGGAATCTCTTTTCGTTTCAGTGCGCCATAATATTTTTCTGCGAGAGGCTTCAGCTCGCTGGCGGTGATATCGCCTGAGACAATCAAAATAGCATTATTCGGATGATAGTAGCGCGCGTGAAAATCCAGCACATCCTGTTTGCTGAGGCCTTCCATTTCATGCATCCAGCCAATGACTGGAATCTGGTAGGGATGGTTGCGAAACAGCATGGCGCTGACCTGTTCGCTTAGCAGCGCATCCGGGTTATTTTCAATGCGCATGCGCCGCTCTTCCAGAATCACCTGGCGTTCTTTGGCAATCGCTTCGTCCGATGGGGTAAGGCCGCGCATGCGGTCGGCCTCGAGCTCCATGACCAGCGGCAGATGTTCTTTGGCGATATTGACAAAATAAGAAGTGGCGTCATAGCCGGTGAAAGCATTCTGCTCGCCGCCGTGGCGGGCGATGATATCGCTATACTGGCCGCGGCTGTAGCGGGGTGTGCCCAGAAACATCACATGTTCATGGAAGTGGGCAAGGCCGGATTTGCCGGGCGGGTCATCCGCCGCGCCCACGCGGTACCACACCATGTGGCTTACCGCCGGCACGCGGTGATTCTGGGTGACAACGACCTCCATGCCATTGCTTAGCGTGAAGTGTTCGATCGTCTGAGCGGCGGCCGGCTTGGTCAGCCATATCAGGCTCGCGGCGAGCGACCACAGGAGTTGCTTGGGGCGAGCTACCACAGCCAGTCCAGAACGCCGCGATCTTTGGGTTTGGTTGTGGCGGTTTCGCCCTCCGTGGGGGCTTTGCCTTCGCGCTCGTTTTTCTCAAGACGCTCGGCTTCACCTCTGGCATCCACCACGGGTTCTTTTTTCTCAGGCACAAGGCCAAGATCCCACCATGGGCGCTCTTCTTTCTGCTGCTGGCGGATCAATTTTTCTTCGGCCAGCTCGCGGCGCACGGTGGGGTCAGCGCTGGCGGCGCCGGCCTGTTCAAGCAGGCGCTGTTCGGCGCTGGTTTTGCTGCTGGCGGGCGCTGCGGGCGCGCTCTGGCCTGGCTGCGGTTGCAGTACGAACCGATTATCTTCCGGGGCTGCAATGCCCACAACAGCGGCGCGCGCTTTGTCATCCGCACCGGCGGTAGTGGTGCCATCGGGCACAGCTGGCGGGCGCAGGCTGAATTGTGGCGGCACTGAAAGTGGCGGGCGCGAGACCACGCGGAATTCATCCGGCGCGCGCTGGTCAATGCCGAGCGTTTCTTTCACGGTGGTGGTGCCGCAGCCAGCGAGCATCATCAGGCAGAGTACGAGGCTTGTTTTGGTCAGTTCATTTTTCATCGTTTTATCTTTCATCCCTCTTGGGCTTGGTCACTATACTATCCAGCAGCAAAACGGCAACTCCGATAAAAATGCAGCTATCGGCGATATTGAAGGCCGGCCAGTGCAGACCGCCGAGGTGAAAATCAAAAAAATCCGCCACCGCCCCGAAGCGAAACCGATCCATCACATTGCCCAGCGCGCCGCCAATCACGAGGCCGATGGCGATTGCCACATAGCGTGTTTCGGCTTTTTTCAGCCACATAAACAGAATACAGCAAATGATGATGGCAACCGCTGAAAGCACCATCGGCATATCGTGGCGGGCGAACATGCCAAAGCTCACGCCCGGGTTCCATACCATCACCAGGTTAAAAAAACCAGTCACCTCGATGGGCGGTCGCGCATCAATATCGATGATCTCGAGCATCCACCATTTGCATAGCTGGTCGGCAATGAAGATGCACAGCGCCACACCCAGTCCGAGCAGTAGATAGCGCGGCTTAGTTGGCGAGGAGTTGTCGGGCGAGGCTGGCGTCATGGGTAATCTGAGCTTTGAGTAGGTCAAGCGATTCATAGCGCATTTCATCGCGAAGGAAAGCCTTAAGCGTGATGCATGCATAGCGGCCATACATATCGCCTTCAAGCCCGAAGGCGTGGGCTTCAAGAAGCGGCGCATGGCTGCCGAAGGTGGGTTTGATGCCGATATTGACCACCGCATCATAGTCCCTGCCCGCGACTTTCAGCGTCGCCGCATAGACGCCTTTTCGTGGGATAAAGCGTTTCTTCAGGGAGAGGTTCATGGTGGGAAAGCCGATGGTTCGTCCGCGCTTTTCGCCGTGAATGACGTGGCCTGCGATGGCATAATCGTCCCCCAGCATAGCGCGTGCCGTTTTAAGGTCGCCCTCTTTCAGTGCGGTGCGAATGGCGCTGGAAGAAATCATATGGCCTTGCGCATCCGTCAGCTGCGCGCAGGCGGTAAAGCCAAAGCCATGGGCGCGCGCCTGCTTGGTCAGGAAATCACTGCTGCCGCCCCTGCCCTTGCCAAAGGCGAAGTTCTGACCAGTCACGACATGGCGCACACGCAGCGTCTTGATGAGCAGTTTTTTTACAAAATCATCGGCGCTGGTGGCGGCAAGCTCGTGGTTAAAACGCAGCAGCAGCAGCGCATCCACCCCGAGTAGTTTCAGCGCGAGGGCTTTCTGCTTGGGCGAGAAAATCCTGAGCGGTTCATTCGTGCGGCCAAAAAATTCCCTTGGGTGCGGCTCAAAACTCATCACCACCGCTGGCACCCCCTCGGCGCGCGCCAGCGCCACGCAGCGCGTGATGATGTCGCGGTGCCCCAGATGCACACCGTCGAAATTCCCAATCGCCAGCACGCAGCCTTTTGGGAATTGGTCGGGTTTCAGATCGCGGATGAGATGCATAAAATAGGCATTAGGCATTGGTGATTAGGCATTAGGGAGTAGAGTGAGTATCGTTAAAGTCAACCCATAATCCCCAATCCCTAATGCTTAATCCCTTTTAGAAGGTACCTTAATCAGCGCTTCGCCATCCACCACCAGCGTCTCCTTAACAAAACACTGCGTGGTCAGTACCACGCGTTTTTTCTCCGGCACCAGCGCTTTCACGGTAGCGGTGGCATACACCGTATCGCCGACGCGCACGGGCGCAAGGAATTTGAGGCTCTGGCTCATGTAGATGCAGCCCGGGCCGGGCAGCTTGGTGCCGATGACGGCGGAAATCAGGCTGGCAGTGAGCATGCCATGCACAATGGTGCCACCAAAGATGGTTTGCTTAGCGAATTCTTCGCTCAAGTGCATCGGGTTGGTATCGCCGGAGACGCCGGAAAAGTTGCGAAGGTCAGTTTCGGTGATGGTGCGCGAGACGCTCGCCTGCTGCCCGAGGCTCAGCTCCTCAAAATAATAGCCATGAAGTCCGGGATGTTCCATGGGTTAGGCTCCTTTTCAT
This sequence comes from Alphaproteobacteria bacterium, assembly GCA_033763775.1. Classification (GTDB taxonomy): domain Bacteria; phylum Pseudomonadota; class Alphaproteobacteria; order Rickettsiales; family SXRF01; genus JAJTHB01. The sequence continues at coordinate 137,375 of JANRJW010000014.1, read as the reverse complement.
ACCCGTCATCGCCCGAATTCGCTTACGAATTCTAGGGCGATCCATGGTTTAGCATACTGGATTCCCCTGGAATTTTTGCAAGCGCAAAAATTCGGGGAATGACGAAAATACCCAGCTAGTGAATGGCGGCTGGCGAGTGGTCAGCTTCCTGTCCTTCGGTACGAATCTTCAAATAAAGCAGTGTCGGTGCAGAGATATAGACCGACGAATAAGTGCCGACAATCACGCCAAACACCATCGCCCATGAAAAGCCTTTGATCACCTCGCCGCCAAACAGCGCGAGCGCGAGTGCAGCAAGCAGCGTGGTGGAAGCGGTGAGGATGGTGCGCGACATGGTGTCGTTGATGCTGATATTGAGCAGCTCCATGATGGGCATTTTTTTGTAGCGGCGTAGATTTTCGCGGATACGGTCATAAATCACCACCGAATCATTGATGGAGTAGCCAACGACGGTCAGCACCGCAGCGAGTGCTACCAGCCCGAACTCAAACTGCGTTACGGCAAAAAAACCGATCATCATGATCGCGTCGTGAAACAGCGCTAAAATAGCGCCGAAACCATATTGCCATTCAAAGCGAAACCACACATAAACAAGGATAGAAAGAAACGAGAGCGCCAGCGCAATTAATCCGTTCCTGACCAGCTCTTCGCCGATGGTCGGGCCGACATAATCAATTTTGCGATAATCAATGCCGCCTCCAATGGAGCTGGCCAGAATCTCTTTCACTTTTTCGGTGAGTTTGGCCTGATCATCATCCTTGGAGACCTGAATGCGGATCATCACATTTTTATCATCACCGATATTCTGCAGCGAAATTTCCCCGAAGCCCTGGCCGGAAAGTGCAGTGCGCATGGTGGCAAGATCCGCTGGCTCCGGTGTTTCGATTTCCATTAAAATACCGCCGGTAAAATCAATGCCGAAATTCAGACCCTGCGTGAATACCAGCCCAAGCGATCCCAGCGTCAGCAGACCGGAGACAATGAAACCAATCCAGCGTTTGCCCATGAAATCGAAATTCGGGCGTTTGGCAAAAAGTTGCAGGGGCATAAAAAACTCTGTTTTTTTCAGATTTCGCAAAATTACCAGTATAGTTCCGTCATTCCTGCGAAAGCAGGAATCCAGCGTTACTCGCGCCAGCGAGGAAAAAAATTCTTTCGTCACTAATCACGGCTTAGACTGGATCCCCGCTTTCGCGGGGATGACAACGCAACTCATACAGTGAAAGCGTACTGATATACTACGTACGCAATATAAAGCAACAGCAGGACAGCGCCTTCCAGCCGCGAGAGCGTATGTTTGGAATAAAGCATCCAAAGGCCAATCAGCGCCGCGCCAATCATCACGTACAAATCAACACTCAGGAACTGAGCGGAAACCGCGATCGGCGTGATGGCGGCGGAGACGCCGACAATGCCTAAGATATTGAAAATATTGCTGCCGATGATGTTGGCGATCGACAAATCTGCCTGCTTGCGGAAAGCGGCAACGAGCGAGGTAATCAGCTCCGGCGTCGAGGTGCCGATGGCGACAATGGTCAGGCCAATCACCGCTTCCGACACGCCGAACATGCGAGCTAAACCGCTGGAGCCATCAATCAGGATATCCGCGCCGGTAGTGAGAAGTCCCAGGCCAACGGCGATGTAAGCAACCGCGCAGGGCAGGCAGGCTTTTTTATCGGTATTCGGCACTTCCTGCGCCTCAGGCACCGGCAGCACCGGGCGCAGTTTGGAGCTCTGTATGGTACGGTAGGTGTAATAAAACGCACCGCTTAAAAAGATCAGCGCATCAAAACGGCTGATTTCACCATCAAGGCAGAGCAGCAGCAATAGCACCGACACCCCTACCATGATCCAGCCATCGCGCTTAATCAGATCCGGGCAGGCTCTAAGCGGTGTGATGATGGCAACCAAAGCGAGAATGGCAAGAATATTGCCGATATTACTGCCAATCACATTACCCAGCGAAATGTCCGGGCTGCCGCCGGCTGCGGCCTGAATGCTTACAATCATCTCCGGCGAGGAGGTGCCGTAAGCGACGATGGTCAGGCCAATCACCGTGGTGGAAAGTTTGAAATATTTGGCAACCGTTACGGCGCCGCGCACCAGCAGCTCGCCGCCTGCAACCAGCAGGGTAATGCCAAACAGAATCTGCAGGATAAAGGGTGTCACGCGCTAATTCACCGCCTCGACCGCCACCACTTCCGGTACATAATGCTTTAGCATATTTTCAATGCCGTTTTTCAGCGTCACGGTGGAGCTTGGGCAGCCGGAGCATGAGCCATGCAGCTCCAGCTGCACAATGCCATCTTCAAAGCCGCGAAAAATAATATCGCCGCCATCCTGCGCCACCGCCGGGCGCACGCGCGTGTCGATCAGTTCTTTGATTTGTTTCACCAGCTCGCTATCGTCGGCGCTGGCGGTATTGGCGGCGGTTGCGCCGCTCACAATCACCGGTTTTCCGGCCGTGAAGTGATCAAGAATGATGGAAAGCAAAATCGGGCGCAGCGCCTCCCAGTGGCTTTTTTCGTTTTTGGTGATGGTGATGAAATCGCTGCCGAAAAACACCGCCTCGACATCGCCTGCTTCAAACAAGCTTTTCGCCAGAGGCGACTCTTTCGCAGATTCAAGGCCGGTGTAGAATTTTGTGCCGGATTCAAGCACAGCTACGCCCGGGATGAATTTCATGGTGAGCGGGTTGGGGGTCGGTTCGGTCTGGATGAACATAAAATTCCTTCTTGTCATTGCGAGGAGTGAAGCGACGAAGCAATCCAGATTTTCTTGCAACTGCTGGATTGCTTCGCTACGCTCGCAATGACATGAAATATAGACATTGCAGTACGATTATTCAACCCATAGTGAGTATACCTATGAAATTCATTCTTCCAGCCTTGATCGCGATGACGCTTGCCTCCCCCGCCCTTGCGCAGGAGCCCGCCAAGCTCACGGTGAAAGTGGGTGGCATTGAGAATGGCAAACCCATCCCCGAGCGCTTTGCTTACTGCATTCCTGATGGTCAGGGAAAAACCAAAGATGGCCAGAACATTAATCCATCGATTGAATGGTCGGGCGCGCCGGAAGGCACGAAGTCTTATGTGATTCTGGTGGTCGATCGCGATGTGCCCCAGAGCTTTGAGCTGGCGAATCAGGAGGGTAAAGTCATTCCGCGCGAATTTCCTCGGCAGAATTTCTACCACTGGGTGCTGGTGGATATTCCCTCCACCATGGTCGCCATTGCCGAGGGGGCAGATAGCCGCGGCATCACCAAAGGGGGTAAAGAGCTAGGCAAGCGTGCTTACGGTGTGGTTGGGCAGAATGATTATGCGCGCTTCATGGGCGAAGGCCCGCATGGCGGCTATGATGGCCCCTGCCCGCCATGGAATGATACGCGTCTTCACCGCTACCATTTCACGGTGTATGCGCTTTCGGTGCCGTCGGTGAATCTTTCTGGCCTGTTTGGCGGGCAATATGTGGAAGATATCATTCAGCCGCATGTGCTGGCAAAGGGCGAGGTGATTGGCACCTTCACGAATAAGCCAGGCGTCTATTAATGGCAGCGCTTCCTAAAAAAGCGCATTGGCCGCCTGCCTATATTTACCTTCAAAGCGCTGCGATTGCGCTGGTCGTATGGTGGTTTACGCGCGGCTTTTATCAGGATGATTCCTACATCACACTGGTCTATGCGCGCAATTGGCTCGAGGGCTACGGCCTCGTGTGGAGCCGCGGCGATGAGCCGGTTGAGGGCTATTCGAACTTTCTTTACATGGTGCTGATTGCCGCTCTTGGCTGGCTGGGCATGGATCTGGTACTCGCAACTCGTGTGGTTAGCTTTGCGGGATATTTTGCCTTACTGGCGGTGCTTTATGGCTTTACGCAGACCATGTACCGGCGGAAATTTGCCAGCAGCGAGAAATATTACGCCCATCAGATTAATGCCGCGCTATGCGTTGGGCTTGTCGCCTCAGCGGTGCCGGTGCTCGCATGGGTGATGGGCGGGCTGGAGGCCGTTCTTTTCAGCTTTCTACTCACCGGTGCTGTTTGCCTCGTGCTGTACTGGCTTGAGTTTGGCCTGAGCAAAAAAATGGTGTTTTTAACCGGTGTCCTCTTTGCGCTTGCGACCATGACGCGCATGGAAGGCCTCATGATCTGGGGCATCACCGGCATTGTGCTTGGGCTTTTCTGGCTGCTGCCATCGCAGCGCAAATATCTCGATTTTTCGCGCCTGATGCTGCTCTTTTTTGGCTTCATGCTGCTTTTTGCGCCGTGGATGGCGTGGAAATACCATATGTATGGCGATTTCCTGCCTAATACGTACTATGCCAAAGTGTATGGCATTCCTGCCGATCTGCTGACTCGCCTTGGCTGGTTTTATATCTTTCAAATATTTTATGTGCCACCTTTGCTGCCTCTTGCGGTGCTTGTGCTCTTCTGGATGATCCGTGATTATGCATTAAAATCTCGCACAGCTTTTTATCTCTTGCTGTTGATAACTGCGCTCTTCTGGCATGTGATTACCAGTGGCGGTGATCACATGAAATATTTGCGTTTTTATGTACCGATCATTCCGCTTCTGGCGATATTTATTTTTTACACAGCAGGTTGGCTAATAGAAAAAAACGAAAGGTATTTTCGAGATTTCTCTGGTGCGATGATCGTGCTTTCTATTTTACAGTTTGGTTATGTTGAATTAGATGATTATTTATCAAAAGGCGCAATTTCGGGGCTATCGGCAGGGCCTTACATCAGTGAAAACTGGCCGTCAGGATCGTTGATTGCGATCAACCCTGCCGGTGCTTTACCTTATATAGCGCCTCAGTTTCGCTATATTGATATGCTAGGGCTTAATGATAAATATATAGCGAGAAAGCCCTATGATGCCGCGGTTGTTCCAGATGATTTCACTGCCTATGTCGTGGGGCATCTCAAGGGTGATGGGCAATATGTTTTGTCTCGAAGGCCAGATTATATTATTTTTGGACACATTTGGGGCGCAAAGAAACCTGCTTTCCTCAGTGACCATGGCATGCATGCGCTTCCTGAGTTTACCAATAATTATCGAATGGTTGAGCGCTACATCGATGTTCCACAAGAATTGCTCCCAGTGTTGCGTTTATATTATGAAAAATTTAAAGGCAGCGCCTCTATTCTTGCTACAGAGGCAGCGCTCAACGATAAAAACCAGCTTCGCTTCATTTATTATGAGCGTATCAGGCCATGATTATCTGCTCAGATTTCGATGAATATAAACCGCCGCAATATCGCCGGTGAAAACGCGTTTCCATTGCGGTGACTGATCCAGTATAGCAATTTGCGGTGAGCGCGATATGCCATCCTTGTCTTTCAGGGGCAATAGGAACGCTTGAATACCATAGTCGGCTGCTACTTTTTCCCAACCAATATCTAATTTCTGGAGAACAAAATAATCAATAATCAGCGTTCGCGGGTAGGCTGTTTCTGCGCGTCCATCGATGAATGGCTCAAGGCCAAGGTCGCGTCGATAAATCAGATAGCCGCCAAAATCATAGTGGTTCATTAGTTTCAGCTGGGGATAATTCGCAGCAAGAAACTCCACCTCCACTTTGGGTGCGATATGTTCGGGCAAGCTTATATCACTCAGAATATAGCTGCGCCAGGGTGACAATAAGAAGACAATCAAGGCCACTGCGGTAAGCGATATTTTCCAGCGCATTGGATCACTACTCAGCGCTTGAAAATCTTTCGTCAGCGTCGGAAGGGTTTTTTGCCATGCACTTAGCGCCTGCACCAGATAGGGGAAGCTGAAAATAGCGGCGAAGTAAGTCATGCGTAGCGACGCCATCGCCATTACCAGCCAGAATATTGCAAGCAGCTTATCGGCGAGAGGAATCTCTTTGCTGCGCATGCCACCAGCAATCACCATCAGCACAAGCCATCCGAGCAGGTAGAGATATTGCGCTGGTGCTGTAGTTTGCCATTCATGCAGCAACTGATTGGCAGGGGTGCTCAGCACGGCAAGCGTGGCGCTGAGGATGTGCACCCCATAAGGGTTAGCGAGAGTCAACAGAGCGCAGCCAGCGGCAATCAATGCAAGCCATTTCGCTTTCGTCGTCTGGTTTTGTACCACTGCCTCAATGAAGAACATACCAATGATAACAAACATGGTGATATAGCCCCCATGGCTATTACTCCATAGCAAGTAGAGCGGCAGCAGCCACAAGAGCGTGCGAGTATGCGCAAAACGCAACAGCGCATATACGGCAGCAGCAAATAGCAGACTGAGTAGCTGCGGCCGTGCCAGCATTCCCTCGGCAAGGATGCCGGCGCTGTAAAAAAGCGGCAATGCCATAATGCTTATTGTTGCTTTAAGTTTCAAGCCGATAGCAGCGAGTGATGCAATGACCAGGGTAAAGAGGATCAACGTACAGGCAGCGAGTAAACTTAAACCACCCAGCTCATAGAGCCAGCTCATCGCGATGTCGGGTAGCCAGGCAATATTGATCCATGGATAATCACCCGCTGTCCACGACCAGGGCTCATTGCTATCAATGCCATGCTGGCGGATCAGGTCTCCGGCACGTATATGCCATAGTGTATCAGGGTCTTGAAAAATGACTGTCTGATTGGCAAAAGCGAAAAGAACCGCAATACCAAAAACAAGAACGACCAAACTGTGTGGAAAATAGCGCATGTTCATGGAGTCAGCATACGAAGTGCAGATGTATCAAACAACAAAAAACCCCGCCGATTGCTCGGCAGGGTTTTTCTTGGCTTTACCAATCTTACGATTAGGAAGTAACGCAAGTCTGGGTAGAACCACCGCCAGCGCCCATCGTGTTCACGATGCCTGCGGCACCGAATACGATCGCAACGCCGATACCAACGATGATCGCCATACCCCAGGATACTTTACCGAGGAGTGCGCCGATACCGATTACGGTGATCGCGATGGTGGCAAGGCCTTTACCGGTGTTGCCGGTGAACCATGCAACTACCGTACACAGCACGTTACCCATCGGGGTGTTGGAGTTGGCCATAGCAAGTTCCGGCATCGAGATCACGATGGCGGTCAGCATCACCATCAGGCAAGCCTGCCATGCGATGCTTAAGTCTTTAGTTTGGGTTTTCATAAAACTACCTTTTTACTAACGTTAGAAAAACTATTTGTCCCTAGGTTTAGGAACCGTCACAAATAGACATAACCAGATCACAGATCTGATAGTGAAACATTAGCCTAGCCTGTGGATAATCTGAAGCATTTATTTGTGACAAATATGTGAAGGTGCTGCAAAAGCTATTTTCAGAATTGTCATGATGGTTAAGACAGAGTAAAATATGTAGATTAATCAGATTTTTATAAAGCAATGACGACCAGTGTTTATGTAATAGGTGCAAGTCTGCCGGCGGGTGGCGCCTACATGCTTTACCGCCTTGGCAGGCTGATTAGCATGCGTTTTGGCTACCGGTTGGTGGATGTTGAGGTGCAGCGCGGCAAGGTCTCGCCCTTTACCTATGATCATCCGATGGAGCGCTGCAGCTTGCAGCAGCTGGACGATCAGATGACGGATGATGACCTGCTGGTCAGCGCGCCGGCTTTTTCTAATTTTCTTTTTGGCGCGCGTCTGCCCGGGCGCAAAATCATGTATGTGCAGGGATTTAATACCCATGGCGTGCTTGATGGGCAGTTTGATCTTTATGTCGCGGCGAGCACCACGGTGCAGCGCTATCTCGCCTCGGTGTGGGGCATCACCGCGCCGGTGACGGCGCCTTTTGCGATGGTTGAGCCCGGCCTGGCGCTGCCGCCATGGCGCGATCGGCCGGCGCATTCGGCGCTGGTGTTCATCAAGCGCGATGGACCGGATACGGCGATTCTGTATCATTTTCTCGCCACCGCCATGGCGCGCCGCGCGCCGGATGTGCGGCTGGATCAGCTGGTGACGGGCACGGAGCTATCGCGGACAGAATTTCAGCAACGTCTGGCTTCGGTGCGCTATCTTATCAATCTCACCATTGCCGAAGGATTCGGGCTGGTGCCGCTCGAAGCGATGGCGCTTGGCACGATGGTGACCGGGCTGGATGGTTTGGCCGGGCGTGATTATCTGCGCTACGGCGAAAACTCGCTCACCTGTTCTTACCGTGAGCTCGGCTCGCTCGCAGACATTGTTCACCGCGCGATGATGGATGAGGCGTTGGCCGAGCGCTGCGCGGCGGCGGGCATGGAGACGGCAAAACATTACAGCGCCGAGGCGTTTGAGCAGGCGTGGCTTGCGCATGTTGGCACACTTCTTGGGCGCAAACCTTCATGAGCAAGCCGTGGCTTCTCACCGGCCTGCCCCGCAGTGGCACCACGCTGCTTTCGGCGCTGACCGACAGCATGGAAGAGAGTGTCTGCCTCAGCGAGCCGCTCTGGCAGGTGGAGCTTGCCAGAACCGCGCCAAACGCCGAGGCGTTTGCCGTAGCCCTCACCCGCGACATGCAGCGCCTTCGCACCATGCTGCTTACTGGCCAGCCGGTGATGGATCACCGGCGGGCAGATGGTCGGCCAGTCACCAATTATCTGAATGAAAACGGCGAACATATGGTGCCGGTGGTGCCGCTGGTGCGCGGTGGGCTTGGCGCGGATTTTCTGCTGGCGGCAAAACATAACGGGCTGTTTCTCGGCGCGCTACCGCAGCTGGTCGCCTCTGGCCAGTTTCGCATCATCGCGCTGATTCGTAGTCCGCTGGAGGTGCTCGCTTCGTGGCGCATGAGCCCCCTTCCGGTTTCCCGCGGCGAACTACCGGCGGCCAGCTATTTCTGGCCGCAGCTTGCGGCGCTTCAGCGCGCGCCCATGGAGCTGCTGGAGCGGCAAATCCGTCTGCTGGACATGCTCTACCAGCGCCTCTATGAGCAGGAAAAAAACCTCACGCTGCTGCGCTATGAATCGCTGGTAGCGCAGCCGATGCTACTGGAAGATGTTGTCGGCAGGCGGCTTGGTAAATATGATTTTTCTGTGATAAAACAGAAGGCTAAACCCATGGATGTGCCGCTGGAGACGGTGCTGAAAAAACTAAAAGACATCGCGCCGCATGCGCGCTATTACTACCCGGATTTTTAAAGGAGCGCCTCATGGAAATCCTGCACCTCTTCACGCAAAACCTGCTTTCGCCGCCGATTCTCTTTTTTGGCCTTGGCCTGCTTGCGGGGTTTATCAAGTCGGATCTTGATGTGCCGGAAAGCATCAGCCGCTACCTTTCCATTTACCTGATGATGTCGATTGGCTTTAAGGGTGGCGTGGCGCTGGCCAATACGCACGAGTTCACCGCGCAGATTTTCTGGGCAATTGGTATTGGCGTGGCCTTTGGCTTTGTGCAGCCATTCGTTGGTTACTGGCTGCTGAGGAAAACCAGCAAGCTCGATTCCCCGACAGCGGCGGCGGTGGCGGCGCATTACGGCTCGATCAGCATGGTCACGTTTGTGACGGCGGCCTCGTTCCTGAAGCTCGATGAGGTGGCCTATGCGGGCTATATCGTGGCCATCCTCGCGCTGATGGAAGCGCCGGCGGTACTGTCTGGATTGTTCCTTGCTCACCGCGATGCCCCGGAGACGCGCGGGCATGAGCAGGAAGAAAAAAAGCTCCTTAACCGCGAGATTTTCACCAATGGTGCGATTTTGCTGCTGATGGGATCGTTTGTCATCGGCTGGATCACCGGCGAGCCAGGCATGGAAAAAATGAAAGCCTTTCTGGTGGATCCGTTTCAAGGCATTCTCGCGCTATTTCTGCTGGATATGGGGCTGCTCGTTGCCAAAAACCTGCACCATCTGCGCCAGTTCACTTTTTCGCTGGTGGCATTTGCGATTTACATGCCGATATTAAGCGCGCTCGCCGGGCTTGGCGTTGCCACGGCCATCGGCCTCGATGTCGGCACGGGCACGCTCTATGCGGTGCTGTTTGCCAGCGCGTCCTACATCGCGGTGCCGGCGGCGATGCGCCTCGCCCTGCCGGAGGCACAAGCGGCGATCTACCTGCCGATGTCGCTGGCCATCACCTTTCCGTTTAACATCGTCTTTGGCATCCCGCTTTACTATTCGCTGGCGAAGATGTGGCTGGGGTAGCGCCTGCCGCTACTTCGCGGCGCTCAGCTGCTTCTTCTGCTGCTCTTCGAGATAGGCGCGGCTGAAAAGCTCCCAGTCCGCTTGAAACGCGGCGACCTGCGTGGGTGTTGCCCCGAGTTCGCGTTCCATCCAGCCGCTCAGATTTGAACCAAAGCTTCCCAGCTGCTCGGCATCAAAGCTCACATTTCCGCCTTTGCCCAGCAAGCTGCCGACATTGCGCTTCTGGCCAATTCTACCTGCTACGCCGATATCGTTAAGGCCGAGTGTTTCATCGAGATCCGTGAAGTGTTTTTTGATTTTTTCACGCAGTTTTGAAAGTTCTTGCGGCTGAGGTTTCGCGCTACGCGCTTTCTGATAGGCGTCATCAAAACCCGGGGGGTTATCCAGCGCTTTGCGCAGCGCGGCAGCAAGCCCCGGCGAAGGCAGGTGCTCACCATCAAATATCTTTTGTATCAGCGCGCTATCAATCGTCGGCTCGGTCGGCTTCAGCACGCCAATCTGCTCGCGGATGGCACTTGCAATTTTTTCCGGGTCGGTCACGTTGCGCTTTTCAAACAGCGCGGCAACTTTATCACCAAAGCCATGGTAACCCGCGCTATCAACAGCTTGTCTGCTGGCCATGTTCGTCTGCTGCGCACATGCTTTGTCCCAAGCCTGCCGCAGCTCCTGCTTTGCATCTTCCTTGTTATTGATCTGCGGGTTCTGATCAATCGCGATGGTTTCGATAACCTCCAGCAGTGCCTCGCTCACCGGCTCCTTACCAGATAAAATACCCCGCACGGTTTGAATATCCATGGACTGATCCGGTGGCAGGTTCTCATTTATCAGCTTGGCAAAACCAGAGCGGTTAAGGTCGCGATCATTCATCAGTCGCAGCAGCAAATCGCCAAATGCTCTGCCTTCCGGCGAAACGTCCAGTGTGCGCGCCGCGGGCGGTGGCACCGGAGCTGGAGTTGGAACAGCCGTTGGAGCAGGCGTTGCAGCAGGCACCACCGGCACCCGCACTGGCTTTAACGCAACAGTTGGGCGCGGCGCTACCGCTGGCGTTACAGTGGGTCGGCTCGCAGCGGCGGCGGCTCCCGCCGCTTCAGCAGCCAATATACCGTCTTGAATCAAAGGCCTGATGGGAGATGTTATGTGCCTACTATCATCCTGAACCTTTCCCATTTTTCCGTTACTGTCGTTCAGAAGATACTCATAGGCTTCCTTAGCATTTTGGAAGCTCATGCCAATTTTATTGCGATGCTCCTGTCCGCGCGATGACAGCTCCGCATCAAGATATTCAAACGTGGTGCGGTAAGCTTTGTTTTGTTTGTTTGCGGTTTTATTGTTCTTACTTTCCCTGATGTAGTTCCTGTCAGAGGTGATGATATGCACCGGCGCAGCGTAAAAATCCCGGTCGTTGCAAATGGCCTCAATTTGCTGCTCACCGTAGTTGTTTCGCGAGCTTCGGTCGTCCGGCTTGCTGACATAGCTATCAAACACCTCCTGAACCTTGCCTGCGTTCAGCTTGGTATAGATATCTTCGCCATATTCGCGGCCTTTGGGTGTCTCCCAGATGACGATGCTGGTGTTCACCTGCTCAGCAGGCACATCCGCATTATGTAGAAATTCCACCGTGCCATCCGCCGCGACATGACGGCGCACGGCATTGTGGATGAGCCGCTGGAAGTTATCGCGCACGTCTTTATAGTCATTGCCGTAATTCTTTTTATCGTGAATGCTTTCGCTCACCAGCAGCTGGCCTTTTTCGTCGTAATGCGTGCCCTGCCCGCGCACTTCAAAATCCGCCACATAATCGGGGATGATGATTTTGCTCACATTCGGCAGCTTCTGCGTGGCTTTCACGATATCAAGCAGGGAGGTCTTGTTGCCATTTTTACCGAAAGTAAAAGACCCCAGCTCAATGATCGCGCTGCTGTCAAGAATCAGCACATGCTGACCTTCCTCGGGTGATTTCACCGCGCCAGGGGCTAGCTTTTTCGCTGCGCGGATCTCAGGCTCTGGCGGCGCGGGGGAGGCGGGCTCAGGCGCTGCGGCTGGGTTTTTCGCTAAATCATTTCGATAAAGCTCAGCATATTCTTTGGCGTCGTTTGTTTTTTTGATCAGTTGATCTGGCCTGCCGGTTAGCTCAATGTCCGGAATATCCTGCATCTGCGATACGAGCTTCGTGCCTTGCGCGCTGCGCTCCAGCTTCCACTCATTTTCATCAAGTCCGCTAAGTAGCTTAAGATATTTGGTCAGACTTAGCAGCTCTTTTTCACTTCCTGCATAGCTTTGAACATAAAGATCGAAAGTCTTTTTATCGATGACATCATTGCCACTCAGAGGCACGTCAAAGGCGAATTCCGGCGCGGCTTTGCTACGCAGGGTGACGCTCTTTTCGCCTAGCCGGCTTTCATCCAGCTCCCATTCGGGCATATTCTTCAACTCATCATGCAGCCACTGCGGTGCTTTGGGGGCGGTCTCGGTGGGCGCTTTTTCTTTTTCAAGCTGCTCCATGATTCTAAGTAGCTTGTTCCATACGGTGCTGTTAATTTCTGTGTAATCAGGGATATAAACCGGATTAATATCGGCGCGTCCTGGCACGCCCCAGTTATTGTTTCCGCCGCGCTCAACCAGCCCATGCTCTTCAATTAAACTGATTAACTCTTTACGATTGAATCTCGCTTGAGATGTAGCCTCTTTCAGGTCTTGCAGTGTCAGTGGCATGGGCGCGTCGCTTTAAGGGTTGATGCCTAACACTATAAGTCAGCGGTAAGATAAATAAAAATTAAGGTTTTGTGACGATGCTGAATGTCCTTATCGCGTTGATTAAGCTATGTATTTTTTGATGTGGCGCACCCGAGACGATTCGAACGTCCGACCTTTGCCTTCGGAGGGCAACGCTCTATCCAGCTGAGCTACGGGTGCTTAGTTCGCCTCATACACCATCCATTGCTGCGGCGAAAGCGGGAATTGGGCGCTTTATGACCTTTGCCTTCCGCCTTCGCCAAGGCTTCGGCGGACACGGTCGGAGGCAGGCGCTCTATCCAGCTGAGCTACGGGTGCTTAGTTCGCCTCATACACCATCCGTTGCTGCGGCGAAAGCGGGAATCGACTGATGCGCCTAACGTTTTAACGCCGTTTCATAGCGGCGGCTGACTTCCTGCCAGTTCACCAGCTCCCACCACGCCTTGATATAGTCCGCGCGGCGGTTCTGATAGCCGAGATAAAAAGCGTGTTCCCACAGGTCATTGCCGAGAATCGGCGCGCCGCGCACGGTGGCCACATCCATGAGCGGGTTGTCCTGGTTGGGAGTGGTGGTGAGGGCGAGCGTGCCGTCCTCTTTCACCACCAGCCATACCCAGCCTGAGCCAAACAGCGAGCCAGAGGCTTTGTCAAACGCCTCGCGCAGGCCGTCCATGCTGCCAAATTGCTTATCCACAGCTTGTTTCAGCGCCTCGCTCGGCGCGCCGCCTTTTCCTTTTGGCGCCATGATCTGCCAGAAGAAGCTATGATTCCAGTGGCCGCCCGCATTATTGCGCACCGCTGGCGGGTAGCTGGAAACTTTTGCTAGAATCTGCTCCACACTCATATTCGCCAGCTCAGGGAAATTAGCAAGCTGCGCATTGAGATTATCCACCTGCGCCTGATGGTGGCGGGTATGGTGCAGGCGCATGGTTTCGGCGCCAATCACCGGCTCGAGCGCCTCGTAGCCATAAGGCAGTGGTGGCAGGCTGAACGGTTTAGCCGCATACTCAGCATGGCTGGCGGCAGAAAGCGAGATCATCGCAGCAATCATCAGGGCAGCTAGGCGCATCATCATCTCCTGTGGTTTAGCTTAATGTAGGGCATATTCGTCATGCTTCAAGCTCGTGGGTGGGCGTTTTGGTAGGCGTTCATCAGCCGCTGGCGGTCGACATGGGTGTAGCGCTGGGTGGTGGACAGGCTCGCATGGCCGAGCAGCTCCTGAATGGAGCGCAAATCGCCGCCGGCAGAAAGCAGGTGGGTGGCAAAGCTGTGGCGGAAGGCGTGCGGCGTGGTGGATTCGGGCAGGCCGAGCTGACGGCGCAGCTGGCGCAGTGTGCGCTGGAATACGCCGGGATTTAAGGGCTTTCCTTCCTTACCCACAAACAGCGCCGTATCCGCCGCGCCATGATGCGGGCAGAGCGCCAGATAGCTCTCAATGGCCTGCGTAACGACCGGCAGCACTGGCACCTGCCGCTCCTTGTTGCCCTTACCCACCAGCCTTAACATCGTCTGCCCGGCGTCTGAGCGCTTCACCGAAAGCGCCTCGCTGATGCGCAGGCCGCAGCCATAAATGAGTAGCAGCAGCGCGAGGTTGCGCGCATTAATCCACGCTTCGCCATCGGCGCTTTCAATCCCAACGACAGCATGCTGCGCCTGATCTACCGCCAGCGCCTTGGGCAGCGCGCGGCCGATCTTCGGGCTGCGCATGTGGAAGATGGCGCTGTTTTTGCCGTGCCCCTGCTGCTCCAGCCAGCGATAAAAACTTTTGACCGCAGACAGCGCGCGCGCGGTGGAGGCCGGGTCGTAGTCGTGGCTGCGCGCCGCGAGCCAGGCGCGGAAATCACGCAGTTCGAGCGCGGCCAGCTGTTTTTTACCTGCGGCGCCGCCAAGATGCTGCTGCAGAAAACCCAGAAAATTCTCAAGGTCGTGGCGGTAGGAAATCAAGGTGTGGCGCGAGGCGCGTTTGGTGCTGGCCATCCAATCCAGCCACGCGCTTACAAGCGGCGCGCCAGCGCTGGTCATACGGTCATTTCGTCCAAGTAGCGATCCAGCTGATGCGCCACTACCTGCGCAAGAAAATTCAGCAGTTCAATGCCTTGGCCGGGGTGGAAGCGCTCTTTGCTGCGCACACCAAATGCCAGCATGACCTGCCGGTCGATGCTGTCCATATCGAGACGCAGCAGCGCGCAGCTTTCGATCATCGTGTCACATTCAGCAAAAATCTCATCAAAGCCGGCGGGTGGATGGCGCGTGCTATCTGCCACCAGTTTCACGCGCTTACCTTTGCCCAGCGCGGCGTCACAGGTGCCGGGGGCGATGAAGACGATGCCGGAAAAATCGCTTTCGCCGTAGGAGGTGTCCACCTGAATATCGGACTCCATGGCGAGGCGCACCACATCGACACCAAACAAACTGACAAGATCCAGCGCAATGATTTCCAGCAGCTGTTCGATGCTCTTGGCGCGCACCAGTTTCAGCGCGGCCTCATGCACCTGCTGCTGCGAGGAAAGATTGTCGCGGCAATATTCGACGAGGAGGTCATATTTGCTTTGCAAATCGCGGCTGGTGGATTGCAGGTTTTTCACCATGAACTGCTGAAAATCAATCACCCCGCCGCCGAGATCGCGCGATGGTGAGGCGATATCAGTCAGGATATCGGGGTTGTTGCGCAGGAATTGTGGGTGCGCCTTAAGGTAGGCGCGGATATCGGCTTCGGTGAGGGCGTTTTGGATGGTTGGTTTTGCACTCATCTATTTCCTGCATTCTGTCATCCCGAGCGTCGTCGAGGGATCTTAGGATCCCTCTATGCGCTCCGCTTAGTCGGGATGACAATTAAGCAATTTTCTGCCCTGTTTTCTTCCAATCCTCAAGGAAGGTGGCGAGTCCCTTGTCGGTCAGCGGGTGGTGAATCATGTCGCGCAGCACTTTTGGTGGGATGGTCGCCACATGCGCGCCCAGTTTCGCGGCGTCGGTGATGTGCTGCAGGTTTCGCACGCTTGCAACCAAGACCTGCGTTTCCAACGCATCATACTGCTTGTAGATGGTGCAGATATCCTCGATCAGCTTCATGCCCACCTCGCCGATATCATCCAGTCTGCCGACAAACGGCGACACAAAGGTTGCGCCGGCCTTGGCGGCGAGCAGCGCCTGCGGCGCGGAGAAGCACAGCGTGACGTTGGTCATGATGTTCTTGCTCGAAAAATGGCGGCATGCTTTCAGCCCATCCCAGGTCATCGGCAGTTTGATGGTGATGTTGTCGGCGATGCGCGCAAGCTTTTCGCCTTCTTTGATCATGCCGTCCGTGTCGGTGGCGGTCACTTCGGCGGAGACCGGCCCGGTCACCACCGCGCAAATATCTTTCAGCACCTCGAAAAAATCGCGGCCGGATTTGGCCACAAGTGTTGGGTTAGTGGTCACGCCGTCGAGCAGGCCGGTGGCGGCGAGATCACGGATTTCAGCAATATCGGCGGTATCGACAAAGAATTTCATAAAAGCGATTCCATCAGTTAAAGATAGCGTCACGATAGAATAATTCTGGGGCGCTTGGCAATATGAAACAAGTTGAGGTGCTACTTCCTACCGGCGTGGCGCACGGGTTTGACTACGTAGTGCCAGATGGGATGGCGCTTGAACGTGGCGATCTCGTTCGTGTGCCGTTTGGGCGCGCCTCGTCGCTTGGTCTGGTGCTGGGTGCGGGCACGGCAAACATTCCGCAGGCGAAACTAAAAGCGGTGATCGAGAAGCTGGATGCGCCATCTTTTGCTCCGCATTTCATTGAATTTATAAAATGGGCGGCGTGGTATAATTGTGCGCCGGCCGGCCTGATGCTGAAAATGGCGCTGCCGCTAGGGATTAGGGATTTGGGATTAGGGGTTAGGGGAAGAAAAAAGAATGCATCGAATCCCCAATCCCATTCTTACCAACTTGCCACGCTCTCGCCTGCCCAGCGTGCGGCGGCGGATGCGCTCATCCAAAAACTAGCAGCTGGTTTTTCCGTCACGCTGCTCGATGGCGTTACTGGCTCAGGCAAGACGGAGGTGTATTTTGAGGCGATCGCGCAGGCGCTGAGTGGCGAGTGGCAAGTGGCGAGTGGCGAGAAAGAAAAAGATACTATTACTCACCACTCACCACTTGCCACTCGTCACTCACAAATTCTCATTCTCCTTCCCGAAATCGCTCTTTCCGTGCAGTGGATGGCGCGGTTTGAAGCGCGCTTTGGCTTTCGCCCGCTGGTATGGCATTCGCATGTCACGCCTGCACAAAAACGTGAGGCGTGGAAAGCGATTGCCAGCGGCGCTGCGCCGGTGGTGGTGGGCGCGCGCTCAGCGTTGTTTCTTCCCTACCGAAACCTGAAGCTGATCGTGGTGGATGAAGAGCACGACCAGGCCTACAAGCAGGAAGACCAGGTGATTTACCATGCGCGCGATATGGCGGTTTCGCGGGCGCGGTTTGAAAAAATACCGGTGGTACTGGCCTCAGCCACGCCTTCGCTGGAGAGTGTATTGAATGCCCAGCAAGGAAAATATGCCGAGCTGCGCCTGCCCGCGCGCCACGGCGGCGCCTGCCTGCCCACCACGCAGCTGATCGATATGCGGCTCGAGAAAATGCCGGCCACGCAGTTCATTTCACCAAAGCTGCGCGATGCAGTGGCGAGTGCCATCGCGCGCGGCGAGCAGGCGCTCCTTTTCCTCAACCGGCGCGGCTATGCGCCGTTGGTGCTATGTCGCCATTGCGGCCACCGCTTTGAGTGCGCGGAGTGTTCAAGCTGGCTGGTGTTGCATGGGCTTCAGGCTTCAGGCTCCAGGCTTCAGGGAGATTTTGCTTTACCAGAGCCCAAAGCCCAAAGCCCAAAGCCCTTCCTCCAATGTCACCACTGCCACCACCGCGAGCCGCTGCCACCCGTCTGTCCGGCGTGCGGTGAGAAAGAGTCGCTGGCGGCGTGTGGCCCCGGTGTGGAGCGCATTGAAGAGGAGGCGCGCGCGCTGTTTCCAACAGCCCGCATCGCGGTGATGGCGAGTGACCAGCTGACGGGTAATAAGGAAGCGGCGCAAATTATTTCGGATATGGAACAAAAAAAACTCGACCTGCTGATTGGCACGCAGATGATCGCCAAGGGGCATCATTTTGGCGGGCTTTCGGTGGTGGGGGTGGTGGATGGCGATTTAGGCCTTGGCGGCGGCGATCTGCGCGCGGCGGAAAAAACCTATCAGCTGCTTCACCAGCTGTCTGGCCGCGCTGGGCGTGAGCAAATCCCGGGCGTGGTCTATCTGCAGAGCTACCAGCCGGATCATCCGGTCATGCAGGCGCTGGCGTCAAATGATCGCGATCAGTTTGTGGCGGCCGAACTTGCCGCCCGCGAAAGCGCGAAGATGCCGCCTTTTGCTCGCCTTGCCGCCGTAATTGTGGAAGGCAGCAAAGAAGATGCGGTCATCAAAACAGCCAAGCAGCTTGCGGCTAGTTTTCCTGTCATCCGTCATCCGTCATCCGTCATCCGCCTACTAGGCCCCGCCCCTGCTCCGCTTTATCGCCTGCGCGGCCTCTATCGCTGGCGCCTTCTCGTGCGCGCGGATCGCAAGGTGAATCTGCCGGAGCTGATGAGCGGCTGGTTGGAATCGGTAAAACCGCCCTCTTCCGTGCGTATTAAGATAGATATCGATCCGGTGGGGTTTTTGTAGGCGGCTTGTTAATCATTTATTCTTTTTCTCGTTATATAGAAAAAGCAACACGCCTGAACCTTTATTGCATGCTACCCACCAGAACCACATCAACACCTGCCAGAACGGCGCTCGCTAGCGCCAAGCGTGGTTTCACGCTGGTTGAAGTGTCGATTGTGTTGCTGGTCATTGGGTTGTTGTTGGGTGGTGTGGTGGCTGGCAATGCGCTCATGGAGGCGGGGGTCACTCGCAAGGCCGTGGGTGAAATTGAAGAGCTCAATAGCGCGGTGCATGCATTTCAGTCCAAATATCGCTGCCTGCCCGGTGATTGTGCCAATGCCGCCCGCTATGGTTTCACGCAGTTTTCGCCTGCCGGCACAGCCATCACGGCTGGCGGCGCATATGATGGCGACGGTAATAGTATCATTCATAATCACACAGCCTTTAATACAGCGCTGCCAGGCGGTGCGGTTGGCGCCCATGAGGTGCAGCACGCATTGTGGTGGATGCAGGAGGCCGGGCTGATTCAGGGGTTAAAAGTTTACCATTCTAGCACGCCTAATCAAGGCAGGGTTTATTTTCCATCGGTCTATGGCGGATCGTTTAACGGCTCTCCTGCCATGTGGAGCCTCAGCTATTATGATGTGAATGACCTGGAGATAGGCGGGGTTGGGTATTTACCCGATGTCGGGCATTATTATCTGCTTTCTGCCGACATACCGGATAGCGGGGTTATAACGGTGCTTACCGCGCCGCAGGCCTATGCGTTTGACAGCAAAATCGATGATGGTATGCCGCTCAGCGGCATTGCGCGCGCCGCCTCGTATAATAACTGGGAGGTCTTGAGCTGGTATATGCCGTATTTTTCTAGCAATATACCAGATTATTTTGGCTCACCCGGACCTAATTCGCGCTATTGCCTTACGGATGAAATCCCCGCGCGTTATAATGTGCAAAATACGCAAGGCTATGATCCGGACTCAGTTCATGTCTATTCTGCCTGCACGATGATGGTCAAGGCGCCATTCTAGTTCGCGCCTGCCACTTTCCTGTTGCATCTGTGGATAAAGTTTCCTAATTTGCGGCACCCAAAACCATTTTAGCACGCATTTTTCGATGAAAAACTCAGGATTTCTAAGGCTTGCCGAGCGTTATGTGACCGCGTTGTTCGGGGTGGCGGATGCTGCTGGCGTGCTGGCGGCGGTTGAAAAAGACCTTGGCCGACTCATGCGGGCGGTGGAAGAAGATGCCGAGCTATCGCGTCTTCTCGTCAGTCCGCTGATGACGCGTGAGCAAGCCGAGCGCGCGCTGCAGGCGGCACTTTCCAAGATTGGCGCGCATGAGATCACCCAGAAACTGGTGCGTGTGCTGGCACATGGCCGCCGCCTTGGCGCGCTGCCGGAAATCGCCCGTCAGTTTGCATCGCGCGTGGCGGCGTCGCGCGGGGAAGTGGCGGCTGAGGTCATCAGCGCCCAGATCCTGCCGCCGGCGGAGCTTGCTAAAATTGGCGAGTCGCTGGGCAAGATGGTGGGTAAAAAAATCAATTTATCAGCCAGCGTGGATAGCAGCCTGCTTGGCGGCATGGTGGTTAGAATCGGCAGCCAGCAGTTCGATGGATCGATCGCAGGCAAGCTGGCAAGGCTGGAACAGGAATTGAAGAGGGTTGCGTAGGTTTCGCATGTTTCGAATGTTTCGTAGGTTTAAATCATTCGCAACCTGCGCAACATACGAAACCTACGCAACATAACACGAGAAATTAAGTAGCCATAAGGAGCGGTAAACACATGGATATCAAGGCATCGGAAATTTCAAACATCCTCAAGGCGCAGATTTTATCATTCAGCCCGCAGGCAGAGCTGTCGGAAACCGGCCAGGTGGTCTCGGTGGGTGACGGTATCGCCACCATCTACGGCCTTGAAAATGTGCAGGCCGGCGAGATGGTGGAGTTTGCGGGTGGTCTGAAAGGTATGGCGCTGAACCTTGCGTCTGACAATGTCGGCGTGGTGATTTTCGGTGATGATCGTCAGGTAAAAGAAGGCGACACGGTGAAGCGTACCGGCGCGATTGTGGACTGCCCGGTGGGCAAGGGTCTGCTTGGCCGCGTGGTGGATGCGCTCGGTAATCCGATTGATGGCAAAGGCCCCCTGAAAGATGTCACCCGTGCGCGTGTGGAAGTGAAAGCGCCGGGCATTATCGCGCGTAAATCGGTGCATGAGCCGATGTCGACTGGTATCAAGGCGATTGATTCGCTGATTCCGATTGGCCGTGGCCAGAGGGAGCTCATCATCGGCGATCGCCAGACCGGCAAAACCGCGATTGCGATTGATACGATCCTTAACCAGAAAGCGGCCAACGCTGGCTCCGACGAAAGCAAGAAACTCTATTGTATTTATGTCTGTATCGGCCAGAAGCGCTCGACGGTAGCGCAGGTGGTGAAAAAGCTCGAAGAGCA
This sequence comes from Alphaproteobacteria bacterium, assembly GCA_033763775.1. Taxonomy (GTDB): domain Bacteria; phylum Pseudomonadota; class Alphaproteobacteria; order Rickettsiales; family SXRF01; genus JAJTHB01. The sequence goes on along the minus strand of JANRJW010000014.1, from coordinate 116,468 downwards.
AGGCGCGATGCAGTACTCGATCGTGGTGGCTGCGACCGCCTCTGAGCCAGCGCCGCTGCAATTCCTCGCGCCTTACACGGGCTGTGCGATGGGTGAATATTTCCGCGATAACGGCATGCATGCGCTGATCATTTATGATGATCTTTCCAAGCAAGCGGTGGCGTATCGCCAGATGTCGCTGCTGCTGCGCCGTCCGCCGGGACGCGAAGCTTACCCGGGCGACGTGTTCTACATTCACTCGCGCCTGCTTGAGCGCGCCGCCAAAATGTCGGATGATATGAAGGCGGGCAGCCTCACCGCCCTGCCGGTGATTGAAACCCAGGCGGGTGACGTTTCGGCCTATATTCCCACCAACGTGATCTCGATCACCGACGGCCAGATCTTCCTTGAGACCGACCTGTTCTACAAAGGCGTGCGTCCGGCGGTGAACGTGGGTCTGTCGGTATCGCGCGTGGGTTCTGCCGCGCAGATTAAGGCGATGAAGCAGGTGGCAGGTTCGATCAAGCTTGAGCTCGCGCAGTACCGCGAGATGGAAGCCTTCGCCCAGTTCGGCTCCGACCTTGACGCCGCAACGCAGAAGCTGCTCGCGCGCGGCCAGCGCCTCACCGAGCTGCTCAAACAGCCGCAATACTCGCCGCTTTCCACGCCTGAGCAGGTCTGCGTGATTTATGCCGGTGTGAAAGGCTATCTGGATGGCATCCCAACCAAAGAAGTGGGCAAGTTCGAGCAGGCGCTGCTGGCTGAGCTGCGCGGTGCGAGCAAAGACATCATCAGCGACATTGAAAAAAGTCAGAAGCTGGATGATGCCATCGAAGATCGTCTGAAAACAGTCATCATGCAGATTGCGAAAAGGTTTGCCTGATAGCATGAGCGAAGAATTAAAATACCTAGCCGATATTACTGATGAAACGCATCGCCGGCTTCATCAGGGACTCGCGCGCGCGTTTAAGGCTCTTGGCGAGTTGCCGGGCATTTATCTCGATACGGATAAACTGGTCCAAACAAAATTCACCGACTCTGCTGACGGCCCTGCGCTGGAATTTGATATTGGGTTATCGCTTGATCAAGCAAGAGAGCATTTCAAATCACTTTTTAAGACTGAAAAGGAGGCACGCGAGCATGCCGATGCGATTGATAATAACGCAGACGAGATGCTGCATAATATCAATCTTCAGCTGAAAAAAAGACTCTCAGAAATTAAACATAAGACTTTCAAGTTTGATGAGGCATTCACGCCGGTTGAAGAAGATGATAAAAAAGCGCAGATGGAAGCGCGCGGTGCATCAACAACTGAAAATTACAGCAAATTTATCGCCGCTAAAACACTCGAAGATTTAGTCGGTGGTCTAAACAAGCTTCTAGAAGAGCTTGGCGTTCCTGAGAATGAGCGCGTGACGATTCCTGAAAGGGGACGCAAATGAAAATCATGTACGATATGGATAAGAATTTTGGCTACATACGATTCAAAGCCGCGCCAAATAATGACACAAAGAAGATAAAAATTTGCAAGGATGCGGTTATTGAAATGTCTGGCCAGGGTGATGTTTATGGCGTTGATTTACTCAATGCCAAGCAACAGTTGGGAGATTCAATTACCTATGAAAACCAGAGCAATCACAAACTCCAAGAACTGAGACTCTGATGCCTAGCCTCAAAGACCTTAAAGTCCGTATCAAGTCGGTCAAATCGACGCAGAAGATCACCAAAGCGATGAAGATGGTGGCAGCGGCGAAACTTCGCCGTGCGAAAGAGGCGGCAGAAAATGCGCGTCCCTACGCGGAAGCCATGGAGCACATGATTGCGAGCCTCGCTGCGTCCCAGCGCGACACCTCCACCAATCCGTTTTTAGTTGGAACGGGTAAGCAGGATAAAATTCTCCTTGTGGTGGCAACGGGTGATCGCGGCCTTTGCGGTGCGTTCAATAGCTCGATTGTGCGCAGTGCGCGTCGCAAGGCGCGTGAGCTGGTCGCGCAGGGTAAGCAGGTGAAGCTGCTTTATGTGGGTCGCAAAGGGCGCGACATGATGCGCCTTGAATTTCAGCCTTATTTCGCGGGCGATTTCGACCTGCCGAAAAAGAAAGTGACGTTTGCGGATGCAGAGCCGGTGGCGCTGCTGATTCGCGAGTGGTTTGCGGCCGGCGAGTTTGATGTGTGTCACATCGTCTACAACAAATTCAAATCCGCCATCGCGCAGGAAGTGACATGGCAGCAGCTTATTCCTTTGAGTAGCGAGTGGCGAGTAGCGAGTGGCGAGAAACCTTCCAACGACACACTCACCACTCACCACTCATCACTCGCCACTTCTTACGACTACGAACCCTCTGAGGAGGACATCCTCGCCGAGCTGCTGCCGAAAAACTTAAGCGTGCAGGTGTATCGTGCGCTTCTGGAAAATGCTGCCTCCGAGCAGGGCGCGCGCATGACCGCGATGGATAATGCCACGCGCAACGCCGGCGATATGATCAAAAAACTCAACCTCAAATACAACCGCACCCGTCAGGCGGCGATTACCAAAGAACTCATCGAAATTATCAGCGGCGCAGAAGCCGTTTAGGAATAAAGGAGAACGAACATGGCAACGCAGAATCAAGGCATCATCACTCAGGTTATCGGTGCGGTGGTGGACGTAAAATTCGAGCAGGGCAAACTGCCCGCAATCTTAAGCGCGCTTGAAACCACGAACGACGGTAAACGCCTCGTGCTCGAAGTGGCGCAGCATCTCGGCGAATCCGAAGTGCGCACCATTGCGATGGATGCCACGGACGGTCTTGTGCGCGGCGCAAGCGTCACGGATACCGGCGCGCCGATTTCGGTGCCTGTCGGGCGTGAGACGCTGGGTCGCATCATGAACGTGATCGGCGAGCCGATTGACGAGCGCGGCGCCATTGGCAACAAAAAAGTAGCGCCGATCCATGCGCCTGCTCCGGAATTCACCGAGCAATCGACCAAAACCGAAATTCTGGTTACCGGCATCAAGGTCGTGGATCTTCTCGCGCCTTATGCAAAAGGTGGTAAGATTGGTCTCTTCGGCGGCGCAGGTGTGGGCAAAACCGTTCTCATCATGGAGCTCATCAACAACATTGCGAAAGCGCATGGTGGTTTCTCGGTGTTTGCCGGTGTGGGTGAGCGTACCCGTGAAGGTAACGACCTGTACCACGAGATGATGGAATCAAAAGTCATCAACCTTGAAGACCCGTCGAAATCGAAAGTGGCGCTGGTGTATGGCCAGATGAACGAGCCTCCAGGAGCGCGTGCGCGTGTGGCGCTGACGGGGCTGACCCAGGCTGAATATTTCCGTGATCAGGAAGGTCAGGACGTACTCTTCTTCGTCGACAACATTTTCCGCTTCACGCAGGCTGGCTCTGAAATGTCGGCGCTGCTTGGCCGTATTCCTTCGGCCGTGGGTTACCAGCCGACGCTCGCGACCGACATGGGGGCGATGCAGGAGCGCATTACTTCGACCAAAAAAGGTTCGATCACTTCGGTGCAGGCGATTTACGTTCCCGCCGACGACTTGACCGACCCCGCCCCTGCCACCTCGTTCGCTCACTTGGACGCAACCACGGTACTTTCGCGCCAGATCGCCGAGCTTGGTATTTATCCAGCGGTGGATCCGCTTGATTCGACCTCGCGCGTGCTTGATCCCGCCATCATCGGCGAAGAACACTACACCGTAGCGCGTGAAGTGCAGCGCGTGCTCCAGACCTACAAATCGCTGCAGGACATCATCGCGATTCTCGGCATGGACGAGCTCTCGGAAGAAGACAAGCTGGTGGTAGCGCGTGCACGCAAAATCCAGCGCTTCCTGTCGCAGCCGTTCCACGTGGCGGAAGTGTTCACCGGCTCGCCGGGCAAGCTGGTCGCGCTGGCCGATACCATCAAGGGCTTCAAAGCCATCTGCGCTGGCGAATATGACGACCTGCCGGAAGCCGCTTTCTACATGGTTGGCTCGATCGAAGAAGCGGTGGCGAAAGCCAAGAAAATGGCGGCAGAAGCGGCGTAATTTAAGTTGCTGGTTATTGGTTGCTAGTTGCTAGCAATTTAATAACCAGCAACCAGCAACTAGGAACCAGCAACTATGAAATGCCAACTTATCACCCCCGAAAAAACGCTCTTTGATGGCGAAGCAGAATATATTGGCGTGCCCGGCTCTGAGGGCGAGTTTGGTGTGCTGTCTGGCCACGCGCCAGTGATTGCGACGCTGAAGGAAGGCACGGTCAGCGTTGAGCTTTCGAGCGGCGAGAAAAAAGAATTTGCGATTTCTGGCGGCGTGGCAGAAGTTATGCCAGAGCGCTGCACGTTATTGGTGACAGCCTAGCCGTTATCCCAGAAAATAAAAATGTCAGCAGGCATTTTTCGTCTATTGAATGACTGTATTCCCCCTTTCCTCCTATACTAGAGCTTTGGCGAACGGGTCGTGGGAATGATGGCGAAGGCGGATGGCACGCTCCTTGCTCCTGCATTCGCCATGACCACGCCTATTGTTATTCATCCGCTACCACAGACGCAGCCTGAGCGTAGCCTCTCGCCCTATCAGGCGCGCATGGCCACCGCGCCGGATATTCAAAACGATCATTTTTTTGACAGCTTTGCCGATCTGCTGGATGTCATTAATCCGCTCCAGCATATCCCGCTGGTATCCACCGCTTATCGCGAGATGACGGGCGATGCGATCTCCACAGGCGCGCAGATAGCGGGCGGCGCTTTATTTGGTGGGCCGCTTGGTTTATTCACCGCCATTGCCAGCAGCATTTTTGAACAGCAAACTGGCGGCGATATCGGCAAACATTTATTTGCAGCGGTAAGTGGGAAGTATGAGGCCAGCCACAAGCTGGGGTGATTGGTAATTGGAGCTTCGGTAATTGGAAAAATTGCTGGCTTCCAATCACTAATTACCGAAGCTCCAATTACCGGCTACCAAACAACGCCGTCCCCACCCGCACGCAGCTTGAGCCCATCCTCGCGGCGATATCATAATCGCCGGACATGCCCATCGATAGCTCTTTCAAGCCGTGCGTAAGCGCCACATTCCTGAGCAGCGCAAAATGCGGCGCGGGTGGTTGATCCGCTGGCGGTATGCACATCAGCCCGATGATGGGTAGCTTTAAATCGTGGATGCAGAAACGAATGAAATCATCCGCTTCTTTCGGGAAAATGCCCGCTTTCTGTGGCTCTTCGCCGGTATTTACCTGTATGTAAAACTGTTTTTCCTGAAGGCTGAAGCCTGAAGCCTGAAGCCTTGACAGCGCGAGCGCGAGCTTCTCCCGATCCACCGTCTGGATCACATCAAACAGGCCGAGCGCATCTTTCACCTTATTGGTTTGCAGCGGGCCGATCAGATGCAGCCTGATGTGAGGGTATTTTTCTTTAAGCAGCGGCCACTTATCATAAGCTTCCTGAACGCGGTTTTCACCGAAATCACGGATACCCAGAGCTATCGCCTCCTCCAGCAGCTCAGCCGGCTGCCCTTTGGAGGCAGCTAAAAGGCATGTTTCAGGGGCGGCTAGCGGGGAGTTTATTCGTGATTTTTCGAGTGTTGCACGGATCTCAGTAAGGCGGTTGACCAATGTCATAAATGTGGTTTTTCAATGCGTTGAATATTAAGAAAGCCTTAAAAAAACAAGCTATTCGTGGTGGTTTTGTTGCCCAATTGCAACAGACGGGGTGAAAAGCCGGTATTTTGGTCTACAAAAAACGCTTCCGACTTGCAACCGCTTCCTCTTTGCACAATAACAGGCGGCAGGTAATTGCATGGAGTCATCCGACTTTGTGTAACCTAGAAGTGATGATTCTAGTCACATCTTTAACTCTAAAGGGAAAATGATATGAAAAAAATTCTTCTCGGTACGACCTCCCTTCTCGGTGCCGCCCTGCTCGCAGGCGCTGCACACGCTGAAGGCCCCAAGGTGACCCTTGGTGGTTTCTCCGATTTCCAGGCTGGCTTCGTTAGCGAAGACAACGATGCGGGCGAGCGCGGTGGTGCGTTCCGTTCGGATAACGAAATCACCCTCAACATCGATGGCAAAACCGATGGTGGCCTCGGCTACGGCGGTCACATTGCTCTCGAAGCTGATACCAACGATGACGTTGACAGCCAAGGCACCAACGCTTCGCGTACCTATGTGTACCTCGAAGGTGCATGGGGTCGTCTGCAAGGCGGTTCTGACCTCGGCGTAACCAACACCATGAAAGTTGACGCTTCCCGCATCGCTCGCGCGACCGGTGGCATCGATGGTGACTGGACTTATTTCGGCGTTGGCACTAACACCCCGGCTTCTAACCCGATCATTGCAACCCCTGACCTCATCCTCGATTACGGTGCGGCTAGCGGCGCTCAGCTCGGTGATGAGTCTCAGGAAAACCTGAACAAACTCAGCTACTACACCCCGCGTTTTGCAGGCTTCCAGGCTGGCGTAAGCTACCTGTTCGACAGCAGCAGCCGTGGTCAGAGCGCAGCTCGTGCTGACGCTGACTTCGGTCAGGTTGAGAACGTGTTCCTCTGGGCCCTCAACTATGATGGCAAATTCGACCAGATCGGCGTGAACGTCGGTGCAACTGGCGAGTGGGGCGATGCTGAGTCTAACCTCCAGGAAGATCTCCGTACCTGGCAGGTTGGCGGTAAAGTAACCTACATGGGCTTCGCTCTTGCTGGTTCTTACGGCTCTTGGGGCGACAGCCTTTCGAACCGTACTGCTAACGTAGACGATCGCAACTTCTGGACCGCTGGTGCAGCCTATGAAATGGGCCCCTTCGGTGCAAGCGTGACCTACCTGAACAGCACGCTGGAAGAAGCTACCAACTCGGATAACGAGTTCACCAACATCTCCGTCGGCGTTGACTACAAACTGGCTCCGGGCTTCACCCCGTACGCCGAAGTCAGCTTCTTCGAGATCGATGGTGCTGGTACCGGTCTTGCTGAAGACAACGATGGCACTGTTATCCTCGTTGGTTCTCAGCTCGCTTTCTAATTTCGGTTAGAAACGACAACCAAAAGAAAGGGCGATCTTCGGATCGCCCTTTTTTTTATCCAAATCCTCCTCGCCCCAGTGGGGAGAGGGGATCATCAATTACTTGCACCCTCCTTTCCTTTTCACTACATTCCGACCCCGAACTACACGGAGTCGCTTATGCGTTATTTGTTATTTGCCCTTGCTCCCCTTGCTCCCCTTGCATTGCTTGCCTGTTCGGATGTTAAGACCGAGCGTGCTGGTCTGCCGCAATCGCTGGAAGATCAGCTGCGGGAAGGCCGCGGCAAGCTCACCGGTGATGATGGTATCGTGCTGGCGGGCGGCAAGAAGGGCGAGGAAAATAACTCGCCGCTCGGCGTCAATAGCTTCCTGTGGCGCGCCACGCTGGACACGCTTTCTTTCATGCCGCTTAGCTCCGCCGATCCCTTTGGCGGCGTGATTATCACCGAGTGGTATGAAGACCCCAAAACTCCCGGCGAGCGCTTTAAAGCCAATGCGCTGATTCTCGACAAGACCCTGCGCGCAGACGGCGTAAAAATCACATTATTTCGCCAGAAGTTTTCAGGCGGTCAGTGGCGTGACCAGGCGGTGGATAAAGCCACCGAGCGTAAGCTGGAAGACACCATCCTTACCCGCGCGCGTGAACTACGCGTGAAAAATGTGAAGTGACGGTAAGCCTTAGCGGCGAAGCCGCTTAGGCTCCCGTCATCCCGTGGAGCATGTCAGCAGTCATGCGAGCACGGGATCCAGAAAAGCTAAATGTCAGTAGACATTTGGCGTCTACTCTTAGATAAAAACAAACGAGATAAAACTGGATTCCCGCTTTCCTCCTTCGCTAAAGCTTCGCAGGACAGGTCGCGGGAATGACGAGACTTTTATGACCCCACGCTACAACGCCCGCGAAACTGAAGCCAAGTGGCAGCGCCACTGGCAGCAAAACCGCACCTTTGAAACAACGCAGACGTCCACGGCAACGCGCCCTTCATATTACGTCCTCGAGATGTTTCCCTATCCTTCGGGCAACATCCATATGGGGCATGTGCGCAACTATACTCTGGGTGATGTGATCGCGCGTGCGCGCCGTATGCAGGGCTATGATGTGCTGCACCCGATGGGCTGGGATGCGTTTGGTCTGCCGGCGGAGAATGCCGCGATTGAGCGCGGCGCCCACCCGCAAGACTGGACGCTGAAAAATATCGAAACCATGCGCGAGCAATTAAAGCTCATCGGCCTTTCTTATGATTGGTCGCGTGAACTCGCCACCTGCCTTCCGGATTATTACAAGCACGAGCAGCTTTTTTTCCTTAAATTCCTTGAAGCCGGGCTTGCCTACCGCAAGGAAGCGGAAGTGAACTGGGATCCGGTTGATAATACCGTGCTGGCCAACGAACAGGTGGTGGATGGGCGCGGCTGGCGCTCGGGCGCGCTGGTGGAGCGCCGGAGGCTCTCTCAGTGGTTTTTGCGTATTTCTGATTGTGCGGATGAGCTGCTTGCCGGGCTGGAAACGCTTAAAGAGTGGCCGGACAAAGTCCGTATCATGCAGGAGAAGTGGATTGGCAAGTCGACGGGCGCGCTGCTTAAGTTGCAAGTCGTCAGTCACCAATCTCAGGCATCCAGTGAAGAACTCGAAATCTATACTACCCGCCCGGACACGATTTTCGGCATGAGTTTCTGCGCTATTTCACCCGGCCATCCACTTGCCAAAGAGCTGGCAACTGGCAATTCGAGACTCACGACTTTTATCGCCGAATGCAACCAGCTCGGCACCTCCGAAGAAGCCATCGAAAAAGCCGAAAAGAAAGGCTTTGATACGGGGCTCAAAATCATTCACCCGTTTGATGGCCGCGAAGTGCCTTTGTATGTGGCTAATTTCGTGCTCATGGATTACGGCACCGGCGCGATTTTCGGCTGCCCGGCACATGATGCGCGGGACTATGAGTTTGCGAAGAAATATGGGCTGCCGATACTGCCAGTAGTTCACCCTCACCCTACCCCTCTCCCTGACAGGGAGAGGGAAGCGGCGCAAAGCGCCGCGGGTGAGGGTCCTTATGTAGGCGATGGAACGCTCATCAACTCCGACTTCCTCAACGGCCTAAACGTCACTGAGGCCAAGAAAAAAGCGATAGACGCTTTAAAAAAAATCGGCTGCGGCGAAGAAAAAATCAATTACCGCCTGCGCGACTGGGGCATTTCCCGCCAGCGCTACTGGGGCTGCCCGATTCCGGTGATTCATTGCAAGGATTGCGGCGTGGTTCCCGTGCCGGAGGCCGATCTGCCCGTCGCGCTACCCAAAGATGTGACGTTTGATAAGCCGGGGAATCCGCTTTTGCGCCACCCCACATGGAAACACGTCCCCTGCCCTAGCTGCGGCAAGCCCGCTGAGCGTGAGACAGACACGTTTGACACGTTCTTTGAGTCCTCCTGGTATTTTGCTCGCTTTGCAACGCTCCCTGATCCCAATCCCCTAGAGCCTAATGCCTTGAAAAAATGGCTGCCGGTGGATTGCTATATTGGTGGCATTGAGCATGCGGTGCTGCATTTGCTTTATTCGCGTTTCTTTATGCGGGCTCTTGCCAAGTGTGGTTATGAGGTTCCGCCTGAGCCATTCAAACGCTTAGAGACGCAGGGCATGATCTGCCATGAAACCTATAAATCTTCGGAAGGAAAATGGCTCTCGCCAGATGAGGTGGCAGAAGGCAAAGAGATTGCAACCGGTAAACCGGTGACTATCGGGCGCATCGAGAAGATGAGCAAATCCAAGAAAAACACGGTGGATCCACGCCATATCATCGAGAGTTACGGCGCCGACGCGGCGCGCCTTTTCATGCTGTCGGATTCGCCGCCGGATCGCGATCTCGAATGGACGGATGCGGGTATTGAAGGCGCGTGGCGCTATATCCAGCGCGTGTGGCGGTTGGTTTCCAGCTCATCGTCAGCAGTTGCCGTTGAAAATGATGCATCTGCAAACTTGCGTCAGAAAACGCACCAGACCATTGCGGCGGTGACGGATGATATTGAGAAATTCCATTTCAACAAGGCCATTGCGCGCATCCGCGAGCTGACCAACATGATGGAAGACTGTGCAGGCAAAGCTGCGCCGGAAGTCATGAAAGAAGCGCTTGAAGCCGCGCTGCATCTTCTTTGTCCGTTCCTGCCGCACCTTGCAGAAGAATGCTGGTCGCAGCTCGGCCACAAGGACGAGCTGTCGGTGCGCCCATGGCCAAAAGCAGACCCGGCGCTGCTTGCTGAGGATGAGGTGACCGTTGCCATCCAGATTAACGGCAAGACGCGCACCACCATCCAGCTTGCCAAAGATCTGCCCAAAGAAAAGGCAGAAAGCGTGGTGATGGAGTTGCAAACCGTGCGCGATGCGCTTAAGGATAAAGAGGTCAGGAAAATCATCGTGGTGCCGAACAGGATTGTGAATGTCGTGGCTAGTTAGAATATCGTCATCCCCGCGAAACCGGGGATCCAGTTCTTATCAAATCTGGATGCCGGCTTTCGCCGGCATGACGTGTTTCCTACTATCCGCCTGCGGTTTTCAGCCTATGTATGGCGCTAAAAGCGCTGTGCCAGCGGCGGCTTCGCCGGTGGCGGGGGTGGTGGTGGAGGCCAGCGCGCAGGAGCGCTCGCAGCGCCAGCAGCTGCAGATTCAGCTGGAAGATAAGCTGAATCCGGGTGGCGCGGTGCCGGTGAATCCGACCTATCGTTTGGTTGCAGATCTTGCGATTACGACCGCCGGCCTTGGCGTTTCGCGTGATGGCACGGTGACTCGCTATAACGTGAACCTAGTTTCCAACTACAAGCTTTACCGCATTGGCGAAACTCAGTCGGTAGCTGGCGGCAGCCTGCGCCATGTCAGCAGCTATAACAATCTGCCCAACCAGTATTACTCGGCTTATGTTTCGGAGCAGGATGCCATCAAGCGCGGCATTGCTGAGCTGGCCGAGCTTTATCACCAGCGCTTATCATCCGTGCTTTCGGCGCACTAGCGCGATGAAACTCCCCGCCAAACAGATAGAATCTTTTATCGCAAAGCCGGATAGCGCGGTGCTGGGCGTGCTTCTGTATGGCCCGGATTCAGGTCTTGCGCGTGAACGTGCGGGAAAGCTCAAAGCGTGGGCACTGACGGGTAATGATGATCCGTTTGCCTATAGCGAGTTTGAAGAGCCGCGTCTGCTTGAAGATCCGGCGCGCCTTAGTGATGAGCTGGGTGCGATTAGCCTGATGGGCGGCCGGCGCTGCCTGATGGTGCGATCGGCCAGTGATAAGCTCACCAAGATTATTGAATCCACCCTTGATCATTTTCACTGTGATATGTTTGTGATTGTGGTGGCGGATGATTTAAATGCCCGCTCCAGCCTTCGCGCGCTGTTTGAAAAAGAGCAGCGGCTCGCCGCCCTGCCCTGCTACAAGGACGAGGCGCGTGATGTCGCGGAGCTGGTGCGCAGCAGTCTGTCCCAGGCCGGTATTCGCGCCGCCAGTGACGTGGTAGAACATCTTGCCTCGCAGCTGGGTAATGATCGTTATGTGACGCGTCAGGAGCTGACCAAAATCATTACTTATGTGGGCGAAAGCAAGGCTCTTTCGTTGGAAGAAGCCAGAATGCTCACGGATTATAACCGTGATACCGAGCTCGATGAGGTGGTGAGTGCGGTTGCTGATCGAAACCTCGCTCAGATGGATAAGGCGCTTTCTAACCTGCTGCGTGAGGGGGCGGTGCCCATCGCCTATCTTCGCGCGCTGCAGCGCTATTTTAACCGGCTTTACAGCCTGCGTATGCAGGTCGAGGTCGGGCAGTCCCCGGAGATGGTCGTGGAAGCGGCACGTCCGCCGATTTTCTTCCGTCAGAAGCCGGTCATTACGCGCCATTTAAACAGCTGGAATACCACAACTATTGCGAAAGCGCTCGCCCTGCTTGTCGAGGCCGAACTTGCAGTCAAAACCAGCGATTTACCGCCGATTCCTGCCTCCAGCCGCAAACTGATGCAGCTGACACAGCTGCGCTAGCCGCCCTGCCCTGCCTGCCGTGATTTTTTTCTGGCATGGTTGTTGCCTGTGAGAATCAACATTCAAAGGAGTGGTCGCCATGGAAATCAGCAGCCTCAGCCAACTGCGAAGCAGCAGCTCAGATGCAGCAAAGAAAAACGAAAAAGCCAATCAAGCAGCAAGCTTCATGAAGCAGCTGAATGAAAAGGATGATCCGGCGGCGATATTAACAAAAATCACCAGCCGCGGCATTAGCGGTTATTGGGAATGGCAGATGGAAGAGCTTAAAAAGAAAGTCGCAGAAAGGGTCATGCAGGAAATGGGCGTCACCCCGGAAAGTCTCGCGGCAATGAGCCCGCAGGCGCGCATGAGTATCGAAGAAAAAATCATGAAAGAGGTCGAGCGCCGCATTGAAGAAGCGATGCGAAATGGCCTAGAGAAAAAGCAGAAGCAGCCGATCGATATTGGCCAGATGACGCTCAGCACCGAAGCTTTTCAGCTGATGCTCAGCAAAGCCTGAGTCAGGCTCCTGCTAAACCAATTCTTCCGCATTGCTGCCGAGCTTGCGCAGGATGACATCCAGCTGGGCGAGGTTATCATACGCCACAATAATCTCGCCTTGCTGGCCGCGATCATTGATCGATACGCGCAGCCCAAGATTTTCAGATAGCGATTCTTCCAGTGCGAGAATATCGGCATCTTTCTCGCGTGGTGCGCCGGTATTTCCGGCTGGGCGTGGTGCGGCTGGCTGGCTGGCGGCGCGTGGCGTGTGGCGTTTGTCTTTGCCCTGCATCATGCGGCCAATTTCTTCCGCCTGACGCACATTCAGCCCGCGCTTGACAATTTCCTGCGCCAGCAGCGATGCATCGGGGCAGGAAAGCAGTGCTCGTGCGTGACCAACCGTAATGCCACCACTATCAAGTAACTGGCGCACATCTTCCGGCAGCGATAGCAGGCGAAGCAAATTACCAATATGGCTGCGGCTTTTGCCAACGATGGTGGCGAGTTCATCCTGCGTGTAGTCAAATTCCTCGATCAGCCGCTGATAGCCATTCGCCTCTTCAAGTGGCGAGAGGTCCTGGCGTTGAACGTTCTCAACCAGCGCTAGCTCGAGCGCTTGCTTATCAGTCAGCTCACGCACGATCGCAGGAATGGTTTGCAAACCTGCGATTTTTGCAGCTCTCCAGCGGCGTTCCCCGGCGATGATCTCAAAGCGATTGGCTTGCCCGCTAATCGCACGGACGATGATCGGCTGCATCACGCCATTTTTTTCAATCGATTCGGCAAGCTCGGTGAGCGTGCCCTCATCAAAATGCGTGCGCGGCTGATATTTGCCCGGTGCAAGCTGTGTTAGCGGCAGCTGGCTGATGCCACTCGCATTTACCGTTCCGCCTCCGGAACGGCTTGCGGCGGGAGCGCTTTGTGGCGCAAGAGCGCTGTTTTCAGAAATGAGGGCTGATAAGCCTTTTCCGAGTCCTTTTTGTGCCATTTGCTTATGCTCCTTTGGGTTGTTATCCCAGAAAGTTTTTTTATCGAAAAACTGTCCGGGACTCAGTGAAGCCAAAAGTCAGTAGACTTCTGGCGCCTAATATCATTACGCCGCACTCACCTCTTGCTGTTTGGCTTTCTCGCGTTTCAACATCTCGCTGGCGAGCGCAATATATGCCTTCGAGCCCGCACAGTGCATATCATAGATGAGCGCGGGTTTGCCGTGGCTTGGTGCTTCCGACATGCGGATATTGCGCGGGATAACGGACTGATAGACCTGTTCGCCGAAATAGCTTCGTACATCTGCCTCAATCTGCTCCGTGAATTTATTACGGCGGTCATACATGGTGAGCACAATACCCTGAATCGAGAGTTCTGGATTAAGCCCGCTTTGTACCAGTTTAATGGTGCGCATCAGGTGGCTGAGGCCTTCAAGGGCATAAAATTCTGTTTGTAGCGGCACGAGAACGCTATGAGCAGCGGTGAGCGCGTTCAGGGTCAGCAGGCCAAGCGATGGCGGGCAATCAATCAGTACATAGTCATAGCGATCAGCACTACTCTTCAAAGCATTCTTCAGACGATATTCGCGCTGAATCAGGCTCACCATTTCAATCTCAGCGCCAGTGAGGTCAATGGTTGCGGCAATCACATCAAGCTTGGGCACGGGTGTTTTTCGAATAGCCTCTTCCAGTGCAGTATCATTGAGTATAATATCATAAGAGGTCACAGCGCGATCGCCCGGTTCAACACCAAGGCCAGTGCTGGCATTACCCTGCGGGTCAAAATCAATCACCAGCACTTGTTTGCCAACGGCGGCCAGTGCGGTTGCGAGATTCACGGTGGTGGTGGTTTTGCCAACGCCGCCCTTCTGGTTGACGACGGCAATAATATTCGTATTATTGTTTTTTTCCAGCTGGTTCGGAGTTTTCATCGGGCAGCCTCGCAACATGGGATAGATGAATGATGACCCCGCTAGGGTCTGTCACGCTTGGAAAAAGCTGATGGTCGAATGACCATTTGCTTTTCAGTTCATCTAACTCACTAGAATAGTTTTTGCCCTTATGGAAGAGAAAAAATGTTTCACGTGAAACATTTTTGGATGCCCATTCGATCAAATCACTCAAACTTGAAGTGGCACGTGAAGTGAAACAATCAGTTTCTGGTAGTTGGCAGGACTCAATTCTTTGTTGGTGAAAGTTCACATTCGTTTTCGTTAAGCGACTTACCTCTCTCAGGAAAGTCATCTTCTTTATATCGGTATCAATGAGATGGACATCCCCTGCCCCTACGATCGCCAGAACCATACCCGGAAAACCGGCGCCGGTTCCGATATCGGCGAGTGAAAATGTTTCACGTGAAACATTTTTGAGCTTTTTGATGATGGGAACGAGCTGGTAGGAATCGATGATGTGTCGGTGGAAGGCGCCGGCTATTGTCGATTGACTTACCAGATTGATTTTGCTTTGCCATTTAACCAGCAGATCATGATAGATACATAGGCGTGAAAATGTTTCACGTGAAACATTTTCGATCTGGTTTAGTTGGTGAAACCAATCTTCACGCACTTTTTTTCAGCTGCTCCGATTTGCGGATATGCGCCATGAGTGCTACAAGCGCGGCCGGCGTCATGCCTTGGATGCGGCTGGCAGAACCAATGGTCGCGGGGCGGGCAGCCTTGAGCTTGGCCTTGATCTCGTTAGATATCGAAGGTAGTGGATCAAAATCAAAGTTCTCAGGAATCAGCATTTTTTCTTCTTTTTTGAAGCTTTCAATATCTTCCATCTGACGATCAAGATAGCCGCTATACATCGCCTCAATTTCGATTTGCTCTTTTATATCCGGCCTAATTTCTCCGAGCTGTGGCCACCGTCTGACCAGATCATCATAGGTGATGTTGGGGTTTGAAAGTAGCTCAAGAGCATTTCTTCGAATGCCATCCTGATTTAATTTGATGCCGTAAGCCATTGCTTCATTGGGCGTCATGGAGAGGTTCAAAAATGTTTCACGTGAAACATTGTGGATAACTTCCTTTTCTCTATAGATAGCGGCTCGAGGGGATGAGACACACCCCATATCGATAGCGCGCGAGGTCAGGCGAAGATCGGCATTATCGGCACGCAGAGATAAGCGATACTCTGAACGCGATGTAAACATACGGTATGGTTCAGTGGTGCCATGGGTAATCAGGTCATCAATCATCACTCCTATATAAGCGTCCGAGCGATCAAGGATAAACGGCTTAGAGCCACCAGCCGCTAAGGCCGCGTTCAGCCCGGCGACTACCCCCTGCCCTCCTGCTTCTTCATAGCCCGTGGTGCCATTGATCTGGCCAGCGAAATAAAGCCCACTCACCTTCTTGGTTTCGAGTGTTGGCTTTAGTTCGCGTGGGTCGACATAGTCATATTCAATGGCATAACCGGGTCTAAGTATAATCGCGTTTTCAAGCCCCGGAATGGTCTTTATGAGGGCGTGCTGAACTTCTTCCGGCAGCGACGTAGAAATGCCGTTGGGGTAAACCGTGTCATCATCGAGCCCTTCCGGCTCAAGGAAAATCTGGTGGCGCTGCCGGTGAGCGAAGCGAACCACCTTGTCTTCAATCGATGGGCAATAGCGCGGCCCAGTAGATTCTATCTGGCCGGAATACATTGGCGAGCGGTGCAGATTCTCCCTGATGATTCCGTGGGTGGTGGGGCTTGTGTGAGTGATGAAGCAGGATATCTGCGGCACGGAAACGCGCTCAGTCAGATATGAAAATGGCGTTGGCGGCTCATCGCCTTTTTGTTCTTCTAGAATCCCCCAGTTAATTGTCTTGCCATCAAGGCGTGCCGGCGTTCCTGTCTTTAAGCGGCCGGTATTAAAACCAATGCGTTTGAGTGTGTTTGACAGGCCAATCGAGGGAGCCTCCCCCACCCTGCCCGCGCGGATTTTCTTTTCGCCGAGATGGATCAGGCCATTAAGAAAAGTGCCGGTGGTCAGGACAATTTTCGGCGCGCGGATTTCACGGCCAGAGGCAGTGAGGATTCCGCTAATGGCAGCTACAGGATCGCCGCTTGCGCGGGGATGTAAAAGCAAGTCTTCGACGGAATCTTCGATGATGGTGAGATGTTCGTATTCGCGGAGAATCTCTTGAACGGCCTGGCGATAGAGTTTGCGGTCGGCCTGGGCGCGTGGGCCGCGAACAGCCGGGCCTTTGCTGCTATTGAGCATTTTGTAATGGATGCCTGCGCGGTCGATTGCGCGCCCCATGACGCCATCCAGCGCGTCAATTTCCCTCACCAATGTGCCTTTGCCGATGCCGCCAATAGCGGGGTTGCATGACATTTCACCGATAGTGGTGGCCTTTTGTGTAATCAGCGCCGTACGCGCGCCAAGGCGTGCTGCCGCGCTTGCCGCCTCTGTTCCTGCGTGGCCCCCGCCGATGATGATGACGTCAAAATCGTAGCTCATTTACCGATACAGAATGTGGAAAAGACCACGTCCAATACATCATCCACGCTGATTTTTCCAGTGATTTTGCCAAGGCAGACCGCGCCGCGCCTCAGTTCTTCGCAGGTTAACTCCAGCGGCGCATCAAGTTGGATGCGAAGCAGATGCGCTTTGGCGGTCTCAAGCAGCTCGCGGTGGCGCGCTCGCGTGATCAATATAGACTCGCTGGTGTGATATTTCTGCTGAATAAACATAGTGATAGATGCCATAAGCACATCCATACCCTCGCCTGTGAGGGCGGAGATGTTGATGGTTTCGACGCCAAAAGTCTCCTGACTTTTGGCTTTGCTGGATCCCGGATAAATTTTGCTGCTGCAAAATTTTCCGGGATGGCAATCAATTTTATTTAGTATAATCAGGCTATTGGCATCAATCTGCCCCCTGCTCTCGCTGTCCATCGGCTGGCCGGCATCAAAGACAATCAGCTTCAAATCCGCGCCGGCGGCGCGCTGGCGGGCGCGGCGAACCCCCTCTTCTTCAATGCTATCTGCGGCATCTCTCAGCCCAGCGGTGTCGAGGAATGTGACGGGAAAACCTGCTATTTCTTTATGAATTTCAATAACATCTCTGGTGGTGCCAGCAAGCGGCGAGACGATGGCGGCATCCCTTCCAGCTAATCTGTTGAGAATACTTGATTTTCCAGCGTTCGGCGCGCCGATGATGGCGATGGTGAGCCCTTCCCTGAGCCGCTCGCCTCTTCTGCCGTCATCCAGTGCTGCAGTGATATTATTAACCATCTGATGAATATCATCTTTCAGGCTGATAATCACGCTTTCCGGAATCTCTTCTTCAGGAAAATCGATATAAGCCTCGAGATGGGCAAGTGCGCGCACCATCTGCGTACGAAGGCTCTCATAATAGCGGCTCATCTCGCCCTGCATTTGCGCTTGAGACTGTCGTTTTTGCTGGAGCGTTTCGGCTTCGATAAGATCCGCAAGCCCCTCTGCTTCCAGCAAATCCATTTTGCCATTCATAAAAGCGCGGCGAGTGAATTCCCCGGCTTCGGCATGGCGTAGACCGGGTATCTCAGAAAGCACCGTCTGCATCTCGCGGATGACGGCGAGGCTGCCATGCAGATGCAGCTCCACCACATCCTCGCCGGTGAAGCTTTTGGGCGCGGCGAAGTAAAGGGCGAGGCCAGTGTCGATTTGGATTGGGGATTGGGCATTGGGCATTGGGGAAAAAAAGGTGCAGTAAGTAGCAAGATTTGGTTGCCAACTAGTTTTACCGGTGAGCTGGATCAGTGTTGGTAAAGCAAGCTTGCCGCTGATGCGGATGATGGCGACGCCGGATTTGGCAAGCGGTGTGGCGAGTGCGAATATGGTGTCTGAAAATAAAGTCATTTCTATGGCCGATTGCGTCGTTATCGTCGTGCTCGAAGTATCACGTAGCGCTGCTACGCTCAACTTCTGCGCGCGTCGCTGCCTAGCACTCGTCACATATAAATGACTTTGAAAAAAAATCCATTAGACCTTTGCGGCTTTTCTGCCTAGAAAATCTTATGAAAGCGATTCAGATTCACGAAACTGGCGGGGCAGAAATGCTGCGCTATGAGGATGTAGCAAAGCCACAGCCAAAGGCGGGCGAAGTGCTGGTGCGGCAAACAGCGATCGGCATCAATTTTATCGATATTTATTTCCGTACTGGCCTTTACAAAGCCGCCCGCTATCCGATTATTCCGGGTATGGAAGCATCCGGAGTGGTGGAGGCTGTGGGGCAGGGGGTGAGTGGTTTTGCCGCCGGTGACCGCGTCGCCTATTGCAGCGATACGGTGGGGGGATATGCCGAGTATCGGGCACTGCCCGCGCGCTGGCTGGTGAAGCTCCCGAATGCACTCAGCGATGAGGTGGCGGCGGCGGTGATGGTGAAGGGTTTAACCGCGCATTACCTGCTCAGGCGCACCTTTCCTGTGAAAAAAGGGGATGTGATCCTGCTGCACGCGGCGGCTGGCGGTGTGGGGCTGATTGCCAGCCAGTGGGCAAAGCATCTGGGCGCAACCGTGATCGGCACCGTTTCCAGCGAAGACAAAGCGGCGCTTGCCAAGGCGCATGGCTGCGATCATGTGATTTTATACACGAGGGAAAAAGTATCCGTCCGCGTGCGTGAGCTGACTGAGGGCAGGGGAGTGGATGTGGTTTATGACTCGGTTGGCCAGTCCACCTTTATGGAATCGCTCGATTCACTGAAGAAATTTGGCATGCTGGTGTCGTATGGCAATGCGTCGGGGCCGGTGCCGGCATTTGAGCCGCTGCTGCTTTCCAAAAAAGGCTCGGTTTACATCACGCGGCCAACGCTAATGCATCACATTGAAAATGAAGCGGATTATCGTGAAAGCTGCGCCGAACTTCTGGATTTAGTCGCGCGCGGCATCATCAAGGTGAGTATCGGCGGCACTTATAAACTGGCCGATGCAGCCGAGGCGCAAACAGACCTTGAAAACCGTAAAACTACCGGCTCGCTGCTGCTGGTGCCTTAATCGATTATCTTCCGGGAGAAGATGAGCTTTTTGATTCTGTCTTGATGCGCTCATCCAGCAGCGATACGGCGTCTGCGATTTGTTCCAGTTTGATCTCGACCCACTTTTCGTAGCCCTCATTAATTAAGGCGGCACCAATAAACAGGTTGGCAATGTCCATAGGAATTTCGCCCGTCACATCTTTAACAAGGCCAAGAAAATTCCTGCGTGATGTGGGGGGCGTGTCATCGCTCTTCTCGCCTGTTATTTTTTTGATAGCACGATTCCCCAGAGAAGCAGCCCCATAGGCGCCAAAAACCGCCCCGGGTACAGCGTATCCAATCGTATGAAGGAAATTGCGCCGCGACATATTCGGACGCGACTCTTTAAATATCTCTCTTTCAACATCATTGAAATTAAACGCAAGATCAAGGCTGCCTTCTTCATCAAGCGCTACCGATGCGCGCTTTACAAAATCAAGCACGCCTTCCGGGCCTTTGCTATCAAGGAGTTTTTTGAGGAACGTGATGCCTGTATAAACCTCGCTCTTGGGGCGAAGATTTTTGATTACATCTTCAAGAAATTTCTTATCAAGATGTTTGGGGTGTGATTGGCTGTTTGCGGCAGATGAGTCCATAGACCGAGAAGATAAGCGGTCGTTAATATTTTGCAACTTATTTCAGAAACGCTGCTTCGATGAGTGTTTTTGTATAGTCCTCGCGCGGGGTTTCGAGAACGCGGCGCGTGTCGCCAGTTTCAACGATTTTGCCTTTTTGCATCACCACAATGCGGTGGGCGATGGCGCGGATGACGCGCAGGTCGTGGCTGATAAACACATAGCTCAGGCCATATTTGCGTTGCAAATTTTTAAGTAGATCAATGATCTGGGACTGAATGGTGAGATCCAGCGCGCTCGTTGGCTCATCGAGCACCAGCAGCTGCGGCCTCAGCACCACCGAGCGCGCAATGGAAATTCTTTGGCGCTGGCCGCCTGAAAACTCATGCGGAAAGCGGGAAAGTACGGTTTCATCCAGACCGACTTCCATCAATATGTCACGGATTTTCTGGCTGTGCTCGGCTGCAGTTAAGTGCTTTTCATGCACACCCAAGCCTTCGCCGATAATCTGTTCCACCGTCATGCGCGGGCTGAGGCTGGAATAGGGATCCTGAAACACCAGCTGCATGTGGCGGCGAAGATTGGTGGATGGTTGCTGGCTGGCAGATGGTAAGAAAGTAATATTTCCTTCGCTTTGGATGAGCCTGAGCAGCGCAAAGCCGAGCGTGGATTTGCCGGAGCCGGATTCGCCGACAATGCCGATGCATTCGCCTTTTCGTACCTCGAGATCCACGCCGTCCACCGCCTTCACATGCCCCACTGTGCGCCGGAGCAGGCCGCGCCTGATGGGGAAGTGGACTTTCAGAGAGCGGCAGGAGAGAAGCTGCGGGGCATCGGCCTGGGTCGCCACGGCCTCGCCTTTTGGCTCACTTGCCAGTAATTGCTGGGTGTAGGGGTGTTTCGGGGTGGCAAAGACATCCACCACCTTGCCTTGTTCCACGAGTTCGCCCTGCTTCATCACCGCCACGCGGTCGCACAGGCGCCTGACCACGGTCAGGTCATGGGTGATGAACAGGATCGCCATGCCCATGCTTTGTTGCAGCTCTTTGAGCAGCTCGAGGATTTTCTTCTGGATGGTGACATCCACCGCCGTGGTGGGTTCGTCGGCAATCAGCAGGTCAGGTTTATTGGCAATCGCCATGGCGATCATCACACGCTGGCGCTCGCCGCCGGAAAGCTGATGCGGATAGGCGTCCAGGCGGTCTTTGAAGTGGGAAAGGCCGACGGAGTCGAGGAGAGCACTAATCTTGTCATCCCGAGTTTGTCGAGGGATCTTGAGATCCTTCGACTCGCCGATGGCTCGCTGAGGATAACCATCAAACATCTCAGCAATCTGCTTACCAATGGTATGGAGCGGGTTGAGCGCTGTCATTGGCTCCTGGAAGATCATGGAGATGCGCTTGCCGCGTAGTGGCCGTAGAACGTCATCCCCGCCTTGTGCGGGGATCTCAAGATTATCAAAGTTGATCTGACCGCCTCGTGTTGCCCCGCCGGGTTGCAACCCCATGATCGACAGCGCTGTGAGCGATTTGCCGGAGCCGGACTCGCCAACCAGTGCCAGCATTTCGCCGCGATGTATCTCGAGTGAGACGCTCCTTACGACTTTCTTTTCACCAAAGGAGAGAGAAAGATTTTGGATAGAAAGCAGGCTCATTTGTCACCCCGCACTTGTTGCGGGGTCTGGTTCCCTGGTGGCATGAGATCCCCGCCTTCGCGGGGATGACGGGAATCCAAGCTCGCAAGCGAGCTAAGATTTGCCGTCACCTTTCTTGGATCAAACGCATCGCGCACCGCTTCGGAAATAAAGATGATGAGCACGAGCAGCAGGGCGATCACCAGAAAGCCAGTAAAGCCGAGCCACGGCGCCTGTGGGTTGGATTTGCCCTGCAGCAGCAGCTCGCCCAGCGACGGCGAACCGGGCGGCAGGCCAAAACCAAGGAAATCAAGGGTGGTGAGCGCGGTGACGGAGCCGGCGAGGATGAAGGGAATCATCGTCATGGCAGCGGTCATGGCGTTGGGTAGTACATGGCGGATCATGATGCGCCATTCGCCAACGCCAAGGGCGCGTGCGGCCTTGACATAATCAAAATTACGCGCGCGCAGG
The DNA here is from genome assembly GCA_033763775.1 of Alphaproteobacteria bacterium. Lineage (GTDB taxonomy): Bacteria > Pseudomonadota > Alphaproteobacteria > Rickettsiales > SXRF01 > JAJTHB01. The sequence continues at coordinate 94,363 of JANRJW010000014.1, read as the reverse complement.
AACTCGGCGCGCACCACACCGGTCAGGCTCATCCATGAAAAAAGCAGCAGGATGAGCAGCAGCCAGCCAAAGCTTGGCGTGATGATGGAGGCCAGAATAATCAGCAAAAATAATTCCGGCAGACCTTGCCAGATTTCGATGAAGCGCTGGAAAATCAAATCCACCCAGCCACCAAAATAGCCCTGCACTGCGCCCGCAAAAATGCCGATGACGGAACTGGAAATGGTGAGCGCTAGTGCAAACAGCACCGAGAGACGAAAGCCGTAAATGAGGCGTGCGAGCACATCGCGCCCCTGATCATCCACCCCCAGCCAGTTTTCAGCGGATGGCGGGGCAGGGGCAGGGCGGCCAAGGTCGTAATTGATGGTGTCATAGCTGTAACGTATGAGCGGCCAGATCATCCAACCACATTCACTACTATGCCTTGCTGCAAATGCAGTTTCCTGCGCTTCCTCTCGGTTACGTACTTCTTTGTACGCTCCCTCGCGGCTCTCGGAAACTGGCATTTTCGCTGGCGGCATAGCGTGAATGTCCTTGCAGCTTAAGATCAGTTTCTGAACCTCAGGATCGCGATACACCGCTTCGGTTTCAAAATCGCCGCCAAATTCTTTTTCGCTATAGGCTTTGAAAACAGGGAAATAAAGCTGGTTCTGGTAGGAAAGAACGATGGGCTTGTCATTGGCTATCAGCTCGGCAAAGAGCGTGAGCAAAAAGAGCGCGAGGAAAATCCATAGGCTCCAGAACCCGCGGCGGTTGGCGGTAAAGAGGGATAATCTTCTTTGTGTCAGTGGACTCATAGACCCTCATTCCGGTGTTTACCCTCACCCCGACCCTCTCCCTGAAAGGGAGAGGGGGAAGTAAGATCCTCACCCTGGCCTTCTTTCTGGAACGCAGAGAGGGAAGAATGATCCCCCCTAACCCCTAAAGCCGAATCCCTAATGCCTTCCATCATACAGCATGCTCCTCAAACCAGCCCAGTGAGCGAGCCATGACATCATCCCACACGCGGTAAAGCGAATGGTTGCCGCGCGGGTAAATATGCAGCGCGTGTTTTTTCCCAGCGCGCTCTAGTGCTTCGGCAAGTGCGATGCTATGCCCCACTGCCGCGGCCTCATCGGCATCGCCGTGCAGCAGCAGCACTGGCGTTTCAATCTCATCTGCCCACGCAACGGAGGAGCGTTTTTCAAATTCTTTGTCGAGATCACCGGTGGGGAAAAGCCGCTCAAACACTGCTGTTTGCAGCTCCGGGCGCTCGCGCGCTGAGCGGCGCACATCCGACACGCCGGCGAGCACCACCGCCGCTTTCACGGCGGCTTTTTCGCGCAGCGCCATCATCGTCATCATGCCGCCGCGCGAATGGCCGAGCATGAAGGCACGCTTGCCATCGAATGCTTCATGCGCGCGCGCAATATCCAGCAGCGCCAGCACATCGCCGACATCGCGGCCGCCAAATTCATCCTGACCATCGCCGCCATCATTGCCGCGATAGTTGGAGGCAAACACCAGATAGCCCGCCTTGGCAAACGGTGCCATGTGGCGCAGCACGTTTACCACCGTGAGCTTGCCGTAATCCCGGCTGCCGCCGCGGTTGAAGATGAGGAGGGGGTGATTTCGGGCGCTTACCTTTTCCGGCAGCACTATGAGGCCGGTGATGGTGAGGCCATCGTTTTGATAGGTGATGCGCCTTGTGCTTACGCCTTCCAGCGCTTCGTAGTCGCGTAGGAATTTGTTATAGGCGATCTCCGGCACCGCGCCTTTTGGAAAGACGCGCTTTTCCTCGATATGGGCGAAGCTGTGCGGCACGAATGGTTCGCTGGATATCAGGCTCATGCACCGCGCCTTTCAAAATCAATGCGCGGATCGATGAGCATGTAGATGATGTCGCCGATGAGCGAGGTGATGAGGCCGAGCAGCGTGAAAATAAACAGCGTGCCGAACATCACCGGATAGTCGCGGTTCACTACCGCCTCATAGCCAAGCAGGCCAAGGCCATTTAAGGAAAAAATAATCTCAATGAGCAGGGCACTGGTAAATAAAATGCGAAGCAGCGCGCCCGGCAGCCCGGCAATCACTACCAGCATGGCATTGCGAAATACATGGCCGTAAAGCACCTGATTTTCGGTGAGCCCCTTGGCGCGGGCGGTCAGCACATATTGCTTGCTGATTTCCTCCAGGAAGCAGTTTTTGGTGAGCATGGTGAGCGAGGCAAAGCCGGAAATCACCATGGCTGCAACCGGCAGGGTGATGTGCCAGAAATAATCGCTTATTTTTCCAAGCAGCGACAGCTCCTCCCAGTTATCGGACAGGAGGCCTTTCATCGGGAAAATCTGAAAGTACTGACCGCCGGCAAATAAAATAATCAGCACGATCGCAAACAGAAAGCTGGGAATAGCATAGCCGATGATGATGAGCCACGAGGTCGCCACATCAAAGCGCGAGCCATCGCGAACCGCTTTTCGGATGCCGAGCGGAATGGAAATGAGGTAGATGATGAGTGTCGTCCACAGCCCCAGCGAGATGGTCACCGGCAGCGTATTCACGATCAGCGAGATGACTGATTCATTGCGGTAAAAACTCTCGCCGAAATCCAGCGTCAGGTAGCTTTTCATCATCAGGAAAAAACGCTCATGCGCGGGCTTATCAAACCCATACATTTTCTCGATGCGCTCCACCAGCTCCGGATCCAGCCCGCGCGCGCCGCGATAGATGGAGGACATATCACCAACCCGTATATCGGTTCGCGATAGCGTATCCGACCCGCCCGCGCCGCTGATGCGGCTGGTCGCATCACTGCCGGTGACATCGGTCAGCTGTGCGACCATGCGCTCCACCGGCCCGCCCGGCGCGGCCTGAACAATCACGAAATTCAGCACCATGATCCCAAACAAGGTGGGAATCATCAGCAGCAGGCGGCGAAGGATGTAGGTGGTCATGGGTGCTAGTGGCTAGTGCTAGTGGCTAGTGAGGTTGCTTCTATCATAAACACAAACACTAGTCACCAGCACTAGCCACTTTTACTTCACCCACCAGCACTGGAAACATAGATTATATTTCGCCTGCACATCCGGCAGGCCGAATTTGTTCCAGTAAGCGACGCGAAAGCCCGGTGAATGCCAGTGGGGGATGGCGATGTGTTCCCAGAGCAGCACGCGGTCGAGCGCGCGGCCGGCGGCGGTTAAATCCTTCAGGCTTTGCGCCGAGGTAAGCGCCGCCAGTGCTGCATCCACCGCCGGATTTTTGATGCCGGTGATGTTATTGCCGCCTTTGATATCCGCCTGGGAACTGTGCCACAATGTCATCTGCTCTGCTCCGGGAAAAAACACGCCGCGATTTAGCCACACGCTCACAATATCAAAATCATACTGGTCGATACGTTTCTGGTACTGCGCATCATCCACCATGCGGATGGAGGAGGCGATGCCAAGGCGTGCGAGGCCTTTTCGCATCGGCTGAATGACGCGCTCCATGGTCGGCTGGCGCAGCATGAATTCAACGCTCATCTGCTCGCCGCGTGCATTCACACGCTTGCCATGTTCTACCTTCCAGCCCGCTTCATTCAGCAGCTGCTGCGCACGAAGCAAACCAGCGCGATTATTGCCGCTGCCATCGCTGACCCAGTTTTTGAAAGGGGTGATGAATAGATTTTCTGGTAAACAATAGCTCTTATCGTCATTCCCGCGAAAGCGGGAATCCAGCTTTTTATTTTCGACGACCAAAGTCTCCTGACTTTGGTCTTCTCTGGATCCCGTGCTCGCTTCGCTGCTGCTTCGCTCCACGGGATGACAGCGGAATGGTTCAAGCAGCGCCAGCTCCTTGCCCTCCGGCAGGCCTGCCGCTTCAAAATCAGTGTTATTGAAATAGCTGTCATTGCGCAGATAAGCCCCGTAAAAGAGCGTTTTATTTTGCCATTCATAATCCATGGTCAGGCCGATGGCCTCGCGCACGCGGCGGTCAGCAAATTTCTCATGGCGCGTGTTGAACACAAAGGCCTGCATGCCTTGCGGGATCTGGTGCTTAATCATCCGCTTGATGATGCGCCCGTCTTTCACGGCGGGGGTGTCATAGGCGGTCGCCCAGTTGCGCGCGATATATTCCTGACGGAAATCATATTCGCCTGCTTTTAAGCCTTCGAGCGCCACATTTTCATCGCGGTAAAAATCATAGCGGATGCGTGCGAAATTATATTGGCCGCGCATTACCGGCAGGTGCCAGCCCCAATAGTCCGGGTTTCGTTTGTAGATAATACTGCGCCCCTGCTCGAGCGACTCCACCAGGTAAGGCCCACTGCCCACTGGCGGTGTTAAAGTAGTTTTTTCGAAATCGACTTTTTCGTAGTACGCTTTTGATAAAATCGGCATCTGCGCTGCGACCATCGGTTGCTCGCGGCCAGCATTTTCGATGAAATAGAAGGTGACGGCGTCTTTACCCGTGACCTCTACCCGCTCAATGCCGCCATAAAGCATTTTGAAGGTGGGGTCGCCCTTGTCACGCAGGGTCGCAAATGAAAACACGACATCCTCCGGCGTGATGCGCGAGCCATCGGAAAACTTCGCTTCCGGGCGCAGGACAAAAGTGGCCGAGCGGTTATCTTTGGCAACATCAACTGACTTTGCAATCAGCCCATACATGGTTTGCGGCTCGTCGTAAGATTGCACCATCAGCGATTCAAACAGGCCGCCAATGGCCGGCGCTTTCACACCCTTAAGGATGAAGGGATTCAGCGAATCAAAAGTGCCGGTTTCCGCGAGCTTGACTGTGCCGCCCACCGGCGCGGCGGGATTGACATACTCGAAATGGCGAAAGCCTGCCGGATATTTGCACGCGCCCCAGAGCGTGAGGCAATGCTCTGTCTTTGCCAGAGTGGAGGTTGGATGACAGAGGACGGATGACAGTAATAGGATCGCCCAAAAGCCTCTCCCCAGCGGAGAGAGGGTGGCGAACGCAGTGAGCCGGGTGAGGGGGTATTCGTTGCTTAGCCCCCTCACCCTAGCCCCCTCACCCTAGCCCTCTCCCCGCTGGGGAGAGGGAATATTAAGCGCCGCCCCATGGGCCTTTGGCGCCTTCCTTGAGATTGCCGGAGGTTTTATCACGGATGGCATCGAACACCGTGAGGGCTTGTGCGACCATCGAGCCAGCATCGCCGGGATTGGCGGGCAGCAGCACGGTGGTGGAGGTTTTGGCGAGCTCTTTAAACGCACCGACATATTGCTCGGCAATTTTGAGCGCGACCGCTTCCGAGCCGCCGCTTTTCATGATCGATTGTGACACCATGTCGATCCCCTTGGCGGTGGCTTCCGCGACTGCCAGAATCGCCTCCGCTTCACCCTTGGCTCGGTTGACCTGATCGGTGAGCGCCCCCTCGGATTTGAGAACCACTTCCTGTTTCAAACCTTCCGCGACGTTGATTTGCGCCTGACGTTTGCCTTCAGACTCAAGAATCGTCGCGCGTTTCTGGCGGTCAGCGGCCATTTGCAGCTCCATCGCCTTCAGCACCGAATTGGGCGGTGTGATGTTTTTAATCTCATAGCGCATGCACTGCACGCCCCAGCTCTGCGCCGCCTGATTGATGGCGGTCACGATATTGGCGTTCAGCGTCTCGCGCTCTTCAAAGGTTTTATCGAGCGTGAGCTTGCCGATTTCCGAGCGCATGGTGGTTTGCGCGAGTAGCTGTACCGCGTAAATTGGATCAGACACGCCATAGGAGGCTGCAATTGGATCCGTGATGCGGATATAAAGCACACCATCCAGATTCAGGGTGACGTTATCGCGCGTGATGCCGGCCTGCTCGGGCACATCCACCGCCATTTCCTTCAGCGAGTGCTTGTAGGCGACCTTCTGGTAGAAGGGGATCAGGAAGTTGATGCCGGGCTCAAGTTTTTGGTCGAACTTGCCGAAGCTTTCGACAATCCATGCCTGCTGCTGAGGTACGGTTTTGACACCCATAAATACCAAGATGATGGCAAGTAATCCAAGTGCTAGAAATATTTCCATGGTTTTCTCCCTTGTTTGTCTTGTTATCCCGGAAAATTTTGTAGTAGCAAAATTTGTCCGGGATCCAGCGAAGCAAAAAGTCAGGAGACTTTTTTGCGTCTTACTATTTGACGGCCAATGTCTCCTGACATTGGCCTTTTCTGGATCCCGTGTTCGCTATGCTACTGCTTCGCTCCACGGGATGACGGTTATTTCGGTTTCACGATCAGCGTCACACCCTTCACATCCACAATCTCAACCGGTGCGCCGCCTTCGACATGGTCTTTCCCGGCATCGTCTGCCAGCTGCGCTTTCATGATGGTGCCAGACCAGGTGGCCTCGCCAACTTCGCCTTTTTTCAGGCCGCTGCTTCCAGCATAGGCGGTTTCGCCAATCATGTTACTGTAGCCTGCCTTGTTTTTGCTCGAATAGAATTTGCGCATCGGCTTCCACAGCGCGACCGTCCACAGCGCTGTGGCAGCAAGGAAGCACACAAACTGCAGCAGCGTTTCGTCTGTGCCGACAGCGCCGAGTTTTAAAAGAAAACCGACCGTGAAGGCACCAAGCCCGGCAAAGAGCAGCCCCACACCCGTAACGCCGAATGCTTCAGCAAGTAGCAGCAGCACGCCAGTAATGAGCCAGATATAGCTGATGGTGGTGGGTTCCATGGCGTTTCTCCTTTCGCCGTCATCCCCGCCAGAATTATTTTAAATTTTGGCGGGGATCCAGCTTTTTAATATGACGAAAAAAGTCTACTGACTTTTTTCTTTTCGGGGATGACATCAGCGCAGCGTCTTCAGATACGCGATCAGATTCGCGCGATCCTGAGGATTTTTGATGCCGGCGAATGACATTTTATTGCCCGGGATATATTTGCGCGGCGCCTCTAGAAACGCAGAAAGCTCCTGCTCGCCCCATTTTTTCTTGCCATGCAGCGCTTTCAGCGCATCGGAATAAGCAAAATCTGTTTTGTGGGCAAAATCGCTGCCATAAATCGCCCACTGGTTGGGACCAACGCCATTTCTGCCGCCATTATCAAAGGTGTGGCAGGCGGTGCATTTTTTAATCTGCGCTTCACCAGCCGCCACATCGGCTTTGGCCATGAACGGAGCAATATCTTCCGGCACCCATTCTTTAGCCGCTTCGCCGCCAGCGCTTGCATCTGCCATTTCTGCACCCTCAATGGCGTAGCCGCGCTTGACTTCAGCATGCCCCGGATGCGCCGCGGGCCCGTGATACAGTATTTCGCTGCCAATACCGGCCACCATCGCAACTACGCCGGCAAGCAGCACCGCGCCTGCAATTTTATTCATTTCAAATGACTGACGATCCATAGACTATCCAAGAGCAGTAATAAAAAAACTCGCGCTGTTATAATATGCTGGCCTAACTCAATCAACAAATTATAACAGCAGCATGAACCCGATTATTCTGATACCGGCGCGTCTTGCCTCCACGCGCCTGCCAAACAAGCCGCTCGCCATGATTGGCGGGCTGCCGATGATTGTGCAGGTGTGGCGGCGCGCGGTGGCCTCTAAGGTGGGGGAGGTGGTGGTGGCCTGCGACTCGCCAGCCATCAAGGACGCCGTGGAGCAGGCTGGCGGCCGGGCGGTGCTCACCGATCCTGACCTTCCTTCCGGCTCTGACCGCATTGATGCCGCGCTTCGGCAGATTGACCCGGCCGGGCAGCATGATGTGGTGGTGAATGTGCAGGGCGATATGCCGCTGCTGGAGCCATCCATCATCGCGCGTGCCGCCGCCCTGCTTGACAACAAGCTGGTGGATATTGGCACGCTCTGCGCACCGCTTCAGCCAGGCGAGATGGAAGAGGCGAGTGTGGTGAAAGTCGTTGTCAGTGGACAGTGGACAGTGGACAAAGAAAGCAAGTCAACCCGTGCAAAATTATTTACGCGCTCTTTTTCGTCCGTTGTCCACCGTCCACCGTCCACTGATATCTTCCACCATATCGGCGTGTATGCCTACCAGCGCGACGCACTGGAGCGATTTGTAAAACTGCCGCCTTCCGAAAATGAGAAGCACGAAAAACTTGAGCAGCTGCGTGCGATGGATGCGGGCATGCGGATTGATGTGGCGGTGGTGGATGTGGTGCCGCTGGGCGTGGATACCCCGCAGGGGCTGGAAAAAGCCAGAGCGATGATCGAATCAACATAAGGAGAATTTATGACTAAACTTTACGACACACTCGGCATTGGTAATGCTATCGTCGACGTGCTCACCCATGTCAGCGACGATTTTGTTGCCGCACAGAAACTCGGCAAAGGCACCATGACGCTGGTGGATGAAGCGCGCTCCAAGGCGCTGTATTCGCTGGTTGGTCCATCTACGGAATGTTCCGGCGGGTCGGTCGCTAACACCATGGCGGGCATTGCCTCGCTGGGCGGCAAGGGCGCGTTTATCGGCAAGGTGGCCGATGACCAGCTGGGGAAAATCTTCGCCCATGACCTGCAATCGGTCGGCGTGCGCTATCACAGCAAGCCAGCGCCCGGCGCTCAGCCATCAACAGCAAACTGTCTGGTATTTGTGACGCCAGACGCCCAGCGCACCATGGCGACCTATATCGGCGCTTGTGCACTGCTCGATGAAAACGACATCGATGAAACGCTGATTGCCGCAAGCAATACCGTGTATATTGAAGGCTATTTGTGGAATGGCGAGCACAACAAACAGGCCATTCGCAAAGCCATCTCGCTGGCGCGCGCGCATGGTGCACAGGTGGCCTTTACGCTGTCGGATACATTCTGTGTGAACATGCACCGTGATGCGTTTCTGGCGCTGGTTCAGCGGGATTTAGATGTGCTCTTTGCCAATGAAGCTGAGATTATGGCGCTGACCGGCGCGATGGATGTGGATGAAGCCATCAGCGCGGCGCGCGGGCTGTGTCCGGTGGTGGCCATCACCATGAGTGAAAAAGGCTCGGTGGTGGTGACGCCTGATCATGTTTACCGCGTGCCGACCAAGCCCGTTTCCAAGCTGGTGGATACGACCGGGGCGGGGGATTTATTCGCTGCCGGCTTCCTGCACGCACGGGCTGAGGGTAGGGCGCTGGCTGATTGCGCGGCGCTGGGCAATCGCTGCGCTGGTGAAATCATCCAGCAGCTTGGCGCGCGTGCGATGAAACCGCTGAGCGCGCTGGTGGCCTAATTATTCATGCCGCTTCATCACCCCATTTTCGCGCTGATACGGCTTTATGCACGGCCACGGCTGATGGCGGTCTTGCTGCTGGGTTTCGTCTCCGGATTGCCGCTCGCACTCACCGCCTCCACCCTATCGGTGTGGCTGACGGAATCCGGCGTCAGTAAGGCGGCGATTGGTCTGTTTGCAGCGGTGGGCACACCCTATGCGCTCAAATTCCTATGGGCGCCGCTGGTGGATGGGCTGAGGCTACCCTTTTTCTGCCGAGTGTTTGGCCGCAGGCGCGGGTGGCTGCTTTTTGTGCAGTGTTTGCTGGCGGCGGCGCTTGTCTTTTTGGGATTTGCGAGTCCGGCGATTGATCCATGGTTGACGGCGCTGGCAGCGGTGTGTGTGGCGTCGCTTTCCGCCACGCAGGATATTGTCATTGATGCGTATCGTGTCGAACTGCTGAAAGAAGAGGAGCAGGGCGCAGGTGCGGCGGCCGTAGTGCTGGGTTATCGCTTCGGTATGATTGCCTCAAGTGCTGGGGCACTGTTTCTTGCCACATGGTTTGGCTGGCAGATGACCTATGCGCTGATGGCGTGTTTGCTCAGCGTTGGGGCGCTGGCGGCGCTTGTGGCGGGAGAGCCTCAGCGGGATTGGGGATTGGGGATTCGGGATTCGAGGAAAAGCTCGATGAATGAGTGGCTAAAAAATCATGTCATCCAGCCCTTCGCCGAGTTCATGCAGCGGCCGCAGTGGCTTGCCATTTTGCTGTTTATCGTGCTGTATAAACTCGCCGATGCCTTCATGGGGGTGATGACGGGTCCGTTTCTCATCGAGATTGGCTTTTCCAAGGAACAGATCGCGACCATCGTCAAACTTTACGGTCTGATTGCAACCATCGCCGGTAGTTTCATCGGTGGCTGGATGGTCTATAAACTCGGCATCATGCGCAGCTTATGGATCTGCGGCATCGGTCACGGCGCAACCAACCTGATGTTCGTGGTGCAGGCTTATGCAGGAGCGAACGAAGCGGTGCTTGCCCTTTCGATCACGCTGGAAAATATTACCGGCGGCATGGGCACGGCGGCGTTTGTGGCCTATATCAGCCGGCTGACCAATGTCGCCTTCACCGCCACGCAATATGCGCTGCTTTCCTCGATCGCCGCCTTTGGCCGAACCTGGCTTTCCACGCCCGCTGGCTGGGTGGCTGAGCAGCTCGGCTGGCCGCTCTTCTTCACCTTCGCCGCCGCGCTTGCCATCCCCGGCCTCGTGGTGCTGAAGTGGCTTACTCGCGTGAGATGAAATCAGCTCAGCCTCGCTGAGCGCCTTCGCCGCCGCGCTTGCTCGCGACACATTGCCAATAACGATCCAGCGTACCGTATTGCTGGTTGCAATAAGACTGCATGTGATTAGCAAACGTATCTTTTTCCTGCTGGCTGATCACGGGGTGTCCGCTGATCTCAGGTGATTTGAGCTGGCGAATGGCATCCATCGCTTTCGGAATTTTTTGTTTGATATCATCCATGATGGTTTTAGCTTCTTCCTTTGAAAGCCCCAGCGCCTCTCCCAGCAAGAGAAGGCGCTTGGCATTCAACTCACCTAAACCATGGTTGTGATCGTGATCTCGGAACTTGAGTGCCAACGTATCGCACGGGAACCAGCGGCGCCGATTCTCATCATAAGCAGAGTATTGAGCGCTGGAGACAAGATCATAGTTCGGCGTCAGATCCCATGTGCCATCGCCGCGTTCATACCAGAATGCAAAGTTTTTCAGGTGGCCGTCGGTGTTGCCCAGCGCCAGCTGCGCGAGGATACGGCGGTAGATTTTTTTGACACCTTCTTTGCCCATCAGCGCATGGGTTAGTTTGCCAAGATCTTCATAGCTTTTTTCATCTTTATCTTCAGCTGGATGGCCCATCATCTGCAGCGCTTCTTCAAAATGAATGCGGCCTTTTTTGCCGCGATCAAATCGCTTGACGATGAAAGCGGTCTCCTTGCGCATGGTGCGGCTTTCAGGTGATGCGCTCTGGGTTGGCAGGTCAATGCTGGCGATATCATATTCGGCGGTTTTATCGCCGCTATCCTGAAGAAGTATATTGGTTGCAACATAGTTCAGATATTCATTGTTAACGATATCCGGCCCCCTGAACTCAGGGTTATGAAATTTAAGGATGTAGCCGCTATCTGCATTTCGCGGAGCAATTTTATAGACATCACCGTCTTTCACGCCGAGTGATTTGGGATTACGCCCGCCGACCGTGCCCATCGATTGCAGGGTGAGTTCCTGCTCAAAACCTGCGATTTTATCCGGCATGGCAATATCAACGACCGAGACAGCGCCATGAAAACCACGCCCGAAAGTGAGCAATCTGCTGAAGCGATGCTTGGCATTATCCGCGGCCTCAAAATCAGCGACAGCAGTGTATGGCTCCCGCGTGCGGTCATCTTTGCCATTATATTTCTTGAAAATATTTTTGAGCACATTGCAGGCATTTTCCTGCGCCATACCCAGCGCCCCTTCCGAGACCAGATTATCAAAAAAGGGAAGCAGCGTTTTTTGACCTTTTTTCGTTGCCAATTCTCCGGGCATATCTTCCGGCGGCCAGACATGGCGCAGCTTATTTTTAGGAAGGCTTTTTGAGATGGCAGGCAGGCTTTTATCCGCAGCATATTCCGGGTGGTAGCAGAACACGGTTTTGCCGTCTTTGTGGCCAATCAGACCGACCGGCAGAATATCCTGGCCATTGGCGTCATGCCACAAAACCAGCCCGACTTTGCCATAATTGTTATAGGGTAAGCCGCTATCCTCAACGGATTGTTTGGGGGGTAGATCAATCACATGATCTTTATCGGCCTTGGCTGCGACCTCCATCCAATGCCGATTGAAGATGTAATCCTGCTTGTCTTGGCGCCACCACTCAGGGCTGCGTCCGTAACTCTCACGATAATTCATTCGCTCACATTAGCATGGCAGCCCGCGGCCGTGTATTAACTTTTTGTGACAAACGTTTTCACTGGTTATATCAGCACTTAAGGCCATTTTACCTCGGGCGGCATGGACATTAAAATGGCATCGACATTGCCGCCGGTCATCAGGCCGAAGCGCGTGCCGCGATCGTAGAGCAGGTTGAACTCCACATAGCGCCCGCGTTTTTTGAGCTGGTGCTCGCGCTCTTCGGCCGTCCATGGCTTAAACATATGGCGGCGGGCGATGTCAGGATAAATCGCAAGGAAGGTTTTGCCCACTTCCTGGGTGAAGGCGAAATCCTGCTGCCAGTTGTCGGTATTGACATAATCATAAAATATACCGCCGATGCCGCGTGGCTCGCCTCGATGTTTCAGGAAAAAATACTCATCGCACCACGCTTTGAATTTCGGGTAGTAGGCAGGATCAAATCGGTCGCAGGTTGTTTTGAAAGCGGAATGAAAATCCTGCGTGTCACGTTCCACCGGAAACATCGGGGTTAAGTCCGCGCCGCCGCCGAACCAGCTTTTGTAGTCGCTCCAGGAATTTTCTGCTGAAAATTCCATGGCGCATGACTCAGGGCTGACTCGGTCTGCTGACCTCGCATCACTGAAAGAATTTTTGCTGACGCAAATCATCCGCGTATTCATATGCACCGCGGGCACTAAGGGCGAGCACATATGCGCCACCAGCGAAATGCCGGACGCCCAGAAAAAAGGCATGTCCGCCGCGCCGGGGATTTCTTTGCGGAACTGATCGCTGAACTCGCCGTAAACAGTGGAAATATTCACGCCGACTTTTTCAAACACGCGCCCCTTCATCACCGACATTTCACCGCCGCCGCCTTGGTCTCTAGACCAAGGCGTCTTTATGAATGCGCCCGGCTTACTAATAATTGCTTCCGGCGCTCGACTGCTGCTCGCGCCATGAAGCATGCTCAAGGCTGGGTCGGTCTGCTGACCTCCCGCATCCAGATGGGATGTGAATTCCTGCTCCATCTTTTCAAACTCGGCGCAGATCTGATCGCGCAAGCTACGAAACCAGCCAGAGGCAGTTGATTGTTGCTGCGATAGATCCATGTTCATATCCGTAAGCTGGCGAAGGTTGGCCTTGTGTGTAGTCATAGCGTCATCTTTCCAAAATGTCCCGTTTGCCGTAGCGCTTCGGCCAGCACGATGCAAGCCGCTTGCGCAACATTCAGCGAGCGAACCCCGGCTTTCATCGGGATGGCAACCGCCGCATCGCACGCCGCCGCGACCTCCTCCGGCACCCCGCATGTTTCCTGCCCAAGCAGCAGGATATCACCCGGGCGAAACGTAAAATCCAGATAGGAGGTGGCCACGCGCGGATAGACCAGTACTACACGCGGCGGCGCGGCCACTTGTCTTATATCAAGAAAGCGCGGCCAGCTACTATGGCGGTGGATGGTGGCATGCTCCCCATAATCGAGCGCGGCGCGGCGCATGCGTTTTTCATCAAAGGCGAAACCGCACGGCTCAATAATATGCAGCGGCACACCCAGGCAGGCACATAGGCGCATCATGCTGCCGGTGTTTTGGGGGATGTCGGGCTGATAGAGGGCGAGTTGCATAAACTTATTTCTGTGGTTGCTGGCGTCGTTATCGTCGTACTCGAATCTTCACCTGGCGCTGCGACGCTGCGTTTTTTGCGTGCGCCGCTGCCTAGCCATCCACTCACATAAATAAGTTTGCAAGTAAGATCAATAGTTTATCGGCGTGCTGTGCTGTCATCAAAGCTTCATAAAAATCAGCTGGTATGCAGGCGTGGTCTAAGGCACAATAGGAATATGTTTTTTCGCCACCCACCGCTGATGAATCAAGATCCACGTGATCCACGGTTCAATATGTTTTTCATGCTCACCGGCGGCATCACTTTCGCAGCGTTTGCCGCGAGCTTTGGCCCGTGCCTGTTTGATGTCGGTTCGGTGAAGCAATGTGTGGCCAATGCCCGCGAATGGATGGATGTGCTGCAAGGGGTGGGCGATCATCTCATTGCCTGGGGCACAGCGCTCTTTAAAGCCGCTTTTGCTGCTTAGTGACCAATACGCAGTCGATGCGACGACTGATGCAGCCCTGCCGCAAAGCCAGATAATTCAATTTTTCTATGCACCAGCACTTGCAACTTCGTTCGTGTTTGTTATAGAAATGTCTCGATAGTCGTTTATTTTATCGGGATAATCCATGAGTCACCACACACCTTCTTCTGAATCCTCACACGAGCCGACACGGCGCGATTTCATGGCGCTGGCCGCCGGCGGCATGGCCGCAGTGGGCGGCTGCGCGGCCGTCTGGCCATTCATTGACAGCATGAACCCGGCAGCGGACACGCTTGCGCTTTCGACCATTGAGGTGGATCTTTCACCAATTCAGACCGGCCAGACAGTGCGTGTGAAATGGCGCGGTGTGCCGGTCTTTATCCGTCATCGCACTCAGGAAAACATCGATGAGGCACGCGCGGTGGCGCTTGCGGATCTTAAAGACCCGCAGACCGACGAAGAACGCGTCAAGCAAGGCAAAGACCAATGGCTGGTGATGGTGGGGGTGTGCACCCATCTCGGTTGTATTCCGGTGAATGATGCCGGCGAATATAATGGCTGGTTCTGCCCCTGCCACGGCTCGCATTACGATACTTCCGGCCGTATTCGCAAAGGCCCGGCACCCACTAACCTTGCGGTGCCAAAATATGAATTCATCGCAGATAATCGCATCAAAATCGGATAATCACCATGGCAAACAAACCCACCGCGCAGGCACCCGGAGTTAAAGGCTGGATTGAATACCGCCTGCCGATTTTTTCTTTCATTGATAATTCACTTGGCAGCAAATATCCGGCGCCGCGTAACCTCAACTACTGGTGGAATTTTGGTTCGCTCGCTGGCATCTGCCTGGTGATGCAGATTTTAACCGGCCTGTTTCTCACCATGCATTATGTGCCGCATACCTCGCTGGCGTTTGACAGCGTGGAGCGCATCATGCGCGAGGTAAATTTCGGCTGGTTGCTGCGCTACATGCATGCAGTCGGTGCATCGATGTTCTTTATTGTTGTGTATATCCATATCTCCCGCGGCCTGTATTATGGTTCTTATAAAGCGCCGCGCGAAATTTTGTGGTGGCTTGGTCTGGTGATTTTCCTGCTGATGATGGCGACCGCGTTTCTTGGTTATGTGCTGCCATGGGGGCAGATGAGCTTCTGGGGCGCGACCGTGATCACCAACCTGTTTTCTGCGATTCCCGGCATCGGCGAGCCGATTGTGCATTGGTTATGGGGTGGTTTCTCGGTGGAAAACCCCACGCTTAATCGTTTCTATTCGCTGCATTTTCTGCTGCCGTTTGTGATTGTCGGCGTGGTGGTTCTCCATATCTGGGCGCTGCACGTCCATGGTTCGAACAACCCGCTGGGGATTGATGTGAAAACGCCGCAGGATACGGTGCCGTTTCACCCCTACTACACCTACAAGGACTTCTTCGGGTTTGGTGTGTTCTTCATTTTTATGTTCAGTTTCGTGTTTTTTGCGCCGAACGTGCTCGGGCACCCTGATAATTATATCCCCGCGAACCCGCTGGTGACACCCCCACATATCGTGCCGGAGTGGTACTTCCTGCCGTTCTATGCGATTTTGCGTGCGACGCCCGATATTGGCATTCCCTTCACAAGCATCGTGTTCATGGACGCCAAACTCGCCGGTGTGATCGCGATGTTCGGCTCGATCCTCATTCTGTTTGCGCTGCCGTGGATTGATCGCTCGCCGGTCAGAAGCGGTGATTTTCGCCCACTCTTTAAGCCGCTTTACTGGCTGTTTATCGTCAATATGTTTTTCCTTGGCTGGCTGGGGGCGATGCCGGCAGATGGCATCTATGTCATCATGGGGCGTGTGGCGATGACGATTTATTTCGGCTATTTCGTGGCGCTGTGGTTCTTGTCGAAGAATGAGAAAACGCTGCCACTGCCACGAAGCATCAGTGACGCGGTGCTGACGAAACCTGCGGCTGCGCACTGATTGAGGAACCTATGAAAAAAACCATCCGAATCACCGCCACAACGCTGGCTTTTCTTTCTCTTACTGCCGCTGCTGCTTACGCTGCCGGAGACTATAAACCGGCGCGCAGTGTCGAATGGCCGTTTAAAGGCGTGTTTGGTACGGTGGATGAGCAGGCGGCGCAGCGCGGCTTTCAGGTGTATAAGGAAGTTTGTTCAGCGTGCCATGGTCTCAAGCGTATCGCTTTTCGTAACCTTGCGGATATTGGTTTTACCGAAGCGGAAATCAAAGCGCTGGCGGCGACCTATCAAATCAAAGATGGTCCCAACGAAGAAGGCGAAATGTTTGAGCGCCCCGGTAAGCCGTCAGACTATTTTCCTTCGCCGTTTGCCAACGAGAATCAGGCACGCGCCACCCATAACGGCGCCTATCCGCTGGATTTGAGCCTGATTGTCAAAGCACGCGACAATGGCGCGAACTATCTTTATTCGCTGCTGACCGGCTATGTGCCTGCCCCGGCCGATGTGACACTTGGCGCCGGTATGCACTACAACCCTTATTTCCCGGGCAAGGCGCTCGCGATGGCGGCGCCACTTTCCGATGGGCAGGTGGCCTATCAGGATGGCACGCAGGCCAGCATCGACCAGATGGCGCGTGATGTGACTGTTTTCCTGCAATGGGCAGCCGAGCCAGAGATGGAAGAGCGCAAACAGATGGGTATCAAGGTGCTGTTCTTCCTTGCGGTCTTTACCGGATTTATGTTTGTGGCCTATCGCAGGCTGTGGAGCAATCTCCATTGAAAGCTCTAATGCGGCGGGGAGTCTTCTTCCCCCTACGCCAGGTGGCTTTGTGGGACACGTGCAGTGGAGATTCCCTCGGACTCCATCGCTGCGCGCTTCCCTCACCGCAGCGAGTTTGATAAACGAGCTTATGTGAGATATATGCAGGCACGAAACGCTCAGATTATAAAATTAGGCAGAGCTTCGTTGTTACTTGCTGGCATCTGCATGCTTCCTTTTCAGGCATATGCTCAGCAGCAGTTTGAGCGCCCGAATTTTGATGGCAGTGGCTCATCGGTGAGTGAGGATGAGCCGGTCGTGCTTTCTGCTGATGATGTGGCGTATGATCAGGAAAGCGAAGAGGTGGTCGCCACCGGCAATGTGGAGGTGGTGCAGGGCGAGACCGTGCTTCTGGCGCGCGAACTTTCTTATGATCAGAAAAATGGCCGCGTGAAGGCCAGAGGCGAGGTCAGCCTGATGGATGCGGGCGGCCATGTGGTGTTCGCCGATGAGATGGAGCTGCGCGACGATATGAGCGCGGGGGTGATTCGCCAGTTTCGCGCGCGGCTGGCGGATGGCTCGCTCTTTGCTTCCACCCGCGGCCGCAAGATTAACGAGCAGGTGACGGAACTTGATCGGGCGGTGTATTCGCCCTGCCGCGTGGTATGCGACGATGGCGAGGCCAAGGAGCCAATGTGGCAGCTCAAGGCCGAACGTGTGCGTATCGATGAAGCGGCGCAGGAAGTGACCTATAACGATGTGCAGCTGGAGGCATTTGGCCTGCCGGTCTTTTACTCACCCTATCTTTCGCACGCCACGCCCGGCGCAGATAATAAAAGCGGCTTTCTGACGCCGGAATTGCAGGCTAATGGCAATCTCGGTACGGTCGTGAAAACCCCGTATTACTATGTGATTGGGCAAGATCAAGACCTGACTCTCACCCCCTATTTTACCACGCAGGAAGGCCTGGTGATGGCGGGGGAATATCGTCAGCAGTTTGATGAAGGCAGCCTGATTACCGATGGTAGTATTACCCGCCCGAAAGACCGCAATGCCCTGGGTTTTGTCGATAACGGCAATGAGATTCGCGGACATTTTAATGCTAAGGGGCAGTTTGTTTATGATGAGGATACGGATGTTGGGTTTGATGTGCGCCGCACCACCGATGATACCTACTTGCGCCGTTATAAATTCAGTCAGGACACGCAGCTGACCTCACGCGCATTTGTTGAGCACTACAACCTGACCCAACCCGGGGATCGTAGTTTTCTTCGGGCGCAGGCGCTGGCATTTCAGGGTCTCACCGCACAGGACGATTCCGCGCGCATTCCCACCGTGCTGCCGCAGCTGGATATGATGTATGAAAGCGACCCCGGCCGCTATAACACGCGCACCATGCTGACCGCGAATGCCACCGTGCTTGCCCGCGATGAAGGCCCTAAGAGCCGCCGCCTTTCGATGACCGGCGGCTGGAAGCTGCCCTACATTACGGCGGATGGCCAGATTCTCGAGGTTCAGACGCGCCTGCGTGGTGATGTGTATAGCGTCGAAGATGTGGCGCTGGTGGATGGCAGGCAATTTGAAGGCACCACCGGCCGTATGATTCCTGAAGTATCGGCGAGTTGGCGCTATCCATTTATCAACCGGCTGGAAGGTGGGCAGAGTGTGCTGCTGGAGCCGGTGGTGGCGATGGCGGCAAGCCCGCTGGGCGGTAATCCGGAAAAGATTCCCAACGAAGATAGCCGCGTGCCCGAATTTACGGACACCAACCTGTTTGATGCCAACCGCTTTACCGGCTATGACCGTGTGGAAACAGGCCCGCGTGTGAGCTATGGCCTGCGCAGCCAGCTGCAATTTGCCGATGGCGCAGCGATTCATGGCCTGCTCGGCCAGCACTGGCGTGCTGAGACGGATCGTAATTTTCCTTTTTCTAATGATCTTGATGACCACCTGTCTGATTATGTCGGCAAGGTGGGTGTGGATCTGGCTCCCTTTACCGTGGCCTACCGCTTCCGTCTTGATCGCGAAAATCTCTCGCCGCAGCGCAATGAGGTGGACGCAACCATGACCTATGACCGTGTGACATTGTCTGGCAATTACCTGATGCTGAGCAACGACCCGATTCTTGCCAATAAAGAAGAAATCAGCGGCACGGCGGTGGTTGGGCTGAGCGATGAATGGCAGTGGTTTGTGACCAGCCGCCGCGATATCGAAACCAGCTTCACCCCCGCCGCAAGCACCGGTATCACGTTCAAAAATGAGTGCACCTATTTCACCACCATGATAGGCAGAGAATTCACCCGCGACCGCGATATCGAACCCACCACCACCTTCCTGTTTCGTATCGCTCTTAAGAACCTGGAGTAAGATGATGCGCTTGTGGATTCTTTTCTGTCTGCCTTTGCTCGCAACGCCTGCGTTTGCGAATCAGCCCGCGGCTAAAAATGCAGGCGGGCTTGCGATTGCCGCAGTCGTTGGCGAAGAGGCGATTTCTTCTTACGATGTTGATGCCAGACTTCGTTTCATTGTGGCCACGACAAGACTGACGAACAATCCAGAAACACTGGCGCGTGTGCGGCCGCAGGTGGTGCGCTCGCTGATTGATGAGCGCTTGCAGACGAAGGCGGCTGCTGCTGAAAATATTACCGTAAGCGATCAGGAAGTAGCGAGCGCTATCGCTGGGATTGAGTCGCAGCGGGGTATGGCAGCCGGTGCGATTGCCCAGATGCTTGCGCAGAATAATGTGCCCATGGAAACATTTAAAAACCAGATTCGTGCGCAGCTTGCCTGGGGTAAGCTGGTGGGCAAGCGTATTCGCCCGGCTATCCGCATCAGCGATGAAGAAGCTCTTGCCCGCCAGAAAACCATGGTGCTGCCTAAGGAGCATCAGGAACTGGAAATTGCTTTCATGATTCTACCGGTGGATCGATCTAAACGAGAAAACGAGGTGCGCGCCGCAGCCGCCAAGCTCTCTTCGGAAATGCGCGCGGGCGCAAGTTTTGAAGAGCTCTCTCGCCAGCTTTCCGGCCGTGGCACGAATGTGCCCTCGCTCTGGGTGCGTCCGGAGCAGCTTGACCCCGCGCTTGGTCGTGCATTGGCGGGTGCCAGCGCAGGCACCATCACCCCGCCGATACGCACAGAAGCGGGCTATACGATTGTGAAGGTGTATAATGCGCGTTCGTTGGAAAAAACGGCCGAACGTGCCGAGCTGCTATCGGTGAAGGAGATCGTCCTGTCGTTGAAGCCAGACGCAGAAAATCAGGAAGCCAGCGCGCTGCTTTCCATCGCCGAAGAGATCGCAAAACATCCCGGCCGTTGCGATGAGGATGGCGTTGCCGGGATCGATAACCTTGAGGATGTGGAGATGAAGGTGGTGCGCCGCGAGATTGCGACCAACGAGCTGACACAGGCGCTATCGAGCATTCTTGGGAATTTGGTGCCAGGGCAGATTTCTTCGCCTTATGCGACAGACCGCGGGATTGAGCTTTATATGCTGTGCGCGCGACGTCCGGTGGATCCTTCGTCAATGGTGGATCTCGGTCAGGTAAAGAATGTGATACTGGCCGAACGCCTTGAACTGGAAGCGCAGAAGCTGATGCGCAACCTGCGGCGCGATACCTTTATTGAAGTACGCTAACTGATGACCTTGGCGTAGCTGCCGGGTGCGTCTTCAATGGCGCCAGTAATCTTGCGAGCAGGTGCTTTTTCGCCTGTAAATGGCGCGTGCCACGCCAGCCAGTCCGGCCACCACGAGCCTTTCACTTCGCGCGCCCCGGCCACCCATTCATCAGGCGATTTTGGATACGGAATGTTATTCACCCAGTGGCAGTATTTTTCCTTGGCAGGCGGGTTGATCACCCCGGCGATATGGCCGCTGGCAGCGAGCACAAAACGAATCTCGCCCGCGTAGGTCTGCGTGGCGATGTAGGTGGATTTCCACGGCGCGATGTGATCCTCACGCGAGGAAAGAACGTAGGTGGGGGTGTCGATGGTGGAAAGGTCAATCGCCACACCGCCCACGGTGATGCCCCCGGGCTGAATCAGCAGGTTTTTCTGGTACATGCTGCGCAAATAGAAGCTGTGCATGGCGGCGGGCATGCGCGTGGAGTCCGCATTCCAGTAGAGCAGGTCGAACGGGAAGGGCTCTTTGCCGAGCAGGTAGTTATTCACCACAAACGACCAGATGAGATCATTGGCGCGCAGCATGTTAAACGTCATCGCCATTTCCGAGCCCTCGAGATAGCCCAGCTCTTTCATGCGCGATTCCATCAGCTCAAGCTGCTCATCATCAATGAATACTGATAATTCGCCGCATTCGGCGAAATCGATCATGGTGGTGAGGTAGGTCACCGATTTTACACGCGTGGATTGTTTTTTGGCTTTGAGCCATGCGAGCGTGATGGCGGTGAGCGTGCCCCCTAAGCAGTAAGCACCAATCGACACCTGCTTTTCGCCGGTGGCTTTTTCGATGGCATCCAGCGCCGCGATCGGCCCTTCCATCATGTAATCATCAAAAGTTTTTTGCGCGAGTTTTTCATCGGGGTTCACCCATGAAATCACAAACACCGTGTAGCCCTGATCCACCAGATATTTCACCAGCGAATTGTCCGGCTGCAGGTCGAGGATGTAGTATTTGTTGATCCATGCGGGGATGACAAGCAGCGGCGTTTTGAATACGTCTTTGGTGGTGGGTTCGTATTGGATGAGCTGCATCAAATCGTTCTGATAGACGACTTTGCCCGGCGTGATCGCAAGGTTTTTGCCCACCTTGAACGCCGCATAATCCGTCATGCTGATGCGAAGATTGCTTTTGCTTTTTTCAAGATCGGAGAGCAGATGCGAGAAACCTTTCACCAGATTCTCGCCCTGGCTTTCCAGCGTGGCTTTCAGCACTTCGGGATTGGTCATGATGAAGTTTGACGGCGACATCGCATCCACAAACTGGCGCGTGTAGAAGTCAATTTTCTGCATGATTTTCGGATCCACGCCGGGCACATCGCGCACAGATTGCTGCATCCAGCGCGCGGTGAGCAGATACGATTGCTTGATGAAATCAAACACCGCGCTCTCGTTCCATGCGGCGTCTTTAAAACGGCGATCTTTGGGGTCGACCTCAATGTAGGGCTTGAGATTTTCTCCAAGCGCCCTGCTTGCTGCGTTCTGCCAGAGATTGACCGACTCCTGCCACCACTCAAGCTGCTTTTCCCACAGCTTCGAAGGATCCTGCGCCGCCTGCGTGAACCACTGGGTCATCGCCGCGCCCAGACCCGCCGGATCAAGCGGTTTATGCTCGATATTATCCAGCTGGCGCGCCATGAATTCCTGATAAATGCGCTGGCATTGCTCCGCCGCTTTCGCCATGTTGCGGGTGAATTCGCTTAGGTCGGGTTTGTGGGAGTCCTGTGTCATATCGTTTGCTTGCAAAATGCGGTTGTATTTTGACGCTGCCTCCAGCGCGGCCAGCAGGGCTTTTGGCCTCTGCTGACATCGCCAAAAAAATTATTGGCTATAAATGCCAATTGCGTTCAAAACGTGCCTACGATATACCTTTGCACACGCCATCGTTAGATGTTTTTATGCAACGCCTGCGACTGTGTAACCCAATTCAGGATTCGACCCATGATGCGCCGCTTGCCTTTTCGTTTTTCCCTGCTGGTTTCTGTCGCCGGGGTGATGGCGCTTTCAGGCTGTAACACCAGCAACCTCGCTGATCGCCTTTCCGGGCGTGAAGGTCGCAAAGAACAGGTGGTGGATGGCCCGCGGCGCGCCCCTCTGCTCAATCCACAAGGTGGTGCGATGCCCGGCAACCAGCCGCCGGTGAACATGCCCGCCGCCGCACAACCTGCCCCTGCTGCTGCCCCCGCAGCGACAGCTGCTGCTGCGGATAACCCTTTTGATCAGTATGACGAACGCGGTCGGAAAGTGGCCGCTGCCCCCGCCAAGCCGATCGAAATGACGGGTGGTGATGGCGACGAACCGGGCACGGTTTCTTCCAGCTTCTTTGATCGCTTTATTCCAGATCGCGCCAGCGATGTGCCCGCTGCCCAGCCCGCAGCGGAACGCAAGCAGGAAAGAAAGCCTTTCTCGGGCAATGTGCCAAGCGTGATGGAGATGGAAAAAGCCGCGCCGCAGCCTGAGCCGGTAGTGCTTGCCAAATCAGAAACTCTGCCTGCCAACATAGCGGCGCCGACGGTGTCTGACGCAGCACAAATAGCTGAATTTAAGCCAGTGCCCGCAACGCAGAACACTGCCAGCGCAACTGTCAAAGCTGAGTCTGTAAAGCCTGCTGTAGAGGAAGATGCGGTCGGCGGCTTTGTGCCGCTGCTGCCTCCTGTGACTGCGGCAGTTAATACGCCGCCAGCTGCTGCTTCGGAATTGCAAGTACAACCTACTCAGCCCGCGCACGAAAAGGCGGCTTTGGCTAGTTCGGCTGCTGATGATGCCAGCGCCTCCGAGCCAAGCATGATATCGCGCCTGTTTTCTTCGCTGGCGGGCAACCCTCAGCCCGCGCCGCAAACCGAGGAGGCTGAGCCATTTCCGGAGCTTTCTTCAGTGCCGCAAGTGCCAAAGGAATTTGAAAAAGCGAAATCCGACCAGAAAGATCAGTTGACGACGTTAAAGACTGACCATGCTCATGCTAAGAAGCAAAAAGAAGATCTGGATGCTGAGTCTTCATCGTTCTCTGAAGCGCTGGCATCTTCGCCGGCACCCGCGCCGGATGATGTTGCTACCAGCCATGGCAAGATAGTGGTGCTCGGTCGCATGAGTGATGCTCAGGCCGATCAACAGGAAGAAAAAACTGCGTCTGAGCCAGCTGAAGAACAACAGCCAGCCGCTGAACCAGCGTCATCCAAATCCTGGTGGGAGCGCCTTGGTTTCGGTGGTAGCGAAGGCACACAGCCCGCGCCCGCAGAAGAAACAACCAAACGCAATGCTTCCGGGATTATCCTTGAACCGCCGGTGACAACGGTGGCGCCTTTTGTGCCAGTGGATGGTGCGGGTGGATCTAGCGCTGCACCGGCTTCTGTGCCAGATGCAGGCAAGCAAGAAGGCAAAGCTTCGACGCCCGCTTCGATGGATGCGCAGAAGAATGACGAGGATAAATCTTCCTCTCGCCATATGCCGCATCAGCGTCAATTTTATCTCGCATACTAATTCGGGGCACGGCCATGCAGGAAAATTTTCACCGCATCGGGCTTCTGCCCCCGTATGTCTTCGCTGAAGTCAATAAAATGAAGGCGGCCGCGCGGGCAAACGGTCACGACATCATCGATTTCGGCATGGGCAATCCGGACTCGATTCCGCCCAAGCATGTCACCGACAAGCTGGTCGAAACGCTGAAAGATCCCAAATTCAGCCGCTATTCGCTCTCGCGCGGGATTTATGGCCTGAGAAAAGCGCAGGCCGCTTATTATCAGCGCCGTTTTGGTGTCGAGCTTGATCCTGATAACGAAATGGTGGTGACCATCGGCTCGAAAGAAGGGCTAGCTAATCTTGCGCAGGCGATTACTGGCCCCGGGGATTCTTTCATTGTGCCGGATCCTTCCTACCCCATCCATGTCTGGGGGTTTGTGATTGCGGGCGCGCAGATTATTTCGATACCGAACCAAACGGGGCCAGAGTTTTTTGAATCGCTGAAAAAGGCGATTGAATCGGCGCCGAAAAAACCGGTGGCGTTGATTGTCAATTTCCCCTGCAACCCGACGGCGTTCACCGTCGATTTATCGTTTTATGAGCAGGTGATCGATATTTGCCGCCATTACGGCATTTATGTGATTTCTGACCTGGCTTACTGCGAGATTTATTTCGATGGCAACCCGCCGCCTTCCATCCTGCAGGTGAAGGGCGCGAAGGACATTGCGGTGGAGTTTACCACCGTGTCCAAAAGCTATTCGATGGCGGGCTGGCGCATTGGTTTCTGCGTGGGCAACAAAACACTGGTGGCGGCGCTCACCAAAATCAAATCCTACCTTGATTATGGTACGTTCCTGCCGGTGCAGGTGGCGGCCGCAGCCGCGCTGGGCGGCCCGCAGGATTATGTGCAGGAGATGCGAAAACTCTACAAAGAGCGCCGCGATGTGCTGGCTGAAGGGCTGATGGACGCCGGCTGGGACGGGCTGGTGGTGCCCAGTGCCTCGATGTTTTTCTGGGCGCCGATTCCGAAAGCCTACGCCCATCTCGGCTGCCTTGAGTTTTCGAAACTGCTGCTATCCAAAGCCGATGTGGCGGTGGCGCCGGGCATTGGGTTTGGCGCGGGCGGCGAAGGGTTTGTGCGCATTGCGCTCGTTGAAAATAAACACCGTATTCGCCAAGCGGTGCGCGGCATTAAATCGTTCCTCAGCGAAGACCCGGGGCATAATCTGAAGGCAGCGGGGAAAAACGCATGACACAAGCGCTTCGCATCGGCATCGCAGGGCTTGGAACGGTGGGCGGCGGCGCGCTGAGGATTCTCCTGAACCAGCAAGCGCTGCTTGCGGCGCGCACGGGGCGCAAGCTTCAAGTGGTGGCGGTTTCCGCGCGTGATAAGAAGAAATATGAGAGGTTACTCGCGGGGATTGCTGCCATGTCTCACCCCCTCACCCCAACCCTCTCCCCGGAGGGGAGAGGGGGTAGCCCGTCGTGGGGAGAGGGCTTGAGGTGGCTGGATGATCCGATGGCACTTGCCAGCGATCCTGAGATTGATGTGGTGGTGGAGTGCATTGGTGGCAGCGAGGGCGTGGCCAAAGCGCTTGTTGAAACAGCGCTTAAACATAAAAAATCGGTGGTCACGGCCAATAAGGCGCTGATAGCGCATCATGGTGTGGCGCTAGCCGAGCTGGCGGAAGCAAACGGCGCACTGCTCGCCTTTGAGGCGGCGGTAGCGGGCGGTATTCCCATCATCAAAGGCCTACGCGACGGCCTGGCAGCGAACCGCTTCACGCGCATTGCTGGTATCCTCAACGGCACCTGCAACTATATTCTCACTACCATGGCCAGCGAAAAGCGCGATTTTGGCGATGTGCTGGCCGAAGCACAGGCGAAGGGTTATGCCGAAGCCGACCCAAGCTTTGATATTGACGGGGTGGACGCAGCGCATAAGCTCGCGATTTTAGGAAGCCTTGCTTATGGCATCCGCCCGGCGATCGATCAGGTGTCCATCGAGGGTATCCGCCGCGTGACGCTGGCCGACATGCAGTTTGCCGATGAGCTGGGCTATGTGATCAAGCTGCTGGGCATTGCCAGCGAGCAAGAGGACGGTATTTTGATGCGCGTGCATCCCTGTTTGGTGGCGAAAGGCTCGCAGCTTGCCGCCGTGACCAGCGCGTTTAACGCTGTAGCGGTGGAAGGCGATAGTGTGGGCACGGTGCTGTTTGAAGGGCGTGGTGCGGGTGAGGGGCCGACGGCCTCGTCGGTGGTGGCGGATATCATGGATATCGCGCGCGGCGCCAGCTATAAGCCATTTACCCTGCCTGCTGCCAAGCTTGGAGAGGGGCGGTTTGCAGAGTTCAGCCGCGCCAGCAGCTCGTTTTACCTCCGCCTGGGCGTGATCGACCAGCCGGGTGTGCTGGCGGATGTGACTGCGATTTTCAAAAAAGAAGGCATCTCCATGCGTTCGGTGATTCAGCATTCGCATAATCCGGGCGAGATGGTGCAGGTGGTGATCACCACCCATGCGACGCAGGAAGCGGCGATGGAGCGCGCGCTGGCGGCAATTGCCAAACTACCATTTATGAAAGAAGCACCCTTTAGGGTTAGGATTGAAGGATTTTGATATGAAAGCAACCGCCAAAAAGAAACCTGCGCCAGCTGCTAAAACAGCTTTTTGGAGCGATCGCAATTTTGCACTGGAAGCGGTGCGTGTGACTGAAGCGGCGGCGCTTTCGGCCTCCCGGCTAATGGGGCGCGGCGATGAAAAAGCCGCCGACCAGGCCGCCGTGAATGCCATGCGCGAGGCGCTGAATTCGCTTTCGATCGATGGCACGGTGGTGATTGGTGAGGGCGAGCGCGACAAAGCGCCGATGCTGTATATCGGTGAAAAAGTCGGCAATAGCTTTGGCCCATCGGTAGATATTGCGCTGGATCCGCTGGAAGGAACAACCATCTGTGCTAAGGGCGGTGTGAATGCCATGGCGGTGGTGGCGATGGCGGAAAAGGGCGGCTTTCTGCATGCGCCGGATGTGTATATGAACAAAATTGCAGTGGGGGACGGCCTGCCGGATGGCGTTGTGGATATCGATGACGCTGTGGCGGTCAACCTGAAACGCCTTGCCAAAGCCAAGAAGTGTGATGTCGCTGATCTGGTAGTGTGCATCCTGGAGCGCGACCGCCACAAAGAGATGATCGCGAAAACCCGCGAAGCAGGCGCACGTATTAAACTCATTTCGGATGGTGACGTGGCGGGTGTGATTGCCACCGCCCTGCCAGAGACCGGCATTGACCTTTATATGGGTATTGGCGGCGCGCCGGAAGGGGTGCTGGCCGCAGCAGCGCTGCGCTCAACCGGCGGGCAGATGCAAGGGCGCTTGCTCTTTAAGACGGCCGAAGAAAAAAGCCGCGCCAAGCGTATGGGCATCGCTGATTTGAATAAAGTTTATGCGCTTGAAGAACTTGCCAAGGGCGATGTAATGTTTGCGGCGACCGGCGTGACCGATGGCTCGATGCTAAAGGGTGTGCGCCGCTATCCGGGCGGGGCGATGACCCATTCGATCGTGATGCGCTCCAAAACCGGCACGGTTCGCATGGTGGAGGCGCACCATAACTTTACGCGCAAAACCTGGGGCGACGTTTAATAGAACTCTACTCCAGCTTCAAATCTGCTTGCGATGAAGCCTCCCTCGGAAATGTCGTGTACTTCCATGTACACTCATTTCCTCGGACTCCATCGCTTCGCGCTTTTTTGCTGGAGCGAGTTCTTTATTGGGGCTATTAAAGCCAATAGATTCATGGTCGCTGCGCGCAATATTTTCTTCGCATCTGTCTCAGCCTAGCGAAATTAAATGTGTATTACTGCTTTTTATTTTTCGGCTTCTGGACAATGACCGAATACCAGCCAAGGCCATTATATTCCTGATAGCCAATGGTTTTGGCAAAAGCGATGAGGTCACCCGTTTCGGTGAAGTAATGGCCTTTCTGCTTATTATCGGTTTTAAGCGCAAAGGGCAGCAGCAGATCGTTGCCATCAGAGGAAGCAATCACGCGAAGCCCAGCATCCAGCAGCAACACACGCGAGCGCTGCCATTCTTCTGGCGAAAGCGCTGGCTCCACCTGCACAATCACGCGTGCCTGATCTTCCCAATCGAAATTTACGCCGAGCACGCCAAGAATTTTGCCGTCCACCTTGCCGCCCTCACGCACTGCCGCCCCATAGATACAGGCGAGCTTGTTGTCGTGCGTGGGGTCGCGGAAAATGTCGTCCACGACATATTGATCGCCGCTAGTAGTGGCGAGCGCCTTTTTAACCCACGGCATATCCGAAAGATCCGCCCCGACACAGCGGTGAAAGCGTGATGGCTGAGAGCAGGCGACGACCTTGCCGCGCGCATCCGTGAGCACGAGATTGGCATAGACGGAGTAAAAGCGGTTAATCAGCCCAAGGCGCTCAGTGGCAAAGGCGATATCCGATTTATCCATGGTTTGCAGCGCTTTAAACAGGGAGGTATCAGTTGCCCACCAGCGCACGTCAGCGGTGCGCTCATAAAGATTGCGTACAATCAGCTGTACCAGTGTCTGCGCCATTTCTGACAGGCGGCCATATTCTTTTTCTTCAAAATGCTGCTCGAGTTCGTGTGTTTCTTCACGGATTCTGGCGAGTGCAACGGTGCGAAGCTCCTTGGAATTGTCAGCGGCCTGTTTAGCAAGGTTTTTGACCTCTGCGGCAACAACCGAAAATCCGCGACCTGCCTCACCGGCGCGCGCGGCCTCAATGGTGGCATTGAGTGCCAGAAGGTTGGTCTGGGAAGCGATTTTTTCGTTGGCGTTGGCAAAGGTGGCAACGCGCTGTTCGATGTTGGTGATGATGGTTTTGATATCCAGCTGGGCGGTCATAGGTCATCCATATCGTCTTGCTCCATTGTAGTACAAGAGCGTTGACGAATTCTTAATAAAAACCGGGCGGTATGATTTATTCATACCACCCGGTCTAAGGTCTTGATTATGCGTAGTTGCGGCGATCGTGGAAGCGCGCCGCCTCGCCGTGGAGTGAGGTGTCAAGGCCTGCCGTTTCATCTTTTTCCGAAACGCGGATCGGGGTGATGAAACCGACCAGCTTGATCAGCACATAGGTGACAATTGCAGTGTAGACGCACACCGCTACAACGGCCACAATATTGGCAATGAACAGCTTGGTTTCGCCGCTGATCAGGATGCCTTGCACGCTGACTGCCGGGTTAATGGCAGAGCTTGCGAACATGCCGGTCATGATGGCGCCGAGAATACCGCCCATGCCATGGCAGGCAAAGACATCCAGCGCATCGTCAAGGCGTGTCTGGGTTTTGATGAAATGGGCAAACAGGTTGCACAGCACACCGGACACCGCGCACATCAGGATGGCGTGGCCAACCGAGACAAAACCAGCCGCTGGTGTGATGGTAACTAAACCCACCACCAGACCAATCGCGCCGCCAACGGCACTGGGTTTTTTGTGCTTGATCCAGTCCACCATCATCCACGCGATGAAGGCCGCACCGGCACCGACAAACGTCGTCATGAAGGCGTGTGCCGCCAGATGACCGGAGGTGATGGCCGAACCAGCATTAAAGCCGAACCAGCCGAACCACAGCAGCGCCGCGCCCAGCATGATCATCGACACATCGTTCGGACGGTTAATGTGTTCGGCACTGATACGCTTACCAAACATCAGTGCCGCAACCAGACCCGCCACGCCAGCCGTGATATGCACGACGAGACCGCCCGCGAAATCGAGCCCGCCATCAGCTGCAATCCAGCCGCCCGGACCCCATACCCAATGCGCCACCGGCACATAGACCGCAAGGCTCCACAGGGCGAGCATGAACATCCATGCTTTAAAATTCACACGTTCGGCAATCGCACCGGTTATCAGTGCGGGCGTAATCACCGCAAACATCATCTGGAAAGCGATAAAGGCGTAGTGTGGCACACGACTATCGGCGTTGTAGAGTTGTCCGCTCAAGCCTTCGAGCATAAAGAAGTCCATGCCACCAATGAAAGCATTGCCCTCGCTGAACGCAAGGCTGTAGCCGATGACGACCCACAAAATGCCTACCACACCGAGCGCCACAAAGTTTTGCAGCAGTGTGGAGACCACGTTTTTACGGTTCACCATGCCGGCATAGAAAAACGCAAGACCGGGCGTCATGAGCATGACCAGCGCTGCGCTGATGAGCAGCCAAGCGGTGTTGCCGGAATCTGGCGCAAGCGCGGCATCCTGGGCAAAGGCGGGGAAGGAAAGACTTAAGGGGATTAAACTTGCAAGAAGCAGCTTGCGCATGAGGTGGCACTCCATAAAAGAACTATAACAACACATAGTTAGCTATGTGCAGAAACGCTACAACCCTTAGGATAGAAATCTTAAATTAGTATTAATGGACTAGGGGTCTTTTTTGGGAAAGCGGATGACGTTGCTTTCGCGCCTGCCTTCCCAGATATCTGCATAATCACCGAGCAGGAGGCGTGGTAGCAGCAGATCGCCGCCATTGACGCGCTGGGTATATTCCAGCATGGTTTCGTGAAGGCCTGCCTCCTTACGCAGGCTATCAAGGCGCTCGATATCGTCTTCTTCTTCCATGGGCTTAGGCACAAAACAGCCATTAGCCGCTTCGCGAATCTGCGTGCCAAAGCGCTGGTGATGGCCTTCGTTGCACAAGATGCGATCGGTAAGGAAGGCAAGGTAGCCCAGCTTAATCTGGCCGCGCGTGGCCAGTTCCAGCATCAGCTGGTGGCAGCGGCGCTGGAAGGGCAGATCATAATCCGCGTGCAGCACAATCATGAACGCGGCGGCCTCAGCGTTATCCGTGTAGCGATCGTCCTGCGGCCAGCCCTCGGCCTCGATAATGGTTTTCAGCGCATCACTTTTCGGCTTATGGACACTGGCGAGAAAAGCCAGCGAGGAATCGCTCCAGCGCGTGGTCAGGTTCGGTGGTTCGAGACCTTCCGGCGGTGTGAGCGAAAAAAGAGTGAGCAGGCGCGAGTCAATCAGCATCAGTTTGCGGTGGTTTTTGTAGGTTTGTGGCGGTTTTTACGTGCTTCTCTATGCGCGATATAAACGGTGCTGGCAACAATAATTAATGAACCGATGATGGTCTGGCTATCCATCACTTCGCCAAAAACGACATAGGCCAGTGCGGCGGTGAAGATCAGCCGAGTGAAATCAAAGGGCATGAGCACGACCACATCCGCCCGCATGTAGGCGCGCGCCAGCATGAGATGGGCGCCGGTGGAAAACAGCGCAATCAGAAACGCCCAGAGGATATGCACCATCGTGAAATCGCGCCAGTAGAGCGCTGCCGGAACAATCGACCAGATGGTCATGATGAGCGACATGTAAAACACAATGGTTTCCGGCGACTCGGTGCGCGTTAAGCTTTTGACCACCGTGCCGGCGATGGCCATGAGGGTAGAAGAAACCAGCACAAAAGTGGCATTCGGGTTGATGGTGCCAAGATCAGGCCGCAAAATGACCAGCATGCCGACAAAACCAGCCATAATTGCCGCCCAGCGGCGAATTCCCGCCTTTTCGCCGAGAAACAGGATGGCGATGATGGTTGATAAAATCGGGGTGATAAAGGAAATGGCGGTGGCCAGCGTCAGCTCCATGATGGTGATGGCATGAAACCATAGCTCCATGGAGACAAGGCCAATCGTGCCACGCCAGATATGGCCGGACAGCCGGTCAGTGGGAAAGCGCGGGCGCCCACGCTGCATGACCGCGGCAATCGCTATAATAATCAATAAACTCAGTATGTTGCGCATGAACACCATCTGGGTGGAATGCAGATCCACCGCCAGATGGCGAATGACCGTATTCATGGCGGAGAAGCACAGCATGCTGGCAAGCATGAAGCCAATCGCAGGGAGGGTACGGTTTATGCTCATGGGGGCAAAATAGCTGCTGCATGCACTCGCGCAAGAAGCTAAACTGATGCGTATGAAAAAAAATGAGTCGTTAAGCCCGGAGCGGCGCAAAGCCGCCATGCTCAGACGCGCTAAATCGTGGCTGAGTAGCGAGAAAAAGGCGCTGCAAGAGCAGTTCATAAGCCAGGGTATTCCCGAAACCATGCTGCGCGCCCATGCGGATCTGCTCGATGCGCTGCTGGCAGAATTTTACAGCGAGCTGGCCGGGGATGACACTCCGGGCATGGCGCTGGTCGCGGTGGGCGGCTATGGCCGCCACGAAATGTATCCTTATTCCGATGTGGATATTCTTTTTCTTTATGACGATGCTCATAGCGAGCAGGCTGCGCGTTTTTCTGAGCTGATTGTCCAGCTTTTATGGGATCTGAAGCTGAAAGTTGGCCATGCTTATCGAAGCCTCGATGAAGCGGTTCAGGCAGCCAAGCAGGATATGACTATCCGTACCAGCCTGCTTGATTCGCGTATCATTGCTGGCGATGGCGAGCTGTACCGCCGCTACCGCAGCCGCTTTGAAAAAGAAGTGATTGCCGGCAGCGAAGCCGCCTTTATTGAAGCCAAACTGGCGGAGCGCGGCGAGCGCCACAAGCGCTTCGGCGCCTCACGCTACATGCTCGAGCCGAACGTGAAAGAAGGCAAGGGCGGCCTGAGAGACCTGCACACACTGTGGTGGCTGGCAACCTATGTGTATCCGATTCGCAGCCTTGATGAGCTGGTGGGCATGGGGCACTTGACGGCGGATGAGTATCGTATCTATCACGAGGCTCAGAAATTCCTGCAATGCGTGCGTATTCACCTGCATTATCTGTGCGGCCGTCCGGAAGAGCGCCTTGGTTTTGATGTGCAGCTGCCGCTTTCGCAGGCGATGGGCTATGACCATCCCAACCCCAACACGGCGATTACCCGCTTCATGCGCCGCTATTTTATTGCTGTGCGCACCGTGGGAAGCGTGACGCGGCAATTCTGTACCCTGCTGGAAGAAGCGCATAAGCGCGCTCCCAGAAATGCCTTTACCGCCCTGTGGCAGAACCCATGGAAACTTGGCGCGTTCAAGCTGGCCGGCCAGCGCCTGCTGCCCCGGCAGGAGACACTCTTTGCCCGCCAGCCGGCAGCGATGCTGGAATTATTCCGCACCGCGCAGCAGCACGGACTCGATATTCATCCACGCGCACTGCAGCAGGTGGCGCGTAATTTGAAGCGCATCGATAAATCTGTGCAGGACGATCCCAGAGCGAATCAGATTTTTCTTGATATTCTGCTTTCACCCAAAGATGCGGAAACCACCCTGCGCCGGATGAGCGAGGCGGGAGTGCTTGGCCGGTTTATTCCCGACTTTGGCCGCGTGATCGGGATGACGCAGTTTAACCGCTATCATATCTACACCGTGGATGAACATACGCTGGTGGCGCTTGGTGTGCTCCATGCGATTGAACAGGGAGAGCTCGAAAAAGACCTGCCGCTGGCCAGCGAAGTGATCCACCGTGTGCGCATGAAACGTGTGCTGTATGTGGCGCTGCTGTGCCACGATATTGCCAAGGGGCGAGGCGGCGACCACTCGCTGCAGGGCGAAGCTATCGCGCGGCGCCTGTGCCGCCGTTTCGGTTTTGCTGAAGATGAAGCGGAAACGACCGCCTGGTTGGTGCGCCATCACCTGCTGCTTTCGCACACCGTATTCAAGCGCGATGTGACGGATCCCAAAACCATTCAGGATTTTGTGCGCGAGGTGCAGCATTCTGAGCGGCTTAAACTGCTGCTGGTGCTGACGGTGGCGGATATGCGCGCAGTGGCGCCGGGTGTGTGGAACCACTGGAAAGGCGCGCTGATGCGTGATCTTTATTACCGCGCGCAGGAAGCGATGGGCGCCGCCCCCGCCACCAGCCGCGCACGTCAGGACGAACAGTTCAGCCAGCGGCTGGCGGAGCGCCTGCCTGACTGGCCAGCGAAAACGGTGGCCGAGTATGTGGCGCTGGGCAATGCAGGCGTGTGGACGGCCTGCGATATTGAGCGCCATGCGCTGATTGCCCGCATGCTTCACGATGCGCAGTCTGAAACCTTGCCGCTCGCCATTCACACGGAACATCATTACGAACACCGCGTCACGGATATGACGCTGGTGGCCGCGGATCAGCATGGGCTTTTTTCAAAAGTGGCCGGTGCGATGGCGCTGGCTGGCGCCAACATTACCGGGGCTAAAATCTTCACGCTCAAAAATGGTATGGCGGTGGAGCTGTTTCAGGTGCAGGATCTGACGAATGACGTGTTTGACGCGCCGGATAAGCTTGCGAAAATGTCAGTGTATATCCGTCAGGTGCTGGCCGGCGAGCTGGATTTGAACCTCGCCTTTGGCAAGCGCCAGCGTGATTGGCGCGCGCAGGAGGCTGGCCCTCAGCCCATCACCACGCAGGTTTTTGTCGATAATGAGGCCAGCGACCAGCATACGGTGATTGAGCTGACCGGCCGCGACCGTCCGGGTTTTCTCTATCAGGTCACCCGCGCAATGGCGGATCTTGGCCTTTCGATTGGCACAGCGCATATTTCTACCTTCGGGCTTCAGGCAGCCGACGTGTTTTATGTCAAAGACCAGTTCGGCATGAAAATTACCCACGAGGCCAAGCTGAAGACCATCCGCGAAACGCTGATTGAGGCGGTGGCCGGTTAAAGCGGATGACGGATGACGCAAGGGTTGCCCTCCCTTAGTCGACAAGCGTCATCGTTCGTACGAATGGAATGGTGATGCGGCGGTGCTGGCTTAACGATTGCTCATCAATTCGCTCTACCAGCCTAGCTGCTGCTTCAAAGCTGCGCTCGACACGTGGAACCAGAAACTTGATAACCTCGTCATCGACCATCAGCTGGCGGTCGGAAAATTGTTTGCGCATGATGGCGGCCAGGAGCTCGTCATCCGGCGCGCGGATGGTCGCCGCGGGCAGTGCCTTCAGCCGCGAGGCGAGATCCGGCAGACGAATGTCAAGCTGGCCTGCTGGCTTGCTTGCGGTTAAAAGCAGGCTGAGCTGTTTTTCACGTGCGATGTTGAGCAGGTGAAACAGCAGCGTTTCATCGTAGTGCTCAATGTCATCGATCAGGGCGTGGCTGGCGAGTGCCGGCTCGGTCAGCGGCGTTTTACTGGCAGCGGCGCGTGCCGCCCAGATATGGCCGAGATGCGTTTTGCCGGAGCCTTCATCGCCATCAATCAGCAGTGCGTTGGAGGGCCAGCTCGGCCAGCGCAGCACCCACTCAAGCGCCTCATGATTGCTACCTGAGCGCAGAAAATTCTGCTCCAGATACACGGGCGGCATGGCAAGTTGAAGCGGCAGCTGCGGCATGGATCAGCCGTGATAATAGGGGCTTTCGAGATAGCGCGCAGTGGCAAAGCGCAGCAGCACGCCGATCACCGCCGCCACGGGAATCGCCAGCAATACCCCGACAAAACCAAACAGCACCCCGCCCGCCAGCATGGCAAAAATAATCCATACCGGATGGAGCCCCACTTTTTCGCCAACCAGACGGGGGGTGAGAATATAGCTTTCCAGCACCTGCCCGATCAGAAACACAATAAGCACCGCCGCCATTTCGCCGCCAAGGCCGAACTGGAAAAAGGCAATGGTCATGCCGCTAATGAAGCCGAGCGCAAAGCCAACATACGGCACGATGGCAAATAAGCCGGTGATGAGCCCGATAACAATGCCAAACTTCAGCCCAGCCAGCGAAAGCCCGATGCTGTAAAAGATCGCAAGAATAAAGCACACATTCAGCTGGCCACGGATAAAGCCGGCCAGTGTGGCATCAATCTGCGCCAGCTGCTCACGGATGGTGGCGGCATGGCGGCGCGGTAGCAGCCGATCCACATGCGCGGTGATTTCATCCCAGTCGCGCAGCAGGTAGAAGGTGACCAGCGGCGTAATCAGCACCAGCGACAGCAGGTTGATGAACGCCATGCCGGAAGCAAAAAGATTGGCAAGGAATTCGGCGAGCCAGCGCAGCATGACACCCGAAACATTCGCGGCTGCCTCGCGCAGGCGCTCCAGCTGCTCGGCTGGCAGCATGCCCAGCCAGCCCTGCAGCTGCGGCGCAACATCCTGCTCCAGCTGCGCCGCATAGCTGGGAAGCGCCGCAAATAGCGCCGATATCTGCTCGCCGATCAGCGGCAGTGCCAGCAGACAGATAAGCGTAAGGCAGATAAAGAAGCAGGCGGTGATGATGGTCGTTGATGCGGCGCGCGATAGGCGCAGACGCTCCAGCCGATCGGCGGCGGGATCCAGAAAATAGGCGGTTAGAATGCCCAGAACAAATGGCAGCAGGATCGGGGTGATCGCCGCGACAAACAATGCGCCAAACCCAAGAATAATCAGCCAGAAAATCACATTCCGATTAATCACGCGATATCACCCAATAAGAAGGGTTGCTCTGGTTCAGACGCAGTTTCTGCGCCTCCAGCGCCGTGGCCAGCGATCCGGCATCACCACGGTAATACAGCACCATGTCCACCTGCTGCGGCGACATGGCCACCAGCTCGATGCGCTCCACCATCGGCATGGAGGTCAGCCGCGCACGGATGTCCGTCCATGCCCTGAGCGTGCCGATACTCGCCAGCACCATCATTTTACCACGTTCGCCGCCACGCACATTCCGCTGTGACTCTATATCTTCGGACTTTTTTTGATGCAGCTTGGTAACGATATCGGACGCTGCCCGAGCAAAAAGTATGTCGC
Source organism: Alphaproteobacteria bacterium (assembly GCA_033763775.1). Lineage (GTDB taxonomy): Bacteria > Pseudomonadota > Alphaproteobacteria > Rickettsiales > SXRF01 > JAJTHB01. The sequence goes on along the minus strand of JANRJW010000014.1, from coordinate 57,718 downwards.
GCGTTTCCTGTGGATCGCCACGGTAGGTGAGCAGGTTGATCTCGTTGCGGGTACGGCTGACGCGGCGCATGGTTATGGCTAATGAAATATCGGGTGTGCGGGTCAGGCGGGCATCAAGCACAACAACATCGGTGACGCCATAACGAATGGTCAGGGGTGATAATACGGCGTATGTGGCACTCTGAACCGATTGCGCGCTGACTACACCAGTATCTGCCGCATCACCATAGGGGGTGATAATATCACCGCTGGTCGTCTCCAGTGACGCTTGCCGCCAGCGCGTCGCCCACGGGTTATCTTTTTCCCACAGCAGGCGCTGGCCATCTTCTTCGTATGGAGCCAGAATTAAAAAAGAACCTGTTGTCGCGGCGCCAACCACCGGACTGCCCGGCGCCACAACCTTGCCTACCAGTGCGCTGATCTCATCCGCATCAAAACTGACAATGAGCCGCGCGCGATAGCGGTTTGCGGTGATTCTTTCATCCAGCACCTCAACACCCGCAACCATGGTGGAGATTTTTCTGGCTTCCAGCGAGGCTATGATTTCCTGTGCCTGAGAAGGTGGGGTCAGCTTGCTCAGCAACTCGCTCAGCGCTTCAACTTCACCTTTAGCCATCGCCTGCATCCGTGCATCCACGGCGTCCTTGCCGGTGACATCCACCGATACTTCGCTGGTGACCAGCGCATCGCCGGCCGTCGCCGGCAGCGGCATCAGCAGGAAACATAGAAAAAGCAGACGTTTCATGGATTAAGCGCTTGAATGTTTGATGAAGTCTGGCATATCTCTAGCCGTTATTGACCTCTTTCGCAAGGACTCCGCCATGGCAGGCGCAACATACGGGCAAGCAGGTGTGGATATCGATGCGGGTGATGCGCTGGTCGAGCGTATCAAGCCCTTCGCCAAAATGACTCGCCGCGCTGGCTGCGTGGATGATCTTGGCGGGTTTGGCGCGCTGTTTGATCCGAAAGCCGCCGGATTCAAAGATCCGCTGCTCGTTTCGTCCACCGATGGGGTGGGCACCAAGCTTAAAATTGCTCAGGAGGTGGGCGCGCACGACACCATCGGGATTGATCTGGTGGCGATGTGTGTGAATGACCTCGTGGTGCAGGGCGCCGAGCCGCTTTTTTTCCTTGATTATTTTGCCACCGGAAAGTTATCGGTGGAGGTGGCGGCGAGCGTGGTTAAAGGCATTGCTGATGGCTGTAAGCAGGCTGGCTGCGCGCTGATTGGCGGCGAAACAGCCGAAATGCCGGGCATGTATGCGCCGGGCGAGTATGATCTGGCTGGATTTACGGTGGGCGCGGTGGAGCGCGAGCAGCTGCTGCCAAAACAGAATCTGGGTGCTGGCGATGTGTTGCTTGGCCTTGCCTCAAGCGGCGTGCATTCCAATGGCTATTCGCTGGTGCGCTACATCATGAAACAGGCCGGGCTGGAGTATCACGCTAAGGCCGCTTTTGATAACGGACGCAGCTACGCAGAGGCGCTGCTGGTGCCAACCCGCATTTATGTGAAGCCGTGCCTTGCTGCCATTCGCGACGCCAGTTGCGGCGTAAAGGCGCTCGCACATATCACGGGCGGCGGCCTGCCGGATAATCTGCCGCGTGTGTTGCCGGCGCAGGTATCGGCGCGCATTGAGCGCGCTTCATGGCAGCGCCCGGCTGTGTTTGAATGGCTGCAGAAAACCGGCGGTGTGCCGGAGGGCGACATGCTTCGCACGTTTAATTGCGGTATTGGTATGGTGCTGGTGGTGGATAAAAACACCGCAGACCGTGCCGCAAGCGTGCTGAGGCAGGCAGGCGAGCAGGTGTTTGTGATCGGCGAGCTGACCGCGCGCGCCGCAGAAGAAGTTGTGATCGCATGAGCAAGGTGCGCCTTGGCGTGCTGATTTCCGGAAGCGGCACGAACCTGCAGGCACTGATCGATGCCTGCCGCGCGCCAGATTTTCCAGCTGAGATTGCGCTGGTGATTTCCAATAAAGCCGAGGCTTATGGCCTGGTGCGCGCGCGGCAGGCGGATATTCCATGGGTCGTGATAGATCACAAGGCGTATGCCAGCCGCGAAGCGTTTGACGCGGCGCTGCATGAACAGCTTACTACGCATCGCGTGCAGCTGGTGTGTCTGGCCGGATTCATGCGGTTGCTGACGCCGTGGTTGGTGGAACAGTGGCCGCGAAAGATGATTAATATCCACCCGTCGCTGCTACCGAAATTCAAAGGCGCGCACGCCATTCGTGATGCGCTGGCGGCAGGCGAAAAAATGACCGGCTGCACCGTGCATTATGTGACAGCCGAGATGGATGCTGGCGAGATTATTTTGCAGGAAGAAGTCCCGATTCATGCTGGCGACACGCATGAGACACTCGCCGAGCGCATCCACGCGGCAGAACACCGGATTTATGCCCAAGCGGTGAGGCATGTGATTATGAAAAAAGAGGCAGCATGAAACGCGCGGCGTTCACATTAATCGAGCTATCGATTGTTTTGGTTATTATTGGTCTGGTGCTCGGTGGGGTGCTGATTGGCCGCGACCTGATTGAATCCGCGACGCTGCGCAGGCAGATCAGCCAGTATGAACAGCTGCAGCTGGCGGCAAACAGCTTTGAAGGAAAATATAAATGTCTGCCGGGTGATTGTGCGCAGGCAGGGGATTTTGGCCTGGGCGATGATGGCGATGGCGACGGGGCTGTTTCACAGTGCGTTGTGGCAGAAGAGCCAGGGCTGTTCATCCAGCATCTGGTGGCAGCGCAGCTGATCAATGGAGATGGCCAGGATGACGACCGAAACCTCCCATCGCATTACCCGCCGGCGAGGCTGCGAATAGCAGAGCATGCAGAAGGAGGCCCTCCCTGCCGACATGTTGCTAATTACATGGCGCTGACCTGCTATGAAAATAACTGCGCGCCGTCTGGCTTGCCGACGATGGGCGAGATGGGTGTGAGCGTGACGCCGGGTGTGGCGTGGCGTATTGATAACAAGCTCGATGATGGCGATCCGCTTGAGGGCAGAGTGCTGGCAGTTCAGGGCTGGGTAGATTTTATGCCGCTATCAACCATGGCGCCGGATGATGGGCTTTATCCGATTTATGGCGCTCTTGGCACCAGCAGCAACGTATGCATCGACGATAGCACAACACCCGCGCTCTACAACATTACGCTACAGGCAAAAACCTGCCAGCCGATTGTGCGCTTTCGTTAGTAGCTCGCCAGAGCTAGCCCACCAGCTCAATATCGGAAAAGAAGAAACGGATTTCCTGCGCGGCGTTTTCCAGCGAATCCGAACCATGCACCGAGTTGCGCTCGATGTTTTCGGCAAACTCGCGGCGGATGGTGCCGGGGGCTGCTTTGGAAGGATCGGTCGCGCCCATCAGTTCGCGGTTTTTGGCTACGGCGTTTTCACCTTCGAGCACCTGCACCACGACCGGCGCTGATACCATGTATTCCACCAGTTCTTCATAGAACGGGCGATCTTTGTGCACCGCGTAGAATTCACGCGCTTGCAGGCGCGACAGACGAATGCGCTTGGAAGCAACAATGCGAAGGCCGTTTTCTTCAAATTTCGCGGTGATTTTGCCGGTTAAGTTGCGGGCGGTGGCGTCGGGTTTGATGATCGAGAAGGTGCGTTCTTTAGCCATGGTTTGATTCCTTGTGTGGTTTGAAAAGTTGCCCGCTTATAAAATGCAGCCCGCGCAAAAGCAACCATTTTATGCCCGCTCCATAGGTGCCGTGTTGGGGCTGTACAAATTGATAAAAAAAGGTATGTTGGGGACAAGAGCAAAAAAATATACAACGGGTAGTAGGTATGCGCGCAAAGCTCGCACTCTTGTCGCTGGTGTGGCTTGCTGGTTGCGAAGGCCAGCTTTCAAGCCTGAAACAGGCCGATCTCACGCGCGGGGATTTTTCCGCCGCGCTTGCCCGCGAATATCGTGATTATGCTGATTCGCAGGCCGAGCAGGGGCAAACTGGCGAGGCGGAGCGCCTTGCTGCTAAAGGTCTGGCGGTGCTTTCCGGCCAGAGCGCCGCGCCCGATGAACCTATCAGCAAGAAGCATGCACAGGCCAGAAGCGAGCTTCTGGCGCTGCTGACCGACGATAACAAACAGAATGACCCGGATGGGCTGGCACGCGCGCAGGTGCTCTATGACTGCTGGGTGAGTGAGGAAAAGCGCGGTGTTCAGACGGAAAGTGATGCGTGCGCGAGTGAGTTTCGCGCGGTGGTCGATCGTCTGGAGGAGGAGCTGGGATGAAACATTGTCTTGCTGCGCTCCTGATGATGGCATCCCTTTCCGCCTGTAGCGGCTATAGTCTTCAGGAGCTGCGCCACACCACGCCATCGGGCAATGAATTTAACCAGACCCTCACCTGGCGCTACCTTGATTATGCCGAGGAACTGGCGCGGCGTTATGACTGGAGTGGGTCGGCGCGCTTTGCTGATAAGGGCTTGCTCGCGGCGTATAATAATGAGGTAGGGCCGGAAGATGTGACAGCTTACGTGGATCATCCTGACGCTGCTATTGAATTTGCCAAGGCACGCGGCGAGCTACTGGCACTGCTTTCTGACAAAAACATCAATGAGCGACCGGCAGTGGCCGCTGAGGCGCTGTTTTTCTTTGATTGCTGGCTGGCGGAGCAGCAGAAACCCACGCGCAGCGACGAGGCCAGCACCTGTAAGCAGCGCTTTGATGACCGTATTGCCGAGCTTGCCGACACCAGCTTTGAAAAAGTGCTGAAGGAGCAGGGCGAGCTGCCAGCGGTTGATACCACCTCATACATGGTATTTTTCCCCTGGGGGCAGACCGAGATCAGCACTGAAGGCGCGGCTGTGATTGATGGTGTGGCGGCGCAATTGGCTGGTACAGATGGCTATGAGGTGGTGCTGAATGGCCATAGCGATTTATCCGGCGATGCGAAATATAACCTCCAGCTTTCTAAGCGCCGCGCTGAAGCAGTGAGGGCAAGGCTTGCCAGCGCCGGTGTGAAAGATGACGCGATTAAAGTTTTTGCGTTCGGTGAGTCTGACCCGCTCGTCAAAACCAAAGATGGCGTAAAAGAGCCACAAAACCGCCGGGTAGAGATTTTCCTGGGTGAATAGAGATCGTCAAGTGATGCCTTGATTTTTACCAGCTTTATAAAGATAGGGGATTGTTCCGCCGCTAGACACCGAATCTTTATTAAAAAATTCGCCTGGATTCATCCCTGCGATAAGGCTAATAGCCGATTTGATACTTGTGGCTTGTTGTCGGTCCTGTTTTTTTGCCTTGTCCTCATTATCATCCCCCTCTGGATTAAAAAATTCGCCTGGATTCATCCCTGCGATACGGCTAATAGCCGATTTGATACTTGTGGCTTGTTGTCGGTCCTGTTTTTTTGCCTTGTCCTCATTATCATCCCCCTCTGGATTAAAAAATTCGCCTGGATTCATCCCTGCGATACGGCGAATAATATCCAATTCGTTACTTGTGGCTTGTCCGACCTGTACTTTTGCCTTGTCCTCATCATAGCGCTTCAGAAGCTTATCAAACCCTTCAATCGGCATGTGGCCAATGGCGTTGTTATTGCCATCGTAAATTGTCCGTTTATCGCCGGAAACTAAGCGGCTATTGGTGTCTAGTTTGCCATCGAATGCCGCGCCATCATCTGCGATAAATCTAAAGCTGACCAGATTCGGGTTAACTTTATCGCGCCCTGTGATCTCGACAATGCCTATACTGTTTTCAGTGGGGTTTTTTGAACCAGTCGGTTTAAACTTTTCTACCTCAATCCGTTTTTCCTGAAGTAATTCATCAAATACATTCTTGGGCATCTCGCCAATACGATGGCCATTTTTGTCGAAAATAGTCCTGCTATCTTTACCCACGATATTGCTGTTTAGGATTACAAATCCTTCCGTGGTTGCCCCATCGGGCGTCTGAAGCTGGATGTTGATTTTACCATTTTCTTCGCGACCTGTGACTTTTACATCTGTCTGCACCTCCCTATTCTTGCTATCCAGGTAGAGTTTGATCATAGACATGGGGTTTGCTCCTGAGATTTTAATTTTTATTAGTTTATCAAACGCAGGATGAACAGAAAAGTGAAGTTTTTATTACAGTTGCAATCCTATAGTTAGTGCCTGAATAATCAATATTTTTTTCCTGAAAACCCGTAGGGCAGGGATGATTCTTCCGGGATTGATGAAAGTGGCTTTTGTTGCGATTGCCTTTCCTCTTTTCTGGCGCTACAAGGCGTCCATGACTGATAAAATCCTTATTCTCGATTTTGGCTCGCAGGTGACGCAGCTTATTGCGCGGCGCGTGCGCGAGGCCAATGTGTACTGCGAAATCAAACCGTTTAGCACACCGGAAGCAGAGATCCGGAAGTTTGGTGCGAAGGGTATTATTCTCTCCGGCGGCCCTGCCTCGGTGCACCAGTCTTTTTCGCCGACCATCTCGCCATCGGTGTTTGAGATGGGTGTACCGGTGCTGGGCATCTGCTACGGCGAGCAGCTGATGTGCCAGCTGCTTGGCGGCAAGGTTGAGCCTTCCGACAAGCGCGAATTTGGCCGCCAGATGGTCGATGTGGTGGATGACTGCCCGCTCTTTAAAGGCGTGTGGGGTAAGGGCGAGCAGCGGCAGGTATGGATGAGCCACGGCGATAAGGTGACCGCTTTGCCTGAGGGCTTCCGCGCGGTGGCGCGCACAATGTCCGCACCCTATGCGGCGATTGCGCACAACGCTAAGCCGTTTTATGGCGTGCAGTTTCACCCGGAGGTGGCGCATACACCGGATGGCGCAAGGCTGCTTGCCAATTTTGTGCATCATATCTGTGGCTGCGCGGCAGGCTGGACGATGGCTGCTTTCAAGCAGACTGCGATGAGCAGCATTCGCGCACAGGTGGGAGGCGGCCGTGTGATCTGCGGTGTATCCGGCGGTGTCGATTCCTCGGTAGTGGCCGGGCTTTTGCACGAGGCCATTGGCGATCAGGTGGTGGCGATTTTTGTGAATACCGGCCTGCTGCGTGAGCATGAGCCGGAGCAGGTGGAGGCGCTGTTTCGCGACCATTTCCACATGAAGCTGGTGCATGTCGATGCCAGCGCGCTGTTTCTTTCGCGCCTCGCCGGCGTGAGCGACCCGGAGCGCAAGCGCAAAATCATCGGCGAGACGTTTATCGAGGTGTTTGAAAAAGAAGCCGAAGAAGCAGGCGGCGCGGAGTTTCTGGCGCAGGGCACGCTCTATCCGGATGTGATTGAGTCCGTATCGTTTACTGGCGGCCCCTCGGTGACGATTAAATCGCACCATAATGTCGGCGGCCTGCCCGAACGCATGAATATGAAGCTGGTGGAGCCACTTCGCGAACTCTTCAAGGACGAGGTGCGCGCGCTTGGCCGCGAGCTGGGTATGCCGGATGAGATGGTCGGACGGCACCCGTTTCCTGGCCCCGGCCTTGCGGTGCGTATTCCCGGGGAGATTACGCCGGAAAAATGCGCGCTGCTTCGAAAAGCAGACGCCATCTACATTGATGAGATTCGAAAAGCCGGACTTTACAGCGAGATCTGGCAGGCATTTGCCGTGCTGCTGCCGGTGAAAACGGTGGGTGTGATGGGCGATGCAAGGACGTATGATTATGTCTGCGCGCTCAGAGCCGTGACCTCCACCGACGGCATGACCGCGGATTACTACCATTTCAGCCATGATTTTTTAAGCCGCACGGCAAACCGCATCATCAATGAAGTGCGCGGCATTAACCGCGTGGTGTATGATATTACCAGTAAGCCGCCGGGCACGATTGAGTGGGAGTAGTTAAGTGCCTAGTGCCTTGTGTTTAGTGCTTTGTGGGGCTATGACTAAGCACTAAGCACTAACTACGAGGCACTTTTCCTATGAACGAACTGCTACGTGAAATTGAAGAAGATATCCGCGCTGAGCGACTCCAGAATTTCTGGAGCAAATTTGGTAAGCAGGCGGTGTGGGTGAGTGTCGCGATTGTGGTGGGCACGGCCGCTGGCGTTATCTGGCGTGAATTTCAGCAGGACAAAGCAGCGAAAGAAACCAGCCATCTCATTGCCGGCAACCAAAAGCTTGAAGCCGGTGATTATCAGGCGGCGCTGGAGGAGCTTTCGAAGATTCCAGCAAGTGAAACCTCCGCTCGCTACGCCATGAGTTTGCTTAAAAAAGCTGAGGCAGAGCGCGCCAGCGGCGACCATGCAGCGGCAGAAAAAACGCTCGCTACGCTGGCAGCAATGAACCGCAGCCCTGATGTGGCGCTGTTTGTGGATCTCGCGCGCGTATCATCCGCTGATACATCAAGACCGGTGGATAAAGATTCACCGCTGGCGCTGACACTCGCCGAGAAAAAAGCCTGGGCGCTGGTGGCGGAAAATAAAAAGGAAGAAGCCGCCGGCTATTTTGCCGAGCTTTACCACGATACTAAAACCCCGCCTTCGATGCGCGCGCGTGTTCGTCTTGCGCTGCAGAGCATGGCGCCGGAGAAGCTTGCGGGTGGGAAATAATATGATGACTCGCCGCGCCTCAGCCGCCCTGCTTTTGCTTGCCATGCTTCCTGCCTGCGACTATCTGCCCAGCTGGATGGGCGGCAAAGAACCAGAAATTGTACGCCTGCCGGGCGAGCGCCAGCTGGTGCTTCCCGTTGCGGCGGAGCTGCAGGCGGATGAAGCGCTGAAAGCACTGCCGGTGGCAATTCCGCCAGCCTATGCCAACAGCCAGTGGCCGCAGCATAGCGGTCAGTTTACTGCGGCGCAGGGCAACCTCGCTGGTGGTGGTTTCACTTCCGAAACGAATGCTTCCGCTGGTGATGGCGCGTCATTTGACCGGCCGCTGGTGCCAAGGCCAGTGGTGGGCTCCGGCTTGGTTTTTGCCATGGATAGTGAAGGGCGGATCTCCGCTCATGACATCAGCAACATTGATCACAAGCGCTTTGTTTCCGAAGCGCTGGTTGATGAAGATAACGATGTCAGTGGCGGTGGTATGGCCTATGATGGCGGCAGACTCTATGCGGTTTCCGGTCGTGGTGTGGCGGCGGCTATTGACGCTGCCAGCGGCCAGACAATCTGGAAAAAAAGCGGCTTCGCGCCATTTCGCTCCAGCCCGAAACTAGAAGGCGGCAGGATGTATGCGATCACGATCGACAGCCAGCTTTTTGCACTCGATGCCGCGAGCGGCGAAACGCTGTGGACGCATCGCGGTATGGATGAAACGGCAGCGATTCTGAGTTCTGTTTCGCCGACCGTTGCTGGCGGCACGATTTTAGTTCCTTACGAATCAGGCGAGGTTTATGCGTTAGCTACTACGGATGGCCGTGAACTATGGAATGCCTCGCTGGCGCTTTCCAGCCGCACACGCGCGACCAATATCTTTGCAGGCATTGGCGGCGAGCCGGTGGTGGATGGCGAGGTGGCGTTTGCCGTTTCCAGCGGCGGCCTGCTTGCTGCGTATGGCATTCCGCTTGGACAGCGTTTGTGGGACAGGCCGATTTCTTCAATGAACACGCCGTGGCTGGCGGGGGATTATCTGTATGTGCTGGCAAGCGACAATACGCTCTTGGCGCTGGTGAAATACGATGGGCGCGTGCGCTGGCGGGCTAAACTGCCCAGCTTCGAAGATGAAGAAAAGAAACGCCGCCCGATTTTCTGGCGCGGCCCGGTGATGGCGGATGGCAAGCTTTATGTCGCTGGCTCACGCGGGCAGATGAAGGTGGTGAATGCGGCCGATGGATCGATTGCAGGGGATATCGAACTTCCTGATGATGTGCTGACCAGCCCGGTTGTGGCTGGCGGCGCGATGTTTTTTGTCACGCAGGATGCTGCGCTGGTCGCGCTTAAATAGCCATGACATTTACCCTTGCTATTATCGGAAGGCCGAATGTCGGGAAATCGACGCTCTTTAACCGCTTGACCGGAAGGCGTGCGGCGATTGTTGATGATATGCCGGGAGTGACGCGCGATGTGCGGCGCGGGAAGGCTAACCTTGGCGGCCTTGATTTTGATGTGCTGGATACCGCGGGGCTCGATGAAGCTAAAGAAGGCACGCTCGCCAGCCGCATGACTGAGCTTTCGAAGCAAGCCGTGGCGCAATGTGATGTGGTGTTGATGCTGATGGATGGCCGCGCCGGGATCACCCCCAGCGACGAGCATTTCGCCCGCTGGATCAGGAAACAGAAAAAACCGGTGATTCTTGCTGTGAACAAAGCCGAAGGCAGGGCAGGGGATCATGCCATTGCCGAGGCGCATCGGCTTGGGCTTGGCGAGCCGGTGGCCATTTCCGCCGAACATGGCGAGGGCATGGGGGAATTGTTTGAAGCACTGTCAGGCATTAGGGATTTGGCATTAGGGATTAGAGAAGAAACGGATATCCCTAATGCCCAATCACCAATCACTAATCCCCCACTCCAAATCGCCATCGTTGGTCGGCCGAATGCCGGTAAATCGACGCTGTTCAACCAGATTCTTGGCGAAGAGCGTACGCTGACAGGCCCCGAAGCCGGCATCACCCGCGATGCGATCATGGTGGATTTTACCTTTGAGGGGCGCCCGCTGAAGCTGGTGGATACCGCCGGCATGAGGAAGAAAGCGAATGTTCAGGGCAAGGTGGAAAAGCTCGCGGTGGCCGACAGCATCGATACGCTGCAATTCGCCCATGTGGTGATTCTGCTGCTGGATGCCACGCAGCCGCTCGAAAAGCAGGATAACGCCATTGCCGCGCTCGTGGAGCAGGAAGGCCGCGCGCTGGTGATTGCGGTGAATAAATGGGATCTGATTGATGACAAGATGGCCTATGTCAAAGCCATCCACCAGCGCTTAGAGAAAGTGCTGCCGCAGGTGAAGGGGGTGCCGGTGGTGCCAGTGTCGGGGCTGACTGGCCATAATGTCGATAAGCTGCTGCGCGCGTGCCTGAAAATGTATGCGCTGTGGAACACCGAGATTTCAACCGGCCAGCTAAACCGCTGGCTTGAAGCCGCGGTCGAGATCAACACGCCGCCGCTGATTGCTGGCCGGCGCATCAAAATCCGCTACATGACGCAGAAAACCGCGCGCCCGCCTACTTTTTTATTGTTCTCCAACATGGGCGAATCCGAAATTCCTGAAAGCTACCAGCGCTATCTGGTGAACTCCATGCGCGAGGCGTTTGACCTGCCCGGCGTGCCGATTCGCCTGAGGGTGAAAAAGAACAAGAACCCGTATGCGGGGGGTGAGTAGGGCTATTTGCCTGCGCCGCGACCGCTTCCCAGAGCGTTTAAAATTTTTCCGGTGAATTCTTGTGCCACGCGATAGGCCGCAGTATCAGGATTTATATCTCTATCGACTAGCCCCGCTTTAACATATTTATCAGTCAGTATATTTCCACCTTGATTAGCTCGTTCTATTCCTCCATATGCCAGATCAACTACCCATTGTTTTTCTGCTAATGCCGCCTCATCGAGTGATTTAATTTGTGCGGTGTAATCATCGATTGATATTAGCGGGGTTTTTTCAGAAAGTTCACCCAGCTTCACAAGTAGCCTTTCCAGCTCGATTTGTGCCGGTCCCTTCAAGTTTGGATCATCGAGCAGTTTGGCCGCTTTCTTGATCGCAGTAGTATACCTTTCGTGTTTGTAGGTCATTACTATTCCCTCCAAAATTAAAATCCTTGCCCAATCTTAACAAATGGGGGGGGTAAACAAGGCGGGTTTTGTGAAGTTTTGGTGACAACGAGGCGTCATTGCGAGGCGTTAGCCGAAGCAATCCAGCTTTCTTAAAACTGGATCGCCACGTCGCTTACGCTCCTCGCGATGACGGATAAAAGATACTTGGCTGGTAAAAAAATCTTGTTGCGAAATAGGTTAGAAGAAAATATAATAGCTCCTATTAGGAACTAATAGGATATTTATGGAAACGCTTTCTTTTCAAGCACCTGAAGCGCTCAAAGCGCGGCTTGAATATTTCGCCAAAGAGATGGATCGCAGCAAGGCCTACCTCATTCGTCAGGCACTTGAGGAATATCTCAGTGAACGCGAGGCATGGCGCGAGCTGGGAAAATTCATGACGCCGCGCATTGAGGCCGCCAGGCGCGGTGATGTCGTGACGGAGAGTTTTGCTTCCATCATCGCGCAAGATAGCAAGCAGCCTTAAATGTTATCCGTTTCTTTTCGCCTGACGGTTGACGCACGCGCTGATGTGCAAGCGATCTGGCGCTATACCGTGTCGGCTTGGGGTGAGAAGCAAGCGGAAATCTATCTTGGCCGCATCGCAGAGGCGTGCGTTAAATTGAATCAGAATTCAAATCTGGGAAAACTACTACCACAGCTGTCACCTGATATTCGCTGTTTTCGCTGTGAGCATCACTTTATTTTTTATCTGGAGGATAGAGGCGGCGTGATTTTTATTGCATTCCTCCATGAACGGATGGACATAGTGAGCCGTCTTATTCACCGTCTGGAACAACCATGACCCCCGCGATTGAAATTACCAACCTCAAAAAAACCTATCCCGGCAGCAAGAAACTGCCGCCGAAAGAAGCCTTGAAGGGTGTGAGCCTGACGGTGCCGCGCGGCTCGTTTTTTGGCTTACTCGGGCCCAACGGCGCGGGCAAATCCACCATGATCAACATCATGGCCGGACTGGTCTTAAAAACTTCCGGCGAGGTGAAGATCTGCGGCCACGATATCATCACCGATATGCGCGCCGCGCGCAGCGCGCTGGGGGTGGTGCCGCAGGAGCTGATTTTAGATACGTTTTTTACCGTGCGTGAGGCGCTGGATATTCACGCGGGTTATTACGGCGTGCCGAAAGCCAAACGCCGCACACAGGAAATTATTGACGCGATGGGGCTTTCCGACAAGGCGGATGCGCCTTCGCGCCGCTTATCCGGCGGGATGCGCCGAAGGCTGCTCGTTGCCAAAGCGCTGGTGCATAGCCCCGAGGTGCTGATTCTCGATGAGCCGACGGCAGGGGTGGATGTGGAGCTGCGCACCCAGCTGTGGGACTATGTGAAAAAGCTGAACCAGCAGGGCACCACCGTGCTGCTTACCACCCACTATCTCGAAGAGGCGCAGGAGCTGTGTGATACGATCGCGGTGATTAACCATGGTGAAGTGGTGGCGCATGACAGCAAGGCCAACATGCTGAAAATGCTCGACAGCAAACAGCTGGTGCTCACGCTTTTTGAAAAGCTGGCGCAGGTGCCGCCGGCTCTTTCCCAGTGGCAGCCGCAACTTGATGCCGAGGGCAAGCTGGTGCTCACTTACAAGCCCAGCCGCGAATCGCTGCAGGATATTTTCGACGCGGTGCATGGCGCCGGGCTTGTCATACGCGATATTACCACGCGCGAGGCTGATCTCGAAGATGTGTTCGTGCATCTGACGCACAAGGCGGCGTGATGAACCTCGCTGTAAACGTCTCCCCCCGCTTGCGGGGGGAGATTAGAGGGGGGTGATATGCCCATCACCCCCACTGGCTCGTTTTACTCGCCACCTCCCCCGCAAGCGGGAGAGGTCATTATTGTCCGTCTCAAAAAAGGCAAGGAAGCGCCAATCAGGGCTGGGTTTCCGTGGGTGTATCGCGGTGATGCGCTGGAATCGTCCGAATGGTTGCTCGCGCCCGCTGGAAGTCTGGTGCGCCTCGAAGACCATAAGGGTGTCTTTGTTGGGATTGCGACACTGAGTCCCAATTCAACAATTACTTGCCGTATCCTTACACTTAAACAAGAAGCGATCGATACGAAGTGGTTTGAGGCGCGCATCAGCGCGGCACTGGCCAGGCGCGACAAGCTATTTGCGGAGCCTTTTTATCGCCTGATTCACTCAGAGGCGGACTTTCTGCCCGGGCTGCTGGTGGATCGCTACGGTGAAGTGCTGGTGGTGCAGGTGGGCACCGCCGGCATGGAAGCCTTGCAGCCCTTATGGCTGGCGGCGCTTGAGGCGCTGCTTTCGCCCAAAGCAGTGGTGCTAAAAAACGATAGTGGTGCAAGGAAGCTGGAGGGATTGCCGCTTTATGTAACCCTCTCCCCCATGGGCAGAGGGCAGGGTGAGGGGGCTAACCCTCACCCCGCCCCTCTCCCTGAAAGGGAGAGGGGGCTGCTGGTGCCGCTCATTGAAAACAATATCACCTATCTTGCGGATTTGCTGCAAGGCCAGAAAACCGGCTGGTTTTTTGACCAGCGCGACAACCGCCGGATGATGGCCGAGATGGCAGGTGGCAAAACATTTCTCGATGTCTATTCCCACTCTGGCGGCTTCGGGCTGCTTGCCGCGAAACATGGCGCGAACGTCACGCTCGTGGATAGTTCAAAACTCGCTCTGGATTTGGCCAAAGAGGCAGCGGCGCTGAACGGTGTGTCGGTCGATATTCTTCAGGGCGATGCCATTCGTGTGATGCAGCAGCTGGCGCAGGACGGGCGGCGCTATGACATCGTCTGCGCGGATCCGCCGGCTTATGTGAAAAGCAAAAAAGATATCGCCTCCGGAATGAAGGGCTATGCCAAGGTGGCGGCGCATGCGGCGGCGCTGACCGCGCCGGGCGGGCTGCTGTTCGTGGCTAGCTGTTCGCACCATGCCTCGCGCGGAGCTTTTAACAACGCGGTGCAGGAGGGCGTGCGCAAGGCGGGCAGAAGCGCTGAAATAGTGAGACAAACCGGCGCATCCGCTGATCACCCGCGCCACCCGCAGCTGCCGCAGAGCGAGTATTTAAAGGGGCTCTTGCTGCGGCTTGATTGAGGCGCTATAGCTTGAAAGCAAAGGGAGAACGAGATGAACGAGAAAATCAAATTTCTGGATGAATTCAAAACATTCATCATGCGCGGCAATGTGCTTGACCTTGCGGTTGGTATCATCATCGGCGCGGCTTTTACCGGTATCGTCAACTCGCTGGTGACGGATATCATCATGCCGCCGATTGGCTGGATTGCCGGCAATATTGATTTTAAGGATTACTTTATCAATCTTTCTGGCGGGGAATACGCCACACTCAAAGCCGCCAAAGAGGCTGGCGCCGCCACGATTAATTACGGGATGTTTCTCAATCAGGTGATCAATTTTCTGATTGTCGGTTTTGCGATCTTTATTCTGATAAAAAATGTCAACCGCTTCATGCGTCGTCAGGAGGCTGCATCGCCACCGCCACCACCACGTAGTGAAAAACTGCTTGAAGAAATTCGCGATTTGCTTAAACACAAATAGCTATAAAAACAGGGAGAGAAAAAGGCGCTACCGAAAGGGGCGCCTTTTTTATGTTTTTGACGCAAGAGGCGTCACTTCTTCATGAGCAATTCAAGGTTGCCGCCAATAGCTGCGACATTGATAGTCATGGTACGTTCGGTGAGGAACTTATGCAAATAGTGGGGCCCACCTGCTTTGGGGCCAGTGCCGGATAAGCCTTCGCCGCCAAATGGCTGCACACCCACCACCGCGCCGGTCATGCTGCGGTTGATGTAGAGATTGCCCGCGCGGATGGCGCGTGTGAAAAACTGGATGTGGTCATCGATACGGCTATGCAGGCCAAAGGTAAGGCCGTAGCCGCTTTCATTGATATCGCGGGCGATGGTTTTAAGCTCGCTGCCTTTAAAGCGTACCACATGCAGCACCGGCCCGAAAATTTCTTTTTCCAGTACGCGCATCGAGGAAATTTCGAAGGCGTGCGGCGTCACAAAATGGCCAGCATCATCGGAGGGAGTGCTAGCCGCGACCAGCTTTGCTTCGCGTTTCATGCGCTCGATATGTGCTTCCAGCATCCGCTTTGCCTCGGCATCAATCACCGGGCCGATATCCGCGGCGAATTGTGACGGTGTGCCCACATTCAGCTCTGCCATAGCACCCGCAAGCAGCGCCAGCAAGCTCTCCGCAATTTCTTCCTGCACATAAAGCACGCGCAGCGCCGAGCAGCGCTGGCCGGCGCTTCCAAAGGCAGAAAGCACAATATCATCCACCGCCGCTTCCAGCAGCGCTGAAGAATCCACCACCATCGCATTCATGCCGCCGGTTTCGGCAATCAGCGGTACAATGGCGCCAGATTTTGCAGCGAGTGCGCGGTTGATAATTTGTGCCACTTCCACGGAGCCGGTGAACACCACGCCGCTGATGCGTGGGTCAGCAACCAGCGCCGCGCCAATCTTGCCATCGCCGTATGCCAGCTGCAGTGCCTCTTTCGGGATGCCGGCCTGATAGAGAATTTTCACCGCTTCGCGCGCGATGATCGGCGTTTGCTCTGCGGGCTTGGCGACCACACTATTGCCGGTCGCGAGTGCTGCCACCACCTGGCCAATGAAAATGGCGAGCGGAAAATTCCACGGGCTGATGGCAATGAATACACCGCGCGGATGCAGGCTCAGGCAGTTGCTTTCGCCGGTGGGGCCGGATAGTCGTTCTTCGGTACCAATTAACTTTCGAGCGTGTAGCGCATAGTAGCGGCAGAAATCCGCCGCTTCGCGCACTTCACTCACCGCGTCGCTGATTGTTTTTCCTGCTTCATGGATGAGCAGCGCCAGCAGCTCATCGCGCTTTTCTTCGAGCAGGTCTGCTGCTTTTTCCAGCATCTGCGCGCGAGCATCAACGCTGGTTTGCGACCAAAGGTCAAATCCACTCAGTGCGCTGGTGATCGCCTCCTCAGCTGCTTTCGCCGAGTGATCCGCCGGGCGGCCAAGGCGCTGGACAATGTCGCACTGGCGGGCGAGCTCGCGCTCCAGCGGTTCGCGCAGGTGCAGATAGCCGGTGTCAATGCCGCTGGAATTTTTCCGATCAGGATAAATGCTAAGGGGCAGCGGCAGCAGGGAGGTGGATGATTGCTGATTGCTGGTGACTCGTGGATCAGCGAGCAGCTCAGCCAGCGGCAGGTCTTTGTCCATCAGCAGGTTTACGAACGAGGTATTCGCGCCATTCTCCAGCAGGCGGCGGATGAGGTAGGCGAGCAGGTCTTTATGTTCGCCAATCGGCGCGTAGATGCGCGAGGCGTAGCCATCTTCCACGATCATATCGTGCAGCTTTTCGCCCATGCCATGCAGGCGCTGGAATTCGAATTGCGATGGCGCGAGTTTGTAGCGCCCGGCCAGCACCTGAATGCTGGCGATGGTGCGCGCATTGTGAGTCGCAAATTGCGGATAGAAAAGGCTTGCATGCGAGAGAATCTTATCAGCGCAGGCGAGGTAGGAAAGGTCGGTGTGTGGTTTTTTGGTAAAGACCGGATAGCCGGGAAGCCCCATCACCTGGGCGTGTTTGATTTCGCTATCCCAATACGCGCCCTTCACAAGGCGCAGCGGAATGACGCGGCCATGTTTTCGCGCGAGCTGCGCCAGAAAATCGATCACATGAAACGCACGCTTCTGGTAAGCCTGCAGCACAAAACCAACACCGTTCCAGCCAGCGAGCTCCGGCTCTGCCAGCAGCTCTTCAAACAAAATCATTTCGATATCGAGACGATTTGCTTCTTCGGCATCAATCGACACGGCGATATGGTGTTTTTTCGCCAGCAGCAGAATCTCTTTCAGGCGCGGCTTCAGCTCGGAAAGAACACGGCCGCGCTGGTTTAAGCTGTAGCGCGGATGCAGCGCCGAAAGCTTCACGGAAATGCCGGGATTGGAAAGTAAGGTTTCTTCGCTCGCGCCAGCACCCACTTTAGCAATCGCGTGATGGTACGCCTGGATGTAATGCTGCGACTGGAGATCGCTCCTCGCGCCTTCGCCAAGGATGTCGTAAGAAAAGCGGTAACCCTTTTTCGCCCAACCGCTGCCATTTGCGATGCCGGCTTCGATCGATTCGCCCAGCACAAATTGCCCGCCAATCATTTTCATCGCCTGCCTGAGTGCCGTACGCACCACCGGCTCACTGACTTTGCCCACCAAGCCTTTGAGAGTAGCGGTGATGCCGCGCGAGGTGTCATCACCAAAATCCACGACTGATCCAGCCAGCAGCAAGCCCCAGCTGGAGGCGGAAACGAGCCATGATTCACTGTCTTTCGCGTGGGTGCGGAAATCGCGGCCTTCGAAGGTGTCGGCGATGAGCTGGTCCGCCGTTTTGCTATCTGGAATGCGAAGCAGCGCCTCGGCAAGGCACATCAGCGCCACGCCTTCGCGCGTGCTCAGGCTGTAGGTGTGCAGGAAGGCTTCCATGCCATGCCCGGTGCCCGCCTGGCGAATGGCGCCGGCATAGCGCTCGGCGCGGCGCATGATCTCGCCCTCCAGCGCGGCGAGCGGCTCGGTTGCATCCAGCAGATGCTTCACGCACGCAGCTTCATCCTGAAAGGCGAGCTGGCTGATGTCGCTGATGCTGGGTTGTGGCGCTGGTGCGGGGGTGTGTTTGGCAGTGGTTGTTTTCATGCGAACCTCTAAGCGAAGATAGGCATGCTAGCAGGAGATTTTCAGGCGGTAAATGATGTTATCGTGTGGCCATCGGCGCGGATGGTGAGGTATTTTCCAAACGCTGCGACCAGTTGGCGGGTTGGTGGGATGGAGCGCTTACTGTGCTAAGTTTATCATGCAATATAGCGGCAATTTCAGGCGCTTTCAGCGACACTTCATGCTGGCTGGCGAGGAAGCCTGAAATCTGTTCAATGAGCGCCTCCTGAATTTCTTTCGGCTGTGCTGCGATCACCAAAGCCGACTTTTCCGCAAGTGCTGCCATGGTTTGTTTGTCCTGATCTACATTACTCGCAGTCCCACCTTGTTTGGAAGAAAACTGAAGCATGGTGTTGGCAAAAATGTAGCTGACAGCGGTAAGGGCTCTCCACAGATAGTTTTTGCTTTCAGGATGTGCCTGATGCTTGAAATAGGTCGCACCTAACATCGTTGCGTTATTAGCGTGGTAAAGCCATCCGGAAACACGTAGCGGTTTTTCCTGAACCCAAGCCATTGCTTTTTCCCATCTGCTATGAGCGGGGTGTGTTGGGTCGGGGGCTTTTTCTTTAATCAGCAGACCTGCTAATGCTCCGGCGGCAATAAGTATCCCAGAGGTTGTATCCAGCCGCGCAAGTATTTTTGCGTTTTTATTTTCTGCTTTTCCAAGATCTTTTATGCCCGAATAAATTAGCTGTCCGGCACCTAAAGCATAGATGCTATTAAGCGCCTGCGACGGGTGCTGATACAGAAAATCTTCAATCGTGTCGATAACGCCGCTGGGCTTGGTCAGCGATGAAGTGGTGGGTGAATCAGGAATTTCAATGTGCTGTTTTTTTAGATACTCACCTAAGCGCTTAGATAGTAGCTCCAGCTCTTTTTCTGCTGACGGGTTGCCATAGCGCGCCGCGGCTAAGCCGCCCAGCGCCCAGTAAGCCCCTACGGCAGCATAGCGCCCCTTCTCTCCCCAGTCTTTTTTGGTACTGTCGGTTAGACCGGCAGCAATAATTGCCGCATCGCCAATCAAATAGCCGTAGCCTGCCGTTTTAAGGCTATTATCCTTCAGACGATCGACCGCCGAGCTGGGTTTTTCCTTGTCCATGGGTGGATTGTAGCATCCGCGCAGTTTTTCGTATACAGCCGGATTGTTACAGTTTAGTGTCAGTTATATGAATACAAACCTATGAAATAAAACTATTAAACCCTCTCCCCGGCGGGGAGAGGGCTAGGGTGAGGGGGCTTGGTGCACCAAATTATAGCCCCCCTCATCCCAGCCTTCTCCCCCGAGGGGAGAAGGAGCAGAAAGGATGAATAGCCATGGTTGAAGCCATCATTGGGTCGCTGGTTGGAGTGCTTTCGGCGGTGCTGTTCTTCGATGTGGGCGGCTTTCCGTTCATCGTGCTGTGGCTGGTGGTGGCCGCGTTTTTCTTCACATTTTACTTAAAGGGCGTGAATTTCCGCTTGTTTCGCCATGCCTGCCAGATTGTCGCTGGCAAATTTGATAAGCATGAGGATGCGGGCGAGGTGAGCCACCTGCAAGCGCTGCTTTCCGCGCTTTCCGCCACCGTCGGCCTTGGCTCGATTGCGGGGATTTCGGTGGGCGTGGCGATCGGCGGGCCGGGCGCGATTTTCTGGATTGTGGTCGCCGGTCTGCTGGGTATGGCGACGAAATTTGCCGAGGTGACACTTTCCATGTGCTACCGCCGCATTGATGAAAACGGCAAGGTGTTTGGCGGGCCGTTTGAATATATCAAAGGTGGCCTCAGCGACATTGGCAAGCCAGCGCTTGGTAAGTTCCTTGCGATTGTGTTTGCGATTTTCTGCCTGGGCGGCGCGCTGGGTGGTGGGAATATGTTCCAGTCGAATCAGGTGGTGAAAATCATGACCACCACGTTCGAGCCGCTGAAGGATCTCGGCTGGCTGGTGGCGCTCGCCATGGCGCTCTTGGTGTTTTTTGTACTCATCGGCTCGATCAAGCGCATCGCTGCGGTGGCTGAAAAAATGGTGCCGCTGAAGGGTATTCTCTACCTTATCTGCGCGCTGGTTGTGGTGGCGGCGCATATCGACCAGCTGCCGGCCGCGCTATCGCTTATTATTTCCGAGGCGTTTACCGGCAGCGCGGCGCAGGGCGGCTTCATTGCGATGATCGCGATTGCCTTCAAGCGCGCGAGCTTTGCAAACGAGGCTGGCCTCGGCTCCGCGCCAATTGCGCACGCTGCCGCTAAAACTACCGAACCGGTGCGTGAAGGGGCGGTAGCGCTGCTGGAGCCATTCTTCGCGGCGATGATCGCGCTGCTCACCGGCCTGATGGTGGTGATTACCGGCGCGTATGTCGGCGCGACAGCGAATGACGGCGTGGCGATTGCCGCCAGCGCGTTTGCCAGCGTCGCGCCGTGGTTTACCGTGCTGCTGGCGGCGAATGTGTTTGTGTTTGCGTATACCACCACCATTGGCTGGAGCTATTATGGTGAGATGGCGTGGAGCTACCTGTTTGGCCGCAAGATGATCCGCCTGTACCAGCTGATTTTCTGCGCTGCGACCTTCCTTGGCGGCATCCTGCACTTTGGTGTGGTGCTGGATTTCTCTGACCTCTTGATCCTCGGTATGGCGCTACCGAACATCATTGTGCTGTATCTGCTGCGCGGGCGCATTAAAAGCGAGATGGAACATTACATTCGCAAATACCAGCTATAAAAAAGGGTCTACCTGCGAATCGCAAGGTAGACCCTGAGGTTAGGAGCGTAGGCGTTTTGGCCGGTTATTTATGCTGCTCCGACTGGCGCTGGATTTCCAGCATTGAGAGTTTCTTGGCAAGGCTGACCGCCAGTATGCCGAAACCGGCTTTGGCAGTGATGTCGGCGATGCAATAAATCAGCTCGCGTAGTGCCAGCAGATCGCCGTGGTAGCCCAGCAGCGGCGCAAGGTAGCCCAGCGGATAAATCGACCATGCAATGAGTACAAAATTCTGCAGCGCGCTGAAGGTGCCGCGGAGTTCATCCGGCATATCGGCCGCAGCTTCGCTGAGCTCGCCATACACCGTGACGAGGATGTACACGAACGCGGCGCAGCCCACCAGAAAGCCAACCCAGCCAATGGTGGTGCCGCCGCCGGCGCGGTTAATATCCACCTCGCCGATGTACCCGGCGACAATCATGATGGCATCGGCAATCATCAGCTTGGCTGCCAGCGCGCCTTTGTTCTGGCTGTTGCTCAGCATAACCAGCACCGCCAGAATGAGCGGAGTGGTGAGCACCCAGTCCGCATAGCGGAACTCGGTCGGGAAACTGCCGAGGGTTGCAAAGGAGCCGTCCAGCCCTACCATGTTGCGCATGGAGGCATAGTTGACCGCGGCGATGCAGGTAATCATCATCGACAAGCTGGCAACCACACTGTAGCGCGGGGTGAGATTATTGCGTTCCATCCAGAAATAGATGGTGGCAGCGAACATACCGGAAAAAGCCATATAAAACGAATATTGTGTGGCCAGTGCCAGCATGCTGAAAGATTCAGTAGTAGGTTCCATGGGGTGCTCCTTAAGTGACGTCGACGAGTTGTTTAATAGAGGTTTGAACTTTTGAGCCAAGCGACTCAATGGTTTGTGAGGTATCGTGGGAGGATGTGCTGACTTCTTCGGCCAGCTGTTTGGATTTGACCGCATCCGCAGCGAGCACCTCAACCGACTCGCCGATTTTACTGATTTCCGCCGCTACATTGCTTACCAGCGCTGAGATTTGCTCGGTGGCTGATGCCTGCGATGAGACTTTCTCGGAAATATCATTGGAACACTGGGAAATGGATTCGATGCTGAGCGCAATTTCTTTCATTACTTCCACCGCGCCGCTGACTTCGCTGCGGATGCTGGCGATCTGTGAAGAGATTTTGTCGGTGGCGCCGGCGGTCTGGCCGGAAAGTGCCTTGACCTCACTGGCCACCACAGAAAAACCTTTGCCTGCCTCGCCAGCGCGCGCCGCTTCGATGGTGGCGTTGAGCGCAAGCAGGTTGGTCTGACCGGCGATATTTTGAATGATTTCGGTGACCCCGACAATCTCATCCGCCAGCTTTTCAAGGCTCTGGATGCGCTGGTTGCTGACCATTGCTTTTTGAACCGCAGCGCTTGAAAGGTCGCGCGCGTGAGACGCAGCGCTCGCAATATCCTGAATGCTGCTGGAGAGATTATTGGTGGCCTGACGAACCTGATGGGTGTTTTCCGTTGTGACCTGCATGGCGCTGGTGGTGCGCGCCGTGGTTTCCTTCAGCTCATGGGAGAGCGCATCCATGTTCTTGGCGGCTTCGAGCGATTTTTTCTGATCATCCTGAATTTCGGTGAAAATGGCCTGAATCTGGCCGCCCAGCACATCCGAAATTTTTTGCAGATTGGCCTTAAGCTCCTGGGCTTTTTCAATACGAAGCTCTTCCTCGCGCGCGCGCAGCGCCTGAATTTCCGCAGCATTATCACGGAAGATGCGCACGGCATCATACATGCGTGCCATTTCCAGCCCGACTTTGCCTCGTGGCGTTACGTCGGTGTTGTATTCGCCGAGCGTGATGTGGTACATGATGTCGCTCAGTGAGTTAATCTGCCCCGAAAGACGCCGCGCAATGACGGCGGCGACGATCATGCCGATCAGAATTGTGGCCACCGCCAGCGCCAGCGCGCTGTAGGAAGCATCTTTCAGCGATGATTTGATGACACTCAGCTGTTCGCTGTGCTGGTTTTTGAACTCACTGGAAAGCTCAAGATTTTTTTTCAAATCATCCAGCAGTGTGGTTGAAACCAGAATATCTTCCCCCTCGGCGGCAGGTGGCAGGGCGGAGAGGCGAGCGATCAGTGATGAGGGATCGGAGGTGGCGAGCAGTTCGCTGATGGCGCGCTCTTTTTCCAATATCTTCTGCTCGAGCACCGTAAACTGGGTGTTGTTGATGAGCGTGGAGGCAACAGAAAGCGAAAGCACGCTGATGAAGCTGATGTAAAGCAGCGGTTTAATCGAAGCGCCATTAGCGCGGATGGCGGTGCTGGCAGCTTTTTTTATGCCGGTGCGGCTGGTTGCTGGAGAAGAAGCAAATGAGTTCGCCGCTGCACGGAAAACTTGCGGAGAAAGGTGAGATGCCATGCTGGGCGCAACGGCGCCGAGCCCATGAATACGAATGCCACCGATACCTTCGTGTGTCAGCATTACATACTCCCTGCATGCATTATTATGAAACAGCTTGTACTTGGTTTGTATGTTAGGCACAAGAAAAAAAGGTTAACGCTCAGAGGCTTGTGGATGTATTATTAGACTTAGCAGTATGTGAGGCACAGCCAGCGCGGAAAGGAGCTTGAAAAACCACAGTGTGATTTCACGCGATGGATGCACCGCGAATGTTTCAAAGTGGAGCAGAAAAAAAACCAGCCCAACGCAGGCAACGAACAGCATGGCCAGAGTGATAACGCTGGATGGTTTGAGCCATGCTGCGCCATGGGCTGCGAGGTGTTGGAGGTAGTGGCGCGGTGTGTGCCAGAAGCAGAAATAGAAGGTGAAAGAAAGCAGCGGTGGCAGGACGATCAGCATGCCGTAGATGGTGCATGTTTCTGCAAGCATGCAGGTGTTTTGCGGTTTTTGCAATAGCCAGACCAGCTGCCATGGCACAAGAATCATTGCGGCGGCAACAAAAACTGGCTGCGCGCGTTGCCAGTTCAGGCCGGAGAGCAGCTGAAAATAATCAGAAGTTTGTGGTTGTGCGGCGAGTGGCAGCAGAATAATCAGCGCGCCGTGACGCCAGATGGCTGCCCTTGAGCAAGAGCGCTGCTTGATTTCTCGCATATCATGACTGCCGAAGTGATAGATCGATACCAGCAATAAAAGCAGTAGTGCGCCGGCAGGTGTAAGCTGCCAAACTATCAATACCGCCAGCAGCATCAGCAGATAGTAAACCAGCCCGCATATGGCGGGCGCAAGCCTGGGCAGAGGAAATCTGCTACCGGCGGCGCTCAGCTGCCCAAGATCCGTCAGGCCATGCGGCACACCAATGCAGCCTGCCAGCAGCAGCAGAAGCGCCAGCTGCACGGTGTCGGATGGCGGCCAGATAAGGCACAGCGCCGTTGCGGCCACACTGAGAGCAAGCGCAAGGCGCCAGTGAAGATGTTTCAGCGTTTGCATAGCGATTTAAGAAAAATGGTGGGGCTGGGGGTGTGGGCGATCAGTTTGAGCTGCGTTGCCAGCAAGGCGCGATCATCCATGAAGGCGGCCATGGCATCGCCGGGCAGCGCGCGAAACCACGCCGTGAAACACTCAGGAAGCAGACCCGGATGATGCTTTGCAACACGAAGCCAGAGTGTATCCATGGCGCGGCTGGTGGTGCGGTAAGGTCGCGCTAGGGGTGGTAGCTCCATTGTTTTCATGCCGGGTCGGTAGCGCTCAGCGATGGTGCTGGTCGTGCGCCAGCTGGCCATGAAACTATAGCCGGTGGAGGCGCGCATCCAGCCTGCGCGGGTGCCAATCGCGATGGCATGCTGTGTATCTGCCAGCTCGGTGGTCAGTGGTAGTAGCCCATATTCGTGATGGTGCACGGTGGCACCTGCCAGTGACTTTTTATTCAGCAGCTCAGATTGCCAGTGCTGCACGGCTGCTACTGGCCATGGACGGGCGGTGAGCAGGGTGGGTTCAAGCAGTGCGCGCGATGATGAAAATGGCAGCGAATAAACAAAGGCGCAGGCCGCCTCGGGCTGTGGGATAGAAAAATCCATCAGCGTTGCGCAGTCTGGATCAAAACAGGGCTGCGCCGTTTCAATGACCACGCCGGAGAATTGTTGATAAAGCGGCGCGGTCAGGTTCGTGTGCGGACGTGCATCAAAAATCATGGTGCCATGGTAGCTGGCACCATCTTCGCTGATGACCTGATCTTCGTGAATGGATGTGATGCGGCAGCGATGATGCACCGTAAGAGCGGGTAGCGCGGTCATGGTCTGATAAAAACGGTCGGAAGCAATGACGCCGTAGCGATAATGCTGGCCATGAAACATCATGGTTTCTCCCTGCGCATCGATCACCTGCCAGCGCCGCCATGCATGGGATATCAGCGTTTCGGGAAAGCCATCCTCGCGATCATCCAGCCAGAAAGCAAAGTGACGATCATGGGTGTAGCGATCCCGCGCTTCCAGCACGAGTATGTCAAGCGACGGGTGGCGCTGCCTCAGATGCCACGCCAGCATCAGCCCGGCCATGCCGCCACCAACAATGATGACATCGTAGCGGCTCATGATGGCTCGCCCGCATGGTGTGTATGTGGCAGGCCGGCAAGCTCCGCATGCAATGCGGCAAGGTGTGGTGATGCTGGCCTTCTGGCTGCTGCAACCAGTATCAGCGCGCGAAAAGTGAGCTGAAGTTTGCGCCAGCGCGGCACCACCACACGCTGGCGGAGCGCGTTTTCAGGGCGGGCGAGAAGAACCATGCCGATTTCGCGGTATACCAGCGCCGCTGTCATGATCGCCGGGCGCATCGGCCACGGTAGCAGCGCGATACCAGCCATGCCGCTGGTGAAGTAATCTTCCGCAAGCACCACCAGTGTGGCGGGTGCGTGCCCTGGCGGCAGATAATCACGCTGAGCCGCCAGATCGCTCGCGCGATCGCGGGCGATGTTGACCAGCTGCATGGCGATGCCGAGATCCACCGCGCGATAGAGCGCTTGCGGTGTGCGCGCGCCGAGCACGTGGCTCATCATGATGCCGACCGTGCCTGCAGCGCCATAGGCGAAGCGCAGTAATGAGCCAAGGCTGGCGTGGCGCACGGGCGGCTGGTCAGCAAGCAGACTGCTTAAAAATGCTTCCATGACCTGCGGCTGAATATCATAGCGCTGGCACAGGCGGTGAATGTGCGGATAGGTTTGCGGCAGTGAGTGCTGCGCGTGCTCCACATACTGCGGAGAGTGCTGTTCATCCACCGCATCATCCATCGCGCGGCAGAAAGCATAAAGCTCTGCCACATCCATGCGCACGCGTGCAGGCAGTAGCAGCCCCGCCCAGTAAAAGCTCTGGCTTTTGCGTTTGAGAGTCTGCAGCGCTTCACTCATTCGACCAGCGATTCCACAATTTTAGCAGAATGCAGCACGCCGGGTAGCCCTGCGCCGGGATGGGTTCCGGCACCGCATAGATAAAGGTTGGCGATGCGCGGATCGCGGTTGTGAAAGCGGAACCATGCGGACTGGGTGAGGGTTGGTTGTAAGCTGAAACCCGCGCCGGCATGGCTTTTCAGCGTGTCACGGAAATAGCGCGGGCTGACATGTGAGACATGCAGCAACTGCGAACGTAGGCCGGGCATCAGCCGCTCTTCGAGCACGCGCAGAATATGATCGCGATAAAGCTGGTAGTCTTCCTCGCTGGTTTCATGGCGCACCAGCGCTGGCACCGGCACCAGCACATAATATAAATCAGTATCGGGCGGGCAGGCCTCTGGATCACTGGCCGCTGGCCGGTGCAAATAAAATGAAAAATCCTGCGGTAGTCTGGTGCTGCTGAAAATATCCTGAAGCACGCCCGTATAAGATGCGCTGAAACCGATGGTGTGGTGTGCCAGCATGTCGTAGCGTCGACGTGTGGTGAAATACACCACCATCAGCCCCATGCTGGGCGCATGATAATGCGCGCGAAGGCGTGTCAGTGGTGATTGATGCATGGGCGGAATCAGCTTCCGGTAAAGCGTTGCGGCATCACCGCCAAATATCACGCTATCAGCCGGGTAGTGCTGGCCACTCTGGCAGATGACCTCGTGAATGCGCTCTTTGTTCATGCGAAAGCCCGTCACATGACGGCCGGTTTCAACCACCACCCCAAGCCGCGCCGCCAGCGCACCCAGCGCGCGCACCAGAGCCATCGTGCCGCCTTTGACATAATGCACGCCGTGGCGCTGTTCGAGCTCGTGGATCAGAAAATAAAGGCTGCTGGCAGTTTTGGGGTTGCCGCCCAGCAATAGCGGGGCGGTGGAAAGCATTTGAGCAAGTCGATCGCTGCGAATATAGCGTCTGACCAGCCCATCGACCGAACGGTAGCCCCCAAGGCGGATAATATCCGGCAGATGACGCAGCATCACCCCGATACGATCAAACGATGTGCCGGCAAGCTGCTCATAGCCTGTGGTGTAAAGTTTTGCCGCATGGGCTCGCAGCGCCCGGTAGCCCTCGAGATCGCCTGGAAAATGCTGGCGGATGGTCTGCTCAAACTCGTTTGCCGCGCCATAATCATAGCTATCGCCACCCGCAAACTGAAAACGATACCATGGTTGCTTAAGTGGCTGGATGGTGACCGCTTCTTCCAGCCGCTCGCCCGCCAGCGCAAACAATTCCGCAAACAGATAGGGCGCGGTGATGACCGTTGGCCCCATGTCGCAAGCCACGCTGCCCAGCTGCACGGTCTGCGCCCGCCCGCCAATCTGGTCGCACGCCTCGAGCAGATGAACCTGATGCCCGCGGGCAGCAAGACGAATGGCCGAAGCCAGCCCGCCAAAACCCGAACCTATCACCACCACACGCATGCATGTTCTCCAGTGCAGATGGTGCAGCATAGCCCAGCGGCAAGGTAATTGACGAAGAAAAAATGCAACTGTCTGATGGTTCGCGGGGATGGGGCACTACAGCTTGCATTTGCTGCCAGTGCTGGCTAATTTGCGCGGGCAGATGCGGGGCCGTAGCTCAGCCGGATAGAGCAAGCGTTTCCTAAACGCTAGGTCGGAGGTTCGAATCCTCTCGGTCCCGCCACCTTCTATCCCATAGACCCAAGTCTATGGGATAGAAGGTGGGGTAGGATGGGTGAGAACCTCCAGGTTCGACAAATCGTCAGTAAGACGATTTGGTCAGCGCAGACAAAATTATATTTTGTCGAGTTGCCGCTTGACGGCGCATGGTCAGGAGACCATGCGACAATACTCTCGGTCCCGCCGCTTAGATTTTCTTACGCGCTTCTTGCGCGCTGGGAAATCAAGTGCGCCCCACAGCTTGCTTGCGAGCGAGGGATGGGCTGGTGCCACATAAAGAACCCTGATTGCTGACTACTTCTTCGCTGCCACTTCGGCGCTGAGGGATTTGCTGGCGAGTTTGTCGATCAGCGTATCAATGCCTTTATCATTTAAAATGGCGTTGAATTCCGCGCGCTGGGTGGTGATCATGCTCACGCCTTCAACAATGACATCAAACACTTTCATGCTGCCGGCGTTGCTGCGCACGCGGTAGTCAACGGCGACTGGCTCTGCGCCCTGATCGCCCGTTTCCATCTTCATGCTGACGGTGAACTCGTTTTCACTGTCCTTGCGGGTGGAGGTGATGGTGAATTTGCCGCCAGAATATTCCGCAAAGCGCGAAGCATAGTGGGTGATGACAAAGGTTTCGTATTCCTTCAGGTAGCGTTTCTGCTGCTCCGGTGTGGCAGTGCGCCAGAAGCGCCCCATGACAAAACGGCCAACCCACGGGATATCAACATTTTCAGCAAAGATTTTTTCCAGCTGTTTCTGCTTTTGCACTTTGGGCAGCTTTTCGTTGGCGATAATGGCAATCGCGCGGTTGCCCAGCGATTCGACATATTTAGAAGCCTGCACGCTGCCATCGGCGGCCTGCGCGACAGAAAAGAAAGAAGTGGCGCCGAGTATGATGGCAGAAAATAAGGCTAAAGTGACGTTACGCATGGATTAAAAACCTGCCCGCTCTTGAGAAGCTCTGCGCGCTTCGATGGCTTTTCTGATTTCCGCATTGCGACGCTGCAGATAGCCGCTTTTGAAGGTGCTGTAGGGATCGAGCGACGTGCGGAAGACATCGTCAATCAGGGTCATGTTGCGCGAACGCGCATCGATGACCTGTGTGGCGGTGAAGGCGGTATCAGCACCATCCTGGAAATATTCAAAATAGCGATAAGGTTCGACCGCAATATCAACACCGCGGCCAATACCATCACGCACCGTGGAGGGGCCAAGCAGCGGTAGCACCAGATAGCTGCCAGCATCAGCGCCATAAATGGCAAGCGTGTGGCCGAAATCCGTTTCTCGCGGCTTCAGCGGAATTTCGCTCGCTACATCAAACAGACCACCCACGCCAAACGCTGTGTTGACGAAGAAACTCCAGAAGGATTTGAAGCTGTTTTCAGGATCCAGCTGTACAACCGAATTAAACAAATTAACCGGCATGTTCAGGTTATCCACAAAGTTGGATACCAGCTCGCGGCCTTTTTCCGGCACGACCTCGCGGTAGAGCTGCGTGACTGGTCTGAGCCCCACCGTGTCGACGGCCTGATTAAACTGGAAAATAGCACGGTTCATCGGCTCCAGCGGATCATCCTGACTTGCCTGCTCAACGCCAGCGGCGGATTGCGGCGCATGGCTGCAGGCGGAAAGCACCAGCATGCCGGCAATTGCGGCACATTTGACTGAAGAATAAAACATTGTTGTATTGATTCTACGCATGGATTTAAGGCCTCTGGTGGTGACAAATCAGACAACCAGCATAGCGCACAGCGATTAATCAATCGTGAAGCGTTTGCCCGCCATCTGTTGCCGATTCAGCTTGACTCGACGCGGGAATCTAGTGTTTTGTGGGCGGGCGTTAAACCAAAAACGTGCTATTTTTCTAAGGTTTTTCACAAATATGCGCGGCTGTTGCTGGAATGTCACATACGGTATCATTTGAGTTTTTTCCACCCAAAACCGAGGAAATGGAGCAAAAGCTCTGGCAGGCGGTTTCTGAGCTTACCCCTTTTTTGCCAAACTTTGTTTCCGTGACCTATGGCGCCGGTGGCTCCACCCGTGAACGCACCCATGCGATTGTTGGTAAAATGGCAAGGGAAACCATGCTGAAACCAGCGGCGCATCTCACCTGTGTGAATGCCAGCCGCGACGAGGTGGACGCGGTGGCGGATGGCTACTGGCAGGCCGGCGTGCGCCACATTGTTGCCCTTCGCGGCGACCCGCCGCAAGGGATGGAAAGCTACGTGCCGCACCCTAATGGCTACCGTTTTGCCAGCGAACTGGTAGCGGGGCTTAAAAAAAAGCACGATTTTGAAATCACCGTGGCGGCATTTCCGGAAAAGCACCCGCAATCGGCAAGCTTTGAGCAGGATATTGATGTGCTGAAAGCGAAGATTGATGCCGGAGCGACCCGCGCGATCACCCAGTATTTTTTTGATACCAGCCATTATGCGCGGTTTCTCGAGCGTGTGCGCCGCAGCGGCATTGCTATTCCTATCCTGCCGGGGGTGATACCGATTGGGAATTTTGCGACCATCAAGAAGTTTTCTGCTATGTGCGGCACTCACGTGCCCGCATGGCTTCAGGAGCGCTTTGCGCCACTGGAAGATAAGCCGGAAGAACGCGCGAAAGCGGCGGTGGATGTGGCGGTGGCGCAGTGTCAGGAATTATTGGCGCTGGGCTGCGACCATCTTCATTTTTATACGCTGAACCGTGCCGATCTGACCCGCGCTATCCTCGCTCGAATTTAATCACCATGCGCTCATTCTGCGCGCGGTTTTGGTCAATCGGCTTGCCCGAGGCATCGAGGTTGGGCAGCTTGGGATAGCTATCCGCAAGGCCGACGGCAACCAAGCGTTTGCTCTCGATACCCTGCTCAATGAAAAACTGCACGAGCCGGGTGGCGCGCATGGCTGAGAGTTCCCAGTTGGACTGGTAGAGGCCGCTGGGCGCGCGGTCGCTGGTGTGGCCTTCGATAATAATCCGGTAATCGAGGTAAGCGCCTGCTTTCAGCCCGGCGGCCAGCTCTTTCAGGATGGGTAGTTTTTCTTCCATGAAATCAGCCGAATCGCGCTTGAAAAATGAGCCACTCGCCAGCTCCATCTCAATGGATTTATCATGTTTCTGGATGACGGCATCGCGGAAGAGCTGGTTGTTTTCAATCAGCCCCTGAAGCGAGCTGTAGACGCCATGCAGCGGTGTGGACATATCCACCGCGCCGAACTTATTGGCAAGCCCGTCCGTGATCAGCGTGAACTTATCTTTTTTTGGTTCCGATACCGAAACGAATATGATGAAGAAACACATTAGCAGCGTGATGAGGTCGGCGTAGCTCATCAGCCATGAGTCGGTGTCTTCCTGCGGGGTGTGCTTGCGCGGAGGGATCACGCCGCCTCCGACTTCTTCAGCTGCTCATCGATGTTGAAATGAATATCCGGGTCGAGGAAGCTGTTGAGCTTATCCTGCATGTAGCGCGGGGTTTGTTTTTCCGCGAGCAGCACGAGACCTTCGGTCATCATGTAGTTGCGAAAGCGCATGATTTCTTCTTTTTGCAGCAGCTTATCTGCCGCCGGCAGGCAGATCAGCCGCGCGACGATAATGCCATAGAGTGTTGCCAGCAGCGCGACCGCAAGGCCAGTGCCGATTTGCGCCATATCACCCTGAATGTTCTGCAGCATCACCACCATGCCCACCAGCGTGCCGACCATGCCGAACGCCGGGGCGGTGGAAGCCATGTTGCGCAGAATGGCAACGGGCGTGATCCGCCGCTCGAATTCCGCTTCCACGGCGGTGTTCATCATTTTGCGCAGCACTTCCGGCTGGTAGCCAGTGACCACCAGATCCATGCCATAGCGCAGGAGTTTTTCTTTGATCTGCGAGCCGGTTTCTGATTCAAGCCCGGCCAGCCCCTTGGAGTTCGCGATATACGCCCATTTGATAAGGCGCAGGATTTCGGCATTCAGGCCTTCGCGGGTGGCTTTGGGTTTTTTGAGCATATTGACCATCGCCTTGAAGGCTTTGACCACATAATTCGCCTGGTAGCTCATGAAGGCGTTGGCAATCGTGCCGCCGATGACGATCAGAAAGCCATGAACGCTGAGGAATGACCACCAGTTTGAGGTGGCGTGCATGATGGCGCCGATGACCAGCGCAAAGCCGAAAATGACGCCGGCGACAGTGGCCAAAGATAGTGTTTGTTTGATATTTTCCATAGTTACAGAAGGCTTTTTGTTCCCATTCATCATAAAACCATGTATCGGTTAATAATTCGCCAAAAAACCATTATAGAACCATGAATAAACCCCCGATTATTGGTGTGACGCTGGATTTTGAACAGGGCGGCAAGCCCGGCAATTTCTCAAAAATGCCGCATTACGCCGTGCGCCAGAATTACTTAACAGCGGTCTCTGACCTCGGCGCGGTGGTGCTGCCGCTGCCGCACGATTTAAACGCTGCCAGCCATTATCTGCAGATGATTGATGGCCTGATCATCACCGGCGGCGGCTTTGATGTGCCGCCGGAATATTACGGCGAGGCAGTGGCCAGCGATAAGGTAACCACCAAAGACGCACGCACCGCTTTTGAGTTTGCCATTACGCGCGGCATGGTTGAGGCCAAAAAACCTATCCTTGGCATTTGTGGCGGCGAACAGCTGCTGAACGTGGTGCTTGGTGGTACGCTCATTCAGCATATTCCCGACAGCGTGCCAAACGCGCTCGAGCACGAGCAGCAAAATGCCCGCACCGAGCCGGGACATACCATCGAGATTGTGCCCGGCACACTGCTACATCGTATCGTAGCGAACCCTCATCCTAACCTTCTCCCTAAAAGGGAGAAGGAACTTACTTCTCCCTCTCCCTCTCAGGGAGAGGGCAGGGGTGAGGGTTCTCCGTTTATCGCCAACGTCAACACCGCGCATCATCAGGCGGTGGGAAAAGTTGCGCCGGGCATGGTGGTCAACTCGCGTAGCAGTGACGGTGTGATTGAAGGAATCGAGCTGCCAACCCATCCGTTTTGTCTGGGTGTGCAGTGGCACCCGGAATATTTCGTAAGCCCCATTGATAAAAAGATTTTTGAAGCGTTTGTTGAGGCATGCAAGGTTTCAGGATTTAGGATTTAGGGAAAAATGAAATCACCAGAGCCCAAAGCCCAAAGCCCTAAGCCTGAAAGACTTGCGAAGAGAATCGCCCGTGCTGGTGTATGCTCGCGGCGCGAGGCGGAAGGGCTGATCGAGGCAGGCAAGGTGCGCGTGAACGGCAAGATCATTCGCACGCCTGCCTTGAATGTGTCGGATAGCGATAAGGTTGAAGTGGGCGGAAAGCCGCTGGCTGCCAAGGAAGAAACAAGGCTCTGGCTGTATCACAAACCGCAAGGGCTGGTGACCACCCATAAAGATCCCGGCGGGCGGCCAACCGTGTTTCAGGCCTTGCCTAAATCGATGCCGCGTGTGATCTCGGTCGGCCGGCTTGACCTTAATTCAGAAGGGCTTTTACTGCTGACCAATGATGGCCAGCTTTCGCGCAGGCTCGAGCTGCCTTCCACCGGCTGGATTCGGCGCTACCGCGTGCGCGTGCATGGCAAGGTGACGGATAAGATGATCGATCAGCTGAAAGCGGGCGTCACTGTGGATGGTGTGCAGTATGGCAGCGTGAAAGTGGAGCCGGAGAAACGCAGTACCCCGACCGGTGATAGAAAGGCCAGCGAGGCTGCTTATAACCAGTGGCTGATTGTCTCGCTCACCGAAGGCAAAAACCGCGAGATCCGCAAGGTTTTTGAGCATTTTGGCTGTATGGTGAACCGGCTCATCCGTCTGTCGTATGGCCCCTTTATCCTGGGCAGCTTGCCACGCGGGGAAGTGAAGGAAGTGAGCGGGAAAGCGCTTAAGAGTTTTGTAAAAGGTGCTTAGTGGCTTGTGCTTTGTGCTTGGTGACGTTATCACTAAGCACTCAGGCACTAAGCACTAAGCACTTATCATGCGCATTATCTCCGGAAAACATAAAGGGCGTCGCATTGAGCTTTCCAAAGAAGCCGCGGCGCATGTGCGCCCGACCTCTGATTTTGCACGCCAGGCGATTTTCAACATCCTCACCCACGGCAAGCATGGCCTGAGCGGGCATACGTTTGAAGATAAGGCGGTGCTGGATGTATGCTGCGGCACCGGCGCATTTGGCCT
Source organism: Alphaproteobacteria bacterium (assembly GCA_033763775.1). Lineage (GTDB taxonomy): Bacteria > Pseudomonadota > Alphaproteobacteria > Rickettsiales > SXRF01 > JAJTHB01. The sequence goes on along the minus strand of JANRJW010000014.1, from coordinate 23,560 downwards.
TGAGGCACTCTCGCGCGGGGCGGCGCATGTGACCTTTATCGACCAATCGCGCGAGGCGCTCGCCTGCGCCAAGCATAATGTCACGCGTGCGGGCGAGCTTGAGCTTTGTGATTTTGTGCAGGCAGGGGCAGGGCAGCTGCCGAAAGCAAGGCGGGTGTATGATGTGGTTTTTCTTGACCCGCCCTACCACCAGAAGCTGCTGCCCGCCGCGCTTGAAAGCCTGAAGGCTGGCGGCTGGCTGGCGCCGGATGCGGTGCTGGTGATTGAGTATGATGAGTCGGAAACGGTGGTGCTTCCAGCGCCGTTTTCGTGTGTTGACTCGCGCCGCTATGGCCGCGCGATGGTGGAACTTATCCGACTTGCCTAGTGGCTGTCTGGCTGTTTTCCAGGGTGAGCCGCGATGAAGGCGGGATGCTGGCTGCAAGCCTCATCAATGCGGCGGATGGTGGGATAGGGCGTAAGGTCGCACTCATAGCGCCGCGCATTAAACACCTGCGGTACGAGGCAGCAATCAGCGATGGTGGGCATTTCCCCATGGCAGAATGTTTCGGTTGCGGAACTATCTTTCAGTATGGCTTCGAGCGCAGTAAAGCCCCGTTCAATCCAGTGCTGATACCAGCGCGTGCGCTCGGCATCACCCTGCGCTAGATCGTTTTTCAGGAAATTCATGCTGCTTACATTATTCAGCGGCGCAATGTCACAGGCAATCGCCAGCGCGATGGCGCGCACACGCGCCCGCTCGGCCGGTGTTTTGGGTAGGATGGCAGGAGAAGGGTAGGCTTCTTCGAGATATTCCATGATGGCGAGCGACTGTGTGAAATAGTGGTCACCATCTTCCAGCATCGGAAGCAGCCCTTGCGGGTTCAGCCTCACATAATCCGGCGCGCGCTGTTCGCTCATGAGCAGGTTGACTGGGATGGTGTCGTAGTGGAGGCCCTTAAGACCCAGTGCGATGCGCACGCGGTAGGAGGCCGAGGAGCGAAAATAGCTGTAGAGTTTCATAAATTCTTTCCGGGCTCTTTGACCAGCACATAAAGCGTGTAGCGATCCTTGCTGGTCATGTCTTTGTAATGTGTGGCCATGAAATGATCCAGCGTCTCGTTTTCTTTGCGCAGCTCGGGGATGATACCGCCGCTGCCAGAATAAATAATGATGGGAGGCGCCTGCTCGATGATCGCGCGGATGAAGCGTTGGCGCGGCTCTTTGTAATAGGGTTTGTAGCGGCGCGAAATGGGCTGGGTGAAGAGATAGGGGGTGGGAGAATTCCAGTTCAGCCGGTAGGCGCTCGACCACATGTTGCAGCCATCGCAGAAATAGCTCATCACCAGCACCGGCTTTTCATCCGCGCTGAGGAAAGATTCGCGGATGGCAGGCGGCATGTGCTGCGCTGCTTTTTCAATCTGGAAGCTCAGCTCGCGCGCAAAGCGTTCGCGCCTGTCGCTGGCATTGCTGATATCAAACGGCCTTGGCTTGCTGGAAAGCAGGTGCCAGCTGGCCATGAGCATGATGATGATCGCGCCCAGCTGGGAAATAGTGGCGGCGATGCGCGAGGCGCTACCAAGCTGGCTGAGTATCAGCTGCATCGCTAGCGCTACAAACACCAGCGCAAAGGCATAAAGCGGGTAGTAGTGATATTCCCAGCCCTTGTCCTGAACATAGACATGCAGCGCGAGAGGAAGGGTGCAGGCAAAGGCAAACCAAAGGCGCGCATGGGTGTGGCTGCGAAAGAAAATGAGCAGTACCAGCACCAGCCAGAGTATGACCGCCATGGGCGCAAACAGCGCACTCCAGCTGGTGGGATTGGCGAGCACGCCCCCAGCGACGAAAGGCAGGAAGGTGACGCGAAACACCGGGATGAAGTTCAGCACAATATCGGTGAAATAATGCCAGCCACCCTTCAGATAAATCCATGCGGCTAAGCTGCCAAGCATCAGCACCACACCCGCGCTGTAGGCGCTGGCGGCGATGAACTTGTCCTTGACGGTGCCGCGGGTGGTGATGAGCAGCCACAAGCCATGCGCCGCGCAAATACCAAGCGCGGTGGGTTTAACGCCGCCAGCAAAGCCCGCAAGCAGCCCCGCCAGTGCATAGAGCGCGAGCTGGTTTAACCTGTCATAGCGCAAGGATTCCTGCGCATGGAGGATGACGGCGCCGGAGGCCAGCAGCAGGCAGGCAATCATGAAATCGCGCTGGAAGATGAAGCCCTCTCCGGTGGTGCCGTGATGGGTAAACCAGAGCGCGGCCGCCCAGAGCGCAAGCCAGCGCGAATATGGCCAGATCATCCACCCGACGATCCATGCTGAGGTGATGAGCCATGCCAGATCGGTGAGGCGAAAGGCGAGATCGCCATGACCAAACAGCGAGATGATCGCCATATGCACCCAGTAGGTGCCGGGCATGTTGTAATCAAACATGTCGCGGTAGGGCACATCGCCGGCCAGCAAGCGGTGCGCGATGTAATGAAACAGCTGCGCATCCCGCCCGGGGCCATAGCCGAGGCTATGGTAGATGCCTGCCGCCGCGAGATAACAAAGATAGAGCGTGGCGGCGGCAAATACCAGCCGCACCAGCCGCTCGCGCGCCGGGATGGCAAGTAAAACGGAGGCAAGTTTTTTAAGCGGCGCAATCACAGCTTATGGTTTAGCAGCTGGCTCGTACTTATAAAATGCAAAATCATGCAGCGTGCCGATATAGCGATAATCCTTCCACAACGCCCGAAAGCGCTCCTGAGTGAGGAAGTAGTTCAGGATGTTGAACTGCACATTTTCAAGCCCTTGTTTATCATCTCTTTCATCAATAACAATCAGCTCAGGACGCTGCTCTAATTCGCCAAGATTGCGCTCGGTAAAATAACGTTCCGTATCACTCATTTCATCGAGAGTGCGGTAGTTGGGTTCGGTGCTGATATTTTTGAATTCTTTATAACTAACAGGAAGTTGTCTTAGGTGGGCTGATGAAAGTGGCCACGAAGCTGCTGCATAATTAATTACAGGAAAAGCTGGGTAGGCCGAGGTGCTCAGAATTGCAACAGAACCACCTGCAGTGTGAAGCTTAATTTTTTCGGCCATGCTCAAAATTAACTCTCGTCGATCCGCTAAATAGTAAGTAGTCAGAGTATAAGGAAAAAGACTAAGAAAAATAATAATCAGTGCATATTTGCTTTTATCTGAGTTGATTAACAACACAACACCCACCCATATTAAAAATGCATAGGCGGGAATAAGATGATAATTGAACCCAGCATTCTGAATGAGGTAATGAAAGCATGCGCCCGCAGATACCGCAAGAAGCGAAGTTATCTTAGATAAGTCACTTCTGAGTTTGATAACTAACACAATGTAGAAATAGAAGGCAGAGAGAGCGAAGAGCATTTTTGCCAGCGTAAGAAGAAATATCGACTGATAGGATCGATAGGCGTTCATGAAATGGGGTAATTGATCCAGATACTCAGGAAATGTGACTAGAAACCAGATGTGATATGAAACGAAAATTACACCTATGACCAAGGTTTCCAGACGAAAGCACGATATAAGACTTTTTTGCCTCGCCAGTGATACAATTTCAGCACAAATCAGCACAATGATGAAGTTAGGCTTAATGCAAAAGCCGATGCCGGCAATGAGACCGGCAAGAAGACGTTGATTGCGCGGCAGATCAATGCCGTAATCCCGTGCCATCAATGTAACGATATAGGGAAAAATAAAGCAGATGAAGAAATGCTCGCGCTGCCCGAAGTTTTTATCCAGAGCCACAGAAAGTAATAAAATATAGCAGATGGCAATTCCCGATATGAGCTTGGAATCGGGGCGACGAAACGTTTCAAAGTAACTCAGGAGATGTTGTGAAAATAAAGCGCAAGCAAAAAAAATCAGGCCGTAGATAATAAAAAAAGAAGTGGTGTAAGCAATACCGCTATGTTGTTGGAGTAGAGCGATCGGCATCAATAAATATGTGACGAGTGGTGTATTGACCTCGTGAACATCTACATAGAGCTTGCCTCCGGCAATGATTCGCTCTGAATATGAAAAAAACGCACCTACATCGTGATCAAGAAGTATATACCAAGCACAGAAAATGGAAAGGCAGCTGATAAGCGTGTTAACAACTAGGTCGGCACGGATGAAGCGGAGCATCAATTTTAGATAAAAACAAAGTGTGGTTATTGAAGACTAAACAGAGTAAATTGGTACCATTAATATCCTAACGTAGCGAGCAAAAAACATTGCTTTTACCGACTAAATTTACGGTCATCATCCCCATGTATAACGAATCTGAGGGGTTGGAAGTATTGTTTGCGCGGCTGCTGCCCATTCTGGATTCGCTGGGGCTGGACTGGCGTGTGCTCTGTGTGGATGATGGCAGCCATGATGACACCATGGAGAAGCTGCGCCAGTGGCACGCGAAGAACCCGCGCATCCAGCTGCTCGCGCTATCACGTAATTTTGGTAAGGAAGCGGCGCTGACGGCCGGTCTTTTTCATGCCGAAGGCGAGGCGGTGATTCCCATCGATGCCGATCTGCAAGACCCGCCGGAGCTGATCCCCGAGATGGTGGCGAAGTGGCAGCAAGGCTATAAGGTGGTGCTTGCCGTTCGCCGCGACCGCAAGGGTGATGGCTGGCTCAAGCGCATCAGCGCACTGGGGTTTTATAAGCTGATGCGCGCGATGCATGTTAATTTGCCCGCCAATGTCGGTGATTTCAGGTTGATGGATCGGCAGGTGGTGGAGGTGATGCGTCTGCTGCCGGAGCGCACCCGCTTTATGAAGGGGCTTTTTGCCTGGGTTGGATTTAAGACCGCCTGCATTTATTTTGATCGTCCTGAGCGTGCGATCGGGGAGGCTAAGCACAGTGTGCGATCGCTGCTTCGGCTTGCCAAGGATGGCATTTTTTCCTTCACCACACTTCCATTGCGCCTCGCTACCTATTTGGGGGTATTGATCTCAATTCTATCATTAAGTTATGCGGCGTGGCTCGTGATCCGTACACTGGTGCATGGGGTTGAGACGCCGGGTTTCGCCTCCATCATGGTGGCGGTGCTTTTTATGGGTGGTATCCAGCTTATATCGCTCGGCATCATTGGTGAATATATCGGCCGCATCTACCGCGAAACGAAGCAGCGCCCGCTATTCGTTGTGGAAGAGCACCTGCGCTAGGCGCTTTTATTGGGTCTTGATGAGCATAAATCAGGATTTTAACATTTAGTTGCTGCGTTGTTGTCATGTTGTCGACATAATGTCATAATATTTGAATATGATAACAGTTCAAATTTAATTTTTTACATGCAGACAAATAAAGAATTGGCTCATAGCAAGAAATTGTTGGTTTTTATAGTGGCGTACAACGCTTCGGCGCATATTGAGCAAGTATTTGAACGTATCCCAGACTCAGTATGGGGAAAAAAAATATGCAACTGTGATGTACTTGTAATTGATGATTGCTCACAAGACGATACTGCTCAGATTGCTGTTGCATATGCCGCAAGGACAGGACGCCAGATCACGGTACAGCGTAATACTGTTAACAAAGGTTACGGCGGCAATCAGAAGCTGGGCTATCAGTATGCGCTGGATCGTGCGTATGATCTAGTTATACTCCTACATGGAGATGGCCAATATGCACCAGAGTATATCCCTATACTTGCGCAACCTGTGTTAGCAGATGAAGCTGATGTAGTTATTGGATCGCGTATGATGCAGGGAACTGCAGCTTTGAAAGGTGGAATGCCGCTTTATAAGTTCATCGGTAACATCGTCGTTACGACACTACAGAACTTGCTTTTAGGGGTTCGACTTTCTGAATTCCATAGCGGCTATCGTGTTTATGCTACCTCCGCGCTGCAAGCAGTTCCTTTTCAAGCCAATGCTGACTACTTTGATTTTGATACAGATATTCTTATCCAAATGATCGATACTGGTCAAAGATTTAAGGAAATCAGTATCCCGACTTTCTATGGCAGTGAGATATGCCATGTAAATGGTCCCAAATATGTCATAAAAGTTCTAGCCACCACGATACTTTCGCGACTCCAGCGAATGAAGCTTTGGAAGAGTAAAAAATTTGAGTACAGAGACCTTGCTGTTCACAGCCTTAAAGAACGGGGCCACTAAGTAACAAGTCTCTCAATTTAAAACAGTTAGTCTTGTAAGGCGCTTTTTCTTGCACCCTGATAGGCGTAAGGCACAATCTTCTGCTCGATGGTGCCGAAGATCGACGCACCTTTCTCGTCAAGCATTTCGATTCTCACCGTATCGCCGTATTTCATAAATGGCGTTTCTGATTCGCCTTTTTCGAGCTTCTCAATGGTGCGTACTTCGACAATGCAGCTGGAGCCAACCGAACGATCTTTGTTTGATACGGTGCCGGAACCGATGATGGTGCCTGCGGATAAATGGCGTGTGCGTGCGGCGTGTGACACCAGTTTAGGGAAGTTAAAGACCATGTCTGTCCCGGCATGGGGTTTGCCAAAAAGCTTGCCGTTATAATGGGTGATGAGCGGCAGATGCACCTTGCCGTCTTTCCATGCCGCGCCGAGCTCATCCGGTGTGACTGCGACCGGCGAAAAAGCAGAGGCAGGCTTGGCCTGCAGAAAGCCAAAGCCTTTGGCGATTTCCGGCATGGCGAGGTAGCGAAGCGAAACATCATTCACCAGCACGATCAGCTTGATGTGTTTTTCCGCATCTTCGGGTGTGATACCCATCGGAACATCGTCGGTAATCACGGCGATTTCGGCCTCGAAATCAATGCCGTCTTTTTCGCTTGGCAGCGGAATATCCTCGCGCGGGCCGAGCAGGCTGTCGCTGCCACCCTGATACATCAGCGGATCAGACCAGAAACTTTCCGGCATCTCCACCCCGCGGGATTTGCGCACCAGCTCAACATGGTTCACATAAGCCGAGCCATCAAGCCACTGATAGGCGCGTGGCAGGGGCGAGGCCACTTTGGTTTCATCAAACGCAAATGCGCCATGCACCGATTCGCCCTTGTTCAGCGAATCATAGAGCTTTTTTAGATGCGGCGAAAGCGCATCCCAGCGCTCCAGCACCTGCTGCAGCGTCGGCGCGATGCCGGGCACAGCCACGGCTTTTTTGAGATCTTTGCTTACCACGACTAGCGCGCCATCGCGCGTATCGGTTTTAAGGGAGGCGAGTTTCATATTTTTCCTTTCGTCATTCCCGCGGAAGCGGGAATCCAGCTTATTATTTATTTGACGCTAAAAGTCTCCTGACTTTTAGCTTTTCTGGATCCCGGATAAATTTTCCTGCTGAAAAATTTTCCGGGACGACGGTAACCTAAGCGGCTTAGCCGCTAAGGTTTTGCCGTCGCCTTCCAGCTATTCACATAATCTTTCCATTCCACGCTGATGGCCTCTTTCGAGATTTCTACCGCGTCGCGTGTGTCAATCATCACCGCCACTTCGTCCGTTTCCTTGGCTTTGGGGGTGAAGGCATTGTTCATAGCCTTGGGGTGTGGCCCGTGCGGAAAGCCCGAAGGGTGCAGCGTGATCATGCCCGGATGAATATTGTCGCGCGAGAAGAAATTGCCCATGTGGTAGAAAATAATCTCATCGAAATCGTTATTCGAATGATAAAACGGCACTTTCAGCGCCTCGGGATCCGTCTCGAACGGGCGCGGCACAAAGGTGCACACCACAAAGCGGCTGGCAAGGAAGGTGGTGTGTGCGCTTGGCGGCAGGTGGTAGCGGTGGCTCATCAGCGGGCGGATGTCGCGCCAGTTGATGCGAACCGGCAGATTGTCACCGCGCCAGCCAATCGCATCCAGCGGATTATGCGGGTAGGTGACGGTGGAAAGTTTGCCGTGGCGCTTAATCAGCAGTGTGGTTTTTTTCTCGCTGTATTGCGCTTTGAAAGCGGCGTTGATTTCCGGCGTATCCAGCATCGCCTCATCAAAAATCGCATTCGGGCCCACGAGGCCTTTTTCCGGTAGTTTATAGGCTTCGCCGGTCGCCTCAATCAGCAAAAACACGCACTCGCTCTGGCACTCCACGCGCCACATCAGGCAGCGCGGCAGCAGGATGTAATCGCCTTCGGTAAAAGCGATATGCCCGAAATCGCAGAATAAATCGCCCTTGCCTTTGTGCACGAAAATCAGCTCGTCGCCATCGCCGTTGGCGGCCAGATGATCCATCTTACCTTTGGTTTTCCATAGGCGGAACTTCATGCTGGCATTGTGCAGCAGCGGCTGGGCAGCCCACGGAGAATCGACGATTTTTTTCATCTTCACTGTGTCGAAGGCGCGGGGGCGGGTGTCGCCTTCCCAGCTCAGCCAGCCGGTGGGGGCGTGGGTGTGGTAGAGGTGGGAGACTGGCCCGAAGAAGCCTTCGCGGCCAAATTCGCGCTCTACTGTACCTTTTGGCAGGGAAACATGTGCCTGACGCGAGGTTTTGCCAGAGGTTTTGGGAAATTTAATCCAGTGTTTCATGAGCCGCTCCGATAAAAACTCGCCAAATGGCTGAAGCTATGCTATATCAGCTTACCTAAAAATCAATCATGACTTGGGTCAAGCAAGTCTCAAGTCGTTAGTCTTTAGTAATAGGAGTTAAATATGATGCGCCGTTTGTTCGTAGTGAGTTCATTGGTTTGTGGCATGTCGCTGCCAGCGTTCGCTCAGCAGACACCATCCGACTGGCAGCCCGGCACTGGCACGATTTATGGCGCTGGATCCAGTGCTCAGTCGAATGCCTCCATTGAAGCATTGGCCGCGCTTGCGCCTGCCGCTGGTGGCCAGAGCCAGCAGGATGCACCGACAGTGGTGCGCGCTCGTGATGGCGAGGTTATTGAATCGCTGGGCGGTGATGCCATTCCCGCACTGCCACTGACGGTCATGTCCAACGGCACGATGAAATATGTGACTGGCGGTGTGGGGCAGGAAGAGCTTTCGCAGCTTAAATCGCTGGAAAAAGATTTTAATGTGCAGCTGCTGATTGCCGGAACCAAAGGCACATTCATGGGCGATGCAACGGTGCGCGTGGTCGATACCAAGGACACTGTGCTTTTTACGGTGGAAAATGCTGGGCCCTATTTTTACCTCTACTTGCCGCCCGCGGACTATATTCTGGAAGTTACCTCCGCTGATGGCAATCTGCGCAGCCTGAAGGTGAAAGCCCCCGCCAGCGGCGCGACCAAGCCGGTCGTGCGGTTTTAGTCGTTTGACTGCGGCGCTAGCGCTCCAGAGATTGTTGGGTGCCCTTTGCAAGAATCGATTTTACTGCCTTCGTAAGATCGCTGAAGCGTGAGGACTGATTAAAAAAGCCTTTGATCATCGGGTGGTTTTGCATGGCTGCCCCCGGGCTCTGCCACGATGTTTTGATGAGTACGGCCGGCTTATCAGGGCTTTCTTGAGCGATGTTCGCTACGGTTAAGCCATTCAGATCGTTGCTGATGACGTCATCGCTAATGATGACGGAGACTGGAAAACCTTTTTCAGCGCAATCAGCCAGTGTTGCTCGAAGCGATTTTTTTGTGAACTCTTCTAACGTGATGATGTCGCAATGCAGCCCCGGTTCGTTTTTTAATAAACGCTCGAGTGCAGCTGCTTTATTCTGCTCGTCATTAATAATAAGGATGGTTTTGCCAATAGCGGGCATGGAGATATTGGCGAGAGATTATGCAGCGATTTTTTGCGGGTCGAGCTTAAGAACCTCAGTGAACTCGCGCCATTCGCCCTTGCTCATGCCGCTGTTTTCCTGAGTGACCTGCTGGCCGGCGATCATGCGGCGGATGGCATCTAGCCCCTTGGCCGAAATGGAGGCGCCGCCCATGCGGTAATCCATGAAGGCCTGATAGGTGACCGGCACCCATGCTTTCAGCACGTCGAGCATCACATTCGCATAGGCGCGGATTTCATATTGCGCGTGGCTGTCGGCGCGCAGGGCAAGGAAATGCATGAGGTTGTGCAGGTCGATTTTCCAATACCACTGGGTGTAGAAATTAACCGGCAGGTTCATGCGCGCCAGCTCGCGCGCGAGGCCGGGCTTGCTTTCATCGAAGATGTTGCCTTCTTCGTCGCAGTTCATCATCTCTTCGTAATGCGCGTAGGCATTCACCGAATCCGCCTTCAAAATCTCCAGCACGCGCGCGGCCTGCGCACCTTCCAGCACCTCGCCGCGCCCCTGGCGGTTGGTGGTGGATTGCGCCGCTAAATGTTCCGGCTGTGGAATGTAGAATTCTTTATCCATGATCGAGTAACGCCCGGAATATTCGTTCACATTCGCGGTGCGGTGGCGGATCCACTGGCGGGCGATGAAAATCGGCAGTTTGATGTGGAACTTGATCTCGCACATTTCAAACGGTGTAGTGTGGCGGTGGCGCAGCAGATAGTTGATGAGGCCGGCATCTTCATTCACTTTTTTGGTGCCCGCACCATAAGACACGCGCGCGGCCTGCACAATGGCGCTGTCGGTGCCCATGTAATCAATCACGCGTACAAAGCCGTGGTCGAGCACCGGCAGCGGCTTGTAAAGCAGCGCTTCAAGCGCCGGGGAGCTTTCCCGGATGGTCTCGCATTTTTTATTGCGCTGGGCTTCAATTTCGGCGATCTGGGCGGGGGAGAGGGGCATGGGTTCGTTGCTTGTTGCTAGTTGATGGTTAAAAATGATTATACCAGCAACTAGAAACTAGCAACTATCAACTAATGTCCCTTCACAAACCACCCAATCTGCGCTACAATGCAAGCGTTCCTTCGGGAACTATGGCGATAAACGTGGCTTGGAATAGACGTTTTGGACCCGGGGGCAGAACCCGGCGCCTCCACCAATGTTTATTCGCCCCGTGATTTTCTCCTGAAAATCACATGGGCGTTGCTCAGGGCTGGTCGGCCTTCTGGCCTCCGGTGGGAGCGTGTAAACATTGGCGGGGGCGACTCAGCTTCGACAGACGTAGTAAAGATGTTGCTTTTGCCCGGTATGATACCGCCGAAACGGGTCGTTTTATAAATGCCAACGACAACGTTGCATTTGTTGCAGCTAACGACAACGCAGTCGTAGCTGTTCGCGCTGCTGCCTAACGGCACTCGCGAGCACTAGCTCGTAACGCGGTTTTGGAGATGTACCGGGCAACAGAAACATCTCCACTCCTTCAAGTCCCTGGTTGTGAGTCTCAAGCCCTTGGTGTAGAATGACTCGCAGGAATAATAATAACAATTTACCCACGACGACTTCATGACCAACGATATCAACTACAGCCAGCTTATTGACACCGCAATGCGCGGCGTGGTGCGTGATGTGCTGCGTCAGGCAAGCCAGAAAGGCCTGACGGGCGATCATCATTTTTATATTTCATTTGATACCGGATTTCCAGGCGTTCGCGTGTCGGAGACGATCCGCAGCAAATATCCCAAAGATATGACCATCGTGCTGCAGCACCAGTTCTGGGATTTCAAAGTTGAAGAGCAGCAGTTTCAAGTGACATTATCGTTTTCCGGCGTGCCGGAAAAGCTGGTGATTCCTTATGCGGCGCTGACCGCCTTTGCTGATCCATCAGTGAAGTTTGGCCTGCAGTTTCAGGCGATCGATGCGCCTGATTTTTCGCAGGATAATGTTGAAGACTCGACCGATGAGCCTGCCGCTACTGATGATGAAGCTTCCGCTGAGGTCATTTCGCTGGATGCTTTCAGGAAGAAATGACAATGGCCTTAGCAATTTGTTGCTTAGGCGCTTGTCATCCCCCCCGAGCCAAAGCCGAAGCAGTGGATTTTGTGGTTGTGGGTGAATGAATTCCTTTATGCAGATGGCCATTGATGCCGCGCAGCGTGCCGCGCAGCGAGCTGAGGTGCCGGTAGGCGCTGTGGTGGTGCGGGGTGATGAGGTGCTTGCAGTCGCCCACAACCATACCGAAACCGACAACGACCCAACTGCCCATGCCGAGATGCTCGCCATACGCGAAGCCTGCAAGAAAATCGGCAGCAAAAGACTTAGTGACTGCGATCTGTATGTGACACTGGAGCCTTGCGCTATGTGCGCTCAGGCGATCAGCCATGCCCATATCCGCCGGCTTTATTTCGGTGCGCTTGACCCCAAGGGCGGCGGCGTGGAGCATGGGGCGCGTATTTTCAGCCAGCCTACCTGCCACCACAAACCGGAAATTTACGGCGGCATCGCTGAAAATCAGTGCGGCCAGATGCTGAGGGATTTTTTTAAAGCAAGAAGGTAGTGCCTTCTCCCCAGCGGGGAGAGGGAGAAGTCAGCGCCCCATCTCCAGCTGATCAGAAGCCTGCGATGTTTTTGCAACCCAGCTTTTTTCAGCATGCTCGCAATGTGGCGAAAGGACAATGGTCGGCTGCTTGTGGTGTTTGTGGATCAGTGCATCTGTCACAAGATGCGCAAGCGCGCTGCCTACCGTTACGTTGATGGCGGTCAGCGCGGTGTTGCTCGAGAAAAACTTATCCTGCACTTTAAATGGCCAGACGGCAACGGCGCTCGCCAGTAGTGAGGCACCGGCTGATGAGGCGATGTTGCCGGTAGCTGACTGGTTAAAGATGGCGCCCAGCACGCCCATGGCCGCGCCTATCGTGAAATCCCCAACCATTCTCTGACTATTAAATTGCATGATTTGCCGAATAAGCCGTTAATCTATGGTTTACAGAATAAACCAACCCATAGTAAAGAGATGTGAAGTTTTTATGACAATCATTGCCGTCATCCTCGGGTGCGCAGTGCGCGGCTGGGGATCCCTGCAAATTCAATGAGATCCTCGGTGTCATTAGATGCCACCAAGGATGACAGGAGAACCATGTCCCACCAGTATATTTATGTGATGAAAAACCTCTCCAAGGCCTTTCCCGGCGGCAAAGAGGTTTTGAAAGGCATTTATTTATCCTTTTACCCCGGCGCGAAAATCGGCGTTTTGGGCCCGAACGGCTCGGGTAAATCGACCCTGCTTAAAATCATGGCTGGGCTGGATCAGGATTTTAATGGCGAAGCCTGGGCGGCCGAGGGGGGGCGCGTGGGCTACCTGCCGCAGGAGCCGAAGCTCGATGAAAAGAAAAACGTTATCCAGAATGTTATGGACTCGCTCGGCGAGAAAAAGCAGATGCTTGACCGCTACAACGAGCTGATGGCGAATTATTCCGACGAGATTGCCGATGAAGCGGCCAAGCTGCAGGATAAAATCGATGCGCTGGGCGCGTGGGATCTGGAGCGCGAGGCGGAGATCGCGATGGATGCGCTGCGCTGCCCACCGGGTGATGCCGATGTGACCAAAATTTCCGGCGGTGAAAAACGCCGCGTGGCGCTGTGTAAGCTGCTGCTGGAAAAGCCCGATATGCTGCTGCTCGACGAGCCAACTAACCATCTGGACGCCGAGTCGGTGGCGTGGCTGGAGCATTTTCTTTCCGAATATAAGGGCACGGTGGTGATGGTGACCCACGATCGCTATTTCCTTGATAACGTCACCGGCTGGATTTTAGAGCTGGATCGCGGCAAGGGCATTCCCTATGAGGGTAATTACTCGGCTTACATTGAGCAGAAAGCTAAGCGCCTCGAGCAGGAAGAGCGTGAAGAAGACAGCCGCCAGAAACAGCTTGCCCGCGAGCTGGCGTGGATTCGTCAGGGCGCCAAAGCCCGCCAGAGCAAAAGCAAGGCGCGTATCGCTGCCTATGAGCAGCTGCTGGCGAAAGATGGCCCCGCGCAGGTGGGAAGCGCGCAGATTGTTATCCCCAATGGCCCGCGCCTCGGTAATCTGGTCATTGAAGCCGATAAGCTATCCAAAGGATTTGGCGACCGGCTACTGATTGATAACCTTTCCTTTTCGCTGCCGCCGGGTGGTATTGTCGGGGTGATTGGCCCGAACGGCGCTGGCAAAACCACGCTGTTTAAAATGATTACCGGCAAAGAAAAACCCGACGCCGGTACGTTCAAAGTTGGTGATTCGGTGAAGCTGGGCTATGTCGACCAGTCGCGCGATTCGCTGGATGATAAAAAAACCGTATGGGAAGAAATCTCCGGCGGTGATGAAGAAATCACCCTTGGCAAAAAACTCGTCAAAAGCCGCGCCTACTGCTCGAGCTTTAATTTCAAAGGCTCGGATCAGCAGAAAAAAGTCGGTATGTTATCGGGCGGTGAGCGCAACCGCGTGCATCTCGCCAAGATGTTAAGGGGTGAGCATAACGTCATCCTGCTCGACGAACCAACCAACGACCTTGATGTTGAAACGCTGCGCGCGCTGGAAGAAGGTCTTGAGGAGTTTGCCGGCTGCGCGGTGATCATCTCGCATGATCGCTATTTCCTTGATCGTGTGGCGACCCATATTCTCGCTTTTGAGGGTGATTCGCATGTGGAATGGTTTGAAGGTAATTACGAAGCCTACGAAGCCGACCTCAAAAAACGCCTTGGAGTTGAAACCTTGACCCCTACCAAAGTGAAGTATCGGCCGCTGAGAAGGGCGAGCTAGGCAGCTCGCGCTTGCTGTGATGATTTGCGACGGCTTGGCTCGGGCACCAGATCTTTCTCGGCTTGCTTAAGCGCTTCCAGACCTTTGGTGATGGTGCCTTCGTCGGTTGCAAAGGACATGCGCAGAAACGTCCGACCCTGATTTTCAGGATTTTCAAAGAAGTCATCACCAGGTACCAACGCCACGCCATATTTCTCAACGAGCAGGTTGGCCAGTCTGTTGGCCGGACGAAGATTTTCTTCGCCTGCGGTTGGCGTAGGCAAGTGTTTGCACATTTCGGTTACATCGAGCATGGCATAAAACGCTGCGGGTGCTGGCGTAAATGAAATGCTGCTGCTGGTATCTTTGTTCAAAATCTCATCCACCAGATTACGACGACGTGTGTAAGCTTCGCGCTGTTTGGTGAAGAAAGCTTCGCGCGCCGCTTTGTTTTCACGCGATAGCGCCACCGTTGCGGCAAGCTGTGTTTCTGCCGCGCCGCTTGATGTGACGAGCCCCTGGAAGTCCGTCATTTTTGAGATGAGTTGCTGTGGCCCTGCGGCGTAACCTACGCGTGCGCCGGTCATGGCGAAAGCTTTGGCATTGCCATTAACGATGACGGTGTAGGGCTTCATGTCAAACGCAGGCTGGCCATCGATCGCTTCATCCGCTGCTGCCATGATGACGTTATTGGAAATCGCCGATGCATCACCGGGTTTGTTCAAGTATCTATCTTCATAGACCATGTGCTCGTAAATATCGTCTGATAGCACCATAAGCGGTGGTAGTTTTAATTTCTCATTGTTGGTTTGTGCGTTGAGTTGTTCGCGCCTCTTGTTTTCATCGTAAATCACGCGCGCAATGTCTTTGAGTTCCTGCTTGGTATAAACAGCGCCGGTTGGATTAGACGGCGAATTCATCACCAGCCATTTGGTTTTATGCTTTTTATCTTCACTCAGTAGCAGTTGCAAAGTTTCGGCGTTGAATTTGAAATCAGGTTTGGTTGGAACAGGCACCACTTTCGCGCCCTGCCATTTCACCATGTCGGCATAAGACACCCAGCTTGGTTCGGGAATCAGTACTTGATCATCTTTTTGCAGCGACACCGCAAAGGCATTGAAAATAGCTTGTTTGCCGCCGGTAGATACGGTGATTTCTTTGCTCGCATCGTATGCGATGCCATTCTCATCGGCCAGCTTATCACGAACCGCTTCACGCAGGATTTGTAAGCCACCAACCGGCGGATAGGCGCTGACCATTTTGCGATATTTTTCGCGTGTAGTAGGATCTTCGCTGAAAAGAAGTTTCTGCTTGCCATCAAACACATAGTCCGGTGTGGTTTCAGATGGTTCGCCGACGCTGAAAGAATAAACCACATCGCCTCTGGCTTTTCGCGCAGCCGCTTTTGCCGCTACGGCAAATGTCGGCGATGGACGCATGGTTTGAATGTTGTGGTTTAAAAAGGCGTTGTAGGAAACTTCAGCGTTCAATGCCATGATGATTTGTCCTTAGAATTATTCGCAAGAGGCAGCAAAGATGGCACAAGCTTACAAACATGTAAATAATTATTAATAATGCATGTTGAGCGTTTTTCGTGCTCGCTTAAGAATCCTGATGATTTATGAAATACTTAGGTTTAAGGGTTGGTCATGTCAGTGAACTTAAAAGAAATCTGCGAACGTAAACGTGAGCATATTGCGGCGCGTAAGGCGCTGATGCCGCAGGCACGCCTCGAGGCGCTGGCAAAGAAACAGCCACCTGTGCGCGGGTTTGAAAAAGCGCTGCGCAGCAAGGTAGCAAGTGGCGGCGTAGCGCTGATCGCCGAAATCAAAAAAGCATCACCCAGCAAAGGGCTGATACGCGCTGATTTTGTGCCAAGTGAGCTGGCGAGGGCGTATGAGCTTGGGGGCGCAACTTGCCTTTCCGTGCTCACTGACGAGCCTTATTTTCAGGGGCGTGACGAATATCTGGCAGCGGCAAGAAACGCCTGCCAGCTCCCCGTTTTGCGCAAGGACTTCATGCTTGATGCCTACCAGATAGTCGAATCGCGCGCGCTGGGCGCGGACTCAGTGCTGCTGATTATGGCGGCGCTTTCGGATGAGCAGGCAGCCGAGCTTGAAGCATCGGCGCATGCGCTCTCGATGGATGTGCTGGTTGAGGTGCATGATGAAGAAGAGCTGGTGCGCGCCAAAAAACACCTTCGCTCGCAGCTGATTGGCGTCAATAATCGGAGTCTCAAGACCATGCAGGTTGATCTTGCTACGTCTGAGTCACTTGCCCATCAGATGCCGGAGAGCTGCCTTCGCGTGTGTGAAAGCGGGATTGCATCGCACGGCGATATTGTGCGCATGAAGCCTTTCGGTTTTTCTGTTTTTCTGGTAGGTGAATCACTGATGCGGAAGCAGAATGTCGCCGCGGCGACACGCAGTTTACTGGAGGGGTGACGATGGAAGCGTTGTTTCATTATTCGCAGTGGCAGGAATGGGTGGCATTTGGTTTTTTCATTGCCTGCTGGTTTGGCTATGCGCATTACAGCGAGAAGCGGGATGCGCGCGAGGATTCACTCTTTTCCGCCACCAACAAAATGCGCCTGAACTGGATGCGCGAGATGATGGGTCGCGAAAACCGCTCGGTGGATTCGATTATCGTAGGCAATTTAACGCGCAGCTTCACTTTTTTTGCCAGTACCTCGATTTTTGTGATCGCCGCGCTGGTTTCCATGCTTGGCTACCGCGAGCGTGTCAGCGGCATTCTGGTGGAGATTCCCTTTGCCCGTATCAGTGATGGCGCGCTGTGGCAGATGAAAATCTTCCTGCTGATTATTATTTTTGTGTATACGTTTTTTAAATTCACCTGGTCGATGCGCCAATATAACTACGTGAATATGTTCATCGGCGCGGCGCCTGATTACCGTGTGCGCAAAGACGAGCACGAGGCGCTCGCGCAGCGCGGCGCCAAGCTCACCATGAACGCCGCCCGTCATTTTAATAACGGCCTTCGCGGCTATTATTTTGGTCTGGCCGCGCTTGCTTGGGTGATTCATCCCTACCTGTTTATCGCCGCGACCATGTGGGTGGTACATGTCACCAACCGCCGCGAATTCCGCTCACAGACGATGAAGATTTTGAATGGCTAAATCGTTTTTGATGTCATCCCGAGCGAAGCCGAGGGATCTAAAGATCCTTCGACTACGCTGCGCTCCGCTCAGGATGACATTATCATGACTAAACGCCCATGGAGTGATTTCGAGCAGGTGCGCTCCAGCTCCGCCACCCGCGGCGCGCGCGATGTGTCGCCGGATGATCTGGTGGCAATGAAGGATTACCGCAAAGACGAACGTATTCTTGCGTGCAACGGTACCGATCCGATTTCGGTGCTGCTTGCCTACGCCCAGGATGAGCTGATTTATGATGCTAAAGGAAAGCCGATTAATGTTGATGCGGCCACATACAAGACCACACCAAGGCATGAGCGCGTGAATGTGTTTGGTCTTGCCTACCGGCCGGATGCGACATTCTGGCTGCACCATCTGCTCGCTGATATCGTGGTGGGGGCGGCGATCCATCTCTACCAGACGCAGCGCTGGCGCACCGTACTCTATGACGGGCTGCGTACGGTGGAAGGCGCCTTTAAACTTTACCAGTTTGCTACCGATGAGGATATTGAGGCCGGCCTGCTCGCGCTACCCGGCTATAGCGCGCATAATAAAGGCCTTGCGGTGGATAGCATGATGGTGGATGAGTCTGGCAGTGAAGTCGACATGGGCGGGCATTTTGATCATCTCGACATGGCAACGAATAGCCGCGCTTATAGCGGTGAAAAAATCACTCCGGAAGCGAAACGAAACCGCCTCATTCGTGAGGCTGCATTTCTTCATTCCGCGTTCGCGCAGGGGCTGCTCATTGCGCCGCTGAGGAGTGAATTCTGGGACGACCGCCTGCCGGAAAACCGCGCTGACTTATGGCGGGTGCTGGACTCAGCCGCGCGGGTGATCGGCATCACCTATTACACCTCGGAAGATGCGGCGCTACGCAAGGCAGACCGCGCCCTGTGGCAGGAAAAATGGGAGTGCTGGAGCTATCAGGATTTTCTGCAGAAATGGCAGGAATGCTTCCGCGGGCGCGAAGCTGAACTTCAGCAGGTTATCGGTGCGGCGCAGCCGCCGCTAGATGAAAAACCGGAATTTTATCACGGGAATTTCCACCCGATTTATGACCGAAACTTACGCGCCAGCGGCAAGCATTTGACCTAGACCACGCGCAATGACGGAAGCATCAGCTTGATCGCCACCGCCAGTTCTTTCATCTCATCTTTTATTTCGTAGCTCCATGGTTGCAGCGAATCGCCAAGCAGGCGAGCCGCGCCCTCCTGTATCAACCTCTCAGCAAACCGCGCCGGTTTAGTTGCGCGGTGGCCGGGCAGCGGCAGGATATAGAGCGGTTTTTTTGTGGCCAGTGCTTCGCTCATCATATTCACTGAGTCGTTGGTGGTGATGATATAGTCCGCGTGTGCCAGCAGGCTGAGATAGGGGTTTTCTTCCTTGCCATCATACAGATAGACACGCGGATGGCCACGAAAGCGGCTTTCGAGCAATGCGACATTATCCTCCCCCGTGCGGCGCGAAGGGGTGATGAGCAGCGAACAGCTGGTTCTAGCAAGGAGTTGTTCCAACTTCGAAATGATCTGTTTCATTGCTTGTGGCTTCAGGCGGTATTTGTTGGTGGAGCCGCCGAGCAATACCGCGACTTTGGGCGGCGTATACGTGCTGAAACGGCCATTCAATTGCTCGCGCGCAGCCGCCAGCTTTTCAGGTGTGATACTATGCAGCGCACGCTGGACGCTGATGACATTCGCACCTTGCAGTTTGTCGTGCTCCATCGCAATCACGAGGTCAAAGTTCTCAGGCCTGCACTGTGGATCCTGAATGTGGATGAAGAAGGTCGACGGATGACGGATGACGGATGACGAAAAAGCTTCTTGTTTGTCGTCTTTCGCTTGCTCGTTATTGTGCGGCTGCATTGTCGCCCAGCGCATGCCCATGGCGATCAGCGCTGCGCGTCGCCCGCAGCTGATGACGATCTCTGGCCATGGCAGCTCGAGGCTATCGCTGTTTTTTTTATCGAGCGCATAGTCTAAAATCAGGTGCTTAAAACCGATCGCGTAGAAGGCATTGGGCTGCCAGGAAAACCAGCGGCTGAGCGTGATTTTTTTTGCCTCATAAGACAACCCAAGCGCCTCGGCCAGGGCGCGCGCCTGTGCCAGCATGCCGGCGCTGCCATCGGTCAGCAGCCAGCACCTTCTCATATCAGCCCCTTGCTTTTAAACGAGAAGTGTTTTTTGGCGCCAATAATCAGGTGGTCATGCACGGCAATACCGAGCGGCCTTGCAGCATCAATAATCTGATGGGTGATATCGACATCGGCCTTGCTTGGATTCACATCGCCGCTGGGGTGGTTGTGCATCAGAATAAGGCTGCTGGCGCCAAGCTCCAGCGCGCGCTTCACGACCTCGCGCGGGTAAACGGGGGTGTGGTCGATGGTGCCTTTCTGCTGGCATTCATCGGCAATCAGCTGCAACTTGCTATTAAGAAAAAGCACATGGAATTCTTCATGGGCAAGATGGCCAAGGCGCAGGCGGCTATAATCGAGCAGATGTGTCCAGCTGCTGATGATGCTGCGATCACCCACTTCTTCACGCAGTAGAAGTTCGGAGGCGGCTTTGGCTACTTTAATGGCGGTGACAGCTGCTTCGCCCACGCCATCTACTTTCATCAGCTCGGTGATTTCGGCATGCAGTACCCGCCCGAAGCTGCCGAATTTTTTAATCAGTGCCTTCGCGAGCGGTTTAACATCGCCCATCGGCTTGGCGGGGAATAAAATCATCTCGAGCAGCTCATAGTCTCCCAGCGCGTCTGCACCCTGTTTTAAAAAGCGCTCGCGAAGTCGCTTGCGGTGGCCGAGATGGTGGGGTTTTTCGCTGGCTCCGGATTCAGACATGGGCTGGATGATGCAAACCTTTGGGTGAGGCAGTGAAAATTTCAAAGCCAGTTTTTGTCACACCAACCGTGTGCTCAAACTGCGCGGAAAGTGATTTGTCGCGGGTGGTGACTGTCCAGCCATCATGGCGGTTTAATATCGTCTGCCAGCCGCCGGCGTTGATCATCGGCTCGACGGTAAAAAACATGCCTTCCTGCAGCACATCGCCATCACCTGGTTCGCCCACATGCACAATGTTCGGTGCGGTGTGGAATGTTTTGCCGATGCCATGGCCGCAATAATCACGCACCACGCCATAGCCATATTTTTCTGCATAAGTTTGAATGGCGTGGCCAATATCCCCCACCGTTTTGCCCGGCTTTACCTGCTGGATGCCAAGCATCATCGCCTCATAGGTGACCTGCGTCAGGCGCTTTGCTTTAATGGGCGGCTCGCCGCTAAAGTACATGCGCGAGGTGTCGCCGTGCCAGCCATCCACAATCACCGTCACATCGATATTCACAATATCGCCATTTTTCAGGCGCAAATCGCCGGGAATGCCATGGCACACCACATGGTTCACCGAGGTGCAGATTGATTTCGGAAAGCCGCGATAGCCCAGCGGCGCCGGTATCGCGCCCGCCTGCGTAATCATCGCGTGGCAGAGATCATTCAGCTCGCCTGTCGTCACCCCGGGCTTCACATGCTCGCCGATCATATCGAGCACTTCGGCCGCCAGCCTTCCGGCCTTGCGCATGGCTTCAAAATCTTCCGGTTTGTGGATGATAATCGGGCGTTGGTCGTCCATGGCAGAGGCTAGGGGCTTGGTTCTAGGGGCTAGTATAAAAGGAACATATTCGTTATATTCATTAAATCAATCTCGAATCATTAGAACCTAGCACCTAGAACCTAGCACCATACTATGTCCAGCGCTGCGCTTATCATCATCGGCAATGAAATCCTCTCCGGCCGCACGCAGGATAAAAACCTTGCCCATCTGGCGCTCACCCTTAACGAAGCCGGGGTTAAGCTCATGGAAGTGCGCGTGATTCCTGACCTTGAAGCGGCGATTATCGAGGCGGTTAACGCCATGCGCCCGCGCTTTGATTATGTGTTTACCACCGGCGGCATCGGCCCCACCCACGACGACATCACCACCGCCGCCATTGCGAAGGCTTTTGGCGTGCCGGTGGTGCGGCATCCTGAGGCAGAGCGCCGCCTGCTTGCCCACTACACGCCCGATCAGGTGAACGCCGCCCGCATGAAAATGGCCGATATGCCCGATGGCGCGCGGCTGATTGATAACCCCGTCTCCGCTGCGCCCGGATTTATCATCGGCAATGTCTATGTCATGGCGGGGGTGCCGAGCATCATGCGCGCGATGCTGGATCAGGTGATCCCGGCCTTGAAAGGCGGCCTGCCTACGCGCTCCAAAACCTTGTCTGCGAATATCACGGAAGGCACGATCGCTGCCGCCCTTACCGCGATTCAGAATAACTATCCTGATGTCGAAATCGGCAGCTACCCGTTTATGAAGCAGGGGCGCCTCGGCACCAGCTTGGTGGCGCGCGCCACCAATATGGAGCGGCTTAGCGCCTGCGCCAGCGAGATCCGCGCCATGCTGGAGGGATTTGGCGCCAGCGTCGAAGAGGGCGAATAGCAGGTTGACAGCCCATCCACCAACCACTAACCACTAATCAGCTACCACCCATAATAAGCTCTCGTGGCGGAATTGGTAGACGCAAGGGACTTAAAATCCCTCGACTTCACGGTCGTACCGGTTCGATTCCGGTCGAGAGCACCACTTCGGAATCACCCTCTGAAAACTCCCTTAAAACCGAGAATGGGAGCGACAGAGCGGCGGTTCTAAATCCCCTTTGGCGGTGGTACCCCAAAGGACGTGCAAAGGTCGCTTTTAACACCAATCTTTTGCCTTCCAACCCCGCCGAAGCCCAGTATTTGTGCGGATTTTCCAAAAAACGAAAAGCGGTTCTAACAGATTCTTGCATACCGGTATCAAACGTGCCGCATTTCTTAATTTTCTCGTTAATCACGATACGCTGTTCTTCCATCTGCTTCACCTGCCGTTCATAGGAAGCGATGAGCGTTTCACTGGTTGCCGCCACAATCCTATCCAAAAACTGCTCGATTTTACGATCAGTGAGTGAAAGCTGGGTTTCCAGATCACTGAGATATTCTTTGTACTCAATAGCCTTCTTATCCTGCAGCCCTTCGATTATCCGCTCCATCGTACGGACAGTGCCGGGTTTTGGGGTAAGGTCTTTAAGCATCTGCTCGAATTGTGTTTCCAGATAATCCTTTTTGACAGACTTGCCGTATTCCTCGCAAGTTTTGTTCCGGCATAGATAGTAAGGATACTTGCCGCTCCTGCCATGCGACCAGCAAGAAGTCATAGGCATGCCGCAACAATCGCAAACCACGAATCCCCTTAGTGGGAAATCCATGTTAATGTCTTTTCTCGCCGGAACTTTGGCACGCTGATTCAATTTTTCCTGAATAGTCTGAAAGGTATCGTAACTTATCAGAGCTTTGTGTTTTCCCTTGGTGAGTTTCACATCCCATTCCGGATATTCATAATAGCCCGAGTAAAGTTGACGATTAAGAATATCCAGCACGCGCTGGATATGAACGTGTCCAGTCTTGTCTTTCGGAAAGCATGGTTGCGACTCGAAAAACCGCTGCACTTCCACAGGGCTGCCAAAGCGATCATGAGCAAAGCCTTCCAGCCCTTCCTTGATTATCGAAGCCAACGGTTCATCCGGCACGAGCATTTTGCCATGCTCCCCGCGCTTTTCCACTTTGTAGCCCCGTGGAGCACACAAAACCCAGTAACCGTTAAGCATACGCGCCCGCATGCGATTCTTCACTTGTTCGGCATTCTTTTGCCGGTGATGTTGCGACACGCTGGCAAGCATGTTTTCCACCAGCTGGCTATCCGAGTCTTGCCCGAACTCAATCGAAGGCGATTGCAGAATCCCGCCCGCCTCCTGAATCGCCATGCGTAATTCAATATGCGCCCGAAGGTCACGGGCCAACCGGCTGATATCATCGATCAGCACGACAACCTTTTCTTTCTTGTGCTGGCGAATGAAAGCCAGCATTTTTTTCATTGCGGGCCGGTCAATCAGGCTTCCTGAAATACCCTCCTCACAAAAGACTTCGGCCACATCAAGATTGCGAT
>JANRJW010000013.1:0-295251 GCA_033763775.1 Alphaproteobacteria bacterium | reverse complement strand
CTGTTAAAAAACGAAACGAAATGACTTTCAGGACGCTGAATCTAGCGAAATGGCGGGCCTAGCGTCCCCGTATAGCATCTGCTCAGGAAGGACCCGGCAGTTGCTCGCCATCTTCAAAATGACGCGCATCAGATATTGCTCACAGTCACCAGCATGCTAGAGCATATGGTTTAACCAACTGATTTATAGAGGAAATACATGCACGAACAGCACAACAAAGCCCCCATCATCGCCGCCTTAAATGACCGATTCCGCCAAACATTTTGGGGCGGCAAGGTCATGACAACCTGTGGTGTGAATGAACTTTCCGAAGAAACGCGCATCAAATTGTTCGCCGCTGTGCGTGATTTTGACGACTTTGTGCAGCATACCGGCGAAACTGTGCAGGATTCCGAAGAAATTGTGCATGAGAACGACCCATACGGCGAACATGACTTCGGGAAAGTTGTAATCGATGGCCAAGATTTCTTTTGGAAAATCGACTATTACGATCACACACTTTGTTTCGGGTCAGAAAACCCAGCCGACCCAAATGTTACCACTCGCGTACTCACCATCATGATGGCAAGTGAGTATTAACACCTGACATTTACCAAATTAGGACAGGGGCAAGCATAGTTCTTGCCCCTTGTTCTTTCATGCCGCTGCTACCAGCGGCTCCCACTGAAAACTCTTTCCATCCAGTTTTGGCGCGGCTTCTATGGCCTTGCCTAACCCGTTTAGGGAGTCTATAAACTGGCAAAAGCGGTTCGAGGTTATTCCACTACGGACCACCATCACCTTCATTATTATTGGTGGGGGTGGGGGGTGCTGGCAGATTCGCCGCCGCTGGCGCTGGCAGTGAGAGAGTGGCGGGCGGTCTTGTGAAGGCATCAAACAAAACCATATCACCCGGCTTGATAACCAACGTTTCATGCGCGCCGCCACGCAGAAATAACAGCGCGCGAATGGCGGTTTGTGAACTGATGGGCTCGGTCAGCTCAGCCAGTTTCAGCCGCGGATAAATTTCGCGTATCACCCCTTCTTTATCCACCATCAGAATATCCAGCGGTGCAAATTGAGAGGAGGGGGGAATAATGGCGATTTCATCCTGTGGCATGATAAGCATCACCGCCTGATTATCTGCCGGACTGCTAAGATTAAACCAGCCATTCTGTGATACCAGCGAGGCGGCATCTCGAATCTCCGTATCCAGCCGGATATCTGGCCGCGCGACCTGCTGACCTGGTGCCTGCCACGGCAGAGCCGGTTCTGGCACAGGCTGAGCGCGGCGAATGATAATCTCTTCTCTTCGAAAAAGGACTGGTGCTTCGATGGCGAATGCTGACGGCGCCATGCTAATCAAAGATAAAATCAGCCATGTGATGATTCGTTTATTCATGGTTTTAT
Organism: Alphaproteobacteria bacterium; assembly: GCA_033763775.1. Taxonomy (GTDB): domain Bacteria; phylum Pseudomonadota; class Alphaproteobacteria; order Rickettsiales; family SXRF01; genus JAJTHB01. The sequence continues at coordinate 293,862 of JANRJW010000013.1, read as the reverse complement.
GCGTCATGGCGAGGGTTTGAAATGCGGATGAATGACGCGGTTACCCACCTTGATGGCGTGCTTTTCAGTGGTGCCTCCGAGTAGTTCGAGCACTGCTGAAACAGGTTGTTTTGAATCAATAATCGCCTCGGAAAGAGGTGTGGTGCGAGGCGCAATATGCACAATTATTCCCTGTGCATCAATAAACAGCATATCCAACGAGAGATGGGTGTTTTTCATCCACATGTTGACCGGACGCTCGCTATCCCACACAAAGAGCATACCGGCATCCGGCGACATGGTTTTGCGGTGCATCAAGCCCCGTGATTGTTCTTGTGGTTCTGAGGCTATTTCTATTTTAAATACAAATGATTGGCCGTTTTCTCCGAGGATAGTAAGTGGCTGTGTTTCAAGCGCTGGGTAGGCAGCTAACGCGTGCGCCGAGTCATTGGCACTGGCCGGAATCGTGGCTTGTAATGCCAGCATAAACACAAGCAGACGCCAGAAATTAGCCATTGTGACAATTTGATGAAATTTGAGGTTAGCCACTAGGTTATTTATTGTCATTGCTATATACTGATTTCATGGTTGCTCCAAGACATTTTGGCGGAAGTCGTTCTGGCGGTCGTATCGGTGCTGCCAGCGAAATCATGCGGCTTGAGATTCTTAAAAAAGGCAAGCTGCCAGCGGCAGATCGCTACAAGCGCATCATGAATAAAAAAATGGAAGAGAATAAACAGAAGGCGCTCGGTGCGGCCTATAAAAAGCCATTCAGCCTTTCTGATAAAATCAACCTTAAAAAGCTCAGCCCACGCGCAGAGCAGGCGCTGAAAGAAATTGCTATGAGGAAGGCGCGCAAGCTCGCCAAAGCAGAGCGTAAGATGGTGATTGTCCAGCCGCGTCATTTTCACAACGGTAGCATCAACAAGAAAGGCGAAATTTTCGATATCGCCGGCAACATCATTGGTAAGGTCAATACAAAAAATGGCGTGATTTCTACGAATAGCGGTTGGGGAATTGGTAAATATAAACCGAAATCAATGATGACGGACAACCTGATCATCGATGCGATTAACAAACATAGCCCTTATTTTATTCAGCAGCGCCGACTCCAGATGTTGCAAGCGCAGGGCGTGATGGAGTATGGCGTTCATGGCGGTGTTAGCGGCGATGTGATTAATGTGCACGGCGCGACGCCCGCCCAGATCTACGCTGCCTCAATGATGGCGCAGGATAGTAATTTTGACGATGCGCCTTCTACGCTCTCTGCATTACCGCGACAAAATATTGGTGTGACATCGTGGGGTGTGATGAGTAATAACGTGCATGGAACGTTTGCGGATAACGCCTGGGGAACTGCAGGAGATAACGTCTGGGGTACTTATAACACCGACGTGTGGGGCGGTGCGGGTGGCGGCTTGTGGTCATCGTCGGGAGTGAAGCTGTGGGGCACCGGCAACGGAACGAATTATTTAAAACCCATCACTAATGCGATTCGCGGATTTTTTGCTGCTGTTTTCGGCATTACCAACCGCAAAAACCGCGAGGCACTGCGCCAGATGAACGCGCTGGCCAATGCATATCGCAACAGCGCCAATGCCGCTTCAGGCCAGACAGGCGGAGCGCCTTCGCAGGCTGGCCGCCGCCGCTAGCGGATTTTTGATTTAATCATGTACAGAATTTGGGTCGTAAGGCGACCCTCACCCTAATCCTCTCCCTAGAAGGGAGAGGAAAGCAGCGGCTAGTCCGCTGCGGGTGAGGGTGCATGATTAAATCAAAAATGCGCTAGTTTTTCCTACTTACTGCAAACGGAGAAAATGCCTGCTCGGTGGGCATGATTTCCACACGGTTGATGTTGACATGCGGCGGCTGCGTGAGTGTCCAGTAGATTGTCTGGGCGATATCATCGGCACTGAGCGGTGTCATGCCCGCATAGACGCTCGCTGCCCGAGTATTATCACCGTGGAATCTGACATTCGAGAATTCGGTCTCGCACATGCCAGGCTCAATGCTGGTGACACGGATGTTTTTCCCGAGCAGATCCGCCTTCAGGTTAAGCGTGAATTGAGTGAGAAAAGCTTTGCTTGCGCCATACACATTGCCACCGGGATAGGGGTAGGTGCCAGCGATGGAGCTGAGGTTGACAATATGGCCACGCCCACGCCTTATCATGCCCGGCAGCAGCGTATGAGTGCAGTAGAGCACGCCGTTGATATTGGTGCGCACCATCTGCTCAATCTCATCCATTGAGAGCGCCTCATATGGTGACAGCCCCAGCGCAAGGCCTGCATTGTTGATTAGAATATCAACCTGAGCAAATTCTGGGGGGAGGCTGGCTATCGCCTGTTCAACCTGGGATCTTTCCTGCACATCAAGCACCATAGTGTGAATCAGTGGGCTTTCATTTTTCAGCTGTGCCAATCGCTCCTCGCGCCGGCCAGTGGCGACCACGCGCGCGCCGTGTGAGGTGAATAATCTGGCGCAGGCGAGACCAAAACCAGAGGTGGCGCCAGTGATGAAGATGGTTTGGTTGGTGAGCATAAATGTCACCAGCGAGCTTACCGGAGCAATCCAGACGAAACAAGAAAAACTGGATTGCTTCGTCGCTTGCGCTCCTTGCAATCACAGATTAAAAACCTAAGCCATGCACTTTCTTGCCAAACCTTCGAACTTCATTCGCCTTTATCGCCTGCTACTGCCATGGCTGATTGCCGTAGCAAGCGGGCTGCTGATATTTGGGCTGTGGCAGGCGCTGATCGTATCGCCGCCTGATTATCAGCAAGGTGACACGGTGCGTATCATGTATATTCATGTGCCCAGCGCGTGGATGGCCATGGGCATCTATGTCGGTATGGCCATTTCAAGCGCGATGTATCTGATCTGGAAACATCCGCTGGCAGACAGCATCGCACGCCAGAGCGCGCTGCTGGGGGCTGGTTTTACGCTCATCTGCCTTGTCACCGGCTCGCTGTGGGGCAGGCCAATGTGGGGCGCTTACTGGGTGTGGGACGCGCGCTTGACCTCGGTGCTGGTGCTGTTCTTTTTGTATATCGGCTACATGGCGCTGTCGGACGCGTATGAGGGCAAGGAGCAGGGAAAAAAACTCTGCGCTATATTGGTGCTGGTGGGGTTTGTTAATATTCCGGTGATTCGTTTTTCGGTGGATTGGTGGAACACGCTGCACCAGCCGGCCAGCGTGATCCGTGAGGGTGGGATTGCCATTCACCTCTCCATGCAGCTGCCGCTTTTTTCCATGGGGCTGGCATTTTTTGCCCTTTACCTGCTGCTGCTGGGCATGCGGGTGGAAACCGACCTGCTGCGCCAGAAAATTCGCCGATTGCAGGCTGGGTTTTAGTTGAAATCTGGCAGCCGAATGCTATAAGCCAGCCAAAATAAGTTTGGGGATGTGCCATGACCTTTGTTGTGACCGATGCGTGTGTAAAATGCAAATATACCGACTGCGTGGAAGTCTGCCCGGTGGACTGTTTCTATGAGGGTGAGAACATGCTCGTCATCAACCCCGATGAGTGCATTGATTGCGGCGTGTGTGAGCCGGAATGCCCAGCAGAAGCCATTAAGCCGGAATCTGACGAGCTGCTTAAATGGGTTGAGCTTGGCCGCGAATATGCCGCTAAATGGCCTAACCTCACGGTAAAAAAGCCAAGCCCGGCCGACGCAGACAGCTTTAAAGGTCTGCCCGGTAAATTTGAGGCGCATTTCAGCCCAAATCCAGGTACTGGCAACGCTAAATAGCGCTTTTAGATTAAATTGTTTCTTTTTCCTTAATTTTGTGATAGGTTTATGCTCGTTTTGAGGAAAACCATCATCTAATGGTGGCTGCCCTCAAGCTAAATACAATATATAGTTTAACCGCCGGAGCCATCTGGCCACCGCCTAGTGCAAGGAATGAACTATGTCAAAAAAAATGCCCAAAAAAGCCGCAACGAAATCAGTAAAAAAACCAGTTGCTAAAAAACTGGCCACTAAAAAACCCGCGACTAAAGTTGCTGCTAAGAAACCCGCTGCCAAGCCTGCTGCTAAGAAGGTGGTGATGAAGGCGCAAGCGAAAAAGCCAGTGATTGCCGCAAAGCCGATGGCTAAACCAGCCGCAAAGCCGATGCCAGCAAAGACTGCTATCGCAGCGAAGCCTGCTGCTGCTGTCGTTCCGATGGGCAAAGCACTCTACAAAGTTGGTAACTATGTTGTGTACCCAACCCACGGTGTGGGCAAAATCATGGCCGAAGAAACGCAGATGATCGGTGAGCACGAGCTTCGCCTGCTGGTGATTAACTTCGAGCGCGATAAAATGACCCTGCGCGTACCGATGTCGCGCGCGGCTGCTGCTGGCCTGCGCCCGATCAGCAGCTCTGACCAGATCAAAAAAATGATCGAAGTGCTGAGGAGCAAAGCAAAAATCAGCCGTGGCATGTGGTCGCGCCGCGCGCAGGAATATGAAACCAAAATCAACTCCGGCAGCTTGCTGGCGGTGGCGGAAGTGGTTCGTGACCTGCACCAGAATGTCGACCAGTCCGAGCGTTCTTACTCCGAGCGTATGATTTATGAAAACGCTCTGAACCGCATTGTGGCTGAATATGCCGCAAGCGAAGGCATGGATCAGAAAACGGCTTACGACAAGCTGATGAAGCTGCTGCGTGGTAAGGTGGCCGCTGCTGCCGCTGCTGCTGCAGTGAAAGAAGCTGCGTAATTCATTCATTTATTAAGGATGAGGGGTGATAGCCAAAATGGTTATCACCCTTTTTTCTGGTCCGTAAAACCAGAATACGCGGTAGGCTCCAGGAGTGTTGTTTTCGGCGTAAGCTTCAAAGATATCCTCACCGCGTGGTCCATGCAGGCTGTGATATTTGTGAGTATTGAGTCCGGGATGTCTTGGGTTGGTTTGCAGTAAGCCCAGTGTTTTGCGTACGGCCTTGAGGCGCTTGGCATGACTCTTATTCTGCATCAATGCGAGATATTGCTTTTCTGCCTCAGGCTGAAATAAAAGCGTAAAAGCCATCAGCTAATCATTGGCAAACTGGCTGAAATCACCAAGGTTTTTGCCTTTATTTGTCTTTGATTCCTTGATGCCGCGTAGCACACTACTAAGCGCCGGTTTATTTTGAAACAGCCATAATTCACGTGCTGGAACTTCGCTGAAGGGTTCCAGAATAATACGCCCATCTTTGTCAGCACTGACTTGAAAACTGCTCACACCTTCGGCAATTTTGCCAAGTGTGATACGTCCCTTAGCATCAGGGCGAACAGTTTTGGGTAAATCGGATTCTGTATACATTAAACCATTTTAGATCAGAAGTGGGAAAATGTCAAGGTGGGATATCCCACTTTTAATAAAATGCATTACGCCACTTTTTTGCCCTTCTTCAGCAGGGGCTTCAGGAACTCACCAGTGACGCTTTCCTTGCAGGCGGCGATGTCTTCCGGTGTGCCGCTGGCAACAACTTTGCCGCCCTTATTGCCACCACCAGGGCCAATATCAATCACCCAGTCGGCGGTTTTAATCACATCAAGATTATGCTCAATGCAGATGATGGTGTTGCCGCTATCGACCAGCGTGTGCAGTACTTTCAGCAGCTTTCGAATGTCGTCGCTGTGCAGACCGGTGGTGGGCTCATCAAGGATATAGAGCGTTCGGCCGGTAGCGCGTTTGGAAAGCTCTTTGGCCAGTTTGATGCGCTGCGCCTCGCCGCCGGAGAGCGTCGTGGCGGATTGGCCAATGGCGATATAGCCCAGCCCCACCTCCTGCAGCGCCACAAGTTTTTCACGGATGGAAGTCTGCGCGGCAAAGAAGGTTGCGCCTTCGTCCACGGTCATTTCCAGCACATCAGCGATGGATTTATCCTTGTAGCGAATATCCAGCGTTTCGCGGTTGTAGCGCTTGCCGTGGCATACATCGCATTTCACATACACATCCGGCAGGAAGTGCATTTCGATTTTAATCAGCCCATCACCCTGGCATGCCTCACAGCGGCCGCCCTTCACGTTGAATGAAAAACGCCCAGCCTGATAGCCGCGCGCTTTCGCTTCGGGAAGCGCGGCGAACCAGTCGCGGATCGGCGTGAAGGCGCCGGTATAGGTGGCAGGGTTGGAGCGCGGCGTGCGCCCGATGGGGGATTGGTCAATCTCGATAATTTTATCGATGGATTCCAGCCCGGTGATGCTGTCATGAGCGCCGGGAATGTCGCGGCTGCCATGCATGCGCTTGGCGATGGCTTTATAAAGCGTTTCGATGACCAGTGACGATTTGCCGCCGCCAGAAACACCGGTCACGCAGGTGAAGGTGGAAAGCGGAAACTCGCACTTGATGTTTTTCAGGTTATTGGCGCGCGCGCCGCTGACAATAATTTTCCGGCTGCGCGACGCGGCGCGGCGCTTATCCGGCACGGCAATAAATTTCTCGCCACTTAAATATTGTCCGGTGAGGCTTTGCTTGTTTTTCATCACCTGCGTACAGGTGCCTTCCGCAACAATCCGCCCGCCATGCAACCCGGCGCCCGGCCCCATATCAATCAGGTAATCCGAGGCGCGCATCGTATCTTCATCATGTTCAACGACAATCACTGTGTTGCCAAGGTCGCGCAGGTGTTTGAGTGTGACAAGCAGGCGCTGGTTATCGCATTGATGCAGGCCGATGGAAGGTTCATCCAGCACATAGAGCACACCAGACAGGCCAGAGCCAATCTGCGAGGCAAGGCGAATGCGCTGCGACTCGCCGCCCGAGAGCGTGCCCGATTCGCGCGATAAGGTGAGGTATTCCAGACCCACATTCACGAGGAAGGTCAGGCGTTCGCGGATTTCTTTGAGGATTTTCTGGGCGATGTCCTGTTGCTTTTTGCTGAGTTTCTTTTCCAGCTTGCTAAACCAGTCATGCGCCGTATCAATCGGAAACTGGGTGACTTCGCCGATATGCAGCCCGCCAACCTTCACGCAGAGCGCCTCCGGTTTCAGGCGATGCCCACCGCAGGACTCGCATGGATGGTCGTTTTGAAACTTGGCGATTTCATCGCGCATCCAGTCGCTTTCGGTTTCTTTCCAGCGCCGCTCGAGGCTGGGTATTACCCCTTCAAACGGCTTGTAGCTCATGTAGGTGCGTGGGCCGTCGGTGTAGGCGATTTTGATCGGCTCCTCGCCGGAACCATAAAGCAGCATCTCCTGAATTTCTTTGGGCAGGTCGCGAAAGGCAGTGGTGAGCTTGAAGCCATAATGCGCACTGAGGCCGTCGAGTGTCTGGATGTAGTATTTGCTGGTGCTGTTTGCCCACGGCGCGATCGCTTTATCCAGCAGCGATAGTTTGGTATCAGGAACGACCAGATCAGGATCAAAAAACATCTGCATGCCGAGGCCATCGCAGGTGGGACAGGCGCCATAAGGGCTGTTGAACGAAAATAGCCGCGGCTCGATTTCAGACAGCGTGAAGCCAGAAACGGGGCAGGCGAATTTGGATGAAAGCGTAAAGCCATCAGGCATTGGGGATTGGGGATTAGAGTTTTTCTTTTTACTAGTGCCTAATGCCTCATCCCTAATGCCTACTATTTCTACTTTTAAAAGCCCATCACCGAGCCCCAGCGCAGTTTCAATCGAATCCGGCAGGCGGCTCCCTAGGTCTTTGGAAACGACAATGCGATCCACCACCACATCGATTTCATGTTTTTTGTTTTTATCGAGCGCTGGCAGTTCATCCGCTTCATAAAGCGAGCCATTGATCTTGAAACGCTGAAAGCCTTTCTTTTTCCATTCGGCCAGCTCCTTGCGATACTCACCCTTGTGACCGCGCACCACCGGCGCCAGCAGCATGATCTTCGTGCCTTCCGGCAGCTCAAGGATGCGATCGGCCATCTGCGACACGGTCTGGCTTTCAATCGGAAGACCGGTGGCCGGCGAATAGGGCACGCCGATGCGCGCATAAAGCAGGCGCAGATAGTCATAGATTTCGGTGACCGTGCCGACCGTCGAGCGCGGGTTGCGCGAGGTGGTTTTCTGATCAATCGCAATCGCAGGCGATAGGCCGTCAATCGATTCCACATCCGGCTTATCCTGGATGTTCAGGAACTGGCGCGCATAAGAAGAGAGGGACTCCACATAACGCCGTTGCCCTTCGGCATAAATCGTGTCAAACGCCAGCGATGACTTGCCCGAACCGGACGGCCCGGTGATGACCACCAGCTGGTTCTTGGGAATTGTCGCATCGATATTCTTGAGGTTATGCTCTTTGGCGCCTCGGATAATGATAGAGTCGTCGGTTTTCATGCTACCCGTCAAAATTCTGAGGGAGCGAATATAGTGGCTGCAAACTTAAGATGCCAGAGGTTTATCGGGCGCACACTTCAGGATCTTTTTTGGGAGACACCATATCCTGAAAATAGGTGCCGCTCTTTGCTAAATTCTCATTCATTGTCTGCTCCGCAGCATAGCTTGTTGAGGCGGTTTGAATGCGATTGCTGATGGCATTTAGCTGCTTATCTTCGTGGCCTTCAATTCTGTTTTGAGCGTTACGATATTCCAGTCCCTCTACTAATATAGGAACAACCAGACTGGGAAATGTCAGTACATACAGCGCCTTTATCAACAGATTGGATTTCACAAATCCGTCGAAAAATTTGTATTTTTTTGGCGCCTCTTGGTCGTTCATACGTTTTCTCCACAAAGATTTTGCCTTAGCAAACAACTCGTGATTAATGTAACATGGACTGAATTGGACTTTTATTAAGTTTTTATTACATCGTAAAAATATTTTGTTTTATTAAATACAAGGAGTTGTTATGGCAGGCAGTGTGAATAAAGTGATTCTGGTGGGTAACCTTGGCCGCGATCCGGAGATCCGCACCACGCAGGATGGCAAAGAAATTGCCAATTTCTCCATTGCCACATCAGAGAGCTGGAAAGACCGCAACACCGGCGAGCGCAAGGAAAAAACCGAGTGGCACCGTATCGTGGTATTTAACGAAAACCTCGTGAAGGTTGTTAAAAGCTATGTGAAAAAAGGCTCGAAGCTCTACATTGAGGGCGCACTGCAAACCCGCAAATGGACGGATAAAGACGGCCAGGAAAAATACTCTACCGAGGTGGTGCTTCAGGGCTATAACGGCAGCCTGACGATGCTTGATGGCAAGCGCGACGGCGAATCCAGCTATGATGGCGGTGGCTACAACCAGAGCCAGCCTTCCCAGCCCCAGCGCCAGCAGGCCGCACCGCAACTGGCCGATGATGAGATTCCGTTTTAATCGAGGTTAAGTGGGTTGCGAGGGTTTCTTAAGTTGCGTATGTTAGCGCCGAAACCTGCGTAACATTCGTAACCTACGAAACCTTCGCAGCTTTGATTTAGTTATCCCGCAGTCGCTGACTGGTTGATTAAAATTTGTCTGTAAAAAACATAGCCCCCGCACTTGGCGGGGGCCGCAATCCACAATGTGGAAACAATTATATTTTAACAACAGTCTTGTTGTGTGTCAACTTATATGGCCGGAAACGACATGGATAGCGGCTGCTTTAATCCTCTCGAAATCCGCATGGCTTATTCGTGGTGCAACGAATTGATTGCCAATTCTTATTCTATCCAGCCGTTTATAGGAAACGCTTGATAAAATATCACACTTGACCCAGCAAGGCTGCCGTTTGGAATGGAAAGAATAATTTCCTGCTTCAATTTTGACATGAAAAGGATATTCCCGTTCCGGTTCGCTGGTGCTGATGGGCGCAATCGTGCACAAGCCTCGGTTGTTGATGAATTTGGGTGAAAGAACAACCACTCGTCTTTTTTTGATCATCTCTGGCGGCACAAAACCGGTTTGATAATCGCACATCAGAACCATCCCGGGATCCGGGATAAAAGTAAGCATGTGCGATTAGTTATCCCGCGGCAGCTGGCGACGTTTGCGATCCGGGCGCACCTTGCGGCGAAGCGTGAATTCCGCCATGCGCTGGCTGACATAGTCGCCCACCACGTTGCCCAGCTCTTCTTCCACACCGCGGTAATAGTGATCCGCCCCCTCGATGATGCTGTATTTCACATTGCTTCCATGCTGCGCGCCCAGCTTGGTGGCGAGCTTGCCTACGTATTCTTCAGAGACCACATCATCCTTGTTGCCCTGCGTAATAAGACCCGCGGCGGGGCAGGGTGAAAGGAACGAAAAATCATACAGGTTCGCAGGCGGTGAAACCGCAACGAATCCTTCAATCTCGGGTCTGCGCATCAATAGCTGCAGCGCAATCCACGCGCCAAACGAAAAGCCAGCGATCCAGCAGGTGGGGGCGTCCGGGTTTTGTTGTTGCAGCCAGTCGAGCGCGGTCGCTGCATCGGACAGCTCGCCAATGCCTTCATCATACTTACCTTGAGATTTGCCAACGCCGCGAAAGTTAAAGCGCAGCACAGAAAAGCCATTCTGGGCAAAGGTATGGTAGAGCCGGTACACAATTTTGTTGTTCATCGTGCCGCCATAAAGCGGGTGGGGGTGCAGTACCAGCACCACCGGTGCTTGTTTGTTTTCGCTCTGGCTGTAGCGGCCTTCAATGCGGCCCTCGGAACCGTTAATGATGATTTCTGGCATGGCGGCTCGTGTTTAAATGGTTGATTGCGCTAGTATGTTATTATACGTTAAGACGCGTAGTTATATGGAATTTCAAGGCCAATGTTCAAGCAAATAGTGAATGAGATTGATTCTGTCTTCGCACGCGACCCTGCCGCGCGCTCGCGCCTTGAGGTACTTTTGTGCTACCCGGGTCTTCATGCGCTGCTGCTTTACCGGCTTGCAAACTGGCTGTGGCGAAAGGGTTTCAGGCTGCTGGGGCGCGTGATTTCCCATGTGGCGCGCTTTCTTACCGGCATTGAAATTCACCCGGGCGCCAGCATCGGCCAGCGGCTGTTTATTGATCACGGCATGGGGGTGGTGATTGGCGAGACGGCGACCATTGGCGATGATGTGACCTTGTATCATGGCGTCACGCTGGGCGGCGTTGCGCCGGGCGATACGGCAAAAGGCGAAAGACGCCACCCGCAGATAGGCAGCAAAGTTATTATTGGCTCTGGCGCGCAGCTGCTCGGCGCGATCACGGTGGGTGATCATGCGCGGGTGGGTTCAAACGCTGTGGTGGTAAAGGACGTACCGGCAGGGGTGATAGTGGTGGGAGTGCCGGCGCATGAGGTGGGCGGTAAAGCGAAAGCCACACCGAAAGAACATTTTGATGCATATGGCACACCGAAAGATGCTGGTGCCGATCCGGTGTTTACCGCCATGCAGAAGATGCAGGATGAGCTGGAGATACTACGCCGGCGCGTGACCGAGCTGGAGGCGGATGATGCCAGCTTGCTGGGCAGCGCCAAAAAATGGGAGCCTAAATAGCATGATTCTTGGAACCAAAGCGCGCTACGCCGTGATGGCGATGGTGGAGCTGGCAAGCCGCGAAGAAGGAAAACCGGTCGCGCTGGCTGAGATCGCACAGTCGCAGGAAATTACGGTGCCGTATCTTGAGCAGATTTTTGGCAAGCTGCGTGCGGGTGGGCTGGTCAAATCGGTGCGCGGCCCGGGCGGCGGCTATGTTCTGGCGAGGTCTGCCCATGATATCTGTGTGCATGAGATTGTTTCAGCCGCTGAAGAATCGCTGCAGATGACACGCTGCGGCAATAGTGGCAGCGGTTGTATGGCCACCAAAACCCAGTGTGTCACCCATCACCTTTGGGAAGGGCTTGAGCATAAAATTGACAGCTATCTCAAATCTATTTCGCTGGATGATGTTCGCCATCGCCGATTCGATGCGTGATGCCGGTCTATCTCGATTATAACGCCACCGCCCCGATCCGCCCTGAGGTGAGTGACCTGATGCGCGAGCTGGCGGCGGAGCCAATGAATGCATCATCGGTGCATGGGTATGGCCGCAAAGCCAAAAAATGGTTGGAAGATGCCCGCAAAACCATCGCGCAGCATATCAGCGCGTTTCCAAACGAAATCATCTTTACCGCAACTGGCACCGAAGCGAATGTTATGGCGCTTTCCGGCTATCCCCAGCGGCGAGTGCTGATAAGCGCGGTAGAGCATAGCTCGATTCTAAAGGTTGCAAACTGCCAGCTGCCAGTAGCCAGCGAAGGCAATCTCGATCTAGTGAGATTAGAACAAGAGCTAGCGCAAGGAGTGCCTGCGTTAGTCTCGATCCAGCTTGCTAATAATGAAACAGGCATTCTCCAGCCCATTTCAGAGATTGCGGCGCTGTGTAAAAAGCACGGGGCGCTGCTGCACACGGATGCGGTGCAGGCGCTTGGTAAAATTCCTGTCGATTTCAGCCTGCTTGGTGCGGATATGATGACACTCTCCGCCCATAAAATGGGGGGGGTGGTGGGCGCTGCCTGCCTGGTCGTCAGACAGAACCTTGCCATCAAGCCGATATTTGCAGGCGGGCAGGAGCTTGGCCGGCGCGCAGGCACAGAAAATATTCCGGCTATTGCAGCTTTTGCGAAAGCCGTGGAGCTGATGGATTTAGGACAGATGAAAGAGTTAAGCCAGTGGATGAGCAAATTTGAAAGTGAAATAGGTCAGCTGGGTGGTCAGGTGGTTGGCAAAGCAAGCCCGCGCCTGCCCAATACCTCCTGCATCATCATGCCCGGCGTTTCGAGCGAAGTGCAGCTGATGAACGCGGATCTGGCCGGGTTTGCCGTTTCTGCCGGCTCTGCCTGCTCGTCTGGCCGCGTTGAGCCATCGCATGTGCTGAGGGCGATGTATCTCGATGATAAGCTGGCGGGCTGTGCCATTCGTGTCAGCGCGGGCTGGAAAACCACCCGGCAGGAACTTATATCCTATGCAGATTATTGGCAAAAAACCTATTGCCGGCTTACAAAATCTAGTATACCAGCTGGCTCAGCCAATAGTTGATTAAAATAGTAGGAAATAGTATAATGCCAAGCATGCAAACGCCCGCCAACACGAATATGAAACTGCCGGTCTATATGGACTATCAGGCGACCACGCCGATGGATCCCCGCGTGCTGGAAAAAATGATTCCGTATTTCACGGAAAAATTCGGCAACCCCCATTCGCGCAGCCATGCTTACGGCTGGGAATCAGAAGCGGCGACCGACCTTGCGCGCGAGCAGGTGGCCGATCTGATTGGCGCGACGGAAAAAGAAATCATCTTCACTTCCGGCGCCACTGAATCCAACAATATCGCTATCAAAGGTGTGGCTCATTTTTACAAGGATAAGAAGAACCATATTATCACGCCAGTGACCGAGCATAAATGCGTGCTCGATTCCTGCCGTCATTTGGAGCAGGAAGGGTTTGAAGTGACCTACCTTCCGGTGAAGCCGAATGGCCTGATTGATTTGGATGCGCTGAAAGCCGCCATTAAAGAAAACACGCTGCTGATTTCTGTGATGGCTATTAACAATGAAATTGGCGTGATTCAGCCGCTGAAGGAAATTGGCGCGATCTGCCGTGAGCGCGGTATTTTCTTCCATACTGACGCGGCGCAGGCTTTCGGCAAAATCCCGCTGAATGTTGACGAGATGAACATCGATCTGATGAGTATCTCCGGCCATAAATGTTACGGGCCGAAAGGCATTGGTGCGCTTTATGTGCGCCGCAGGCCGCGTGTGCGCCTCGAGGCACTGTTTTCCGGCGGTGGCCAGGAACGTGGCTTCCGCTCCGGCACACTGCCCACCCCGCTGGTTGTTGGGCTAGGCGAAGCAGCGCGCATCGCGAAGCTGGAAATGGGCAAGGACTCTGAACATGTGAAGCGCCTCTCTGATAAATTCCTGAAAGCGATCATGGACGAGATGAAAGATGTGTTCATGAATGGGGATCGCGAGCAGCGCTACCCCGGCAATATCAACCTGAGCTTTGCCTATGTGGAAGGTGAATCGATGATCATGGCGATCAAAGACCTCGCCGTTTCCAGCGGTTCGGCTTGTACTTCGGCCTCGCTGGAGCCGAGCTATGTGCTGCGCGCGCTGGGGGTGAACGAGGAACTCGCCCACACCTCGATTCGTTTTGGTATTGGCCGCTTCACTACTGAGGAAGAAATCGATTTTGCGATTAAAACCGTGAAAGGCAGCATTGATAAGCTGCGCGAGATGTCGCCGCTGTGGGAGATGGTACAGGAAGGTGTGGATTTAAGCAAAATTGAATGGGCGGCGCATTAAATTTATAAATGTCCCCGTGATTTTCTCCTGAAAATCACATGGGACGCGCTTCGCGGCTCAAGGCTGTCTCAGCCTGCTGGCTTCGAAGAAAAAATAGGAGAAGTATTATGGCATATTCAGAAAAAGTAATCGACCATTATGAAAACCCGCGCAATGTGGGGTCGATGGATAAGAATGATGATTCGGTCGGCACCGGCCTCGTCGGCGCACCCGCCTGCGGCGATGTGATGAAGCTGCAGATTAAAGTTGGCGCAAACGGTGTCATCGAGGATGCGAAGTTTAAAACCTTCGGCTGCGGCTCGGCGATTGCTTCCAGCTCGCTCATTACCGAGTGGGTGAAGGGCAAATCGATCGATGAAGCGCAGGCGATTAAAAATACCGAAATTGCCGAGCACCTCGCGCTGCCACCGGTGAAAATTCACTGCTCTGTGCTGGCGGAAGATGCCATCAAAGCGGCGATTGCGGATTATAAAGCGAAGCATGGCGAGAAAACCGAAGCGGCTTAGAGAACAGCAACATGCCCGCCCCGATTGTCACCATTTCTGATGCCGCCCTTTCGCGAATCAACGCGCTGCTTGCGAGTCGCGGTAAACCGACAGCTGGAATCAAAGTCAATATCCGCACGCGCGGCTGCTCCGGCCTTTCCTACACCATCGAATATGCTGATGAGATCAGCAAATTTGATGAGGTGGTGGAGCGTGAAGGCGTGAAAGTTCTGATTGATCCGAAGGCCGTGATGTTCCTGATCGGCACAGAAATGGATTATGTGGAAGAAAAATTCAAAAGTGGTTTTACCTTCCGCAACCCCAACGAAAAAGGCCGCTGCGGCTGCGGCGAGAGTTTTCATGTATGATCGTCATCCCGGCGAAGGCCGGGATCCATGCTTTGCCCAACGCAAAAAGCCTGCTGACTTTTTGCTATTCTGGATCCCGTGCTCGGTCGTCTTGCTGACGACCTCCACGGGATGACAATAAACCATGAACTATTTTTCGATTCTCGAATTACCTGCTATTTTTTCTCTCGATCCCGCCGCACTCGAATCCGCCTATTTTGCTGCCCAGCGGCAATTTCACCCTGATAGATATGCGGCAAAACCAGAGCCTGAGCGCCTGAAGGCAGCGCAGGCTTCGGCGGACGCTAACAAAGCCTACCGGGTGCTGAAAGACCCGCTTAGCCGCGCGCAGCATCTGCTGGAGCTTGAGGGGGTAGTGGTGGGCACGGATCATGACAGCATCAAGCCCTCGCAGGCGTTGCTGATGGAGGTGATGGAGCTGCGCGAAACCCCGCCCGATGCCAAAACACTTGATAAACTGCGTGGGGAGAGTATCACTCGCATCGCTAGCTATTTCGAAGCGAAACGCTGGCCGGAGATGGCCGAGGAAACACTCCGGCTCGGCTATTTAATGAAGGCACACCATGCAACTGCTACAGATTCATGAACCCGGCCAGACACCGCTGCCACATTCGGATACGGTGGCGGTTGGCATTGATCTGGGCACCACCCATTCGGTGGTGGCGGTTTCTACCGGCGATAACACTGAGGTAGTGCATAATATCCACGGCCACGCGCTGGTGCCTTCGGTGGTGTATTACGCGCCGGATGGCAGCGTTGAAGTGGGTTATCCGGCAAAGAAACGCGCCGATAGCGGCGAGGCGGGCGCGATTGCTTCGGTGAAGCGCCGCATGCATGAAAGTGCCGCGCCGATTGCGCTGCCACACCTGAGCGTGACGCCGGTGGAGGTGTCCAGCGAAATTTTGAAAGAACTCAGGCGCAGCGCCGAGCGCGCGCTTGGCAAGGAGGTCACGAAAGCGGTGATCACCGTGCCTGCTTATTTTGATGACACAGCGCGCCAGGCTACGAAAGATGCAGCAAAACTTGCCGGACTCGAAGTGCTGCGGCTGATTAATGAACCCACCGCTGCCGCGCTTGCTTACGGGCTGGATACCGGCGCGCAAGGTATTTACGCGGTGTATGACCTTGGCGGCGGCACGTTTGATATTTCCCTTCTGAAGCTGGAGCAGGGCGTGTTTCAGGTGCTGGCCACCGGCGGCGACACGCAGCTTGGCGGCGATGATATTGATCAATTAATCCCTGCGAAAGCAGGGATCCTGTCACGTATAATCAAAGAGAAGCTATCTGAAGTTCAGGAATATGCTGGCGTGACTCGCAGCGAACTCGAAAATCTTGCGCGCCCGCTGATTGAGCGCACGCTCAGTATCTGCGCCCGCGCGTTTGACGATGCAAAGCTGAGCAAGCAGGAGGTGCAGGGCATTGTGCTGGTGGGCGGCTCCACGCGCATGCCGCTGGTGCGCCGCATGGTGGCTGAGTGGTTTGGCCGCGAGCCACTCACGAATGTGAACCCGGATGAGGTGGTGGCGATCGGCGCGGCGATTCAGGCGCACGGCCTGACACAAGGATCAAACAACCTGCTGCTGGATGTGGTTCCGCTATCGCTGGGGCTGGAAACCATGGGCGGGCTGACAGAAAAAGTTATTGAGCGCAACACCCCCATTCCCGTGACCGCCGAGCAGGAATTTACCACCTATCAGGACGGCCAGACCGGCATGCAGATTCATGTGGTGCAGGGCGAACGCGAGATGGTGGCGCATAACCGCTCGCTGGCGCGTTTCGAGCTTTCCGGCATTCCGCCGCTACCCGCAGGTATTGCGAGGGTGAAGGTAACATTCGCCGTAGATGCGGACGGGCTGCTGACCGTTTCAGCCGAAGAAAAAACAACCAAGATCCGGCAGATCGTGCAGGTGAAACCGTCCTACGGCCTTGCTGATGGCCAGATTGAAGCCATGC
The DNA here is from genome assembly GCA_033763775.1 of Alphaproteobacteria bacterium. Lineage (GTDB taxonomy): Bacteria > Pseudomonadota > Alphaproteobacteria > Rickettsiales > SXRF01 > JAJTHB01. Next base: position 276,937 of record JANRJW010000013.1, on the reverse strand, counting down.
TGCTTGAAAGCATGAAAACCGCGCAGAAAGATATACTCGAGCGCTTACTGGTGGAGGCGAAAGTCGAGGCAGAGCGGCAGGTGATCGAAATTGAATCCGCGATGAAGGCGGACGGCGCGCTGCTATCTGAAGCTGAGCAGAAGAGCATCCGGCGCCAGATTCAGGTGGTCAGAAATGCATGTGCTGGTACGGATCGCGAGTATATTGACGCCGAAATTCAGGAGCTGGCACGCGTGGCTGCAAATTTTGCCCAAAGAAGAATGGACAAGGCGATTGGCTCTGCGTTAAAAGGAACGCATATTGAGAACGCACTGGAGAATAAACATGCCTAAAATCACGTTTGTCACTGCCGATGGAAAAGAACAAACCTTCGAAGCACCAAACGGTATTTCGGTGCTGGAAGTGGCGCACCGCAACCATATTGCGCTGGAAGGCGCCTGCGAAGGCTCGCTCGCCTGCTCAACCTGCCATGTGATTGTGGATCCGGCGTGGTTTGATAAGCTAAGTGTTGCCAGCGAAGACGAAGAAGACATGCTGGATCTCGCTTTCGGCCTGACCCACACCTCGCGCCTTGGCTGCCAGATTATGATGAGCGATGCGCTGGATGGTATCAAGGTGGCGCTTCCATCTGCCACACGCAACATGATGGTGGATAAGAAGTAGCGTGGCCGCGCGCCAGAAGCAGGGTGCCCAGCCACGATGGATGGCACCGGCTGGCTTTGTGGCGATGGTGGCTGTTGCTGGCTATATTGCGTTTGGCGGTAATCCTTCGATTGATCAGGCTGCTGTGAAACAGCGCCTTGAGAGCCTCAGCCAATCGCTAGCCAAGTTGCCAGCATTGGCTGAATTCAGCCCATCGGTTACGACCAGCGATATTAAGGTCAGCGGCTGGGGGTATGATCGTGTTGCCCATGCGCTTAAGCCGCAGATCACATGGCGGTATGATGGTGTGTCATGGCAGCTGAAAGCCGCCAGCATGGATATTACCCAACATAAACTTCAACCAGAACGCTGGACGTTTGCGATTCATTCGCCTGTGGAGCTGCTGCGCGATGGTGTGAGCATGAGCAGCCTTCGCTATCAGGATGCGCTTTATATGGTGCTCAGCGATACTGGCCATGGTTCACTCAGAGTGGTGGAGGCGAGGCTGGCACTGCCCTCTGAGAGTGTTTTTGAACACGTTGGTGGCAGACCAGCGGTGCTTGGTTTTCAGCCGCAGTCAACCATCCATCTGACATGGATGCCGGAAAGCCAGAAGCTGACATTATCAGCAAGTTCGGATCAAATGGAGATCACGCAGGATGCTATCAGCTCGTTTCAGAAATTGCAGCTGAGCCTGCTTGATAACCGCGCATCGGATGGCACAAGGCTTGGCTATGGCACATTCGCGATGAGCGTATTGAAGCAGGATGAAACGCCGGCCTATGACGTGGCCATGACAGCCGAGTATCGCGCGGATGAGGCGTATCGGCAGATAGCTGTTGATCTGAAGCGGCTTGCGCTCATGGAGGCTGGTAAAAGCCGGGATTTCAGCGGTCAAATCCATGTGAACCGCGCAGGAAAGCTGGCCGGCGAACTCACCCTGATGCCTGAAAAAAAGACGGTGTCGATATCCTCGCTGGATGCTATAATCAACGCCATTCAACCCCCAGAAAATAAAGGCGAAGCCGATGAAAAAAAGCACGAAAGATAACCTTCCCGAGTGGGATTTGTCTGATTTTTATGATTCGCCCAAAGCAGGCGCGGTGCTGCGCGATATTGCCGAAGCAGAAAAACGCTGTGCGGATTTCAAAAAAAACTATGAAGGCAAGGTGGAAAAACTGAGCGGTGATGCCCTGGCTGCGGCCATTTCGCAGTATGAAGAGATTCAAGAGCTGCTTGGCAAACTTGGCTCCTACGCCTCGCTGCTTTTTGCCAAAAACATGACCGAGCCTTCCGGCGCGCAATTTTACCAGAACACACAGGAAAAAATCACCTCTCTTTCTTCTGAGATTTTATTTTTCTCTCTCGCAATCAACAAGATTTCCGACAAGGACATGGCGGCCAAGCTTGCCTCGAAAAAGCTTGCACGCTACCAGCCATGGCTGCGCGATCTGCGCAGCTTCAGACCTTACCAGCTTTCCGACGAGCTGGAAAAGCTGCTGCATGAAAAATATGTCTCTGGCCGCGCGGCGTGGAACCGGCTTTTTGATGAAACCATTGCCGGGCTTCGCTTTCCCTTTGGCAAAGAAAAACTGACCGAACCGCAGATTTTTGAAAAAATGTCCTCCACCGATGGCGCGATTCGCAAAAAAGCGGCGCTTTCCATCGGCGAAGTATTCAAAGAAAAAGCCCCGCTCTTTGCACTGATTACCAACACACTCGCCAAAGATAAAGAGATTGAAGATAGCTGGCGCGGCTTTGCACAGCCCATTTCCTCGCGCAATGTCAGCAACTACATCGAAGACGACGTGGTGGATGCGCTGATTGAAACGGTTAAAAAAAACTACCCCGATTTATCCCACCGCTACTACAAGCTGAAGGCCAAATGGTTTGGCAAAAAGCAGCTTGATTATTGGGATCGCAATGCGCCGCTGCCCGGCGACGATGACCGCAAATATAGCTGGAGCGAGGCAAGGGAGCTGGTGCTTTCTTCCTACCATCAATTCTCGCCGGCGCTGGCAAGCTATGGCCAGCTATTTTTTGACAAACCATGGATTGATGCGGCGGTCACCAGCGGCAAATCGCCCGGTGCCTTTGCCCATCCATGCGTACCTTCTGTGCATCCGTACCTGCTCGTCAATTTCATGGGGCGCTCGCGCGATGTGATGACGCTGGCGCACGAGCTTGGTCATGGTGTGCATCAGGTGCTTTCCGGAAAGCAGGGCGCGCTGATGTGCGATACGCCGCTGACACTAGCGGAAACGGCGTCGGTGTTTGGCGAGCAGCTCACCTTCCGCGAGATGGTTCGCCGCGAAAAAAACAAAGAGCGCAAAAAGCGCCTGATTGCTTCCAAAGTTGAAGATATGCTCAATACCGTAGTGCGCCAGATTGCGTTTTGCGAGTTTGAAAAACGCATCCATGGCGAGCGTCGCCAGGGCGAGCTGACGGTCGAGCGCATCTGCGAACTCTGGATGCAGGTGCAGGGCGAAAGCCTGGGGCCGGCGATCAAGCTGCACGGCGATTATCGCTATTTCTGGACGTATATTCCGCATTTCATCCACTCGCCGTTTTATGTCTATGCCTATGCGTTTGGCGATTGCCTGGTGAACTCGCTTTACGGTGTTTACAGCCAAGGAAAAATCAAAGATTTCGAGAAAAAATACCTCGCCATGCTCGAGGCGGGCAGCATCCACCGCCATAAAGAGCTTCTGAAACCTTTCGGCCTCGACGCCAGCAAGCCTGATTTCTGGCAGCAGGGGTTAGATGTCATCAGCGGGATGATTGACGAGTTGGAGTGACGTCAATACATTTGTGTAGACAAATAATCAGAGTGCTGTTAGTATGAAAATAGCTATTAAGGGCTTTGAGTGGGATGCAGGTAATCTTACCAAATGTCAGAAACATGGATTAGCAAAAGAAGAAATTGAGAAGTTTTTGCACCATGGCCGCTATAGGTTGCTGCCAGATGTCAAGCATTCACAAACCGAGAAACGACTGATTGCGGTTGGTATGAATGAGAGGGGACGCTGGATATTCATCGCTTTCACTATTCGTGGTAATAGTATTGTACGACCAATCACTGCCCGCTACATGCATCGTAAGGAGATCACAGGCTATGAAAAAGAAGATGCCGCACTTTAAGTCAGACGAAGAATTAGAAGCATTTCTGGATCAGGACTTGACACCTTACCTTCATCGAGGCAACTTTTCGGATATTCAGCTCGTCTTCGAACCATTGACCAAAAACCTCAACCTGCGTGTTCAGGAATCATTGATTAAAGACCTAAAGAAACGCGCCAAGAAATTTGGGATGCCATACCAGCGTTATGTGCGGCAGATTTTGATGCAGGCCGTGGCGAGCGAGCCTCGCTAATTCTGTTGATTCCAGCCCCCCTTCTGCTAGAAGTTTAATCTATGGTTAATGACTAGCAGAGGGGCTTCTCACGTGAGCGATCAAAACACTGTTTCCAGCGGCGATTTACTTCCGGTTTCCATTGAATCGGAAATGAAGAAATCTTATCTCGATTACGCGATGAGCGTGATCGTTTCGCGCGCGATTCCTGATGTGCGTGATGGCCTTAAGCCAGTGCATCGCCGCATTCTTTACGGCATGCTGGAGCTGGGCTGCGAGTTTAACAAACCATACAAAAAATCTGCGCGTATCGTCGGTGATGTGATGGGTAAATTCCACCCGCATGGCGACTCAGCGATTTATGACGCGCTGGTGCGCATGGCGCAGCCCTTCTCCATGGGGCTGATGCTGGTGGATGGCCAGGGCAATTTCGGCTCGATGGATGGTGATAACCCAGCGGCAATGCGTTACACTGAATCGCGCCTTTCCAAAGCTGCCCATGCGCTGCTCGAAGATATCGATAAGGCAACCGTTGACTGGCAGGACAACTATGACGGCTCAGAAAAAGAGCCAGCGGTGCTTCCGGCGGCGTTTCCGAATATTCTGGTCAATGGCGGCGGTGGTATCGCGGTGGGCATGGCGACCAACATCCCGCCCCACAATCTCGGTGAAGTGATCGATGCCTGCACCATGGTGCTCGATAACCCGGAAGTGACGATCGACGAGCTGCTGGACGTATGCCCGGGCCCTGATTTCCCAACTGGCGGCATTATCCTTGGGCGCTCCGGCTGCCGCTCTGCAATGCATACTGGCCGCGGCTCCGTGGTCATGCGCGGCAAGTGCGAAATTGAAGAAATCCGCGCTGGCCGCTGGGCGATTATCGTGAATGAGATTCCCTATCAGGTGAACAAAGCAAAAATGATTGAGCGCATGGCCGAACTCGTGCGCGAAAAGAAAATCGAGGGCATCTCTGACCTGCGTGATGAATCCGATAAGCAGGGCGTGCGCGTGGTGATTGAAGTGAAAAAAGACGCGCAGGCGGATGTGGTGCTGAACCAGCTCTATGCCATGACCCCGCTGCAGACCAGCTTTGGGGTGAATATGCTGGCGCTGGATAATGGCCGGCCGGAGCTGATGAACCTGAAGCATGTGCTGACCTCGTTCATCGCGTTTCGCGAAGAGGTGATTACCCGCCGCACGAACTTCCTGCTGGGCAAAGCGCGTGATCGCGCGCATGTGCTGGTGGGGCTTGCGATTGCGGTGGCGAATATTGATGAGGTGATTGCGCTGATTAAAGCATCGCCGGATGCCAATGTGGCGCGTGAAGAGCTGATGAAACGCAGCTGGGATGCGGGTGATGTACTGCCGCTGCTGCAGCTGGTGGATGATTCGGGTAACCGCGTGGAAGGCGGCAAAATACGCTTTACCGAGGCGCAGGCTCGCGCCATTCTCGAGCTGCGTCTGCAGCGCCTGACGGGACTTGAGCGCGAAAAAATCGATGAAGAAATGCAGCAGCTCGCGACCGAAATCGCCGAATATCTCTCGATTCTGGGCAGCCGCGAGAAGCTTTATGGCATTTTACGCAGCGAGCTGGTGGCGGTAAAAGAGCAATTCGCTGTGCCCCGCCGCACCACGATTGAGCTTTCCGAGTTTGAAGCCGATATCGAGGATTTAATCCAGAAAGAAGACATGGTCGTCACCGTGACCGCTAATGGCTACATTAAGCGCACGGCACTTTCCACTTACAGAGCGCAGAAGCGTGGCGGCAAGGGCAGGGCGGGAATGGATGTGCGCGACGAGGACATCACCAGCGAGCTTCTGGTGGTGAACACCCACACGCCGGTCTTGTTCTTTTCCAACAAAGGGCAAGTTTACAAGCTTAAGGTGTATAAGCTGCCGCTGGGCGCTGCCAACACGCGAGGCAAGGCGTTGATTAACATCTTCCCTCTGTCTGAGGGCGAAACGATCACCACCTTCATGCCGCTGCCGGAAGATGAATCCAAGTGGGATGCAATGCATATCTTCTTTGCAACCGCGGGGGGCAATGTGCGCCGCAATGACCTTTCGGACTTCCATGATATTCGCGCTAATGGCAAAATCGCAATACGCCTGGAAGAGGGCGATAAGCTGGTGGCGGTGAAAGTCTGCAACGAGCAGGATCATGTGCTGCTTTCAGCAAAAGGTGGCAAATGCATTCGCTTCCCGGTGAATGATGTGCGCGTGTTCAAGAGCCGCACCTCGGACGGTGTGCGCGGTATGAAGCTGGCAGATGGCGATGAGGTGGTGTCGATGAGCATTCTCTCCGGCATCGAAACCACGGCCGAAGAGCGCTACAGCTTCCTTAAAATGGCAGCAAACAAGCGCCGTGCTGCTGGCGGCGAAGCCGAAGAAGTGAGTGTTTCCGATGAAGAAAATGTGCAGGAAGTAGCACTTTCGCCTGAGCGATTTGCCGAGTTGGAAGCAGCCGAGCAATTCATCCTGAGTGTCACGGAAAATGGCTATGGCAAGCGCTCATCGGCTTATGAATACCGCACGACGGGGCGCGGTGGTTCCGGCATTGTCGGCATCATTACCAGCGAACGCAACGGCAAGGTGGTGACCAGCCAGCCGGTGGCCAAAACTGGCGAGATCATGCTGATGACCGACCGCGCAACCGTGATTCGCTGTCCGCTGGACGGTATCCGCATTGCAGGCCGCAACACGCAGGGTGTGACCATTCTCAAAACCGGCTCGAACGAGAAGGTGGTCTCGGTGGTGACGGTTCCGGAAGGTGAGATAGCGGAAGAAATATCACCTGAAGGCCAAGCCTACGAATAAAATTGGTTGTTATTTGTATATACATCATGTATATTAAAACCAAGTTTGGCGAATTTGAGTGGGATGATACGAAAGCTGAAAGCAATTTTCGCAAGCATGGGCTTAAATTTACCGATGCCGTCCGAATCTTTGCCGGCGATCCCTTAACGGAACTTGATGAAAGATATGATTATGAAGAAACACGCAAAGTCTCGATCGGTTTCATTGAAAGCTTCCTCATCGTCACCGTCGTCCACACGCAGCGCGGCAAAGCGACGCGCATCATCTCGGCGCGCACGGCCAGCGCTAAAGACCGCAGACGGCTTGCCGCCTTTATCGCCCGCCGACATTAAACGGCTTAAAATGCTGGCCGCGCGGTCGGATGATGCAATTGACTATTCCGACATTCCCCCGCTAACGGATGAGCAATTTGAGCGCATGGCCTTAATACCCGCAATGACCGAATCCGGTAGCAGGAATTGGCATGAGCGGGTGAAGGAGGCGTTGAAAAAGAAAGCCAAAAAGGCGATCTCGCTGCGCCTTGATCCTGATGTATACACATGGTTTCGTGCACAAGGCCCGCGCTACCAGTCGCACATGCATGCCGTGCTCAAAGCCTATATGGAGTCGCATAAGAAATGAGAATCGGCGTTTATCCCGGGACATTTGATCCCATCACGAAAGGGCATCTTGATATCATCAAACGCGCGCTGAATGTGGTTGATAAGCTCATTATCGCGGTGGCGCTGGATACCGGCAAGGCGCCGGTATTCGAAATGGCGCTTCGGGCGCAGCTGGTGGAAGAGGATGTTCGGGCGCTGGGGCAGGATGCGAACCGGATTCAGGTCAAAACATTTTCCGGCCTGCTGGTTAATTTTGCTCAGGAAAACAATGCCAGCCTGCTGATTCGCGGCCTGCGCGCGGTGTCGGATTTTGAGTATGAATTCCAGATGGCTTGCATGAATAGCCGCCTAAAGCCGGATGTTGAGACACTTTTTCTTACCGCTTCCGAGGATACACACTTTATTTCCTCCCGATTTGTGAAGCAGATAGCAAGGCTGGGCGGGGATATTTCGTCGTTTGTGTCCCCGAATACGGCAAAATACCTAAAAGCGCATTTTTCGGCTGTGCACTAGCCTTTCGGTTGACTTTTGGGGGGCAAGCCCGTAATCCCTAATGCCCAATGTTTCTTGTGGCGGGTGTAGCTCAGTTGGTTAGAGCGCCAGATTGTGATTCTGGATGTCGCCGGTTCAAATCCGGTCACTCGCCCCATTTTCCTTATATCTGACATTGTTGCAATTCCAGCGTGGCCGCTAAAGATTAATCATTCGTTAAATCACTTTCTGTTAGTATTACAGCTGGAGAATGTGATGAAACAGAATGCACGCACCGGCTTTACGCTGTTAGAGCTTTCGATTGCTCTAACTATTATTGCGCTGATTTCGGCGATTGGACTTCGGGCTTCGGTTGGTGTTGTGGAGTCGGCGCGGCAGGCAGCAACTCAAAAAAAATTAGATGAGATTCAGGCTGCGCTTTTGAATTTCAGGAAAACCCACCATCGGCTGCCGTGCCCAGCGCCTAATAGTCTTGCTAATGACCATGCAAGCTTTGGCATAGAGGCTGAGCCGGGTATTTGCGAAAGCAATGGCGCAGCAAATAATCGGATTTTTACTATCAATGACGGTTTTGAATCCGTAGCGGAAGGTGCAGTACCGGTGAGGTTGCTGGGTCTTTCCAATGAAATGGCGCATGATGGCTGGGGCAGGCGTTTTTCCTACAGTGTGATGACGGCGCTGACGAGTAAGCAAGCAATGAATGGAATTTATCCGGCGGAATCCTGCGGGATGGATATCACGGCATCGGACGTGCTGACTAATCTGCGCAGTGATAATCGCGCCGCCTATAGTTTAATCAGTGCCGGCGCAAATGGCCATGGTGCTTACCAATCAGATGGCACAGTATTTTATGCGGGTTCGACGAATACGGCGGAACTCCTTAACTGCCGCTGCACTGCGACCGCTCAGGGGTCGACACTGACCGCCACTGTGCTGCAGGAATATTCACAATCACTCACCACCTCAACTGATCAATATGATGATATTGTTCGCTACGAGAATTTATGGCGACTGATTACACCGAGCGATGATGTTAACGCCAACGCTTATCGTGAAATAAACATGCTGATTGCGTTTTCAGGCAGTAACATTGCCGCATATTCAAAACGCTGCGATCGTTTCGAAAGTGTTGCCACCACTGGATCATTGTTGCCCAGCACGCTGAGTTTCATGCGCTTTATCAATAATAATCGCCACCTGCTTACCTATGATCCCGCCGCAGGATGCCAGCTTTTCAGCATCATCGGCACCACTGTGACAACGTTAACAGCGCCTTCCTGCCCCACTGGTAGTGCCAGCCAAGGTATTGCGCTCAGCGATAATGGCTACCTTGCCATCAGCCCCAACGCGTCGCCATTCCTTAGAATCTGGCGGCAAAGCAACACCAGTTTTGTCGAGAGTGTCATTGCTTTTGAACCTTCATCAGCAATACCGCCGGCGCAGCCTGATCTTATCGCTATCACCGAAGATGCCAGCTATATTGCGATGCTGCGCACCAGCGCCACTGCTTATGCGCGCCTTTATCGGCGTTCAGATAACAACAGACTGACCCCTATTGATCCTGCGCCAACGCTGTTCGATACGTCACTCACCGCGATTGCCTTTTCAAAGGATGGTCGCTACATGGCGGGCGCGAGAGGCGATAGATTGATTCTTTGGTCAAATGCGATTGATAACGGCTTCATATACTCAAGAATTGAAGTAACAACGCCATTGTCAAGCATCAGCGCCATCGATTTTTCGCCGGATGGTCGTTATATCGCAGTTGGATCAAACAATACCGGCCAATATGACAGCTCGTCTCCGCCCGTTGTCATTTATCGCTTCAGTGATTCTCCCATAGCCGGGCTGCAGCTGACGGAGCTGTCAGAGGCACCGTTTGAAATTTTAAATCAGATTGGAAGTTACACCACCACGCAGAGAATTCACTCGCTGCGATTTACAAGGGATTCGATGTATTTAGTGGCGCTAGAGGCCAGCACCGCGAATAATGAGACTAACAAAGTCGTGGTGTATAAAAGGCAGGATAACCTGAAATTTACCTATGCGAGGGGTGTGAATGGGGTAGCTGGGGCAGCCGCGCCCACGGCGATGGCTCTGATTCGTTGATAAGAGAACTTTTAGGCTTGCAGTCTTTTTTCACCAGTGACTTCCGGGGGCAGTTTAAAGCGGGTGTTTTCGCTTTGTCCGTTCATGCCGCGGGTGGTGGTGTTTCGCAGCTTACCGATGGCAGCGACCACATCCTGCACCAGATGTTCCGGAGCGGAGGCGCCGGCGGTGATACCCACGCGGCAAACCTGATCAAACCACTCTGGGTTTAGTCCGCTTGCATCATCAATCAAGTAAGCATTAACCCCGATTTCGGCGGCGAGGTCGCGCAGGCGGTTGGAGTTGGAGCTATTGGCCGAGCCGATTACCAGCAGCAGATCCACTTGCCTAGCAAGCTCGCGAACCGCATTCTGCCGGTTCTGGGTGGCATAGCAGATATCGCGAAGCTCAGGGCCAATAATGGCCGGAAAACGCTCCTTCAGGCGGGTGATGATGCCCCGCGTGTCGTCCACGCTCAGCGTGGTCTGCGTGACATAGGCCAGCTTGTTTTCATCCTCAACGACCAGCGACTCGACATCCTGCTCATTTTCCACCAGCAGCACACCATTTTTAACGCGGCCGCTGGTGCCTTCCACTTCCGGGTGGCCGTCATGACCAATCAGGATAATCTGTCTTCCTTCTGCTTCGTAGCGCTGGGCTTCTTTGTGTACTTTGGTGACGAGCGGGCAGGTGGCATCAATCACCGGTAGGTCGCGCAGTTTGGCAGAATTTTCGACTTTTTCAGAAATGCCATGCGCCGAAAAAACAGTGATAGAACCGTCCGGTATTTCATCCACTTCCCCGACAAAAATTACGCCCTTGGCTTTTAAATCCTGCACCACCCATTTGTTGTGCACAATTTCGTGGCGTACATAGACCGGCGCGCCATAAAGATTGAGCGCGCGCTCAACAATTTCGATGGCGCGATCAACGCCAGCGCAAAACCCGCGCGGTTCAGCAAGGATGATTTCGAGTGGTTTAGTCATGATGAAGCCATGATTCTGATTGCATTTCGTTCAGGCGAGAGACCGTGCGTTTAAACTCAAAACTGCCATCGCCGCTATCATAAATTTTTTCTGCGGGTACTTCGGCTGTCGCAATCAGTTTTACTTTATGCTCGTAGAGCGCGTCAATGAGTGTCACGAAGCGTTTGGCCTCGTTGCGCTTTTCGGCGGCAAGCTTTGGAATGTCGGTCAGAATCAGCATTTTCAGCTGCTTGGCAATGGCGAGGTAGTCTGCGGCGCCTACGGGTTTTTCGCACAGGTCGCTGAAGGTAAACCGGCCAATATCGCTGCCATAAAGTTTAAATGGCAATTTTCGCCCCATCACCGCGATATTGCCCTGAACGGCCTGTTTTTCGCCAGTCCAGCTTGCAATAAAGGCGCTCGCGCTTTCGTCCAGCGGGTAGTGGAATGTTCTGCGGTGCGACGGAGTTTTGGTGCCGCGATAGTCGGTGTCGCTATCGAGCGCGGCAATCTCCATCTGCGATTCGATCAGTGCGACAAACTTGCCAAAGCGTTCTTTTTGCACGCCGCCAGTATAAAGCTCTGCAGGCGGGCGGTTTGAAGTGCTGACGATAACAACACGCTGTTCAAATAGCTCTGCAAACAAGCGGTAGAGCAGGGTGGCATCTGCCACATCGGTGGCTTGCAGCTCGTCAAAGCATAGCAACTTCGTTTCTTTAGCAATTTCGCGCGCCAGTGCGATCACCGGGTCGGCGCCGCTTTTGCCGCGCGCGCCATCCTGGCGCAGCTCGTGGATGCGCGCATGCACCTCCTGCATGAATGCGTGGAAATGGACGCGGCGCTTTTGTGTCAGGGCGGCGCTATTGAAAAACAAATCCATCACCATGGATTTACCGCGGCCAACCTGCCCCCAGATGTAAAGGCTTTTTGCCTCGCTTTTGGTTGGTTTTGACCATAGGCTGACAATTGAAAAACTGCGCTTGTGCTGCGCTGGGCTGAGCGCGGCGCGAAGCTCTTCCAGCTTTTCCAGCACGCGGCGCTGGGCGGGGTCATCGCGAAGCTCGCCTGATTCCATGGCGCGCTCATAGCCGGCGAGTAGTTCAGACGACGTCATTAGCTCGTTTTTCTTTTTGCTTTTTAAGGCATTGTGCATTACCAACCCTCTATAAACCAGCTTGCAGAAATATGCAATTAAGCGTCGCAACCACGATTCACGAACTGCAAACCGCCCTGACCAGCGTGTCGCGCGCGGGCAAACGTGTGGGGTTTGTGCCAACCATGGGTGCGCTCCATCAGGGTCATCTTGAGCTGGTCAGAGAAGCTAAAAAGAAGTCGGATTATGTGGTGGTGAGCATTTTTGTCAACCCCACGCAATTTGGTGCCAATGAGGATTTCAGCCAATATCCCCGCACCATGGAGGCCGACCTTGAGCTGCTGCGCGGCGAGGGGGTGGATCTGGCCTATACGCCCAATAGTGAGGATATCTATCCACCGGGATTCTCAACCAGCATCACGGTGGGTGACATGGGCAGGATTCTTTGTGGCCGCTTCCGCCCCGGCCATTTTGATGGCGTAGCCACGGTGGTGACGAAGCTGCTGCTGCGGGTGCTGCCGCATGAGGCTTTTTTTGGCGAAAAGGACTATCAGCAGCTTTGCGTCATCAGGCAGCTGGTGTTTGATCTTGATATTCCAATCCGGATTGTTGGTGTGCCGACGGTGCGCGAGGCGGATGGCCTTGCCATGTCATCGCGCAATCGCTACCTATCAACATCGGATCGTGCGCTTGCCCCAAAACTCTATGCCCAGCTTAAGGAAACCGCAGAGCAGATTAAATCTGGCGGTGATATCCAGTCACTACAGCTGGCCGCCGGTGCGAAGCTGACGGCGGCTGGTTTCGCCGTCGATTATGTTGAGCTGCGCCATGCTGATATGCTGGATGCACTGAGTAGCCTGAAAACGCCAGCAAGGCTGCTTGCGGCGGTGCGGCTTGGCTCCACCAGACTGATTGATAACATAGCAATAGAGTAACGTATGAATGAGCAGCAGATATTAGAAGAATTCAAGGCAGCGGGCGCGATGTTGTCTGGCCATTTTGTTCTTTCTTCTGGTCTACACAGCCCTACCTACCTTCAGTGTGCGCGCGTGATGATGGATGCGGCGCGCGGCGAGCGTCTGTGCCGCGCTCTGGCGGCGAAGCTGCGTGATCAGGGCTTTGCGTTTGACGTGGTGGTCGCGCCGGCGATGGGCGGTGTGGTGGTGGGGTATGAGCTTGGGCGTCAGCTTTCGCTTCCTACGATGTTCTGTGAGCGCGTGGATGGCAAATTTGAACTAAGGCGCGGCTTTGGCCTTGAGCAGAGGCAGAGGGTGCTGATTTGCGAAGATGTGGTGACCACTGGCAAATCCTCCATGGAGGCGGTGGCTTGTGTTAAGACAAATGGTGCTGAGGCGGTGGCGGTGGCCAGCCTTATTGACCGCCGCTCGAGCAATGATACCAGCCTGACACTTCCGCTGGTTTCACTGCTGGCGCTCGATGTGCCAACCTACAAACCGGACGCACTGCCGCCGGAACTTCAGGGAATTCCTGCGGTTAAGCCTGGTAGCAGGTTTTTAAAGGCCTGAGATTTTGTTATTCACCGAATTTTTAATCTTACAGAAATTCTAGGGGAATCCAGCTTTATTTGCCATGGATCGCCCTAGAATCGCAATGCGCGATTCGGGCGATGACGGAAATTAGTCGCCGCGATAAATGGCGATGTTGTTTTCCGTTTCAAACAGCTCAACTTCATAGAGCAGCTCGCCCAGAGCGGGTTTAAGCCACTGCCAAACCACATACGCGATGTTTTCGGCGGACGGATTGAGGGTTTTAAACTCTTCCACGTCTAAATTTAAATGGCGATGATCCACCTTCGTCATCACGCGTTCGTGAATGATTTTTTTGAGATCGGTCAGGTTCATCACGATACCCGTTTTGGGGTCAATATCGCCGAACACGGATACTTTGAGCACATAGTTGTGGCCATGCCCATTCGCATGAAAGCACTTGCCAAACAGCGCTTCGTTTTCTGCGTCGGATAAATCTTTCGACAGCAGGCGGTGCGAGGCGCTGAAGGTTTCGCGGCGGATGAGCAGGGCGCGTGGCATGGCTATTTCAGCGATGCCACGGTCATGATGATCTGTTTGCCTTCACGCTTCGGGGGCTGCTCTACCTTGCATTTATCTTTGAGCGCTTCCTGCACACGGGCAATCACCTGCTCGCCGATTTCGATATGGTCCATCTCACGGCCTTTAAAGCGCATGCTGATGCGAACCTTATCGCCTTCATCGAGAAAACCCATCACTTGTCTGAGTTTGATTTCGAGGTCATGCTTATCGATGACCGGGCGAAGCTTGATCTCCTTAATCTGGATAACTTTCTGTTTTCGGCGCGCTTCATGCGCTTTTTTCTGCGCTTCGTAGCGATATTTGCCGATATCGAGAATTTTGCACACAGGGGGCGAGGCGCCGGGGGAAATTTCCACCAGATCAAGGCCAACCTGATCGGCCATGCGGATGCCTTCTGCTACGGTAACAACGCCGATCATGGTACCATTTTGGTCGATCAGGCGGATTTGTGGTGCGGTAATCTGACGGTTTACGCGCGGTTCATCTTGTTTGCTCATATACGAGCAGCTGCCATGTTAGTCAAACAAACCTCCAAGAGTGGTGATGGAATAAACAACTTTAGCGGGCGAGCGTTAATAAAACGTTGCCCGAAAGCAGCAATCTGTACGAAAAGGCCTGATTAATCAAGCAAAAACCTATGCTGGCGGCTGGCACTCGGCCAGCAGCATGGCTTTAGCCTCGGCAAGCGTCATGGTTTCCTGCTTTTCAGAGCCAAGGCGGCGGATGGACACGCTCTTCTGCTCGGCTTCTTTAGCGCCCACCACCAGCATCAGCGGCACTTTATTCACGCTATGTTCGCGCACTTTGTAATTGATTTTTTCGTTTCGCACATCCAGATCCGCGCGGATGCCGATAGCGCGCAGCTCTTTCTGCACCTCCTGAGCATAGGGGATGGCCGCGTCAGTGATCGTGGCCACCACCGCCTGAACAGGCGAAAGCCACAGCGGAAATTTGCCGGCATACTCTTCAATCAGAATTCCGATGAAGCGCTCCAGCGAGCCGAGAATCGCGCGGTGCAGCATCACCGGCCGGTGCTTGTTACCATCCGGCCCGATATATTCTGCGCCGAGGCGCTCTGGTAGTACAAAGTCCACTTGCAGGGTGCCGCATTGCCAGTCGCGGCCGAGCGCATCACGCAGCACAAACTCCAGCTTAGGGCCATAAAACGCGCCTTCGCCGGGATTGAGCGTCCATGCGAGGCCTGCCGCATTCACGGCGTCTTTTAGGGCATTTTCTGCTTTGTCCCATGTGGTGTCTGAACCCGCGCGTGTGGGCGGACGGTCGGAGAATTTCACCTGAATTTCAAAAAAGCCGAAGGCGCGGTAGACTTCTTTCAACAAGTCGCAGAAGGCAATCGTCTCCGAGGTGATCTGATCTTCCATGCAGAAGATATGCGCGTCGTCCTGCGTGAAGCCGCGAATACGCATGATGCCGTGCAGGCTGCCGCTGGGTTCATTGCGGTGGCAACTGCCGAACTCCGCCATGCGAAGTGGCAGTTCGCGGTAGCTTTTCAGCCCTTGATTAAAAATCTGCACATGGCAGGGGCAGTTCATGGGCTTGACGGCCAGCACCTTGTCCTCATCGCTGGGCGCAACGAACATATTCTCGCGGAATTTTTCCCAGTGGCCGCTTGCTTCCCATAAGCTGCGATCCACCAGCATCGGGGTTTTGACTTCGATGTAGCCGCGTGTTTGCAGCTTGCTGCGCACAAACTGTTCCAGTGTGCGGTAGAGCGTCCAGCCCTTATCGTGCCAGAAGATCATGCCCGGCGAGTGTTCTTCGATGTGAAACAGGCCAAGCTCTTTGCCGAGCTTTCGATGGTCGCGCTTTTCCGCTTCTTCAAGCATGGTGAGATAGTTTTTGAGTTCTTTCTCGGTCGCAAACTGCACGCCGTAAATGCGTGTGAGCTGCTTGTTCCTGCTATCGCCGCGCCAGTAAGCGCCAGCCACGCGCATCAGCTTGAAATGCGGGGAGAGGTGCCGGAAATGTGGCACATGGGGGCCGCGACACAAGTCAATAAACGCACTATCGCCGCTACCCTGGCGATAGATGGAGATTTTGCCGCGCTCAGTCGTATCATCTTCCGGTGCGCTGCGGATAATCTCAGCTTTGTAAGGCTCGCCGCGTGATTCAAAAAGCTTAATCGCGTCTTCGCGGCTGTGCATCTCACGTGTTACGCTCTTATCTTCGGCCATGATCTCGCGCATCCGCGCTTCGATTTTCGCCAGCTCCTCCGATGAGATTGGGTTTGGCGTTTCGACATCGTAATAAAAGCCGTCATCCACTGTGGGGCCGATCGCCAGCTTTGAGCCGGGATAAAGTTCTTTCATCGCGCGGGCGAGCACCTGCGCGGTGGTGGTATGACGAAGAATATCTAGCCCTTCTGGTTGTTTGGGGGTGAGGATTTCGATTCTGGCATCACGCTCCACCGGCAGGTAAAGGTCGCGCTGCACGCCGTCCACTTTCATGGCGAGCGCGGCTTTGGCCAGGCCAGCGCCAATAGAAGCAGCAATTTCTGCGCCGGTCACCGGTGCTGGAAACTCGCGTGTAGAGCCGTCGGGAAGGGTGATGGTGATCATGTCAGCCTGTGTTGTAGAGTGGTTTGAATGAGAGGTTTAGTTAGGTAGTATGGCAAAAAAAAACAAGCAACAAAAAGAATGCTCCAGCGGTCAATATGCTCTCTCCTCCGGCAGGAAAGACAGCGTGCTCTCACCTTGTGGCTGAGCGGCACTGAGCCGCACGCTGCGGGTGCTGGTTCGGGTGACTCCATGATCATCGACATAAGCGAGGCTGTGCTTCAGCCATTCTTTGTCGTTGCGCTGCGGGAAATCCTCGCGCCAATGTGCGCCGCGGCTTTCTTTGCGTGCTGCGGCAGAAGCAAGAGTGGCGGCACCTTGTCGCAGCAGGTTGTCCAGCTCCAGCGCCTCGGCTACATCCGTATTCCAGATGAGCGAGCGATCGCTGATTTTCAGGTCATGCTGGGCGATTTGCCATAGCTCTCTGAGCTGCGCTAGGCCAGCCTCCAGACGGGATTGGTAGCGCAGGATGTTGCTGTGGTTCTGCATCAATCTTTGCAATTGTTTACGCAGACGCGATGGGGTTTGTGTTCCGCTGCTGTGACGTAGATGATCAAAGCGGCTGAGAATGGTATCCACCTGATGGCGAGGCGCTTCTGCGTGTGAGCCTTCGCTGACGGCGAGCGAGGCTGCGCGCTCGCCGCACAGCTTGCCGAAAACCACCAGCTCGAGCAGTGAATTACACCCCAGGCGATTGGCACCATGCACGGAAGCGCAGGCTGCTTCACCCACGGCCATGAGCCCTGCGATGGTGGATTCAGTCCCGGCGGCGTCCAGAGCGATGACTTCACAGGCGGCATTGGTAGGAATACCGCCCATCGTGTAATGCACGGAAGGCACCACCGGTACAGACTGCGAAAAAATATCAATGCTGGCAAAGTTTTTGGCAATCGCGGTAATGGTGGGTAGCTTGCTTTCAATGAGTTCGCGGCCAAGATGCACAAGGCTCAGCTGAAGATGATCTTTGCCCGCGCCACAACCGCGGCCAGCCATGATTTCCTGCACCATCGCGCGTGAGATGATATCGCGCGATGAGAGCTCCATGGTGGCAGGGGCATAGCGCTCCATGAAGCGCTCACCAAGGCCGTTGATCAGATAAGCGCCTTCGCCGCGCGCACCTTCGGTGATGAGGATGCCGGAGTTGTGAAGTCCGGTCGGGTGAAACTGAACAAACTCCATATCCTGTAGCGGCAAACCTGCCCGCAGCGCCATCGCGCCGCCATCGCCGGTGCAAATGGAAGAGGAGGTGGTAGCCGCGTAAGCCTGACCATAGCCGCCAGTGGCAAGAATGGTGACATGCGCCTGAAATAGATGCAGAGTGCCGCTTTCCGGATGCCAGGCCACCACACCAAGACACCGGCGCGCATCGCTCATCAGCAAATCAAGCACCATGTACTCACTGAAAAAATCTATGCCGCCGCGAACCGCCTGAGAATAAAGCGTTTGCAGCAGGCAGTGCCCAGTGCGATCCGCCACGGCGCAGGCGCGGTAAGCCGGGCCGCCTTTACCGAAATCCGTATGCTGGCCGCCGTAAGCACGCTGATAAATGCGGCCATTTTCATCACGGGTGAAGGGCATGCCCATATGTTCCAGCTCAACCACTGCCTGCGGCGCGTTTTCGCAGAGTATCGCCACCGCATCCTGATCGGCCAGCCAGTCAGAACCTTTGATGGTATCGTACATGTGCCAGCGCCAGTCATCGTCCACACGGTTGCCGAGCGCGGCATTGATACCGCCTTGCGCGGCAACGGTATGGCTGCGCAGCGGTTGGACTTTGGAGATGCAGGCGACTGTTACGCCCGCCTTCGCAGCGGCCACCGCAGCGCGAAGGCCAGCGCCGCCCGCACCGATGACCAGCACATCGGCTGTATGACGAGTGACTGAATAAGACATGAAGGTAACCATACAGCCTGCTTGTGGCCGCGTAAACCCTATGTTATTTAGAAAAAATGATCACGACTCTGGATAATGCGCTTACGCAGGCAATGGAAGAAACGGTAGAGCGCGCGCTGGCCGAGGATATCGGGCAGGGTGATGTCACTTCGCAGCTGTTGGTGCCTGCTGAAAAGCACGCCGAGATGCAGATTGTTTCACGTGAAACAATTTGTGTGTGCGGCACGGCCGTTGCCGCCATGGTGTTCCGGCGGCTAGGTGCTGATATTACTATTAAGCTGCTGGCGAATGATGGCGATATTGTTCATGAAAAACAGGCGATTATATCTCTTTCTGGCGCGGCAAGGGAACTGCTTGCCGGCGAACGTGTGCTGCTGAACCTGATGCAGCGCATGAGCGGCGTGGCAACCCTGACCAGACGCTATGCCGATGCGATTGCCCATACCAAAGCTGCTCTGCTCGATACGCGCAAAACCATGCCCGGCCTGCGCCTGATTGATAAATACGCCGCGCGCACCGGCGGCGCGCAAAACCACCGAATGCGCCTGGATGATATGGTGCTGATCAAGGACAACCATATCGCGCTATGTGGTGGCGTAGCGCGCGCAGTGGAAAAGGCACGATCTGGCCTGAATAAGCCTCTGCCGATTGTGGTGGAGTGTGATACGCTTTCACAGGTTCAGGAAGCGCTGAAATATCAACCTGACCGTTTATTGCTGGATAATATGACCAATCAGCAGCTTGCGGAGGCAGTCAAGCTCTCCGGCGGCAAGATTCCGCTCGAGGCGTCTGGCGGTGTTGATTTAACTACCATTGCATCGATTGCAGAAACCGGCGTTGATTTTATCTCGGTCGGCGCACTCACCCACTCTGCACCGGCGGTGGATATCGGCGCGGATGTGGTGATGGGAGCAGGCTAAAAAATAACCCGCCCAGCCAACTGAAATACTGTGACTAAAGACCGGTTTTAAAAACCAGCGCACAAGTATCATTATCATTCTGGTTGTAGACGTCGCCTGTGGCGCAATCAATAGGCGCCGTGTTGGATTGCGACACAAGTTTGCCGGTGTTCGGCCTGCCATCATCAATTTTTGTATCAAGATCAAATGCGTCAGACGGCGAAATGATGCTGCCCATCAGGTTGCTATCCCCCACATATGCCCCACCAAACCAGAGCACCAGATTGTAGGGAATATCGCCAGCTGTTAGCGCGGGCAACCCGGCAACGCCCAATGCTTGATCAACGGGAGTGTAATGAATCAGCCGCCAGCCGCCGCCGTCCATCGAGGAAGAAGGGATGTTGGTGCCGATGGTGTAGCGATAGGTACCGGAAGTGCTGACACCGCTGTAGCTGCCGCTGATGAGACCAGCATTGGCTAAATGTTGCCAGGCGCGGAACTGTTCATAATAGGTGGTGGCATAAGCGCCGCCTGACTGAGTGGTGATGGTGCCGTTACCATCGCCGTTACAGGTGCCAACCGTGTTGGGTGAGGCGATGGTGATGCAGTTGGCAGGCGTGTTATTAAGTGCACCCCAGATATCCGTGGCACCCGCAAAATCGCCGGGCATCTCGAGATATTTTTCCTGAAAGGCTTTAACCGCCGCGACGTGGCGCGCATATTCTCCTGCAACGGCCTGAAGCTGGGATGATTTAATCAGCCCACGCCCGACTGCAATGCCGCCGAGAATCAGACCAATGATAATCACAACCAGTGCTAGCTCAAGCAAAGAAAAGCCTGACTGCGGTGTGGGCTGACGTGGACGCATGGTTTACAGCCCCATGATGAAAAAAGGACGGCAGACAGGTGATTCGGAGCCAGTCTGAGTGTAGCGATTATTATCCTGAGTCGATGGGCTGCCTGCATTCACGCAACCATCCGCCGGGTTTGACAGGCGCACACGCATGGTGCCACGGCTTGGCTTGCCATCATCAATTTTATTATCCAGGCTGAAAGCTTCGCCTGCAGAAAGCACCGCGCCATTTGCTATGCTGTTGCTCGACTGCTGGCTGCCAAGAATCAGGATGTGGCCATAATTATCCGGCCAGATTTCAGTATCCGACGTATTGACGCTTGCCAGCAGGTAGCCAATGCTCCAGCCGGCAGACGGCAGCTTAGATGCAGGGATATTAATGCCAACCATGCCATGGTTGTTGCCAGCGGTGCCACGCGCGCCACTGAAAATACCCTCAATCAAACCAGCATTCGCCAGATGTTGCCATGCACGATACCACTCGCCGTTATTTGTCATCAGCGCGGCACCGTTGGTGGTGCCAATTGCTCCGTCGCCATCGCCATCGCAGGTGGGCTTTTCAGGCAATTGTGAGCCGACGCCAAGCGGGCAACTGGCCGCAGTGCCCCAGATGGCCGCGGCATTGATAAAATCACCCGGCAAATAATTATATTTTTTTTGAAATTCTGACACCGAAATCAGATAGCGGTTATATTCGCTGAGCACTTCCCGCATCTGAGCATTGCGTATCAGCGACTGGCTGATCACAATGCCGGCAATAACCAACGCGATGATGACAAGCACGATCGATAATTCTACGAGAGAGAAGCCACGATAATGATGTTGAGCCATGGGGTGCTTGCTATGGTTTACGCGTTTAGATATGAAATAATAGCAAATCTGTGTTAAATATAGGTAAATAGCGCGCTTGCATGAATGTATTTTCTGTGTAGATTGCATGCAGAGACACCAAGCCCATGGAACCTGCTTGCCACAAAAATCGCGTATAGAGCAGCAATGCCTTGAAAAAGGCCTGAAAATGACCGGTCAGCGGCGCGTGATCGCACGCGTTATATCTGAATCCAGCGATCATCCGGACGTTGAGATGCTGTATCAGCGCGCGGTGATCATCGACCCGAATATCAGCATTGCCACCGTTTACCGCACGGTTAAACTTTTCGAAGAAGCAGGTGTGACCCAGCGTCATGATTTTGGTGATGGCCGCGCGCGCTATGAAGAAGCCACCGATGAACATCACGATCATCTGATCGACCTTAAGTCCGGCAAAGTGATTGAGTTTACCAATCACGAAATCGAGGTGCTTCAGGAAGAAATTGCCAGAAAGCTGGGCTACAAGCTGGTCGACCACCGGCTAGAACTTTATGCGGTGCCGCTGGATGCCTCGGGCAAACGGCACAAGGCATGAGATGAAAGCCGCCCCCCTTATGACTGCATCTTCACACACCCAAGACCGCTTTGTTTCGCTTTACGACCTTGGCGACTTGAAATCCGGCACGCTGGAAGTGGGCATTGCCAGCCGCAGCGAGGATATTCTTGCCGCTGAAGAACTGCGCTACCGCGTGTTTTTTGAAGAGATGGGCGCGCCGCTGACGCCGCAGGTGGCTGCCACCCACCGAGACAAAGACGAGTTTGATGATGTGTGCGACCATTTGCTGGTGGTCGATCACCTGCCGCAGGGAGGCTATAAGGTGGTGGGTACGTATCGCCTGATCCGCCGTGATGCAATGAAGAAAATCGGCCGTTTCTACAGCGATGGCGAATATGATATCAGCCTGATTAAAGCGCATCAGGGCGAGATTCTGGAAGTGGGGCGTTCGTGTGTGGATGCTGATTATCGGAGTCGCTCGGTGATGCAGATGCTATGGCGCGGAATCGGTGCGTATGTCACCCGGTTTAATATCGATATTCTTTTTGGCTGCGCCAGCTTTCATGGCACCGACCCGAAAGAACACGCCATGGCGCTGTCGTACCTCTACCATTACCATCTGGCGCCCACAGAGCTCTGCACGCGCGCGCTGCCTCACCGCTATGTTGAGATGAACGTGATGCCTAAAGAGGCGGTGGATGTGAAGGCGGCGTTTGTATCGCTACCGGCGCTGATTAAGGGATATCTGCGCCTCAATGGCTTTATCGGTGCTGGCGCTGTGGTGGATCAGGAATATAACACCACTGACGTCAGTATTATTGTGAAAACGGATCTGATCAATAAAAAATACGCCCATCGCTATGGTGCGGAGCGCAGCAGCAACCAGCCTGCCAGCAATGATTAAACCCGCGCTGAAGGCGATGCTGCTGGTGCTGTGGATCGCCGTCTTTTTTCTACCTGTTCTGGCGCTGCATCGCTTGCGGCGCATTGATTTTCGCGATCGGCTGGTGCGCCTTTGCCATGGCGGCATATTGGCGATTGTCGGGCTGCGTGTGCGCGTGGTTGGAGGCATCTCGCCGCAGCGTCCGCTGCTGCTGGTCAGCAATCATCTTTCCTATCTCGATGTGCCGGTGCTGGCCGCGCATATGCCCGTGTGCTTCACGCCCAAAGCGGAGATTGGCCGCTGGCCAGTGATTGGCGAGATATGCCGCATGACTGGCTGTATTTTTATTACGCGCAGCAGCACTGCGCTGGCCGATGCATCGCAGGCGATGAGCGACGCGCTCGCGGGGGGGCGCGTGGTTTGCCTTTATCCCGAAGCGACAACCGGTAATGGCATGGAAACGTTGCCGTTCCGCTCCAGTTTTTTTGCGATGGCTGAAAAGCCGCTGGGAAGCGCGGCGCTGATGGTGCAGCCGGTGGCCATCTGTTATCGCACGCTGCGCGGCCTGCCGATTGATCGCACTCAGTGGCCGGAGATTGCGTGGTATGGCGATATGGAACTGCTGCCGCATTTATGGAACCTGCTGAAGCTCGGGCATATGCATGTGGATCTGGTGTTTCTTGAACCGGTGACGATGACGCAGTTTTCGGATCGAAAAGCGATGGCAGAACATTGTCGCAGCGTGATCGTCAGCGCGCTGCACAGCCCGGATAGCTGCTTACCGCAGCGATGAACTCGCTGCCGCTTCGTCCTTGATATCGGTGGCAAAACGCTGCTTCAGCAACTCGCGCGCCGCATCGCTCGCGGTGCTGCCGCTGCCATAGAAAATCACCCTGCCGAAATTTTTCAGCTCCGCTTCGCTGGTTGCTGTTCGCAGCAACTGCCGCAGCTGGCGCGGCTTAAGAAGCATCAGGTAGTAGCGCACACCCCGATCGCCTCTGAGCTTCAGCCAGTAAAGCGGCATCTGGCCAATGCGGACATAGCGAAGGATGAGAAGGTGTTTTCTGTGCATGATACATCGTATGCCATCTATTATTAACAGCCAATTAATGAATCTGTGGTATTGTAGATAAACTAATAAAAATGAGGTGGTTATGATTGGTGCAGTTGGCACGGCGCTGTCTGGATTTCAGGTGGCAAGCAAGCGTGTGGCAGTGGCGGCAGATAATATCGCCAACAGCTCGACGGAGGGCTACAGCGCCAAGCGTATCCAGCAGACATCGCAGGCAGGCGGCGGTGTGGTCGCCACGCTGCGCGAGGCACCCCGCGAGCTGACAACCGAGCCATCCGTGGATGTAGCAAATGAGCTGGTGGGGCTGATGACCGCCTCGTATGACGCGAAAGCCAATTTGAAAACGATCAAGGTTTCGGATGACATGCAGAAGTCACTGCTGGATATTCTGAGCTAAGCGCAGTATGATGCTTCGCAAAGCTAAGGGAGTTGCCATGCAGAGTGAACTGCACCATCGTTTTCATGAAAAACTGATCGCTTACTGGGAGCAAATTGCCGCCGGCAAAGCCTATCCCGCTGAGTCGGAGATCGATCCTGAGGCACTTGCTGAGATATGGCCATCGTGCTTTTTGATTAGTATCGACGACGTGACGCGCAGACTGGGCTATCGCTACAGCTATCTCGGTGATGACCTGGTGGAAGCCTACGGCGATGACGTAAAAAACCCTGATGTGGCGCTGCGTCTGATTTCGACGGCCAGCTTGCCGATTGTAAAAAAATTTGATGAGGTGGTTGCCTCACAGAAACCGGTGGTTGATGAATCAGAATTTATCAATCTCAAAGGGTTAAAAATTCGGTACAGGACTTGCATGTTGCCTCTGGGACAGTCCGGCCATGTGACCCATATTGTTGGGTGCATGCGCTGGAAACTCTACTAGGGGGAAACAATGACAACTGAGCCGATGCAGAGCGCCTTTGAGGCTCTGCCTATGCCGAGAAAAAACGTGCCGCAGCTTTTTGGTGGTAGTTATCGTGTGTATCGCTCCAGCCGCGATTTCGTGGTGGTGGAGGCGGATAGCGCTCTTGAAGCACTCGAGCGCAGCGGTCTTCACAGCGCGGTTAAAATCGAGCGTGAATCGATGGATAATATCAGCGTACTATCCGCTGCAGCATGGCGCACCGGCGTGTTCAGCGCACCACCAGCGCAGACCCCCGCACCCACAGATGCAGCGCCCGCCGCTGCGAGCGCGCAGGAAGCTAAAGATACGATTCTTCTGGATGTGCCGCAGACGGCGCCCGCGGCGGATCAGCCGCTTTCTAATGATGATGTGGAAAAGCTACTGAAAAATTAGGCCATGTGGACACTCGCCGCGATGCCTTGCTGCAAATGAGTTTTTTTGCACTTCCGCTGCTCATGTAATCAAAAATCCACATGTTCGCCTGTGGCCTGACGTGAATGTCCATATGGCTCAGGAGCACTTAGCCTTCTTTGCGGTCGCGGCGCAGCGGCCAGATCATCTGACCAATAAAATCTTTCGGAATGTTGCTGCCCGGCACACCATAAGCCTGCGGCAGGCGGTTTTCCGGCATATAGAATGTTCCGAATATTACATCGAGCAGTGGAAAAGTGGGCGCAAAGTTTTTGTCCATGCCTTCCTGCTGCGAGGTGTGGTGCCAGCGATGAAAGACCGGGCTGGCAAATACATAGCGCAGTGGGCCGAATGTCCAGTTCAGGTTGGCGTGCACCATGGCCGAATAGATGGTGTTCAGACCGACAAACAGCCCAACGGCCATGGGGGAGAATCCCGCCAGCAGCATGAGCGCATCAACCAGCGCGAAAGTGAAAATGCTATTCACCGGATGAAAGCGAACAGCCGAAAACCAGTCCAGATCTTCTGAACAGTGGTGAATCGCATGAAAACGCCACAATGATTGGCGGTGAAACAACCTGTGTCCCCAATAAAGCAGGATATCCGACAGCAGAAAAATAATCGCCGCCTGCAGCCAGATAGGCAAAGTGCCCAGCACCCCGAAACCAGACTGAAGGTAGCGCTGCATCTGCTCCTGCGATTCGCCAAAAAAAAGCAGCGAGGCGCCAACGGCAATAAAAGCAACCCTCGCCAGACGATTGAATATCGGCACAAATAGACTGTAGCACAGATCAGTGAGCAGACCCGAGCGCAGAATTTTCTGTTCGGGATTGCATGGCGAAACCTTCGCCAGCACAGAAAAGGCCAGGCCGAGAGCTACTAGCCAGACCGCCAGATTGTGCCATGATGCGAGGATGGTTTGCAGCATGAGTTCCATGCTGTATCTTTACAATAAAATGGCTAACATCCGCTTAATTTGTGCTATAGCTGACAGCCAGTTGTTTTGTTAGGAGTTGCTCATGTCTAAGTGCTTTTATGCCGCAGCGATGGTAGTGGTGCTGATGATTGTGGGGGCATCATCTGCAGATGCGTCTAGTCGCCAGCAGATTCGCGTGGTGGGATCATCCACCGTTTATCCTTTTGTGACCAGCGCCGCCGAGCAGTTTGGACAGGCTGGTGAGTTTCGCACGCCGATTGTGGAGGCGATGGGTACCGGCGGCGGTATTAAGCTTTTTTGCGAAGGGATAGGCACCGATAAGGTGGATATGGCCAATGCCTCACGCAAAATGACTGATTCTGAGCGCCAGCAATGCCAGAAAAATGGTGTGACAGACATTGTCGAGCTGCCGATTGGCTATGATGGTATTATTCTGGTGAACCAGAAAGGCGCACGCCTGCTGGATTTGAGCAAGGAGCAGATTTTTCGCGCTCTGGCAAGAGAGCTACCCGACGCGCAGGGCGTGCTGAAACCTAACCATTATCAGCGCTGGAGCGAGATTGATAAGACGCTGCCGGATGTGCCGATTGAGGTGTATGGCCCGCCGCCAACTTCCGGCACGAGGGATGCGTTTGTGGAGCTGGTGATGGAAAAAGGCTGCGCTGCGCTGCCCGTCTTTGCGAAGCTGTTTCCTGATGAAAAAACCCGCAAGAAAACCTGCCATTTAATTCGTGAAGATGGCCGCTACATTGAATCCGGCGAGGATGACAATATCATCGTTCAGAAACTTACCTCTAACAGCGGCGCGCTGGGTATTCTCGGCTATGGCTATTATGAAGAAAATACCAGCAAGGTGCAGGCGGCGCGTATTAATGGCGTGCTGCCGAACTTTGATAGCATCGAAGATGGCAGCTATCAGGTGTCGCGCAGCCTGTATGTGTATATTAAGAGCCAACATGTGGGGGTGGTTCCGGGGATTGCAGAGTTTGCGCGCGAGATGATCAGCGAACATGCCAGCGGCGCTGATGGCTACATGACCGCAATTGGGCTTTTGCCGCTTTCCACAGAGCAGCGCAGCGTGGCGCGCGCAGCCGTTGATTCGCTGAAAAAAGTCAGGTGAGCTGTGGGCTGAGGTAGTGATCGAGAATATGGCGCCTGAGCTTGCTGAGTGCGGTTTTTGACGCGTTGGCAGTAAAAAAACGCAAGACCAGATAGCGCTCGGCGTATAATATCTCATCAAGAAAGCGGCGCTCACTGGGCTTGCTCAGCAGATAGCCGGTTTTACGGTTTTCTTCATAGACCAGCTGCTTGACCATGCGAATGGTGTGAAGCTCATCAGCAGGAGAGGCGGGGGCGAGAAGATCGTCGTTGTCGTTTGAGGCAACGGGAAGAAAGCTATGACGAATGATTAATTCAACATCTAGCATGTTCAGATGTTAGCACACGCAATCAATTGAATCAATCATGATTTGAGGTCACAAAAAAACCCACCTGAAACCAGGTGGGTTTTTTTTGACTCAGCCAGATGACTAGCGGCCAAGCTCCGAGCTAACCGACGTAAAAGTCGTGTTCAGGCCATCGCCAAGCGCAGTCATCGCGCCAATCGCAGCGACGGAAATCAGCGCGGCAATCAGGCCGTATTCAATAGCGGTTGCACCTTCTTCTTCTTTGAAGAGACGAATAATGGTTTTCATGATCAAACTCCAGTTAACGTTTTTACGATTCGCTGATAACATCAGCTGGTATGAATATTAGCAAACGAATCAGGGCTTGACAACAAAAAAATTACTTATTTATCGTTAAAATACAATTGGTTTTTTCTATAAATTAGGTAAAATTTTAGTGAAGTTATGATTGATATGCTTAAACTTCAGCGTAGTAGCGAGCTTACATTGTTGAGTGAGTCCGCTGCAAATAGGCCGACCTGTTGCATGCTGGCAATGGCGATAATTGATATAATCCCTGCGATGAGGCTATATTCGATTGCAGCGGTGCCTTCCTTGTTGTTCAAAAGTGAAGCGGGCTGCGCATCGTTCGGCGCGCTTAGATTTGGGCTGGTGGTGACAGGCTGATGATCACGCATGGTAAATATATATCATAGTACAGGCAAAAAATATATTAATAAGTTAAAACATCTTTTGCCTCTATTATGTGTCAAATATTGCCGTTCCACAGTGAATCGAGCGCCCCAAGACCCATTTTAAGTTTCTGTACAAAATCATATTTATGATTTGAGGTGCTGACTTTGCCAAATGAGCGAAGATTTTTTGGCATGCGATCGTAAATGCAGATATCGACGATTGGATGAATTAAATGTCGACTTTGCAATACAGCAATTGCTTCGCGATATTCTTTTTCGCGATCACGCTGCCATGCTTCATCAGATTCACGCGGAAGTGTTTTGCTTCCATCGGTCAATGCCAGCGCGCTGACGCCAGGCGCGCCATGGCGCAATGTGTGTAGCCAGCGTAGATGAAGTCCGCACCAATGCTCAGCAGGCGTAATCAAGCGCCGCTCAAGGCATAGATCAATGGCTTCACTGGTCTCGCCGCGCGCGCGGCGGGCGATGAGTTCCGGTGTGCCATAATCGGTTGCCGGTTTATGGCTGGGTGGCCGGCCGCGCCGTGTGGAGAAAGACGGCATGGCTATCGCCATGGCCCGATAATCACCGTGCTGGTGTTCTCTGGCTCCGGCTTGTGATGCGCCTCCGTGCTGTGGCTCAGCTTGCTTTTTTTCTGCTTGCGCCGGTGTCGTTCCTGATAGCGTTTCCCTGTGCCGGGGGCGGCGCGCCATGCGCTGGGGCTGGCGATAGCTTTTTTTGCCTTTCTGCGAATATGATCCGGGCAGAGATTGGCGAGCAGGCAAACTTCGATAAAGTCTTTGTTATGTTCTGTGAGCCAGCGTATGGCCTGGGTTTTGTGATAGTCCGCCTCAGCATTGCGTGATTGGCTCAGCGCGTCCATCATCGCCTGGGTAATCACCGCAATCCAGAGCGATGCCTCGCCTTGCGTGGCATTATAAGCATCATCAAACCAAGGCAGGCCGGTGTCGCGGCGGCGTTTTGAAGTGCGAGTTGATGGTGTTTGCTGCTGATTTGAAATTGCTGGTTGTGTGTGGGTGAGGGGCGGGGTGGTGTGGGTGGGCGTGGTTTCCATGCATTTTTCTCCCTGTTTCAGCATTGGCGGCCTATCCTGTTCGAGATATTATATGGATATATCCTAAATTGACAGATATATCCAAATAAATGGCACAGGAAGGGAGAAAAAAATGAAGGCTAATCAGTGGTAGCTGAGGAAGTAATCATCTTCTTCGCAATCAAACGCACTGCGCGCTTGCGGCGTGTTCGATGAGTGGCAGGATTTGGGCGGTTCCTGCCGATGACGTGAGCGTGGCCTGAGTTTGTCGCGGAAATTCATCGCATCCGGATTTTCAACCAGTGTGCGATCTACCGCGCTGGCATTCACCGCATCTTCCAGCTCGCCGCGCGTATAGGCCAGCAGCGGATAGCCGAGCATTCGCAGCTCTATCTGCAGGCTGGGCGGTAGGCTGATGCCGTGGACTACCTCGTTGATGGTGTCAGCAGGAGGCTGGCCATAGCTATGATGTGGCTTGCAGGACTCGGCGGCAACCCATGGCGAGAGCTGACCTAAATGCATATTGGAACAATGAATACTGTGCTGCATGATAATACATTATCACGGGCGGGCTAGGCTGTGGGTGATGAGTTGATGAAGCCGCTTGTGAACGGATTATGACAGCCATCATGACAATTCTGTGACAATTTCCCCTTCCTGTGCAGTGGCAGGCTGTGGATGCTGTAATGACAGGATGGAGTTTTATGACCGCAGCAGCCCCAGTTTCTCACAAAGAACGACTTACCCGGCTGGTGATGACCCTTATCGAGCGGCTGGAGCGGGCGATTGAAAGTGGCGATGAGCTGCAGGATCAGGAGCACTTACGCCTTTTTGGCGCTAAAAAATCCTATGCGGATGTGCTGGTGGATCTGTGTGAGGTGATGCTCAAGCTGGAAGCAGCCCAGCCCAGCGCTCATGGCCGCGCGATGATGGCGGCCGCGACGTCGCTGCGTGTGAATGATCAGGATGTCAGCTTGATTAAATATTATATTCAGCGCCAGAAACAGCTGGCACAAACTGCGCTGGCACCGGCTTTGCCGCAGGCGGACAGCGCCGAAAGCCACTGAGATAGCACTGATGCAGGACGAAATGACCCACTGGTATCGCCAGCTGCTCGGCGAGGATTTTGCTACCTTTATTGGTAGGACATTGCAAACAGTGAACCCTGGCGCCAGCTTTTTGCCGAATTGGCATATTGACCTTCTGGCAGAATATCTCGAGGCGGCACGCAAAGGCCAGTGCAGAAGGCTGCTTATCAATCTGCCGCCGCGTTCGCTGAAATCGGTGTGTGTGAGTGTGGCGTGGCCAGCGTGGCTGCTTGGGCATGACCCGAGCTGCCGTATTATTGCCGCGAGCTATTCTTCAGCCCTCAGCCTCAAACATTCGCTGGATTGCCGTCTGCTGGTTTCATCGGCATGGTTCCGCGAAGTATTTCCCGCGCTGGCGATTGCAGGCGGGCAGAACGAAAAACACAAATTCGTCACCACACGGCAGGGCTTTCGCTTCGCAACATCGGTTGGCGGCAGCCTGACCGGCGAGGGCGGACAGGTGATGATTATTGATGACCCGCTAAACCCAAGGCAGGCAATGTCGGCGCACTACCGCGAGCAATGCCGCACCTGGTTTGACCAGACAGTCGCCTCGCGGCTGGATGATAAACAGCGCGGCGTCATGGTGGCGGTGATGCAGCGATTGCACAGCGAGGATCTCAGTGCCCATCTGCTGGCAAAAGGCGGCTGGGAGCATGTCATGATTCCCGCGATCAGCGATGTGCGGCGATGCTTTGTCATAGGGTCGGTTAGAAAAATCATGGAGCCGGGCGAAATGCTCCACCCCGCGCGCGAGCATGGCGCGCTGCTTGAGCAACTTCGTGGTGAACTTGGTAGCCATGCATTTGCCGCGCAATATCTACAAGCACCGGTGGGGCGTGATGCGGCGATGGTGCGAAGTGATTGGTTTCGCCGTTATGACCAGCGCCCTGAAAAATTTGATGCGATTGTTCAAAGCTGGGATACTGGTATTAAGGCGGGCGATGGGCATGATCCCACCGCATGCCTGACTTTCGGGCAGATCGGGCAGGAGCATTATCTCATTGGCTGCCTTGTGCGACGGGTTGAATATCCGGATTTGAGGCGTCTGTTCATTACCATGGTGGCGCAGGATTCGCCCTCTGTGGTGGTGGTTGAGGATAAGGCGAGTGGGCAGCAGCTGCTGCAGGAAATGCGCCATGTGCTGAATGTGCCGATGATCGCATGCAGGCCGGTGGCGGATAAGGTGGTGCGGCTTTCACGCGTGACGCCGATGATCGAATCAGGCCATTTGTGGCTGCCTAAAAATGCAAATTGGCTTTTGGAATTTGAACAGCAATTACTGGGTTTTCCGCAAGGGGCGCATGATGATTGTGTGGATGCGCTCAGCCAGTATCTCGGCTGGGTGCAGATGCGTGCCTGGAGCCAGCCGAGGCTGAGGGGCATGTAGCTTAACGATATATTAAATAATTTAATATATTTATAGCGCTATAAACATTAATTATTAAAGATATGCCGCACGATTCGATTTCAGACTGGGTAACGCAGGCCAAAAAGCAGGCGCAGCCACGCATCGAACATAGCAGCGGGTCTTCGGTACGTGTGATTCGTAACCCCAAAGAACCCAGCACCGGCGAAAAAATCATGCAGATTGCTGAAAAGCTTCGCCCATGGATTGCTAAAATGTTTGAGGGCGTGCGCGATGAGAACGGCATGCTGGTTCAGCCATCGCGAGTGCGCGGGATTGCCCTGAACGTAGCACAGAAAATTGTTCAGGACGAAGAAAAGAGGCTGGCTCATGGTTAAGATTAATCAGGATCAGCTCAAAAAGATTATCAGCGAAGTGGCGCCTGTGGAAGTTGCTGGCGCAAACGAGAGAGACGCTCTGCATTTTAGAGATTGTGTTGCTGGAGCTTGCGAGGATCTCGGCAGAGATACACCGGCTCAGCACCGCCGCTGAAAATAATTTCATTTCTCCCTTAACTTTCCCCTTCCGGTGCATACCGGAGGGGGGTATTTTTTTAAATGTAGGCTCGATATCGTCTGACCAGACGGAGCTTCATTTCCCAACATGATTATTTCGGAGGATGGCATGGCTCATGCGCAGCAACGCACGGCGCGAGAACACAACCTGCTTACACGCTGGCTGGGTGGTGCTTTTGGCAGAAAGAAATTGGCTCATACGCAGAAGAATGCCGGCGCGGCATGGGCTGCGGGCGCACCTTTTCGTTCTTATATGGTGATGCCGGGGCAAGCGGTGTGGATGGACCGCGACTACAGCCGTTTTGCTGAAGAGGCTTATGCGCGCAACGTGATTGCCCATCGCGCGATTGCCATGGTTTCAGCGGCAGCAGCTTCGGTGCGTATTGAGCTGATGGCAACGAACAGCCGAGGTGTGCGCCGCGAGCTTTCCTCGCACCCATTGCTGACGCTGATTCGCCAGCCAAACCCCAGCCAGAGCATGGCGGATTTTTTCGGCGCGCTGTATCATTATCGGCTGATCAGCGGGAATGTGTTTGTGCAGGCCATTGCCCCGCGCGACGGGCTGCCTGCAGAGCTGCATCTTCTGCGGCCTGACCGTGTGTCGATTGTGGCAGGTAAAGCGGCGCTGCCAAGCGCCTATCGGTACACCGTGGGTGACAAAATAATGGAATTTCCGGTGGATCGATTAACCGGTCGCTCGAGCGTTCTGCATTTGAAGAATTTTCACCCGCTGAATGATTGGTATGGGCTGTCCCCGGTTGAAGCTGCTGCTTACAGTATTGACCAGCATAATCATGCCGCTGCATGGAACCAATCGCTGATGCAAAATGGCGCGCGCCCCAGCGGTGCGCTGGTGGTGAGGTCGGAAGGGGCTTCAGGCGGCAGCTTGTCGGAAGATCAGTATAGCCGCCTGAAAACACAGATCGATGAGCAGTTCAGCGGTAGCGCCAATGCTGGCAGGCCTATTCTGCTTGAGGGTGGGCTGGACTGGAAAGAAATGAGTTTATCGCCCAAAGATATGGATTTTATTGAGGCGAAAAATTCTGCTGCGCGCGATATTGCGCTGGCGTTTGGTGTGCCGCCGCAGCTTCTCGGGATTCCCGGGGATAACCGCTATGCCAACCTTCAGGAAGCGCGGCTGGCACTGTGGGAGCAGACGGTGATACCGCTACTTGAGAGTACGGTTTCCAGCTTGAGCGGCTGGCTTGGTGCGTTTTTTGGCCAGGGGCTGGAGCTGATTGCCAATACCGATGATGTGCCGGTGCTGGCGCTGCGTAACCAGACTATCTGGGATCGTGTTGAGCGGGCATCGTTTCTTACGGAAGACGAAAAACGTGCCGCCGTTGGCTATCCGCCAAAAACAGAACTTTGATTTATACCCCCCAACCGTATCTTTGGAATTTTTCATGTTTATGGAACATAAAATCAGCGCCACGATGCGTGAGCGCAAACAGCTTCGCTGCGAGCTGAATCTGAAATCGCTGGATGAGCAGGGGCGTTTTGCCGGCTATGCCAGTGTGTTTGAGGTGGTTGATAGTCAGCGCGACCGCATGGCCAGCGGCGCTTTCTCGCGAACATTGCAAGGGCGTGTGCCGCAGATTCGGCTGCTGTGGCAACATCAGCAGAGCGAACCTATCGGTATTTTCGAACGGATGCTGGAAGATGAGGTGGGGCTGTATGTTGAGGGGCGGTTGCTGCTTTCTGTACAGCGCGCCAAGGAGGCTTACAGCCTGCTGCGCGAAGGCGCTATCAGTGGGCTTTCGATTGGTTACTCGCCGGTGCGCTATCAGATCGACCCCGAGAGCGGTATCCGCACCCTTTATGAGGTGGATTTGTGGGAGATCAGCCTTGTCACTTTTCCGGCAAACAGCGCCGCACAGGTGACGGTTGTTAAACATTCAAGCCAGAGCTTAGCGCCGCAGCTGCATGAGGAGGAAGATGTTTCCGCCGCCATGCGCAGCGGCCATTTCATTGCCCTGTCAGGTGCGCTTGACCGGGCGATTTGTGCACTTCGTCAGTGAAGTGTTGTTTCATTAATAAAAGAGGATCACATGAGTATTTCTGAGATCGCTGACCGCGTGTCAGCACTGGGTAATGCATGGGAGCAGTTTAAATCTGTGAACGATGCACGCCTCAGAGAAATTGAACGCAAAGGCAATAGCGACCCGCTTTATGCCGAGCATTTAAGCAACATCAACGTGGCGATGGATAATTACAAAAAACGGCTCGACCAGATTGAAACCGCTTATCACCGCCCCGCGCTTGATGGCGCTGGTGATGGCTATAAAACTATCGCAAGTGGTGATGGCGAATATGGTAAGGCGTTTCGTAACTACCTGCGCAAAGGGCTGGATGGTGGCCTTGAAGCGCTGCAGACCAAAGCGCTTTCTGTGGGATCGGATCCGGATGGCGGTTATCTGGTGACACCGACAATGTCGTCGAAAATCGTGACCTCCATCTTTGAAACCTCGCCCATGCGCCAGCTTTCTTCGGTGGAGACGATTTCTTCGGACGCACTCGAGCTGATCGATGACCACGATCAGGCAACCGCTGGCTGGACAGGTGAAGTGATGGCAATCACGGAAACCAATACCCCCACACTCGCTAAGCGCAACATTCCTACCAATGAGCTATTTGCCCAGCCAAAAGCAACGCAGAAGCTGGTGGATGATGCGGCCGTGGATGTGGAAGCGTGGCTTGCTGATAAAATCTCGGATATTTTTGCTCGCCGCGAAAATACTGCGTTTATCAGCGGTAACGGCGTGAACCAGCCGCGCGGTATTCTGACCTATGCTGCGGGCACCCAGTGGGGGCGCGTTGAGCAAATCAATTCTGGCACTAACGGCGCGGTGACCGCCGATGGCATCATCAACCTGTTTTATGCACTGAAAGACGGCTACAGCAAGCGCGCGAGCTTCCTGATGAACCGTACGGTGGTGCAGTCGGTGCGTCTGCTCAAACAGACCTCCACCAACCAGTATCTGTGGCAGCCAGGCCTTGCCGCCGGCTCGCCCGATACACTGATGGGTGTGCCAGTTTACATGGCAACCGATATGCCTACCGCAGCCACGAACTCATTGTCTGTGGCAGTGGGTGATTTCAAGGCGGGCTACCAGATTGTGGATCGCCGCGGGATTCGCATTCTGAGGGATCCATTTACCGAGAAACCATTTGTGAAATTCTATGCCACAAAACGGGTCGGCGGTGATGTGATTAATTTTGAGGCCATCAAACTGATGCGCCTTGCGGCCTAACGGAAAGGATGAATCATGAGGGATTTATATCGTAATGTGCTGGTCAGCCAGCATTTTAACCCCGCTAACTCGACCGTGACTCGTACCTCGACCACGATTGATCTGCAGGGCTTTAACAGCGCGGCGGTGGCGTTTGCCATTGGTCAGTCGGGAGATACGCTTTCAGGATCTGTTTTCTGGACGCTCAAGCTGACCCATAGCGACGACGACACCACCTATGTCGACGTGCCGCTGTCGGACCTGCTTAATACCACTCAGACCGTGGTGATTGATGCATCCACCAAGGATCGTACGGTCTATAGCTTTGGCTATAACGGCAATCGCCGTTATCTGCGCGCCGTGGCAACCCCGACCGGCACCCATAGCGTGGGCACGCCAATTGGTATTGTGGCGCTGCGTGGCACACCGTCTTACGCACCGGTGGTGTGATAAATGGGAAGGGGCGGCCGGTCGCTCTGCTGCGGTCGCCCTTTTCTTGCTTTTTATGTTACATATTTCTGAATTTGAGCTTTTTTTTCGGCTATTTTCGCGGCGTTAAAGCTTTCTTAAGCTGCTTGACCTAACGTGTTTTTTGAGTTAAGTTATTGAAAAATAATTTAAGAGGCGTTGTGTCCAAGCTGACCAAAACCGAGCAGATTATTGCTGAAAAAACCGTGTGCATCCTTCTGGTGCGCGGAGAAAATCCCGAGGGCGGCAAAATTTATGCGTATGTCGCCATTCGCGCGGA
Organism: Alphaproteobacteria bacterium; assembly: GCA_033763775.1. Lineage (GTDB taxonomy): Bacteria > Pseudomonadota > Alphaproteobacteria > Rickettsiales > SXRF01 > JAJTHB01. The sequence continues at coordinate 240,902 of JANRJW010000013.1, read as the reverse complement.
CAAGCTCGAAGCCTTCATGGAAGCGCAGAAACAGGGCACGTTCTATCCGGAGGATTACGGGATCATCGTTGAATCCGGCGAGGGTGAGCCTTCTGACGAAGTGAAACAGAAAATGACCAAAGAATATGGGTTTAACCACCAGGCGATGATCGATATTGCCAGCCCAGAGAAAGCCCATGATATTTCAAGCAATATCTCCAGCTTCGTGACCAAACCAGAAGAAAAATAGTCAGTTTTGTGACAGTTCGTCGCATGCTTCGTTAAGCTGCTGAGCATATTCACATAATCGTCATATTTCTTTTTTTCGTTTATGCTATCCTGACAAGGTACCAGTGTATTCTGATCGAGGTCAGGCTTGAGCAGTAACGGATCATATTCGCAGCAACCGGGTCAGGGCAAATCGCGCCTTGCCATGCGTATGTCTCGGCTTGTTGATAGCTCAACTTTCAGGGAATCTAGCGCTTTTGTTGCGGCTGAAGGCGTATCGATGATCATATCACTGGGTGTGGTGGGTGTGATTGATCTGATAGCGGAAAAGCCTCTAAAAGCCGCAAGTAAGGCGCTCTCAAAGGCTGTGATTGAGCCGTATCTTGATACGATTGAATCAGTGATTGGGCGATTCTGTAAGCTCAAAGAGTGTCAAATTGATCAAACCAAATCAAAAGAAGAACGCGCTGAAAGGTTGGCGCATGTTTCGATCGTATTTACATCGGCCTGGGCGATCAGCATGGGCTTTAAGATGCTTACCAGGCATCTGCTGACGCGCGATATTCCCGAGCACAACCCGGCAAGCCCGTATTATCGACCACACCCGGATGATAAAAGAATCATGGGTATGACCAAGCATGAGTGGAAGTTATGGGGGGCGGATGAAGGGGTGCATTATGGCTCACTTCTTCTGATGAATACCGGACTTTCAAAAGTGACCGATGAGCTGATTGATTCGACCTCGAGAATTCTCACCAAGTGTGGTGTGCCGGAGAAGAAAGCGCATGAGCTGTCTTCCATGGCGTGGATCTGGGAAGCGCCTAATTTGCTGGGCGCTGCTGCAGGCATTGGTGTTATTTCAAAGTACAATAACCATAATTGGGGCCAGAAAATTTAGACCATGTCGTTTATGACGGGCTGAATCTGGCTTTTTTCATATTTCAGGAGAGTGTATGACGGTGCTTCGTAACCGCCTGCTTGCGCGCATTGTTGCGCCGGCCGGTGAACCACTAACTTTGACCGAAACCAAGCTGTATCTTCGTGTGGATCATCCCGATGAGGACTCGCTAATTGCCGATCTGATCACAGCTGCCCGCATGGTGGCCGAGCATTGGATGAAACGCTCGCTCATGACCCAGACGTGGAAACTGGCCTATGATGATTACATTGATGATGATGTGTATCTTCCGATGGGGCCGGTGAGTGATGTGGTGAGTGTGGTGGCGATTGAGCGTGATGGTGACAGTGCCATAATTGACCCCGAACTCTATAGCCTGAATGCAGCAAAAAATATCTTAAGGCCGGAAACCAGCCTGATTGCCCACCGTATCGAGATTAGTTATCTGGCCGGCTATGGCGGCGCTTCGAGTGTTCCCAGACCTATCAAGCAGGGATTGCTTGCGCATATTGCTCATATGTATGACCACCGAAACGGACAGTATGATAGCGTGATACCGGATCTTTCGGCTCGGCTTTATATGCCGTATCGTGAGCTTGGTCTTTAAGGTGTGGTTATTTTTGATATCAGCGCTGGGGTGATAGCTGCTGCTGACGCAGCACAATTGAAAAGGCAAACTGCAGCAGCTTTAAATGCTTTCTGAACTGCTCCGCCCAGCCGCTGGGAAGGCTGATGCGGCAACTGGCACAGAGATCCTGAAGCAACCGCAGCGCTCCATCGAAACTGAAGGTCTGAATCGCTTCAATGAAAGTTTGGGCGTTTTGTAGCGGGATTTTTTTTGCCGTGAGATAAACACCGCGCCGAAGATGATGCAGCGCCTGTTGCCATGGCTTGTAGGCTTCTGCGTAGCGGCCGGCATTTTGAGCCATGTCGTCCAGATAGCCCTCAAGGCGGATAAAAATCGGCTGATAACGATTCATGAACTGATGAAACACCATGTGAGCGCCTTGTAGGTCAGCGTCATGCTTGGGGTGGGGGATGTCGTCCGCTATCAGCATGAATACACTATAACAGAGTTTCATGACAGTTTGATGACCGTCGTGCATGAACAATCATTGTATTACATACATTGCTAAGGGGGGTATATGTCTGCCAGAAGTGGAATGCTGACCATGATTAAAATTGGCAGTAATACGGATCCGGAGTTTTTTCATAACCTTGCAGGGCTTGAGCAGGCACGCCTGAGCATCAGCCAGCAATATCTTGAAAATAACCATGTGGCTGCCAATGGTTGGCGAACAGCCGCACTGCCCGCTGGACGTATATCAGCTGAGATTGTTGCCAGCGGCGTTTATCTGGATTTGCGCGCAGGGCGACTTTTAAGGCAATGCGCACTTGACGGAGCACCACGAAACTATCTTGTTTATTTTGAAAAAGGCGACTGGATTTCAGCTAAATTTCTAATTACTGAATATCAACAGCAACAAGCAGACAGCGATAGTAAAGAGCGTTTCCGGCTTGTTATGCAATCTATTGGTCATGTTGTTCACCATACCGCCTAGGGCTTGAAGATGTTTTTTGCGATGGACTGAATATAGCGCTGGTAGCCCTCTTTGAGGGTATCCGTGCCGGGTGCATCGCAGCGTGTGACCGCGTAAAGCTCGCGGTATGATCCGCGAGCAGAGGTTAAAATATCATATTGAAGGCGACCCGGGGCATTGACTGAAGCCATTTCCGTGGCCAGTGATGAGATAATGAGATGGTAATCCATCGACTGAGCTTGTTTACAGCGTTTTAAATAAAAATACGTGACAAGTATTTCTTCATAGCGGGTTTTGATTTCATCAAGCCGCGCCTGATAATCCGACGAGGATTGCCGCGCATCATACATCTGCGCTACCGGATCTTCCGAGATATTGGCGGGTGTTTGAAACAGAACCACGGGCAAAGGTTCCTTGCATGTGGTCGGGCTATTAATTGCCAACAGAATATCATCTACAGCAATTTGCGAGGCCTGCAGGCGCTGGTAATCAAAATTAAGGCTACGCAGCTTGCTATCATAAATACCCAGCGTTATCAGGCATGCGGCAAGGATAGCACAAAGCTGTAGTTCAGGCTTTCTGAGCCATAGCAGCCATACTGTACGATTGGCGTATAACCCCATGGGGGTATGTAATTCACCGCGATGCGCCAGCCATATCAAAGCAATGGCCAGCACCATCAGTGCCGTGAGTATCGCAACGATGAGCAGGGATGAAAACAAAGCAAACTTTCCAAAAACGCATTATACCAGACTTTTCATTAGATGAACTTGATTGATTTTTGATTAAGGGGCAAATGTGATGGCGACCGATAAAGAACAGCAGTTTGACGCGGCTCTGATTTCTGAACTGCGCCGAGAGATTACTGAGCTGAGTCGTAGGCAGCAGGTGCAGGATCGTATCCTTTCGCAGCAAGGAAAAACGCTGCTGGATGTGGCGAGACAAATTCTTGTGATGACAAGCGGTGGCATCCTGCCGGATCGGAGCCAGAATCAAGGGGCGCCCAGAACGAGTCGCGGTCAGGGCATGGCCGAGGCAGCGGCAGCAATTATGCGGGCGCTCAGGCGTCATTTGTAACGAGTTATTAACCTCAACCCGTGGTTTTGGGATGATGGCTTGGGTCAAATTTGCTTATATATTTATAAATATCAATACATTGGCTGAAATTCTTCAAATTGAAACAATTCTGTCACATAGGATTTGCGCGTCACTAAAATGTCATAAAAAACCAATGGAGTAGTACCCGCCCCGCTTGGTATACTGATAGCAGCTGAAAACAGGTTTTTCAGACGATTAGGTTGTTAATGGCAAAGCGCACGGGATTTAAAGGCGGTGACGAATGGCTGGCGGATGATCGGCAGAGCCAGTCTGCTGCGTTTAGTTCAGATTCGTTTGATGGCCGTGGTCTAGAGCAGCAATATCAAAGCGTGGCAGGCCAGGATCTTGCGGATATCGCGAGAAAGTCACTTTCTGTACAGCAAGATAAAGACGGCAAAGCGCGCTGGCTGTTCATGCGCATGCCGGCGGATGTGGCTGCATTCTTACAATTTGGTCTGAATACATTTTTGCCCTTCCTCAACGATAAAGGGGCGAGTTTTGTTTACGATAAAACTGCCGAAGTCTGGAGCAAAAATCTGGCGAGGCCAGCTGGCGCCCATGCTGCAGGTTTGAACGCAGCAAAAATATTTTCTGCTGCATTGGTGGGGATCGAACCGCTTGATCGTTTGGTGAGTGTTCGCCGTGAGTATGTGAAGGAGCGCCGCGAAATCATGCAGCAGGTTGCTGCGATCACGCCCAGCAAGACTGATCTCAAACAGAATGAAGTGCTAAATGCTGCTATGAGCCGCGTGCATGATGGCGCGATGGATGGTCTGAAACGCTTTGCTGCACAGCTGCCATCACTGGCTGGTATCAGCACACTGGCTGTGATGGATTACGGTAAACTCAAGGCTGTCAAAAGTAAGCAGCTTGCTCACAAAACACCTATGAATGGTGGGCATGAATTTTCTGATCATGATGAGATTCAAAGCCAGCTTGAGAGACTGCGCAGCAAGCTTAAAGCGCAGGGTAAAAAACCAGATGAAATTGAAAGAAGCCTAAATCGTCATGAGGATGAATTCTGGGAGCGATTGAGAGTAGCACCTGAAGCAGAGGGGCAATCCATATCCTCAGACAAAGAGTGGAAACGTACGACAGGCATGGGTTTACTGGCCGGGGTTAGCGGCCTGCTCAGCTCGCGTGTCGGAAAAAATAGTGGCAGCCGCGAACCTATTGCCCTTGATATGATTACCAGTCTGGCAGAAGAGGTGGAGTCTAACGGTGGATCGGATGTATCAGCCGACCGTGTGATTGAAATTTTTCAGCAGAATGAGCGCGACCACGGCAGGCCAGTGATTGGGCGCAAGTTGCTGCCGCAGCTTGAGCCGCTTGCCCAGCAGATTGCCGACGTTATTTCGGATGGCAGGCTTAACCCGCTGGCGCTGATTCGCCTCGTAGGGGATAATAAGGTGGTCATCCATGGGCGCGATGGTTCTCGCCGGTTTGCCAAACCTCAGCAGGTGGAAGCGCTGATTGATGAGCAGCTCAAAACGCTTAGCTCGCGTGAGCTGATGAGTGCGGAGGAATTTTTTGCTAACTTTGCTGATCCGAAGCTGGTGGAAGTGACGCTTAAAAAGAATCTGAGCGAGCTTAAAGGACTTGATAAAGCCCTCTTTGCCTCACTATTCCCTGATGATATTCTTGAGCGTGCCGGCATTAAACGTCATGAGCGTGAAGAGCTGAGATCAAAATTTCATCGCGAGATGTATGCGGTGGTGGCGGCGGCGGTGCTGGATTATGCTAAAAAAGATCCTGAGCAGCTTAAGAAAGCTGGTTTGTCTGACGAAGAGGTGGCGACGCTGCAACAGGCCGCTGAACAGATTGAGGCCAATGGCTTAAACGCCGCTAAACAGATCGTGGATGGAAAAGATAAGTCAGTAATCTCTGCTGTTCGTACGGCTGTGCTCGGTGATCAGATGGCCACTGGTGAAAATCGCTGGACAGAGCGTGTGAGCGCGGGGCGCAATCTGGCCAAACAGCTGACTCCCAGCGGATCCAACGCTCAGCGCGAGATTACCCGCCGCAGCGGTGAACCTTCAGAAGAAATTTCGAGGGTGTAGCGCATGGCTATCGAAGACTATTTTGCGTCAACAGCCCGAAACTCGAAAGATATTGCGCAGTATTTCGTTTATCCTGTTGCGAAGATTCTGGGGCTGATTACATTTAAAGAAAGCAATAAAGCCAATATTGCTGCGGGTGTGGTAACCAGTGCTTTTTACGGTCTTCTGGCAGAAACATTTCTTGACCGTGAAATGGATGGTTTTGATAGAATCGCCCGCGAAGCAGTAGCGGCCGAGCTTGGAAAAAAACCCGAAGATTTGAAGTTTTCTGATTATCTGCGCTCGCAAAATGATGTGGTGAAGTGCAGGATTAAGCTGCTGAAGGAAGAAAATGTGCTTCGCTACACCGTAGCGGCAGCGCCGATGCTCCCCACCGCGATGGAGCTGCTAGCCCGAAAAACTAACCCGGGCGGTAAAATGAAACAACCAGACCAAGGTGATATTGACAGCGGTGAAACGAGGGTACGTCACGAGCGCCCAAGTGCCAAGGGAAGCTGGAAAGAACAGGTTCTTCATGGCTGGAATCTATGGGATGGCTCGGTTTATGGCGCGATTGCCATGCTCTGGCTTTATGAGACCTATGGGGTGAAGAAAACCTTTGCCTATCAGGGGCGCAAGGAGATGGAGAATAATGAGTCCCTTGGCCTGAAGATTGGCCCCAATAACATCATGGGGCTTTACAACCGTATGCGCGAGGACAGAAAGCTCGAGGTGGTTAATAGTAAGACAGACCGGGAAAAACTCTGGCCGATGTTTGAGCAGCTTTCAGAAAAAGTGAACCATAGTGATCGCTTTGGTCTGGCTGAGCTGACGTACCTGATGGGGCTTAGAAAGCTGGATGTATTCAAGACGGATGCGGCCGGCCAGGAAGTTCGCGATGGCGATAACCATCTGATTATTGATGAGGCAAAATATCGGCAGGCGCTGGCTGAAATTGAAAAAGTGAGCACGGTAGGGCTTGAGGGGATTGGCCGGGAGCAGGCACAGCTGGCGGTTCATAAGCCGAAAGTCCAGCTGGGGCTGGTGGATCGTATGGTGGGGTCGTGGTTTAATGCCCATTTCAACGGCTACAAAGCCATTGCCGGGCGCAGAAAACATTTTATTGAGAATATTTCACCGAGGGATCCTTCTGAAAATCCGATGTCGCTGTAGTGGTGTCATATAATTTTAACAGAACGGTCATATAAGTTGGTGATATTTTAGGATATATTGTAAGTGAGTAAAAAATTAGGATGCTGGTAGAAAAATGGTTTCGGTAGTCGATCCAGACAATGCATTAAAACTTGTTGATGCGGCAATTGATGCTCGCAAAGCGTTTGCTGCTGGTCGTTCGACAAATCCAATGCTTTCTGCCAAAGAGCAGATTGAGCAGGCTGGTGGCATGACTGTTAGTGGTGCTAGAGCGCTTAAAGCAAACTCGGCGCAGGCACAGCAAGCCGCACATCATCTTGAATGGGAAGCGCGGCGTTATCAACCCACAGCCGTGGATACAGCGCTTGGTACTACCGGTAGTATCTCCGGTATGGTTGGGCTCATCCCATTCATAGGCCCGATGGTGCTCAAAGGCATTGGCGGAAGTATTACTGCGGTTGGCGGCTGGGTTGGTTCCAAAGGGATGCAGAATGTTGGCGGGACAATCAAAAAACCCGCCGTGCTGTTGACTGGCGGAGAATATGTCAGCAATGGCACTAAAGTGCAGGTTGCTGAGGGAGCAACCTTTGCCGATATTGGCAATAAACTGGGAATTTCAAAACCGCTTGGCCTTGCTTCTGAGAAGGTTGCAGACGCTGCAGGCTGGGTTGGTGAGCGCGTTCCATATAGCATCAGGAATCGCTTTATTTCTTCCGCTGAAGGTGGTGCACAGAAGCATTTTTCAGCAGCCAGCCGTCATGCTGAGGGGCTGAATCTGGGTGCTATTCCGGAAGCACAGCGCGGGGCGATTGCTGAGCTGCATGCCCACTTGCTCACCAAACCCAACATGCGTGATGCGGCCAATGTTGCTGTGAAGGGCGCGGCGACTAAACCGCTGGCTGAAACGGTGGCTGGCGCCGAAGCTGCGATTTCCTCTTTGAAGGGCAGCGCTGTGCCCAAAGATGTGCTGAAGAATGCCGAACGCATGGTTACGTCTGCCGGCAAAATGTCTGACAAGCTTTCTCACGCCAGTGGCTGGAGCAACCCGGGCGCAGCCGTTCGTTCCGTGCCCGGAAAGATTGCCTCCACCAATGCCATGCACGGGCTGATGAACGGCGCTTTTGTTGCACAATCGGTGGTGTCGATGGCAGGTGATGCCCGCTCCGCTGGCACGCAGATGAAGATGCTCAAGGAAATGTATGCCGATATGGCGGGTGTGGATGTGAACAAGGTGAGCAACAGCCGTGTGCTGCTGGGATCTGTCCCCGAGCCGGTGGCGCGCGCCAGAAAAGCGCTGGCGGCACAGTATCTGCTTAAAGGCGCTGCCGATACAACGAACATTATCATTAACACTAAACAGGCCATCAACCACAAATTCAGCTTTGCTAAAATCATGCTCGGTTTCCTTGCGGCAGAAGGTATTTCGCATGTGGCTGATGGGATGGTGGCAGATCACACCGCTGAAGCTTATGTGGCTTTCAAGCAGGCGTATCTTGCTTCAAAAGCCTCCGGCCAGCCGCTCGGCGCAGAACAATATGCTGAGTTTATCGGCATGGTTAGCCCTGAGCTGGCTAAACGCGGCGGTGGCCATAGCCGATTTGCGCAGGAAGTCGGTAAAGAATATGCTGAGGCGGGAGTAAGCCCAACCGATATCATGAAAGAAGTTGCCAGCGGCAAGCTGATGGCGCGTGTGCATAATGCCATGGATGCAGCTGAAAAGGCGAAGGCAGCGCAGGCGCCTGAGGTTTCCCACGCGGCGCAGGTGCGCGGTGACGCACCCGCACGCGCTCACAAGCCGGTGGTCGGCAAACATACAGAAGATATTGTGGCTGCCAGCCAGACCGGCCAGCAAGCTTCTGTGGTGAGGGGGTAGGGTATGGTGGATAAGAGCGGAATCATTGAGAAAGTAACGAGTGGTCGTAAATTAGACGGTACTGATGCACTCGTTGCGCTTGACACTGCAGCTGGTTTTCTGCCGGGCTATGGTCAAATTGCTCAGTGTGCCGTTACACCGTTTTCTCAGGCGGCAGTTCAGGAACGTAATCTTCTATGGATTCAAGATAAATTTGGTAATCTTGCTGAAGTAGCGATGAACCCTGCTTATAGAAGAGAATGTAATGCTGTTGGTGCACAAATTGGAAAGTCTGTGGCTGTTGGTGCTGCAGGAACTGTAGGAGGAATTGCCGGCGGCGCTTTAGGCCTCAAAGCTGGAGCAGCTATTGGAACGGCGATAATGCCCGGGCCGGGTACGCTGGTTGGTGGTGCTATTGGTATGGCAGGAGGTGCGGTTGGTGCTATCGGCGGTTCGATGCTGACGACGATGCCGGTGAGTGCCTTGCTTGATGAACCGCGCACCGAAGCGTTTGATATTGTTCATAGTATTGTAGATGATAAGAAGGCCGGACGGCTTGATTTCGACATGCTTAAGCGTAAAACTTTTATCGGCTTAGCTGCGAGTCTGCCCGATCAGCAATGGAAAGCGGTCGAAGAACTGGTTAGGAAAATGAGCAATGGAAGTGCTAGAACACTTCAAGAAGCACTGGAGAAACAGCCAAAAATTATTGATCGACTAATGAATGATCCGTATGTGGATGATACGATTCGCGCTTATAATGGCCTACTGCCTTCATCGAATCCAACCGGCGCGCCGGACGCTGAAAGAATTACGGCTACAGAATTATTTGCCGAGAAAATTGCGGCGGGCATGTCAAGCCCGGACTCGAGGTGGGTGGTTGATCCTCATATATTGCTACTTAACAACAAGCGTATAGAACTTGCCTCTTATATCAATAATGAGATTTATCAGCAATATTATGCGAACCAAGGCGTTGATGTGACAACGGCTACCCCGTTTCCAGATGGTGGGCCCGCTTCACCTGCGGGTGGGAAAATCACGCGGTAAAGCCGCTTAACTAATCTTTATTTCGGAGTTTTTATGGCGTTTGTGGAAGTGCGCTTCCCAGCGGATATCGCTTATGGTTCCGCGGGAGGCCCTGAATATAATACGGATGTAGTCATTAATCAGGGAGGCTATGAGCAGCGCAACATCAACTGGTCGCAGGCTCGCGCACGCTACAATGTGGCGCACGGAGTGAAGACGCAGGAACAGCTTGATGCGCTCATTGCGTTTTTCCGCGCGCGCAAGGGGCGTGCGGATGGCTTCCGATTCAAAGACTGGACAGACTATCGCGCTACCGGCCAGAATATTGGCACCGGCAACGGCAGCAACACGCAATTCCAGCTGATAAAAAGCTATGTCAGTGGCAGTGTCAGCGAAACCAGAACCATCAGCAAACCAGTGGCCGGCACTGTGGCAATTTATTTGGGCGGCACACTGCAGGCCGCAAGCAGCTATAGTGTGAATTATTCCAGCGGCGTGGTGACATTCACTGCGGCGCCAGCCGCCGGGGCTTTGGTGAGTGCTGATTTTGAATTTGATGTGCCGGTCAGATTTGATACGGACAGACTCTCTGCCGCAATCGATAATTATGGCAGCCATAGCTGGAACGATATTCCCATCGTTGAAGTTCGGGTATAGCCATGAAACAGATTTCTCCTGAACTCGCTGCCCATCTGGCGGGCGAGGTGACGACGCTTGCTACTTGCTGGAAACTGACCCGCCGAGACAATGTGACGCTCGGTTTTACTGATCTCGATCGCGATATTGTGCTGGGCGGGGTGACCTATCGCGCTGCCAGCGGCTTTACTCCCAGCGCGATTGAAACAACCGCAGATCTGGCGGTTGATAACCTGGATGTGGAGGGCATGATCAGCGCCTCTGCCATTACCGAAGCAGATATTCAGGCGGGGCGCTATGACTTTGCTGAAATCGAAATATTCAAGGTGAATTACCGGGATCTGGCGCAAGGAAAGTTGATGCTGCGGCGAGGATGGCTGGGCGAGGTTTCGCTGCATCGGCAGCATTTTGTGGCTGAAATACGCGGGCTGACTCAGCTTCTTTCGCAAACTATCGGCGAGCTTTATTCACCCTCCTGCCGCGCAAGCTTTGGCGATAGCCGCTGCAAGATTAATAGCGCGCTGCACACTGTGAGCGGTAGCATTACCACCGTGATATCCAGCCAGCAATTTCAAGACAGCGCAAGAACTGAGCCTTCCGGCACATTCAGCGCCGGGGTAATACGATTCACCAGCGGCGCCAACAACGGTATTTCGATGGAAATCAAAGAATATTTGAAAAGTGGAGCGGGTAAGATAACCCTGGTGTTGCCACTGCCCTACCAGTTACTTGCGGGCGATACGTACAGCATGGTGAAGGGCTGCGATAAAACCACCAAAACCTGCCACGAGCGCTATAACAATATTATTAATTTTCGCGGCGAGCCGCATGTTCCCGGAATTGACCGCATGCTGGAAACCGCAGGGACACGCAGCAGCTGGTGATTTTAATCATTTCGTAATGGTTTGTGCTTTAAATGCTTGTATGGATATTCTTAAAAGCTTTATGAGTGGTGCAGTTTCGGTGCTTCAGATCACGAGCGCACCACTGCTTTATCGCTACCCATATCGCAACTCAGGCGAGGGGCTGCGCTCCGATTGGCAGCGCATTGCTGCAGATGTTGAAAGTGTAATGGGCAAACTTAAATCGGAAGCAGACGATGGAAGACGCTGAGAAGCAACCGGACTATAAATTCGATAAGCCCTATAAAACTGGCGGCTATCGTCAGAACGGCGCGCGCGAGCGCGTTCAGAACCGTACGGTTGAAATTCTGCCCCACCCCGAGGTGCTGGAAAGCTACAACTACGTTGTGGATGGCTCTGCTAAAATGATTCTTACCATGTTCGAGCTGGAGCAGAAGCACCGCCATGAATGGGAGATGCAGGCGATTCGTGTGCATCGCACCTCCACGCTGCTTGGGCAGGTGCTTGGTTTTCTTATTGCGGTATCGGTGTTTCTTTCTGCTACGGTGATCGGCATGTATGGCCATACGACCATTGCCGCCACGATATGGGTGTTTGGTATGTCGATTGTGGTGATGGCAGGGCTTGTCTGGGCTTATGCCAAAAGCATGGGGCAGCGTCCGCTCTTTGCTCGTCCGACACTCCGCACGCATTTCCGTCCTCAGAAAGAGCGCGTGCAGGAACCCCCTGAAACTGATTAGCTGATACGATTATGGAACCTTCCGATGTTGTCCGCGCGGCGCGCGGCTGGCTTGGCACGCGTTTTCATCATCAGGGGCGGATTAAAAAAAGCCATACGCATGCAGGCGGTGTGGATTGCCTTGGGCTATTGGTTGGGGTTGCTGCAGAGCTGAAGCTACGCCAGCCGGAGGGATTGTTACTCCATGAGTTTGACGAGCAGGATTATTCTCACTTACCCGACACGGCGAGGCTGAAATGCGCGCTCGATGTGCTGCTGCTGCCACTCGGCAGCAACCCGATTCAGCCAGCTGATATTGTGCTGCTGGAGGTGGATGGCAGAGCGCAGCATCTTGGCCTGATCAGTGACTATGCTGGCGGGCTTGGTATGATTCACGCCTATGCACCGGCGCGCTGCGTGGTTGAGCACGCGCTCGATGAATACTGGCTGAGTCACCTTGCTGGCAGCTACCGGCTTGTTTGTTTCAAGTGATATTTTTCATCTAATCTTTGAGTTTTTTGTATGGCATCAATTGTTCTGAGTACTGCGGGTGCGGCTGTTGGCCAGAATTTTGGCGGGCCGGTAGGGGCATATATTGGCTCGCGTATCGGCCAGACTATCGGCAGCGCGATCGACCGCAATATTTTTGGTGGAAAAAACCAGAGCCGAAGCCGCGGCGCACGCCTGACTGATCTTGGTGTGCAGAGCTCTACCTATGGCAAAATGATTCCGCTGGTGTATGGCGCTTGCCGCGTGGGTGGAAATATCATCTGGTCGCGACCCATCAGAGAAACGGCAACCACAACCACCAGCTCTGGTGGTGTTGGGGGAAAGGGCGGGGGTGGGCGTGTTTCGCAATCTACGACCACCTACAGCTACAGCGTCTCGCTAGCGGTGAGTGTTTGTGAGGGGCCGGTGGATGGTGTGCTGCGTATCTGGGCAGACGCCAAACCACTGGATTTATCAACCCTTCAGCTCCGCATTTATCGCGGTGATGAGGATCAGCTGCCTGATAGTCTTATCAGCGGTTTTGAGGGGGCGGCGCGCACTCCCGCCTATCGCGGCCAATGCTATGTTGTGTTTGAAGATTTTCAGCTGGCAGAATTTGGCAACCGTATTCCCAATTTCACGTTTGAAGTGAAGCGAAAATTGATTCAGCCTGACTATGCCGGGGAGACTCTTGAATCGATGATCAAGGGCATGGTGATGATTCCGGGCGCTGGCGAATTTGTATATGATACTGAGGTGCAGCAGAAAATACCCGGTCTATCCTCTGGCTCCGGCTGGGTGCAGCAGGGTAGCCAGCAGGTCATCAACATGCATAACCCCAGCGGCAAGGCCAATAGCGTGCTTTCGCTGGATCAGCTTGAAGAAACCTGCCCTAATGTGCAGTGGGTATCGCTGGTGGTGGCGTGGTTTGGCGATAGCCTGGATGCCGCGAGCTGCGTGATTAAACCCGGCGTTGAATATCAAAATGGTGCAACCACCAGCCCTGATAGCTGGCAGGTGGCGGGCTACACACGTTCGAGCGCGAGGCTGATTACCCAGCTTGCTGGCTCACCGCAATATGGCGGCACACCGGACGATGATAGCCTCATACGCTACGCGACCGAGCTTCGCGCGCGCGGCTATAAAATTTTGTTTTATCCGCTGATCTTCATGGATACTACCGGTAAACCATGGCGCGGCGAGCTGACTGGTTCGGCAGCAGACGTCAGCAGCTTCTTTACCAAAACTGAAGGCTATAACGATTTCATTCTGCATTATGCCAGCCTGATGGCACCTTATGTGGATGCGTTTTCTATCGGTTCCGAAATGAAGGGGCTGACAAAAGTGACGAACACACCGGGCGTGTATCCGGCAGTAAGCCAGCTCGCAACGCTTGCCGCGAATGTGAAATCGATTGTGGGCACAGAAGTAAAGGTAACCTATGCAGCAGACTGGTCAGAATATCACAGCACCATCGGCGGCTGGTATCATATGGATCCGCTCTGGGCATCGAGCTCGATTGATTTTATCGGCATCGATGCTTATTTCCCGCTCACCGACTCGCCCAGCAGCGTCTATGACGTGGATGCAATTAAGGCAGGATGGGTGTCGGGCGAGGGGTATGATTGGTTTTACAGCGACACAGCGCGCACCATACAGACGCCCCTTGCTCCCGCGTATGCATGGAAAAATCTAAGCTGGTTCTGGAATAACCCCCATGTTAACCCCGGCGGTGCCAGCACGCCATGGGTGCCACAATCTAAGACAATATGGTTCACGGAATATGGATTTCCCAGCGTGGACTGCGCCACGAACCAGCCCAATGTGTTTTATGATCCTACCAGTGTTTCAAGCGCACTACCTTATTTTTCGCGCGGCAGAATCGATTTTCGTGCGCAGCGCGCAGGGCTGATTGCCACCGAGCAGCAATGGAAAAATTCCGCCATGGTGGAGCGTCTTTTTGTCTGGACATGGGACGCGAGGCCTTACCCTTACTGGCCTGATCTGAAAACCATCTGGAGTGATGGCGATGCATGGAAAACAGGCCACTGGGTGCAGGGCAAGCTGGGGATTTCCAGCCTCGGCGCAATTATTAAAGATCTATGTCTGCGTATTGGACTTGCCGCTGAGAATCTTAAGCTAGATAAAATCAGCGATCAGGTGGAAGGATTTGTTATCACCAGCCAGCAGAGTGTTCGTGATGCGGTGGAGGCACTCGCACAAGCCTATTTCTTTGATGCGGTGGAATCAGATGGCTTGCTTCAATTTGTACCACGCGGCGCAGCATCACAGCTAAGTTTAACTGAGTCTGATTTATTACAGGCAAGTGAGGGTGGTGTAGAAGCACGGTTTCGCATCACGCGCGCGCAGGAGGTGGAGCTTCCGCGCCGTGTGAATGTGGTTTATCTCAGCCGAATCGCCAGCTATCAGACACAAACGCAATATTCGCAGCGTGAAATGAGCGGCAGCCGCGAGGTGGTGACGCTGGATCTGCCGGTGGTATTGTCTGACCAGCTCGCACGAAATATTGCAGATGCACGGCTTTATACCGCATGGGTAGCACGTGTGGGCTATGAATTCATGCTTTCAACACGGCACTGTTTGCTTGATCCCGGCGATGTCATGACGGTGACGGTTGCTGGCGTCAGCCATCGTATGAGGCTGATTTACACAAGGCTTCAGGCCGATGGAAAGGTGCTGGTGCGTGCCACTGCTGATGATGTAACGGCGTATGATTTTTACTCCGTGCCGGGCTTATCAAACGAACCTGCATCGCCGACATCGGATGTATCAGCGACCTCGCTTGCGCTGCTTGATACGGCTGCCTTGCCCGGCGATGAGGTGGATAAAGCGATTATCAGAGCCGCAGGCGCCGGGCTTTCAGAACCCTGGAGCGGTGCGGCGCTTTATCGATCGGATGATGCAGGGGCGAGTTTTTCGCGCGTGGGTGATATTGCGGCGGCGGCGGTGATCGGCACTGCGCTTGATGCGCTGGCGACAGGCACGGCGCAGGTGTTTGATGCGGTATCAACCGTGACCGTCAGCCTGATCGGGCAGGGGGCGCTGCAGAGCGTCAGCGAGATTGCGGTGCTCAATGGCGCTAATCTTGCGCTACTTGGCGATGAGCTTTTTCAGTTTCGCAGTGCCACACTACTTGAGCCAGGGAAATATCGCTTAAGCGGGCTGCTTCGCGGCAGACTCGGGACAGAATGGGCGATTGCTGGCCACAGCGCCGGCGAGCGCTTTGTGCTGCTGGATGCACGCGTGACGCGGCTTACGGCACCTACAGCACTGATCGGGCTTGCACGCGATTTCAAGGCGGTGACATTTGGCGGCAGCCTGACCGCAGCACCTTCTACCAGCTTCACCTATCGCGGCGCCGCGCTCAGGCCGTATAGTCCGGTGCATGTGTCGGCAAGCCGCGATGCATCGGGAACCATCACGCTGCGCTGGGTGCGTCGCGCACGTCAGGGCGGCGTGTGGCAGGATAATGTGGATGTGCCGCTGAACGAAGCATCAGAGCGCTATGATGTCGAGGTGATGAACGGAGCAAGTATTGCTCGCAGCTGGACAGCGCTTACAGCGCCAATGGTTATTTACAGCGCGGCTGAGCAGGTGGCTGATTTCGGCAGCTTGCCATCATCGGTTGAGGTGCGCATTTACCAGATTTCTGAAATCGTAGGGCGCGGCTATGCCGCAAATGCTGTGGTTTAGGCCGAAAATATGATTTTCTGTACTGCGTGAACGACCACACGGCCTATCCAAGCAGCTTCTTTTTCTGCTGCTGAAACTCGTCGTCGGTAAGATAGCCTTTTTCTTTCAGCTCGGCGAGCTTGGCCAGCTGCGTTGCTACATCCGTCGCCGCGGCAGCTGGCTGTGCATGCATGCGTGCACTGGCTCTTTTGGCCTCAAACATCGCTTCCTCTGTCGCTTTGACAAACGGCATGATGGAGTTTTTCAGCACGAGGCGAATGGTAAATGAGCTGGCGCCATCCCAGACGCTGATGGAGCCAAAAAAGATCGTGAATTCATGATCAATCGATTGAATGCGCTCCAGTGGGAACTGCACCTGACGCAGGCCAAAAATCATGCCGCGGTTCAGGAAGATGAGGCGGCGACTGGTACAGACACCCAGCCATGTGCTGTTGTTCATGATGCCGGAGGTGACGGCTCTGATTGTTTCATCAGGCTCCAGAATTTCGGGAAGGGCGCGGATTTCTTTTTCTGTCCAGAAGATGTAGCGCCCCGGGCAGACTTCTATCTGGCGCTTGATTTCAGCAAGTGTTGGCATCGGAAAACCTCATTTTTTTACATCATAATAGATTGATTCACCAAAGAAAACTTTTTTAAGGAGTAAATTATGGCAACCACCAGCCACCTCGGCGTTACACTGGTTGAGCAGGCGCAGGCGCAAAAAGAGATCACGGTTAATCAGGCCTTGATTCGCATTGATGCGCTGCTCAATACCGGCGCCAAAGACCGAGATATTAATACACCGCCAGCCTCGCCTGTGGCCGGTGACGTGTATATTATTGGCTCAACTCCCACCGGTGCTTGGGCTGGGCAGGCAAGAAATATCGCTTATTTTGATCAGGTATGGCGGTTTATTACGCCCCAGGAAGGTGCGACACTGTGGGTGGCGGATGAGGATGTGCTCTACAGCTTTAATGGCACTGCATGGACGCAGACGACGAACTTATCGCAGCTGCAGAACCTCTCGCTACTTGGGGTTAATACCACAGCGGATGCAACTAACAAACTAGCGGTGGCAAGCAGCGCGGCACTATTTACGCATACCGGCGCTGGCACACAGGTGAAACTCAATAAAAACGCTGCGGCCGATAATGCCAGCTTTCTATTTCAGACCGCATTTTCAGGCCGTGCTGAATTTGGCACTACCGGCGATGATAATTTCACCTTAAAACTTTCAGCAGACGGGACGAGCTGGCTCGATGTGCTAAAAATGATCGCATCAACCGGACGTGTGGCATTTAAATCGATCGCTGCCGGTATCGCTGCAGCGGGAACAACCCAAGCCACAGCCACAGCACTCACCAAAACTATCAATATTGTTTCAACCGTTGCGGCTTCGCAAGGGGTGCGTCTTCCAGCGCCTGAGGCGGGTGAATTTGTGCTGGTTGCTAATCAGGGCGCCAATGCGCTGAGTGTCTATCCATCCACCGGCCACACGATCAATAATCTTGCTGCCAATACGGCGCTTTCTCAGGCGGCCGACAGCAGACGCCTGTTTTTTGCCGCCACTGCCAGTGCATGGCACAGCATTTAGGAGCGATTATGAAACACAAATCATCACCGTGGAAGCCACATTTTGATCCAACGATTCATCTTGGCCATCTGGTTAATTTTATTGGCGTTATTTTCGGTATCGGAATGATTTATGCCTATACCATTTCCGACATACGCTCGCTTAAAGCGGAAAATGGTCGTCAGGACGCATATATTGAGCGCATGGAGCGCGATTATAAAGAAAATATTCTCAAGCTTTCTGAACTTCAACGCAGCGAAGTGAACCGGCTGCGCGATGAGATGAATGCGTGGTTTTTAAAACTCAGCGATAAGCTTGATCAGAAGGCAGATAAGCGATGATGCGCATTTCTACGCACGGCCTTTCGCTGATCCGTGAATTTGAGGGCTTCTGCGCTGAACCTTACATTTGCGCGGGCGGCAAGCTAACCATTGGCTATGGCCATGTGCTCACCAATCAAGAATCAGCAACACTGGAACGTATCACTCGTGAACATGCCGAGCAGCTACTTGCTTCTGATGCTGAAATAGCGGCAAGTGCTGTGAGAAAAACGGTAAAGGTGCCGCTTACTCAAAACCAGTTTGATGCGCTGGTATCGTTTGTCTTTAATATCGGCGAGGGGGCGTTCACAAAATCAACACTTCTCAGGCTGCTTAATGCCAATGAGAGCGAGGCCGCAGCCAACCAATTCGGGCGCTGGGTTTACGCATCGGGCAGAAAACTTGACGGGCTTGTCAGGCGAAGAAATGCAGAAAAATCAATGTTTTTGGCCGATCCTGAAATTTAACAGAATTGTCACACAAAAATAGTCGGGTTTTGGCTATATTAAGCCATCAACATTAATCATGGGAGTTAGTATGGCAGAAGAACAAAAGAATCCGGTTGCGAAAACTGATGGTGTTAGAGTGTATGCAAATGCTGATCAGGCTCAGGCGCAGCAGAGAATTTCTGATGCAGAATTAGCAGCTGGGATGGCAATGGGTAGTGATGTTGCTTCGATGCAGCAGGCACGTGATGCCGCCGCTGCCGCAGGCGCAACTAATGCCGTTGCCAATCTGGATGCAGCCATAGCTGCTGCGCCTCAGCAAGCCGTTACCTCTAACATTCCTTCTGTTATCAATGCAGCGGTTGAAAAAGGGATTATTACCTCGGCTCAGGCGGAGCAGATTAATCAGATGGCGGCTGGACAAACAGTTGCTTCATCTGTAGCGAGCGCGGTTCAGGTTAAACAGTCATTCACTAGTAATGTTCAAGCACCTGAAGCAACCTTTACTGCTCAGGTCGAGGCGGATAAAGCAGCGGCTTCAAAAGCGGCTGGACGTTCAGCAGCCTAGTAGTTAATCCTCTTATGAAGCAAAAGCCCCCACCGATAGGTGGGGGCTTTTTTTATTTGCGCTGAGTTTTGTTATGCGTTGAGGCTGGTTTTTTCCAGACGGCTGTTATCGTTGCTCGCATAGAAATCATGATCAAAGCCATAATAATCTTTGATTTTAGTTTTAACCTGCGCTGATGGCTCGCCGTAACCCTTTTCCACAATCACCGCAAAGTGCGGGATATCGCCCTTTTCAAGGCAGTGCATCATCTGCTCATGCAGCATCGCGCTGGCGATGGCATAGTAAAACATGCGCTCCTTCTTCAGCTCATCATAAGCCGGAATGAAATACACATTAATCTTCTTCGCAGCCTCATATTTCGATTTGTAATGAGGCAGGCTTTCCATCATATCGCGATCGGAATTCAGCATATCAGCTTATCCCCCGCTGTATATCCGGACATTGACTGGCCATTACTCTGGCGGCATGCGTTCCCAGCGTGCCAGGACCGCATAAAACACCTTTAAAACTAAGCGTTACATTGGGTGGTTGCTGCCCACTAAGATGTCGGCTGTTACTATGAATCTCTTCGATTAAATCAGTTGCAGCCATAACATCTCCCTCCATTCAATCTACTAAATCGGGAGATGTTTTTCACGTTTACAACTGTGAATCTTTTATGACAGAACGCAGACGGATTGATGACAGCGAGTGGCTATTTCTGCTTACCGAGTGACTGCGGAAGATCATTTACCTGAACACGCACTACATGCTTGGAGAGGTCAGGATTTCCAGGGCCGTGCAGTACTTCGCCTTCAAGTTTTTCTTCCTCTTTCTGGGCGGGGTTTCGCTTGTGTTCTTCTTGCTTTGCAAGTGTTACAGAAAGCTTAAACCAGCCTTTCTCGGAGGTAAATGGAAGGCGCTCGTCTTTACTTTCTGTTAAGAGCGAGGCATTGGCAGCGAGTTTTAAATCCTGCGCGACGGACTCTACCGCTGGCCAGCCTACCGCAGCGTCACTAACAAACACCTCAATCTTATCGACCGGATTTTTGATCGAAACGCTTGCTTCGGATTTTGCTTTACGCACCACGTTCAGAATATCCACCGCGGCCATGCCCGCTAGCTCATGCTTCTCATCCAGCGGGAAATCCGCAGCCTGCGGCCACTGACCGCGCGCATGGACAGAGCCGTACTTCGCATAATCATCAGCAAAGAGATGGCTATAAATTTCCTCAGTGACATGCGGCACAAATGGCGCAAATAACTTCAGCAGAGCGTTCAGACAGTGGTAAAGCGTGCATAGCGCAGATTGCTGATTGCCGGGCACTTCACCGTAGGAACGAGCCTTGACCAGCTCGAGATAATTATCGCAGAAATCGTTCCAGAAGAAATCTTCGATGGCCACCCGCGCATCTGAGTATTCAAAGCGCTCAAATTCCAGTGTCGCCTTATGCACCGTGCGATGAAGCCGCGAGAGAATCCACAGATCAAGCGGCTCTCTGATGGTGCCGTTTTTTACATCCTGCAGCGCATTGGTTGGCTTGGTTTTGAGCTTATCAAGGTTCAGGGCGGCAAACTGGCTGGCATTCCAGATTTTGCCCACCAGCTTGCGGCCGATTTTGAGTAAGTCTTCAGAAAAGGCGGTATCGGCGCCGAGGCGGGAGGTGGATGCCCAGTAGCGCACGCTGTCGGTTCCTTTTTCCTCGATCAGCGCCACGGGGGTCACCACATTGCCCTTGGACTTGCTCATTTTTGTTTTATCAGCAGCTAAGCACCAGCCTGAAATCATCAGGTTTTTCCATGGCACGCAGTCTTCATGCAGATGCGCCTTCACAATGGTGTAAAACGCCCAGGTGCGAATGATTTCATGCGCCTGCGGGCGGATATCAGCGGGGAAGAGTTTGTTTTTCTCAAGCGACCTTGCATTGATTTGCGGGGAGATAGAGGATGTCGCCCAGGTGTCCATCACGTCCATGTCCGGCGTTACTTCGTCGCGGTTATACCCTTCAGGGGTATCTACCAGCGGATCAACGGGCAGCTGGCTGGGATTGGCATAAATCGGCTTCCCTTCTTCTCCCGCGCGTTTGGAATACCACACAGGGAAGGGCACGCCGAAAAAGCGCTGGCGGCTGATGCACCAGTCTTCTTTCAGGCCATCAATCCATTGATTCAGCCGCACGCGCATGTAGTCCGGGTGCCAATGACACTGGGCGCCCTTAGCTTTCAGCGCTTCTTTTTTATCCGTGATGCGCACGAACCATTGCTCGGTGGGAATAATCTCAATCGGTGTGCCGCTGCGCTCCGCGCATTTGACGCTATGCGTCATGGCCGTTTGCTTTTTCAGCTTTCCAGCAGCCTGAAGCAATTCCAGAATTTTTGCATTGGCCTGTTTGGGTTTCAGGCCGTTTAGCTCGGCAATGTCACATTGAAGGCGGCCATCCTTACCCAAAATAGCCTTGAGCGGAAGGTTGTACTTTCTCCACCACTCCTTATCCGTATCATCGCCAAAGGTGCAGCACATGACAAGGCCAGTGCCTTTTTCTTTTTCAACTGCTTCATCAGCAATCATCGGCACGCGCACGCCGAATAGTGGCGTGATTGCATGCTTATTTTTATATCTGTCTGCATCTGGATTTTCTGGGTGATACATCACCGCGACGCATGCACCGAGCAGCTCAGGCCTTGTCGTCATGATAAGAAGGGGTGAGCCATCTTCCAGCGTGAATTCAATTTCATTCATCGTGCCGGGGAGTTCTTTATTTTCGATCTCGGCCTGCGCGATGGCGGTCTGGTCGACCCAGTCCCAATAGGTAGGGCGGAAGTCGCGATAAGCATGCCCTTTTGCCACTAAATCCAGAAAAGAAGCTTGCGACAGCGCGCGTACATCATCGTTGATCGTCTGGTATTCCTTGCGCCAGTCCACGGAAAGGGCGGTGCTTTTGAATAGTGCGCGGAACTCGTCCTCCGCTTCTTTTACCACCTCTTTACACATCGCCACAAACTCAGCGCGCGGCATCCCTGTGCCGCGTACGCCCTTGATTTTTTCAACGAGGCGCTCCGTGGGCAGGCCGTTATCATCAAACCCCATCGGGTAGAACACATCTTTACCGGCCATACGCTGGTAGCGCGCGACAAAATCCGCCTGAGTGTAGCTGAAGATATGCCCCATATGCAGCAGGCCGGAGACGGTCGGCGGCGGCGTATCAATGACGAAGGTCTTATCCCGCGCCGTGTCATCGCGGAAATGATACACATCACTCGTTTCCCACACGCGCTGCCAGTGTTTTTCGCGTTCTTTATGGTCGTAGTTTTTGGGCAGCGGCTTCATATTAGTTTTTCTTTTTGGGGGCGAGGCCGTGTTCTTCGATGAGTGCTTCGGCGATTTGAACCGCGTTCAGCGCCGCGCCTTTGCGCAGGTTGTCGGAGACTACCCACATGGCAAGTCCATGTTTCACACTGGTATCCTGCCTGAGGCGGGAGATAAACACCGCGTCCTCACCCGCGCATTCCATCGGGCTGCAATAGCCGCCATCCTTGCGCTCATCATAGATGGTGATGCCATCAGCACCTTCCAGCAGATCGCGCGCCTGCTCGGCGGTGATGGGCTTTTCAAACTCAATATTGACTGATTCTGAGTGGCCAACAAACACCGGCACGCGTACGCAGGTGGCGCTCACCTGGATATCCGCTTCCATGATTTTCTTGGTTTCTTCCACCATTTTCCATTCTTCTTTGGTGGTGCCGTCTTCCATGAACACATCGATATGCGGGATGACATTGAAGGCGATGCGCTTGGTGAATTTCTTGGGTTCTTTGTGATCGTTCATGTAGATGGATTTGGTCTGGTCATAGAGCTCATCCATGCCGGCTTTGCCCGCGCCGCTGACGGACTGGTAAGTTGAAACCACCACGCGCTTGATTTTTGCTGCGTCATGAAGTGGCTTCAGCGCGACGACCATCTGCGCGGTGGAGCAGTTGGGGTTGGCGATGATGTTTTTCTTCCGGAAGTTTTTCAGCGCATGGCTGTTCACTTCCGGCACCACGAGGGGGATGTCCTCCATCATGCGGAAGTAGGAGGTGTTATCAATCACCACGCAGCCAGCCTCAGCAGCCTTGGGCGCAAATAGTTTGGAAACAGACGAGCCGGGCGAAAAAAGCGCAATATCGGTATCGCTGAAATCATAATCTTCCAGCGCCTTCACCACCAGAATTTCCTCTTCGCCGAAGCTCACTTCCTTGCCGATAGAAGCGCGGGACGCAAGCGCCACCACTTCACTGACTGGGAAATTGCGCTCAGCGAGAATATCAAGCATGGCGCGGCCAACATTGCCGGTGGCACCAACGACGGCGACTTTGTAACTCATAATGGTCTTTCATTCTTTTTTTTGTTATAAGGACGCGCAATATAACAAAAAAACGAGAGGCCGTGCAATGTTAAAAAAGCCCTTTTTGCTGATGGCTGCCTTTCTGTTTCTGCATGGCTGCTCGCCCGTGGATGTGCTGAATGAATTTGTGCCCACCGATGGCTATACGGTGCAGAAAAACATTCATTATGGCGAGCATCCACGCCAGCAACTGGATGTTTACCTGCCGCCGCACCTTCATAAAAACATGCCGGTAGTGGTGTTTTTCCATGGTGGTAGCTGGCAGCATGGCGATAAAGACGATTACCTTTTCCTCGGCCAGGGGCTGGTTTCCGAAGGGTTTGTGGTGGTGATTGCGAACTACCGGCTTTATCCGGAAGTTATCTTCCCCGCTTTTTTGGAGGATAATGCCAAAGCCGTGGCATGGGTGCACCGCCACCTTGCGCGCTATGGCCTGAGCAACTGCAATATCACGCTGGTGGGGCATTCCGCGGGGGCGTATAATGCCGTAATGCTGGCGCTGGATGAGCGCTATTTAAAGCAGCAAGGCATGAAGCCGAGCCAGCTTGCGGGCGTGGTTGGGCTTTCCGGGCCTTATGATTTCCTGCCGATTCGCGGGCGCAATCTGAATGCGATTTTCTCGCCAAAAGAAAAGCAGGACGAGATGGAGCCGGTGTATCATGTGCGTGCTGGTGTGCCTCGTATGCTGCTGCTCACTGGCGATGAGGATGGGCTGGTTTCGCCAGAAAATTCAAAAAAGCTGGCGGAGCTGCTGAAAGCAAGGGGTAACGAAGTGTCGCTCACCGAATATAACGGTGTGGGGCATTATGGTATTGCCGCAGGCTTTGCCACGCCGATTTCATGGAATGACGAGGTTCGACGCGATATTGCTGATTTTATCCGCCAAGGGCGGAAACAATAGCATCGCCCATCTCGCTGGTGGTGAGCTTTTTCATGCCATCCTGCATGATATCGGCGGTGCGGAAGCCCTGAGCCAGCACATGTTTTACCGCGGCTTCAAGCGCATCTGCCTGTGTTGACATGGCAAAGGCGTAGCGCAGCATCATTGCGACCGATAAAATCGTGGCGATGGGGTTGGCGATGCCCTTGCCCGCGATATCAGGCGCTGAGCCGTGGATGGGTTCATACACACCGGGCGTGCCTGGCGCGCCGAACGAGGCGGAGGGTAGCATTCCGAGCGATCCGGTGAGCTGCGCGCCGATATCGGATAAAATATCGCCGAACATGTTGGTAGTCACCAGCACATCAAACTGCTTGGGGTTTCGAACCAGCTGCATCGCGGCGTTATCGACATACATGTGCGAAAGCGCAATGTCCGGATAGTCTTTATCCCTTATTTTCTGCACTTCTTCGCGCCACATTTCCGTGCATTCCAGCACATTCGCCTTATCAACCGAGCAGACCTTGCCGCCGCGCTTTCTCGCTAGTTCGAAGGCCACGCGCGCAATGCGCTGTACTTCCGGCGAGGTGTATACTTCCGTGTTAATGCCCTTGCGCGTGCCATCTGGTAGAGTTTCCACCCCGCGCGGCTGGCCAAAATAAATACCGCCCGTCAGCTCCCGCACAATCATGACATCCAGCCCGGCGATTACATCGCGTTTAAGGGTAGAGGCGTCTGCCAGCGCATCAAAACAAATGGCCGGGCGAAGATTAGCAAATAATCCCAGCTCGCTGCGTAGCGCCAGCAAACCGCGCTCTGGCCTTTTGCTATATTCCAGCGACTCCCACTTCACCCCCCCGACAGCGCCGAGCAAAATAGCATCTGCTTTTTTTGCTTTTGCCAGCGTTTCATCGGGAAATGGGGTGCCTGTTTTATCATAGGCGCAGCCGCCAATGAGCGCGCTATCCATGGTGAAGCTGGTGGTGCCTTGAGCGCTTAAGCGCTTCAGGATTTTTTGTGCTTCTGCGATAACTTCCGGGCCAATACCATCACCGGGGAGTAATAAGATATGTTTAGTTGCCATCGCGTAATTCCTTTTTTGCTTGCCGCATAATCTTTATCGCGGCGCTTGCCTCAAGCCAAGTAATGATGAGCGCTACCATCAGATCTGGCCACAGACTTTCCGTGATAAATACCAGTGCTGCCGCAATCAGGATGGCGACATTGGCAATCGCATCATTGCGGCTGCAAAGCCAGACCGATTGCATGTTGCTATCTTCATCGCGCGTGCGATAGAGCAGGGCGGCACTTGTCACATTCGCTATCAGCGCCAGCAGTCCCACCCAGCCCATGGTGGCGGCGTGGGGTGTGGCGTCATGCATCAGGTTGTGCGCGCCCTGCGCCAGCGCCAGCGCTGCCAGCCCCATCATCAGCCATGCCTTCACCAGCGCCGCCCGCGCGCGCACAGCAAGGCTGCTTGCCAGCACCCACAGGGTAATCAGGTAGCTGAAAGAATCGCTGAGGAAATCCATGGAATCAGCAATCAGCGCTGTGGAATCGCTTTTCATGCCCTGCCAGATCTCCAGCACAAACATGGCGAGGTTAATAACCAGCACGGTAAGCAGTATGTGGCGCTTTTGAGTAAGCGCGTCGTGGGCTGCGTGGTTGTGGTGGTCGCGGCTCATCAGCTTGCCAGCCACGGCGTCAGCTGCTTCTGCTTAGCTTCATAGGCGCCGATAGTATCAGTTTTCTGCAGTGTCAGCCCGATATCATCGAGCCCATGCATCAGGCAATGTTTCCTGAAGGGCTGAACATCAAACGAAAACTGGTGGTTACCTGCCGAGACCTGCTGCTTTTCCAGATCCACTGAAATGGCACCGCCATGCGCGGCAGTTTCCATCAGCGTTGCCACTTGTTCTTTCGGCAGCGCGATGGGCAGGATGCCGTTTTTAAAGCAGTTATTGTAAAAAATATCGGCAAAAGAGGGCGCAATCACGCAGCGAATGCCAAAGTCAAGCAGCGCCCAAGGCGCATGCTCGCGTGAGGAGCCGCAGCCGAAATTCTGGCCAGCAATGAGTATCTCTGCCTTATCATAAGGCGGTTTGTGCAATACAAAATCAGGATTTTTTTTGCCATCGATGCTGGTGCGCATTTCATAAAAAAGGCCGTCTTTGAGGCCGGTGCGCTTGATGGTTTTGAGGAACTGCTTGGGGATGATCATATCGGTATCGATATGGTCAATCGGCAGCGGTGCGGCGATGGCGGTGATGGTGTTGAAGGGTTTCATGCGCGTTTCCTAATATGAAATAATCGCTGCTTTGATGTATTCTTCCATCTCGTGAGTCATGCGACCGGCGTCACTGGCTCTTTCGATCTCCACCAACACCACCAGCCCATCCACGGTTGACGAGAATTTGGGTTTGAGCGAGCGCGGCACAATCAGCTCGAGGCGCGCCTGTAAACGGCTTAACTGTTTGAAAAAATAATCAAGCGTGGCAGCCTGATTATTTGAAACTACGGCGCGGATATAAAACCCTTTGTGCCTAGATTGCATATTGATTTTATAGTGCCACATGTCATTCAAACTCCCGAATATCGGTCAGCTTGCCGGAGATGGCTGCGGCAGCAGCCATGGCTGGGCTCATCAGGTGCGTGCGGCCGCCTCGACCCTGCCTGCCTTCAAAATTACGATTCGAGGTGGAGGCGCAGCGCTCGCCCGGCTCCAGCTTGTCGGCATTCATGGCAAGGCACATCGAGCAGCCCGGCTCGCGCCATTCAAACCCAGCATTGGTGAAAATCTTATCCAGCCCTTCGCGCTCCGCTTGCTCTTTGACCAAACCGGAGCCTGGAACCACTATGGCAAGCTTCACATTGGCAGCCAGCTTTTTGCCTTTGGCCACCTGCGCGGCCTCACGTAGGTCTTCGATACGGCTATTGGTGCATGAGCCGATAAAAACTTTATCAATCGCAATGTCTTTCAGTGCCATGCCGGGTGCAAGCCCCATATAGTCAAGTGCGCGCTGGATAGTTTTGCGGTCACTTTCATCCTGCCATGAGCTTGGGTCGGGGATGGTAGCGGTGATGGGCAGCACATGCTCCGGCGAGGTGCCCCATGTGACCTGCGGCGCAATGTCTTCGGCGCTTAGCAGCACCTCGGCATCGTAGCTCGCGCCGGGGTCGGACGGCAGGATTTTCCAATACGCCACCGCCTTGTGCCACTGTGCACCCTCGGGGGCGAGGGGGCGGCCTTTGAGATAGGCAAATGTTTTGTCATCCGGGGCAATCAGCCCTGCGCGCGCACCTGCCTCAATGCTCATATTGCAGATGGTCATGCGGCCTTCCATGGAAAGATTTCGGATGGCGTTGCCCGCATATTCCATCACATAGCCGGTGCCACCGGCAGTGCCAATTTTGCCGATAATGGCGAGCACGATGTCTTTAGCGGTCACACCTTTGGCAAGCGTGCCCTCCACGCGGATCAGCATGTTTTTTGCCCGGCGCTGGATGAGCGTCTGGGTCGCAAGCACATGCTCCACTTCTGATGTGCCAATGCCAAAAGCAAGCGCGCCAAACGCGCCATGAGTGCTGGTGTGAGAATCACCGCAGACGATGGTGGTGCCGGGCTGGGTGAAGCCCTGTTCGGGCCCGACCACATGCACGATGCCCTGGCGCAGATCGTCCATCGGGTAATAGCGAATGCCAAATTCTTTGCAGTTCTGCGCGAGGGTTTCCACCTGTATGCGCGAGGTTTCATCCTTGATGATGCCTTGCTTGCGCTCCGGCGTGGTTGGCACGTTGTGGTCTGGCACGGCCAGTGTGGCATCCGGCCTGCGAACTTTGCGGCCAGTGATACGAAGCCCTTCAAATGCCTGCGGGCTGGTTACTTCATGAACAAGGTGGCGGTCGATGTATATGAGGCAGGTGCCGTCATCCTGCGAGTGGACGAGGTGGCTTTCCCAGATTTTATCGTAGAGAGTTTTTGCCATGAGTCAGTCTCCAGTCTTTAGTCTTCAGTCGCCAGCAAGCAAAGCTAGAGACTGCTGACAGGCGACTGTTGACTACTCAGAGGCAGCTTCTTCGCGCTTTTCAGTAATGCGCGCAGCTTTACCAGCACGGCCACGCAGATAATACAGCTTAGCGCGGCGAACATTACCCTTGCGAATAAGTTCTACACTTTCCACACGCGGCGAGTAGTTTGGAAATACACGCTCAACGCCTTCGCCGTGGCTGAGTTTGCGCACGGTGAACGAAGAGCGCAGGCCAGCATTGCGCTTGGCGATACAGACACCTTCAAATGCCTGAATACGCTCGGTCGTGCCTTCAACAATACGAACATTCACACGCACGGTGTCGCCTTCCTGAAAGCTATCGAGGCGCTTGCCTTCTGCGAGTTTTTGAGCATTGGCAGCTTCAATTTTCTGTAACATGTTCATATCATTTTTCCTTCTTGTCTCTAAGCAAATCCGGCCGCCGGTTTCGGGTTATTTCCCTCGCTTGCTCCAGCCGCCAGCGTTTAATTTGTTCGTGGTTTCCACTCAGGAGTGTCTCTGGCACCTGCATGCCCATCCACAAAGGCGGCCGAGTATAATGAGAATGTTCCAATAGTCTAGCATATTCTGATGCTAAACCAAAACTTTCTTGCTGGCTGGATTCATGCTTGCCCATGACCCCCGGAATCAGGCGCACAATGGCATCCAGCATGGCGATGGCGGCGGGTTCGCCGCCGGAAAGCACAAAATCCCCAAGGCTGATTTCTTCTATCTGATGGTGTTCCAAAACTCGCTGATCCACCCCCTCAAAGCGCCCGCAAAGGATAATCAGGTTTTGTTTGGATAAATCAGCAGCCAGCTGCTGATTAAACGGCTTACCGCGAGGGGAGGTGTAAATCAGCCTTGCACCCGGAAGCTTGGTTTTGGCGGCCATGATTGCCTCGTGGACAACATCCGGCCGCAGCACCATGCCATCGCCACCACCATAAGGCGGGGCGTCGACAGTGCGGTGTTTATCGGTCGCAAAGTCCCGAATATCCATGGCCTCCAGCGACCACAGGCTATTCTTAAGCGCGGTGCCAGCCAGCGAATGGCCAAGCGTGCCGGGGAACATGCCCGGAAACAGGGTCAGTGCAATGGCGGAAAATGCAGGGCTCATGTCGCCTGAGGGTCTTTCTGCGGCGGCACCTCAAAAAATTCAAACTCCTGAACGATCAGGCTGTGGCCATCGTTGCTGGCCACAAGAAACTCGGGTTTCAGCGGCAGCATCTCGATTTTTTTGTTTATTTTCTCAATATCGCAGACGAAGCCAGCGCCATAATCATACACGCCAACCACCGTGCCATACGGCTTGCCGCCTGAGGTCAGCACGGGTTTTCCCAGCTGGTTATGAGAAAGATGTTTGCCGAAATTCTTTGGCAATCAATTAAGCTGCGGCAGGGGCTTCAGCTGCAGCATCACCGCCTTTATCCTTTTTAGATTTGCGGGCAGGGCGCTGCGCAGGCTTGGTTTTAACCAGGCCAGCCTGATTGAAAAACAGGTGCACGCGGTCGCTCATCTGGGCGCCAACGGACAGCCAATGTTTTGCGCGCTCGGTGTCAATCACCACGCGTTTTGCATCACCCGAAGGCAGCAGTGGGCTGTAGGTGCCGATATTCTCAATGAACTTGCTGTCGCGCGGGCTGCGGGAATTGGTAACTAAAATCTTGTAAAATGGGCGTTTTTTGGTTCCAGCGCGGGAAAGTCTGATAGTAGCGGGCATAACATCCTTCAATCGATTAATGGGTTTAAGGGGGCGCTTTCTAGCAGTTTTTTGCCCCCCGGGCAAGCATTAAGTGGCGCCCGCAGAGAAAATATTAACACTCTGTCTGTTATAATGAATTCGAGATAAAAGCTATGATACATGAATTGACCACAAAAATGAACGACCTGCCACATCCGCGTGTAGTCAAGAGGCTCATTGTGCGTAAGCTGGATATGCAGAAAATTCTTAGCAAGCTGATTCACGCCTTAACGCGCGCGGTTTACCGCCCAACCTATATCGGCTTTGAAAACATCCCCAAAACCGGACCGGTGATCATCATCGCCAACCATGTGTCTTATGTCGATGGGCCGGTGATTGATGCGGGCACCAGCCGCAATGTTCGTTATATCATTGATCAGGATATTTATCATACTCCGGGTGTGAACTACCTGATGAAGCTTGACCGCGCCATTCCCATTGCCCCCACGCGAAAAAGTGTGGAGGAGGCCTTTGACGCTATCTCTGAGGGGCTTCGTCAGGGCGATGCGATTTGTATTTTTCCTGAAGGGTTTCTCACATTCACCGGCGGGCTTGGGCGCTTCCGGCCGGGCATTGAATGGATTATTAATCGCGACCCGGTGCCAATTGTGCCGATTGCGATTTCCGGCCTGTGGGGTAGCATGTTCAGCCGAAAATATCTGCGCTCTCCGCTGCGTTGGTTGCCGCGCCATTTCGGGCTGAAAGTGAAAGTGAAGTGCGGCCCCGCCATCGACCCGCTCACCACCAAGGTGGACGTGAATTACCTTCAGGAAATTGTGCTGAAGCTGAAATATTCGATTTAGCGCAGCCCACCAAAAAGCTGGCTCAGCCCGCCGCGCATCAGACCTTTTTGTCCCATTTTCTTCATTTTCTTCATCATGTCCGCCATCTGCAACTGCTGCTTGAGAATACGGTTAACATCCTGCACCTGCACGCCTGCACCCCTCGCGATGCGCTGGCGGCGTGAGGCGTTGATGATTTTGGGGAACTTGCGTTCCTGTTTGGTCATGGAAAGAATAATCGCCTCCTGCCTCGCGATCATCTTGTCATCGATTTTTCCTTCGATCTCTTCCTTGAGTTTGCCCATGCCTGGCAGTAGATTCATCATGCTGCCAAAGCCGCCCATTTTTTTCATCTTGCGCATCTGGTCGAGCAGGTCGTTGAAATCGAACTGCCCTTCCATCATGCGCGCGGCCATCTGCTCCGCTTCTTTTTGATCGACCGCTTCGGCGGCTTTTTCCACCAGCGCGACAATATCGCCCATATCGAGAATTCGGCCAGCGATACGCGCGGGATGGAACTCCTCAAACTCGGAAAGCTTTTCGCCGACACCGATAAATTTAATCGGCTGGCCGGTGACGGCGCGCATGGAAAGCGCCGCGCCGCCGCGCCCATCGCCATCGACGCGGGTGAGGATAAGGCCGCTCACACCAATCTGTTCGTGGAATGTTTTGGCGATGTTCACCGCGTCCTGACCCGTGAGGGAATCCGCCACCAGCAGGGTTTCAATCGGCTCTGCAAGCTGCTTTACCTGCTTCAGCTCGTTCATCAGCTCATCATCAATATGCAGGCGGCCGGCGGTGTCGAGCAGCAGCACATCATAGCCGCCAAGGCGAGCTTCTTTGATGGCGCGCTCGGTGATACCGAGGACGATGGCCTTCCCCCCCTCTATCCCCCCCGCTTGCGGGGGGGAAATAAGGGGGGGCAGCGCATCAATGCCGGCTTGCGCCGCCACCTGTTTCAGCTGTTCCTGCGCGGCGGGGCGATAAATATCGAGCGAGGCGACCAGCACTTTTTTGTTCTGTTTGGTTTTCAGGCGTAGCGCCAGCTTGCCGGTGGAGGTGGTTTTACCGGAGCCCTGAAGCCCCACCATCATGATAATGGCGGGCGGGGTCGTGGCAAGATTCAGGGGCTGATTCTCGCTTCCCAGCAGCTGCGTCAAGTGATCATTCACCAGCTTGATGACCATCTGGGCGGGGTTGACGTTCTGAATCACTTCCACGCCAACGGCCTTGGCCTTCAGCGAAGTGATAAAATCTTTCACCACCGGCAGCGCCACATCTGCCTCGAGCAGGGCGATACGCACCTCGCGCATCACGGCATCAATATCCGCCTCGGTGAGCAGACCGCGGCCACGCAGCTTGCTGAAAATCCCGGTTAACTTGTTGGAAAGATTGGAGAACATGGTTTGATTGTCACAAATGTTTCATGTAATTATCATTAATCGCTATTAGCTTCTAAGAAAAAGTTACGCTAATATCGAGCATGCCTCAGCTCATAACCACAATCAAGATATGATGCATCATAAAAGAAAATTTACTGAATTAGTCAATCCGCCGAGAACGTCTATTAAGCCGGATTTAAACAAATTATGGCTGGAGTTCAAAAAGCGCTACCCTGCGCCATCGCCTAAATTGGCTGAGGCGCTGAGCCGCGTTGAAACTATTGTGCTGAGGGACGTAGGCAAGGATGAGCAGCTATTTCGGATCGATGGTGATGTTGTTCTGGCTCATGGCTACTCTGATATTGCAAAGGATCTTTCAACTCTGGCAGAAGAACCACTAACCAGGCCGCTACTGCGTGAGTTTCAGCAGAAAATTGCTTGCCGTCTGATAGCGCTTAAAACAAGCTACGCTATTCACCCTACACCTAATAAAGTAAAAATCAGTAAGCTTGAGAAGGATAATCTGGAGTCTAAGCAGAAGGCTTTTCTTAAAAATCCTGAGGTGAAAAGTCTGGTCGAATTGCTATGGCAATCCGAAGCATACACGATTAAAATCCATGCTCACTATCCACCAAATCTGCGTTTGATAGACGATCATGACCCGAATGATATTGAGGGCATCATTGGCCGTATTTTTCTAAATTCAATATTGACTTATGATGATAAGAAAGGAACAAGTTTTAGTACTTTTTTTCTGAATCCGCTTAAGTCGTATCTGCGAGATTACATACGCCGAGCACACCGCCATTCAGACCGCAACTTTGCATATAGCCTGGGCTTGCTGGTTCGTCCGATAGCGAACGAAGAACATGGTATGCGCCCCTCATCCGGAGCAGGAGAGGAATCAGCTGCGCACGAAACATTAAGTCGTGAAGAAACTATGGAACGTGTTCGGCTCGCTATCAATGCGATTCCTGATAAAAGGGCAAGGGATTTAATTAGATTTCATCTAATTGATGGAAGGACACTTGAAAACATTGGCGAAGAACACGGTCTGACTAGGGAGCGTATCAGGCAGATTATTGATGAATCAGTAAAGCTGCTGCGAGTGATTTTGGTTGATGATCCAAAGCATGACAGGCGTGGCTATAGTTTATAATGTTTTATCACTAGGAAATGCAAAGAAGGTATTGGTTTGACTGATTCTAGCGCATACAACATTACTGATGGGATAAGAGAGGCTTTTCCTGAAGATTATTCCGATCTTGTGCAGCGGCTGAAAGCTAAGGGTATCACCATCGGTGATGAAGTGGGCAGGGGATCGATTGCAATTGTTTATGAGATTAAAGGGCGTGATGGCCAAGTGGTGCCAGATGCGGTACTGAGAATAGAAACAAATGAATCATATGGACAGCTGAAGTCGCCTGCCGTTATACCGGTGATCGATGTGACAGAGAACAACACTTTTGCTGCGCTAATAGTCCCTCGAGCAGTGCCTTATGACAATATTGAACGTGAAGATATACTGAAGTTTATAGGCGTGCTCAATGCCGGCGGACATCGCGACTATATATCCGATATTCATAAGAATTTTAAGAGCCAGTTCATGCGGCTGGGTGACATGGATTTTCCTGTGCTGGTGGATCTGAATGCAGTGAGCAGAACGCCAGATGACGCAAAGCCGATGGGGGCGTTAGATGATTCCCATGAAGTGCTTGGCTTAACCCCTGATCAATTGAGAAATGAGCGGGCGAGTGCAGTGCAGATGGCACGTTATCAACAGCTGCAATCGCAAATTATCAATCGCACAAGGCAATCGCTCAATAAAGCAGGTATCGTGATCGATATGCCAGAGCGGCAAATAGCCAGATAATTCTTTTCAGGGTGGGTTAGCTGGGCAGCCTGAGTCGTTCCACCGGCTTTCCTTGCCCAAGATGTTCGCGGATCACCTCATCCACATCTTCTTTAGTCTGGCAGCGATACCATACCCCCTCGGGGTAGATCACCATACAGGGGCCCAGCTCGCAACGATCAAGGCAGCCGGCGCTATTTACGCGTGTTTTGCGGATACCGGCTTCCTTTGCTTTAGTTTTCATGTAATCGCGCAGTTCATCCGCGTTTTTATCAGCGCAGCAGCCGCGCTTATGGCCGGGCTCACGCCTGTTGGTGCAGCAGAAGATGTGGCGTTCGAAAAACATGCTACAGGTTGTAGAGATAGGTATAGAGCGCATCCTGCACAAAATGCAGCAGCAGAATGAGCAGGATGGGAGAAATATCGATGCCTCCCATGTCCGGTAGCAATTTGCGGATGGGGCGCAGCGCGGGGTTCACCAGCCTGTTTAGCGCATACATCACGCGCTGCACCAGCGGTTGGAAGGGATTAACGATTTTAAACGCGATCAGCAGCGAGAGCACCGCCTGAACAATCACGCAAATGATAAAAAGTGAAATAATGCTGCTGAGCAGATTGATAAACGGGTTGAGCATCACGAAAAAACAATTTTAACAATGGCTTAGTAAATTAAAGCCATGATACCCTGAGGGCGTTTTTTTGCAAGCGGTTAATCGGTTTGCTCTTTGCGCGGCGGCAGATGTGGTATTTTTGCAACCAACGCGAGTGAAATACAGCGTTGCAGGCATTAAACGTGTCGGCGATTTAATGGTATTTTAATCAAAAAGGGCAAAGATTCAGGCTCATACATCCGTGGATAAAAATTCGTGAAAAAACGCTGGCATAAAGCTGCTGAAAGTTCTGGTTCGTGATCCTGAGCAAAAAAATATCGCACTGGGGGCTGGTGATGTTAGTCGTCGGCTTGCTCGGTATGCCTGCACAGGCGTCAACCCCAGGTGCGCTACCCCCTAAATCATTTTATGGGCAATATGCTCGTCATTTTGTGGCGAGCATTGCCTGGCCGGAGTCGCTTGGTTTTTCGAGCGAAAATAGTTTTAATTTCTGCATCATTGGCGATGCATCCGAAATCAGCGCGCCGCCGCCTTCAAAGTGGAATTTTCTGGCGCCCGTGAGTATTGTGGATGCCAATGGCAAGAGTGATCAATATCTCGTGGAACAATGCCATGCGATATTCATTGCCTCCAATGAGGAGAGCCGTTTATCGCAGCTGATAAACTTGTTTGGAAACCGTCCAATACTTACCATCTCGCCGATACCGCGCTTTATCAGTCGCGGCGGGATGTTTGGGCTGGTTCGTGTAGGGGATTCGATACGATTTACCATTAATCGAAATGCGATAGACGCGGCAGGGCTTCGGGTTACTGATCCACGTGTGCTTGATCTCGCGGTGATGGAGGAGGGCTAGCGCTATGGCATTCCTCAGCAGTAATATCTCGATTAAGCGCAGGCTCAACCTGATTATTATCGCGATCAGCGCTATTTCTGTATTGCTGACCAGCCTGACCATTTCGCTGGTCGGCATTTATAACATTCGCAACAGCATCATCAATGAGCTCAATGTGTCTGCGACAATTGTTGGCGAGGCGAATATCTCGGCGCTTGAGTTCAGTATTTACGACAAGATCCCCACAACCATGAGTGTTTTCAGTGTAAAACCGCAGATCGTGCTGGCCTGCATTTATGATGCAGAAAGTTCCTTCGTGGATGAAAATGGCAATGTGTTGCAAGATAAGCGTGTGGGTGAGTATTCGTTCCGTGATGGCTATGTGTCGGACTGTCCGGTTGATGTGACACCAAGAATAGCAATTACCGGTAGTCA
The DNA here is from genome assembly GCA_033763775.1 of Alphaproteobacteria bacterium. Taxonomy (GTDB): domain Bacteria; phylum Pseudomonadota; class Alphaproteobacteria; order Rickettsiales; family SXRF01; genus JAJTHB01. The sequence continues at coordinate 204,869 of JANRJW010000013.1, read as the reverse complement.
TATCGAAATCATGAAAGATGTGGTGAACTCATCGTTTCAACGCGTAGGTTCAATTTACATTCGCTCAACCCTTCAGCAGATCAATGAATATATTCAGAAACAATTAGCGATCGCTATTGCGGTGATTTTTGCTGCAATTCTTTTGTCATATTTTCTAGCTGTGTCGCTTCAGAAGGCGATTTCAAGCCCGATTCTTGAGTTAGCAGAGACGGCTCGCAAGGTGTCGGATGCCAAGGATTACTCAATACGCGCGCCGGTGATTGGTGATCCGGCGCGTGAAGATAAAAACGAGCTGGTGGTGCTGACCACTGCTTTTAACAACATGCTCAGCGAAATCAGCCAGCGCGATCAGCAGCTCAAGAAACAAAATATCGATCTCGAGCGTGCGAAAGATATCGCGGAGGGTGCGAGCCGTGCTAAATCTCAGTTTCTTGCGAATATCAGCCATGAGCTGCGCACACCGCTCAATGCGATTATTGGATTTTCCTCGATTCTAATGAACCAGCTGTTTGGTCCGCTGGGGGATAACAAATACCTTGAATATGCCAAAGATATCAATGAATCCGGCACGCATCTGCTCGATATCATTAATGATATTCTGGATCTTTCCAAGGCGGAAGCGGGTAAGCTCTCCATCACCTATGAGGAAGTGCATGTCGGCAAGTCGATCAATAAATGCATGACGATTCTTGCTGAGCGCGCTGAAAAAGGTAAAGTCACCATGTCGGTGGATGTGCCTAGGTCATTACCTCCCTTGGTGGCGGATCGTCTTCGTTTTATTCAGGTGCTCCTCAATATTTTGTCCAACGCCGTAAAATTCACTGAGCCGGGCGGGCGTGTACATATTTCAGCTAAAGTTATTGAGCATGCCCCATGTGGTGATGAATATGTCATTCTGGTTCAGGATACAGGCATTGGCATGTCCGCAGAGGATCTCGGCAAGGCGTTTCAGAGTTTCGGTCAGGTTGATAGCGGGCTGAACCGCAAATATGAAGGCACGGGGCTTGGTCTGCCCCTCACGCGCAAGCTGATGGAGCTGCATTATGGCCGTATTGAAATGGAAAGCGAGCTGGGTAAAGGGACATTAGTGCGGCTGATTTTCCCGCTCGCGCCGCCGCCGGAGGCAGGGTATAACCCACAAGATTAGCGACATAAACGCATTCTTAACGAATCACAAGGTAGATTAGAGAAGTTATTATTTCAAACGAGGTACCCTTGAAAGATATTTACAGCGAGTGCATCCTGTTAATCGAACGCCTTCATCGCCGCTTTCTGGATGTGGTGAAGACCGAGCTTGATCGTCTTAAAATCGATGACATCAACAACGTGCAGACACTCATTCTCTACAACATCAATCATGAGCAGCTCACCATTGGCGAGCTTACCAACCGTGGCTATTATCTTGGCTCAAACGTGTCCTATAACGTTAAAAAGCTGGTTGAAAATGGCTATCTGGTGCAGGAGCGTGCGCCGCATGATAAACGCTCCACGCGTATCAAACTGTCCGATAAAGGGCTGATGCTCTGCAAAAAAGTCGATGAGCTTTATCAGCGCAACACCGAAGCACTCTCGCGCGAGACGGATGCGGTGAAGCTTTCCGCCCTGAATGCGTCGCTTTCGCAGCTGGAGCGTTTCTGGACGGATTATATCAATAATATCCACAAGGTTAAGTAGTCATCCCATGGCCTGAGCGGGGGCAAAATTTCCTGCAACAGCACCTTTTTTCTGCTTGACCTTATTCAGGATTTTGCCTACAACCTGCGCTCCATAAAACCAGTTTTTTCAGAGGATTTGTTATGTCCAGACGTTGTTCCATCACCGGCACCGGTTCCCAGTTTGGTAACAAAGTGTCCCATTCTAACCGTAAAACCAGAACACGTTTTCTGCCCAACCTGCAGAAAGTCTCTCTGATGAGCGAGGTGCTTGGCGCGACTGTTTCTTTGCGTGTCACGGCGGCTACGCTGCGCAGCATTGAGCATAATGGCGGTCTGGATGCCTATCTCACCGGCCACTCATCACGCACGCTCACGCCGGAAGCGGCCAAGCTCAAGCGTCAGATTGAGCGCAAAATCGCTAAGAAAGCCGCTGCCTAGTTTTTTTCTTTTCGGCTTTAAACAGGCTGGTCAGCTGGTCGGTCATCGTTTCTCCGAGCTTATCTATCTCCGATATCGTCACGGCGTTGCTGTAGTAGCGCGTCACATCATGGCCAATGCCAATCGCCAGTAGCTCAATGGGTAGCTGTTTTTCAACATGAGCAATCACCTCGCGCAGGTGACGGTCAAGGTAGTTGCCGGTATTAGCGGAAAGGGTGCTGTCATCCACTGGTGCGCCGTCAGAAATCACCATCAGAATGCGGCGCTGTTCTGGCCGTTGCATCAGGCGTCCGGCGGCCCATAAAATCGCCTCGCCGTCGATGTTCTCCTTCAATATACCGTCTTTAAGCATCAGGCCGAGGTTTTTTTTGGCTTTGCGCCAGCTGATATCCGCTGGTTTATAAATAATATGGCGCAGGTCATTGAGCCTGCCGGCATGCGCGGGCTTGCCGGCTTTGATCCATTCTTTGTACGAGGTGCCGCCTTTCCATTCGCGGGTCGTAAAACCAAGAATTTCGGTTTTGACACCGCAGCGTTCCAGCGTGCGGGCGATGAGATCAGCGGAGAGTGCCGCCATGGTAATCGGGCGGCCGCGCATCGAGCCGGAGTTATCAATCAGCAGCGTCACCACGGTGTCGCGGAAATCAGTATCTTTTTCGCGCTTATAGATCTGTTCTTCGTCAGGGTGGATAATCAGCCGCGCGAGTTTGCGGTTATCGAGCATGCCGTCTTCTTCGTCATAGCTCCAGCGCCGTGCCTGACGTGCCAGCAGCAATCGCTGAAGCTTATTAGCGAGGCGGGCGGTGAGGCTTTGAAACTGTTCGAGGCGGGCATCGAGCTGCTCGCGTAACTGCTGCAGTTCCTGCGGCGCGGCGAGCAGATGGGCGGCGATGATTTCATCGTGGCGGGTCGTGTAGGCGTGGTAATCCAGCGGCAGCGGCCTCGCAGTCTGGTTATGCTCGGGCGGGAACGGGCTTTCGCCCGGCTCTTCTGCGGCTTTGGGCGCGGGGGGCGGCGGCGTGTCGGCGGGTGGGCTGGAAAGGCTGGGAAAAAGCGAGCTGATTTCATCGCCGCTCTGGCCAGCGCTGTTTTGCAGGTCGCTGGCCATCGGGGTTTGCGTGTCGTTACTGCTGGCCGCATCATTCGCTTCGGGCAGGGGCTGGTGGCTGTCTTTATTCTCCTCGCGTGATTGTTTGATCAGCTCGAGCTGCTCAATCAGCTTCAGCGCCTCATGGGCATAAGCGGCTTGATCCGCTGCGGCGCCGCGCATCTGCTGAAGTTGCGGGCGCAGGCTGGCGAGCGATTGCTCAGCGAGCGCCAGTTGCTCGGCATTGACCTGCTGGTCTGCAATCATTTCACGCGCCAGCAGCTCGGTGGCAGCAGCCGGAGTCATGGTGCTGGCGGCGATCATTTTCATCGCCCAGGCGCGCTCAAAACGGCGGCTCAGATTCTGCTGCATGCCAAGATAATAACGGCTACCAAGCGCTTCCACGCGAATCGCCTCCAGCGTATCGAACAGCGCGCCGGAAGCCGGATGGCTGGGGCGCAGGCGACGGTGAAGCGTGCGCTGGTGGTGGCGGTGGAAGATGGCCTGTTCGTCCATGGCGGCGCGAACCAGCGGCAGATCCTCCTCAGGCGGCATGTGCGGCAGCGGGGGCAGGGGGAAATCTTTTTTTTCAGCGGCCAGTGCGCGGGTGGTTGCTTCCAGACTCTGGCGCCACAGGGCGAGAGGATCGCTCATGGGCGGGCTATGCCTTTGCCATCAGATCAACGGCGAAGCAGCGCTGATAATATTCCGCCACCAGTGGCCGCTCGTTTTCGTCACATTTATTGAAAAAAGCGAGACGGAAAGCCAGATGCACATCGCCGAAAATGCGGGTGTTTTCTGCCCAGTTGATCACGGTGCGCGGCGACATCACGGTGGAAAGATCACCCTGCACAAAGCCCTGACGTGTGAGACCGGCCATGGCGATCATGCTGCGCAGCATCTCTTTCGATTTAGCGCTGGCGGCGAGTTCTCTGACTTTGCCGGCCACCACTTTGAATTCATCTTCCAGCGGCAGGTAGTTCAGCGTGGCGACGATGTTCCAGCGGTCCATCTGCCCCTGATTGATTGGCTGGGTGCCGTGATAAATACCGGTAGCATCGCCAAGGCCGATGGTGTTTGCGGTCGCAAACAGCCGGAAAAACGGGTGCGGGGTGATCACGCGGTTCTGATCCAGCAGGGTGAATTTTCCCTGCGTTTCCAGCACGCGCTGTATCACAAACATCACATCCGGCCGGCCGGCATCATATTCATCAAACACCAGCGCCACAGGTCGCGCCAGCGACCATGGCAGAATTCCCTCCTGAAACTGGGTGATCTGCTTGCCGTCTTTGAGGGTGATGGCGTCGCGGCCGACGAGATCGCTGCGGCTGACATGACTATCAAGGTTGATGCGGATACACGGCCAGTTCAGCCGTGCGGCCACCTGTTCGATATGAGTGGATTTGCCGGTGCCGTGATAGCCCTGCACGATAACGCGGCGGTTAAACGCAAAGCCTGCAAGAATCGCGGCGGTGGTGGTGGGTTCAAACTGATAGTCCGGGTCGAGCTGTGGCACGTGTTCTTCCGGCGTTGAAAAGGCGGGTATCTGAAACGGCAGTTTCACACCGAAGATTTTTTCGGCATGCACCGATTTATCCGGTGCATCCATAGCAGTGTTTGTGGGGGCGGTTTTGGTCATGGCTTTGGTTTATAGTCCTCTGATTTTAAATGTGCAGCAAGCAAATGATAGGATTCGGTTATTTTTTTGAATTTATCTTCGGCAAAGCGGTCGCTTTGATTGACATCGGGGTGATATTTTTTGACCATCTCGCGGTAGCGCTGCTTCAGCTGGCGCGGTTCAAACGGATAGTCCATATCCAGCACCGCAAGCGCCTTGCGTAGCTTGGTAGAAAGCTGCGGGGTGGCTTTTTTAGGTTTTCTCTGGCCGATCATGAATTCATACAGCGCGTCCTGAAGCGAAGCGACCGGGTCGCGCAGGCGGGTTTCGCGGTTCCATGTCGGGCGGTGGCCGGTGACGGCATCACGCATGAAGGCCTCGATTTCCTGGCTGCTCATGCCGCCGAAAAAGTCCCAACGCGCATTATGTTCACGGATATGATCAAGGCAAAGCCAGCGATAGTCATGGAGTTGATTTGGTGCGCGGGGTGCTTTATACATGCCCGGCTCACTGCAGCCCGGCGCTTCGCAGCGCGGCGCCTGCTCCGGGGGAATGTGGGGGGCATAATCCTGCCGGGAATTTTTACGGGGTTTTTTTATCATGCATCGCAAAGAACGTATCAGGCAGATGTTAACGCAGGCACTTGCGCCCTGTCATCTTGAAATCGAAGATGAATCACACAAACATGCAGGCCATAGCGGCGCGGCGCCGGGGGGGCAAACCCATTATCGGCTGATAATCAGCAGTGAAAAGCTGCATGGCCTGAGCCGCGTTCAGGCGCATCAGGCGGTGTATAAGGTGCTGGCTCCAGAGTTTGAAAGCGGCCTGCACGCGCTGGCGATAGAGATCAGGCCGGTGGAACCAGAGCCGACGGTTTGATCGCCCGATAATCATATTTTTTCTCGGCTTCCTCCAGGTCATAGCTTGCCTGAAGGCCGAGCCAGATTTCTTTAGAGGTACCAAAATAGCGTGCAAGCCTGATCGCGGTATCCGCGGTGACGGCGCGTTTTCTGAGGCATATTTCATTGATTCTGCGCGGTGAAATGCCAATCGCACGCGCCAGCGCATTCTGGCTGATGCCCATTGGCAGCAGAAAATCTTCAAGCAGCACGTCACCCGGGTGAATATTCATCAGTTTTCTTGTCATAGATTCCTCAATGATAATCAATTATCTCAACGTCTTCGGCATTATCATCCAGCCAATAAAAACAGATACGCCACTGATCGTTGATTCTAATGCTGTGTTGTCCTTTTCTATTTCCTTTGAGAGCTTCCAGACGGTTCCCTGGCGGCACTCGCAGGTCGTTAATATTTGCGGCCTGATGCAGATAGCGCAGTTTCCGGCGCGCCGTTTGCTGAATGTCCGGCGGAAATCTGCGTGAAGCAAGACCATCCCTGATGCGCTCAGTTTCCGCGCATGCAAAACTTTTTATCATCAAGGAATTATAACGCCTAACGTTATATAACGTCAAGCGTTATGGTCATTGCGACACCAGCAAAGAGAATTTGTTTATTATCGCTGATATTTCAGGCCGGTTCCAGCACGCGCTTAGAGGGCGCTGCATTGCTTTCTTCTGGCTCTTTGTCAGCCACCAGCTGGAGCAGTTCTTTCACCAGTGCCTTAATCTCGCGGGCGGCGTGGCTGGTTGGTTCCAGCTCGGTTGCGGTGCGGCCTTCCATCAGCGCGGCGGCAAACAGCACGCGGTTGCCGATGGTGGTTTCAGCCAGCTGGGGCAGCTCATCAGCGATCATGCTGGCCATTTTTGAATTCGCACTGACACGGTTCAGTACCACGCGCACCGGAATTTTTTCTGCTTTCGCCAGTTCCAGTGTCGCTTTGGTTGCCCACAAATCGGTGGGGCTGGGCTGCACGGGAATCACGATCAGGTCGGCGCTGCGAATGGCCGTGCGCGCTTCGGTTTCGGTGTGTGGTGGGCTGTCGATGATCACGAAGTCCTGCGTTTTCTGCAGGCGCGCCACTTCGCTGCCCACACGCCAGCCGGAAAGCGCGGTGAAGGTCAGGCCGGTATAGCCTTCGCCAAATTTTTCTTCGCGGATACGGTGCCAGTGCGAGAGGCTGCCCTGCGGGTCGATATCCACAATCGCAACACGGTTGCCTTTCTGGCTGAGCGCGACGGCGAGATGGGCGGCCAATGTGGTTTTTCCGGCGCCACCTTTTTGCTGTGCAATCGTTATGATTTTTGCCATAGTTACCCTCATATTCAATGAATGTATCGTAAGCTTCTTACACTGCTTTGCAGGTCACCACAACCAGATTTAGTAGCCGAATGATAGAAAAACACCATATAGGCGATATTGAGGCGGCTGCGGTGCTGCTGCATCAGGATCGGTTGGTCGTTTTTCCTACTGAAACGGTCTATGGCCTTGGCGGCAATGCCTGCTCCGATAGGGCGGTGGCGGCGATTTATGAGGCCAAGGGGCGGCCGCAATTCAACCCGCTGATTGTGCATGTTAGCTCGCTGGCGCAGGCAGCGGAGCATGTGGTGGTGGATGAACGTGCGCAGCGTCTGGCGCAGGCGTTCTGGCCGGGGCCGCTGACGCTCGTATTGCCTCGCCGTGCGGATTGCCGTTTATCGCTGCTGGTGAGTGCGGGGCTGGATAGCGTTGCGGTGCGTGTGCCGGCGCATCCGCTGGCGCTGGCGCTGCTTGAGCGTAGCGGCCTGCCGCTTGCGGCGCCGAGTGCGAATCTGTCTGGCCGTGTCAGCCCAACCGAGGCGGCGCATGTTCATGGTGAGTTTGGTTCAAAGGTTGCCATGGTGCTTGATGGCGGGGCGTGTGAGATCGGCCTTGAATCCACGGTGCTGGATCTAACGGGCAGGGTGCCGGCGCTGCTGCGTCATGGCAGGGTGCTCGTGCCGCAGATTGAGGCGCTGATTGGCGCTTTGGGGCTGCCGGAGGGTGGTATTAAATCGCCGGGTATGCTGCTGAAGCATTATGCGCCTCAGCGGCCGCTGCGCATGAATGCCTCTTCTGTGGCTGAAAGCGAGGCGCTGCTTGCGTTTGGCGAGCCGATCAAAGGGGCGAAGCAGGTGCTTAATCTGAGTGTCTCCGGCGATCTTCATGAAGCCGCCGCTAATCTATTTCGCATGATTCGCGCGCTGGATAAGCCGCATGTCGCTGGCATCGCAGTCATGCCGGTACCGGAGCAGGGGCTTGGTATCGCCATCAACGACCGGCTGCGCCGCGCCTGCGCTGGCACAGTTTCTGGTGCTTGACAACAAAACAATATTTTTGATGTCATACTTAGAATATTTGCATGCCTGAACACTAATTGTTATATAAAAAAAATGAAGTATATTGACTTATTTGCAGGATGTGGTGGTTTATCGCTCGGACTCGAAAAAGCGGGATTCGAGTTGGTGTGTGCCGTGGAAAAGTCACCGATGGCGGCAGAAACATTTTACCATAATTTTATCCGCCGCATTCGCTCCGATAGTGAATGGAAGTCCTACATCAGCAAACCGATTGAAGAGCAATTCAGCCAGAAGCTCATCGTCAACGAAGTGGGCGATGTACTGAAAAATCCATACATTATGGATAGTCTGGAGAGCGAGGGTATCGACCTGATTGCTGGTGGTCCACCATGTCAGGGCTTTTCAATGGCGGGGCGCAGAGACCCTAATGACATCCGCAATCTTCTACCGTGGCAGTTCTTGGAAATGGTAGAAAGAATCCATCCCAAAGCCGTACTTATTGAAAATGTGCTTGGAATTAAACAAGATTTTAACAAACACGGTGAGAAAGCTCCTATCGAGCAAATTAACTCAGTGCTACGGGATCTTTGGCCGGGATATGTCACCCAGTTGATTGAAGTGAACGCCATGCACTTTGGTGTTCCTCAACACAGGCCGCGAGTAATGATTCTTGGCTTACGCTCAGACATTGCAGCAAAATTGGACATCGTAACATGGGATGGTTTCTGGAAGTCAGCCTTCGATATTGATCCGCCAGCCGTGAAACGCCAGCGTCCGACACTTGCCCCCGTGGCTACTTTCAAAAAGCCTCGCACGGTGCGCGATGCGCTCTGGGATTTTGAGAATGGAAAATACTCCGTCTCCTGCGACGATAAGCAGTATAATGATGCGGGTGCAGAATATGCCAAACTGATGCGCGGAGATCGTAGCTGGATGACGGATGTGATCAGAGGCGATAACTCTGGCAGTGTGCCTTATAATCAGAGTTTACGAAAGCACGCAGAGCATATTGAGGCACGATTCCGCCTGTATCAAATTTTCAACCAGTTTGGAGTGCCTGTTAAAATTTTCAACTTTGCTGCGGATGATTCCATAGCACTGGCAGAAAAAAAGCGTCTGGTATGTGCTGAACTATCCAAGATTAAACTGCCAGCGAAAGCCCCAGATGGCAAAGTTTTAGCTAAAAATATGGATGATTTATTTGAGCAGGTTATGCGCCTGACCACAAAAAAACACAGCCAGCGTCCATTGAAATGGGATATGCCATCGCCTACCGTACTTTCATTGCCTGATGATTTTGTTCACCCTCATGAGCCGCGCACAATGACTGTTCGGGAAATGGCACGGCTGCAATCATTCCCTGACAGTTTTATATTCAGAGCGAAGGAAACTACTGGCAGTTTGCGCCGTAGGTTTGAAGTGCCGCAATACACGCAAGTGGGCAATGCAGTGCCACCGCTACTAGCGGAAGCGGTGGGTAAAAAAATATCTGAATTGCTCGGTAAAGCCATTAAATCCAGCGTTAAAACTCATCGGGTTGAAGAGCAGAAAAAGAAAAAAGCGAGCTGACACAATGCGGGTATTCAACGAACTTGAAGAGAATAATATCAAGCTCTTGACCCGCGAAGGCATAGATATGGCGTTCATCATGCCGACTGCTACAGGGCTGGAAAAGTCCATCATGGATGCGACAACACCCTTCCGTCTGTTCCTTTATCAACGCGGCATTCATGATTATGAAACTCAGGAACAAGGTCCTGAGCATAAGCAAATCATCCGCTCTCACATTGTTCGGGATTATGAAGTCATTTCCAGCCAAGCCTCGCTTTACAGACCCGTTACGAAAAAGGGTGATCCTCGTATCTGGTTCACTGGCTTGAAAAACCACGCCAATCCAAATGATATACTCGGAATCTTTGCTTCAGGTGGCGAGTTGTATGTCCTCAACCTCACACAGAGCAACATTGCACACTTGATGCAGGTTGGTGATAACAGCCCGCTGGTTCAGCTCATCCGTGACATGAGTAGGGATGCGAATGCCATTTCTCAAGAATTGCTCGGCAGGATTCAGGAGATCGCTGCACGCGGCAGGATTCCCGCTATTGGAACTGGTGATACGGCGATTGGCCGCACGCTGGAAACATTGCTTGGCATTGCCATCAACTCCAATAAAGCTCCAGACTACAAAGGAATTGAGCTGAAATCGTACCGTGATAAACGCGGAAATCGAAAAACGCTTTTTGCAAAAGTGCCGAATTGGGAATTGAGCAAATTCAAAAGCTCAGCAGAAATTCTCGATCATTTCGGCTATCAGCGCGGAGAGGATTTCAAGCTCTACTGTACACTTAGCACACTCAGAGCAAACTCGCAGGGGCTATCGTTACGGCTCGACGAAAATGATGGTCGGCTCGTTGAACGAAGCGAAAACGTCAGCATCGGTGATTTTGCAATCTGGGAGCTGGCGGCATTGCATGCGGAGTTGAAGAAAAAACACAAAGAAACATTTTGGGTGGCGGCAGAGGCGAAAGTCATTGATGGAACGGAGCATTTCTCTTTCAAGAAAGTGGAGCATACGCGCAGCCCTATCGTTTCTCAGTTTGACCTATTGCTTGGGCAGGGGATCATCACGCTGGATCATCTGATAAAACGCCGCAGTAATGGGCGCGTTTCGGAGAAAGGACCACTATTTAAAATTAAGCCAGATAAACTTGACCTTTTGTTTCCACCAAGCCAGATTTATCTGATACAATAGACAATTTAAATTTATAGATTTTGTTTAGAAGGAGTATGAAATACAGCCGCGCGCCTGCGCTGGCACAGTTTCTTGTGTTCAGGAAGTGCCAACGTGATTTTACGGCATTGTCAGGGCGGGTAGCCGGCGGCATAAAAATGTTTCACGTGAAACATTTTACGGTGCTGGCTGGGGGACTAGGACTCGAACCTAGATTGACGGAGTCAGAATCCGTTGTCCTACCATTAGACGATCCCCCAAGCTGGGGGGCATCCTTTAGCCTCAAATCTGGTGTTTTTCAACCCTAAAATCTTGTTTTTATTCTCAGGTGGCGCTATAAGCCGGCCATGACTCAAGCACACACCCCCCCTCCTAAAGTTGGTTTTGTCAGTCTCGGCTGCGCGAAGGCGCTGGTTGATTCTGAGCGCATTCTCACGCAGCTGCGCGCCGAAGGCTATGAGTTTGCGGCGGGTTATCAGGCGGCGGATGTGGTGATTGTGAATACCTGCGGTTTTCTTGATAGTGCACGTGAGGAGTCGCTCAGCGCCATTGGTGAGGCGCTCAGCGAAAATGGTAAGGTCATTGTCACTGGCTGCATGGGCGCTACGCCCGAGCTGATTCGCAGCCGCTACCCTGATGTGCTGGCCATTACCGGCCCTCAGCAATATGAATCAGTGGTGCAGGCGGTGCATCAAGTGTTGCCGCCGCAGCATGACCCCTATCTTGATCTGGTGCCGCCGCAGGGTATCAAGCTGACGCCGCGCCACTATGCCTACCTCAAAATTTCCGAAGGCTGCAATAACCGCTGTTCTTTCTGCATTATCCCCAAGCTGCGTGGTGATCTGGTTAGCCGCCCGGCGGCGGAGGTGCTGGCAGAGGCGGAAAAACTGGTAAAATCAGGTGTAAAAGAGCTGCTCGTCGTATCGCAGGATACCAGCGCTTATGGTGTTGACATCAAATATGCTCAGAGTCGTTGGCAGGATCGCGATGTGCGTGCGAAATTTTATGATCTCTGCGCCGAGCTGGGCAAGCTGGGCGCGTGGGTGCGCCTGCATTATGTGTATCCCTACCCGCATGTGGATGAGGTCATACCGCTGATGGCGGATGGGGTGGTGCTACCTTACCTTGATATCCCATTTCAGCACGCTAGCCCCAAGGTGCTGAAAGCGATGAAGCGTCCGGCGAATCAGGAAAAAGTGCTGGAGCGTCTGGCCAAGTGGCGAAGCATTTGTCCGCAGCTGACCATTCGTTCCACCTTTATCGTCGGTTTCCCTGGCGAAACGGACGAAGACTTTGAGTATCTGCTTGATTGGCTGAAGCAGGCACAGCTCGATCGTGTGGGCTGTTTCCGCTATGAAAATGTATCCAGTGCTGATTCGAGCGCGCTGGCGGATCATGTGCCTGAAGAAGTCAAGCAGGAGCGCTGGCAGCGCTTTATGGAAACACAGCAGGCAATCAGCACTGAGCGTTTGAAGCGCAAAATCGGGCAGGTGATGCCGGTGATTCTCGATGAGGTTTCCGGGAAATCTGCGGTTGGTCGCTCAGCTGCTGATGCTCCGGAGATTGACGGCGTAGTGCATGTAACACTCAAAGGCAGGGCGCTGCCGGGCAGTATTATTCCTGTCAGAATTGATGCCTCCGATGCCTACGACCTTATTGCAACAGCTGTTTAGCAGGCCTCTGGTTCAGCGCAGTTTTCTGCCACTTATTCTGCTGGTGGGGGGCTGGTTTGCCTATGCCAACTGGTTTTATCTGGATGATGCCTATATTGCTTTTCGCTATGCGTGGCACTTTGCGCAGGGGCATGGCTTGGTGTGGTATCCGGGTTCGCAGGTATATGGCTATACCAATTTTCTTTTTACACTGCTGATCGGGCTTTTGATGAAGACTGGCCTGAGTGCTGAGGCCGCGTCATCGCTGCTGTCGTTGCCGGCTTATCTGGGGGTGTTGATACTGACCTATCATATGGGCGGGCGCTGGCTTGGATCACACGCTGCCGGCGTTATCAGCAGTCTGGCGCTTGCCACTCATCTCACCATGAACGGTTACGCCACCAGCGGCCTTGAAACGTCGCTTCAGACCTTTCTGATTCTGCTTGCGTATCACAGTATTTTTCTTGCCATCGAGCAGCAGGAAGACGCGCGCTGGCGCTGGCTTGCTGGCGCTTTCTCGATGGCGGCGATGCTGGTTCGGCTGGATAGTGCGGTATTGCTGGCTGCCCCGCTTGCCTGCTATGCGCTGGTGAGGGTTCATGCGTGTCTTCGGAAAGAAACATCATGGCCACAGTTTCTGCTTAGCGGCGTTCAGATAGCGGCGCTGCCGGTGCTGGGGCTTTCGCTGATGTTTGCTTTCTGTCACAGCATGTACGGCCAGCTGCTACCCAATAGTTTTTATGTGAAAGTGCATGATGAATGGCAGATGGCCAATGGCCTGAGATATCTGATGAGTTTCTTATTCTATCAGGAACTCATGCCGTTTTTTCTTGCGCTGCTTGCGTTTGGGTTCTGGGCTAGTGCAAAATTCTCCATGCGCTTCCATCTGCCGCTGCTCGTGCTTTTTGCCGCGATGATCTGCTGGCTTGCCTACCTTCTTTATGTTGGCGGTGATTTCATGCAGTTTCGTTTCATGGTGCCGCTGCTGCCGCTGATGACGCTTTTTTTATGTGCAGTTATCATGCGTTTTGCGCGAGAGGATAATCGTGATTTTTTTGCGCTGATGCTGGTTGCTTTTCTACTCTATGGCAATGTGGTTCAGCGTAATTATTTTACTGCTGAGCGATCAACGGATGCTACTGGCATTGAATCGTTTGATCTAATGAAGAGTCATGTAATGGCCAAAGATATTAGTTGGCTGATTGCCGGACAAATGCTGGGTAAATTATTCTACAGTGGCTCTGCTCAGGATGTAAAAATTGCGGTAACAGCGGCTGGCGCTATCAGCTATGGTTCGAAACTGCCAGTGATGGACATGCTGGGGCTGAATACCCGTGCTGTGGTCGATCATGCGATGCCGCACATGCCGGGTAAGCCCGGCCATGCCATCAAGGCGAGTTTTGATTTTATATTACATGAGCAGGTGCATCTGCTCGTTGGTCACCCTAACTTTTTGCGTTATCATGATAATCGCTACACATGTTTGCCTATCAACAGCGTCATGGTACATCATGATGTCGAGCGGCCGCTTATCTTTATCCCCATGATAAATAATTATTATTTACCGGCTTTCTATCTTAAGCCACATCCGGCGATTGAGGCGTTGCTGCAAAGCGGTGATATGCTAACACTGGAAGAAATTCGTGGTAAGATTAATTGCGACTTTATTTTCCCCCCACCAACTTATAAAAATATTCTTTGAGCAAAGCAGGGCTTGACCGCGGCCTGCGCAGCGCTTAAGACAATGATTCCCAGCAATGAGGCCGAGTAGCAAAGTGGTAATGCACGGGACTGCAAATCCTGTATTCGGGAGTTCGATTCTCCCCTCGGCCTCCACTTCAGCTGCGCGTATTTTATTTTTATTCTGCTTACTGATTTCGCTATGTATTTCTGCAGCTAGGCCATCCTACTCAATCAATCTGTATTATGTTGAGCTTGGCCGTTTTAATCACGAGGCCGAACTCTCTAATCGCTGGCAGGAGCTGGTCGACGAACAGACAGCGCTATTGGGAGATCTGACCCCGTATCCGCGCCGCATTATTCATGAGGGCAGGCGAAACGAAATGCATCTTTACGCTGGTCCGCTGGAGGGTAAAGAAGATGCCTCAAAGCTTTGCAGCAGGCTTTTTAAAGCGGATATTCCGTGCTTTGTTGTGGAAGGATTGCCCGTGATTTCTGCGCGTGTTGCAAGGGTTGATAAGGATCCTGTCATTCTGCCATGGCTTGCAGAAAAGGCTTTGCAAGAGCAACAGGAAGCCGAGCAGCAGGCCATGCTGCCTTGGGTCGTGGCTAGTCACGAAAATAATGAAGATGCTGCCGAGTCAGCGCCAATCGCCGCTGCTAAAATGCAGGTAGCGGAAGCGGTACGTGTGCCGCTGAGCGAATCGCACAGGGTGTTCTGGATTGAGGTGCCACCAGCTGAAGCGAATGCTAACCTGTTTGAAAACTGGGCGCAGCTGATGCGTGATCATGCCGATCTTCTTTCGCATCTCACGCTGGAACCACCATCGCAGGATAACACTTCCCCAACTCTTCGCTTGGGCGAATTTTCAACCGAAGCTGAGGCGGTTGAGCTTTGCTATCGTTTGAAGCAACGCGGTGTTTTCTGCAGCGCTGCGGGGGGACTGTGAGCATTTTTTTCATGATGTAAATTCTTCTGGCAATGCCGCAGGATGTTTGCTATACGAACGCTCCTTGCTACGGCATGGTTATTCCGCGATAGCTCAGCGGTAGAGCATCCGACTGTTAATCGGACGGTCGCTGGTTCGAATCCAGCTCGCGGAGCCAGTGTCGGCGAAATGTACGTTTTGATTCGCCATTTTTGCCAGATTGCAGCCTGCAACACAAACTCTAGCCTTTTTTGCTGCTTTTGTCTGAAAGTAAAAAGCTTCTATATGTGCTCTACATGCGTTGAGCGTGAACATCAGCGACGCTTCGCCTCCTCGCCCCTTCGCGCTTAAGCGCACGGTGTTGAACCGACGATCTTCGATGAAGTAGATTTGCTACCCACTACCAACAAAAAAAGCCCCGCGAGGGGGGGCTACTTTTAATGGCGGAGACGAGAGGATTCGAACCTCCGATACGGTGTTACCCGTATAACGGTTTAGCAAACCGCCGCCTTCGGCCACTCGGCCACGTCTCCGCATCACTAAATAACGAAACCACTGCCAATGGCCTCGTGCCCGATATGCTCATGCGCCGCTGGGCTGGCGGCCACGTCTCACGCATCACTAAATAACGAAACCACTGCCAATGGCCTCGTGCCCGATGTGCTCATGCGCCGCTGGGCTGGCGGCCACGTCTGAGCACGCTGAGGCGTATCAAGTAAACAGGAAACGCTTTCCAGTCAACCCGTAAATCGTATGTCAGTGAACGACTTCGCGGAAACAGGCGGCATTCTCACAATCGCTGAGAAAGGTCGCGCAGCGGCGGATTTTAGCCGCATCCACCTGATGTGCATGCGCCTCTGCGCTGTGCATTTTTTCCAGCTCCTGAAACACCAGCTGGATAACAGAGAGATAGGTGCTTGCGGTGGAGGCGCTGGTAATCGCCATCGCCAGCGGCACCTGACTTGAGATATATTCTCGGCGCTGATGATCAAACAAAATACCCTCGCCCTGCGCAATGCGCTCCATGGTTTTGCGCCAAACGGCCAGCTTATGGCGTGCAACATCAATGAAATCGGTGGAGCTGTCGGTTAAAATATTTCGCGCTTCAGACGGGCGCATTTTGCCCACCAGCTGCGCATTGGCACGAATGCGGCTGAAGGCATCGCCAATTGAAGGATGGGCGGAAAGACGGGAAAGAATGCGATCCGCAGTCTTGAGCGCGACCTCAGCATCCATCAACACCGCCTGCGCACGGCGAGGTAGCGATAGCGCCTGATAGCGCTGGGTCAATTCACCGAAATCTTCGAGCTTAATGGCATTCAACGATGGAATAACCGGTGCGGCCTGAATGGTGGTGGGATTTTTTTGCATGGTCTATCCTTGATGTGTGGTCATGGTGTCAGTATGCCTCGGCATTGCTAAAGAACATTTAACGATTGCTCGAATGTTATCAATTGCGCCGGCGCTGCGAAATCGCTATGGATTGTGCGCCCTAAAATGCCAGAGAAAGTGATGCAGCCGATGGATGCTATACAAAAACAAGCCACTGAAGATAAAAAGAAAAATTCGTGGGATGATACGCTGAAAACCATTATCTATGCGGTTGTTCTCGCGCTGCTTTTCCGTAGTTTTCTATACGAGCCGTTTCATATTCCTTCCGGATCAATGAAAAGCAACCTGCTGGTGGGGGATTATCTGTTTGTTTCTAAATTCAGCTATGGCTATAGCCGCTATTCTTTTCCGCTGGGGCTGCCGCCATTTGAGGGGCGAATTTTTGCCAGTAAACCGCAGCGGGGGGATGTCATCGTCTTTCGCTATCCGAAAAATCCACGCGTGGATTACATCAAGCGACTGGTGGGCATGCCGGGCGATGCGATTCAGATGAAGGATGGCCGGGTTTATATCAACGGCACGATGCTGGATCGGCACTATGTGGATCAATATCTTGACGAGGGCGATGAACGCTTTGATCGCAAGCCTTATGAGATTGCGCGTTTTGAAGAAACTCTGCCCGAGGGGCGAAAAATAACTATCCTCAAAGAAAAAGACTATTATGCCGGCGATGACACACCGGTGATGGTGGTGCCACCTGGGCATTATTTTTTCCTTGGCGATAACCGCGATAACTCGCGTGATAGCCGCTTCATGGATGAGGTGGGCTTTGTGCCAGAGCAGAACCTGGTTGGCCGCGCAGAACTTATTTTCTGTTCGGTGGAAGGGGGCGGATCGTGCTTTAACCCGCTGAACTGGTTTGGCCAGATGCGCCTTGATCGATTCCTGACGGTGATACGATGAACCAGCTGGAAGAAAAACTCGGCCACACTTTTCATGATAGCCAGCTGCTGAAACTGGCGCTCACACACCCCAGCCTCAATCAGCAAAGCAATAATCAGCGGCTTGAATTTCTTGGCGATGCGGTGCTCGGGCTGGTGGTGGCGAAAATCATTTACAAGCTTTTTCCCAATGAAAATGAAGGCGAGCTGGCGCGCAGGCTGGCCGGATTGGTGCGCGGGGAGACGCTCGCGGAAGTGGCGCGCGAGCTATCGCTGGGGCAGTTTTTACTGATGTCGGAAAGCGAAGGTGCCAGCGGCGGCAGGCAAAACCCGACCAATCTTGAAGATGCCATGGAAGCGGTGCTTGGCGCGCTGTATCTGGATGGTGGGCTGGAAGCCGCCGAAACCTTCATTACCATGCGCTGGAGTGATCTGGCGCGCCGTATCAGCGCGCCGCCCAAAGATGCCAAAACCGCGCTTCAGGAATGGGCGCAGGCGCGTGGGCTTGCCGTGCCTGAATATCGTGTGCTGGAGACAGTCGGCCCGGCGCATGCACCGGAATTCACGATCGAAGTGCGCCTCAGCGGCCATGAGCCGCGCCTTGGCCGCGCTCATTCAAAGCGTGCCGCCGAACAGCTGGCAGCGCAGGCGCTTCTTGCGGCGGTGAGCCATGAATAGCGCTGGAGAGCGTTGCGGCGTTGTCGCCATTATTGGGGAGCCAAACGCCGGCAAATCCACGCTTATCAACCAGCTGGTAGGTGGCAAGGTCTCGATTGTGACACCCAAGGTGCAAACCACGCGCTTTAACGTTCGCGGCATCTGTCATGACGACAAAACCCAGCTGATACTTGTCGATACGCCAGGGATTTTTGATGCGCAGCAATCCTTTGAAAAAGCCATGGTGAATGCCGCATGGGCGGGTATTGGTGATGCGGATGCCGCGTTGCTGCTCGTGGATTGTAAAGCAGGTATCCGCGAGAGCACGCGCGCGCTGTTTCATCAGCTCACTGCCACCACTAAACCGCTGTTTCTGGCGCTGAACAAAATTGATAAGGTAAGCAAGGAGCGGCTGATTGAGCTGGCGGCCAGCTGCGGCGAGCTTGGTCTGTTTCGCGATATTTTCATGATTTCCGCCAAAACGGGCGATGGTGTGGGCAAGCTTAAAACTGTGCTGGCTCAGAGCATGCCGCCAGGACCATGGCACTATCCTGACGATGAGGTGAGTGATATCTCCATGCGGCTGCTTGCCGCTGAAATCACCCGGGAAAAACTGTTTCTGCTGCTTAGTCAGGAGTTGCCATACTCGCTGCTGGTGGAAACAGAATCATGGCAGGAAAGTGATACGCTGATTAAAATCACTCAGGCGATTTACATTCAGCGCGAGAACCAGAAAAAAATTGTTATTGGTGAAGGCGGCGCAATGATCAAACGCGTGGGTATCAGCGCACGGCGCGAGCTGGAAAAAATGACCGACAAAAAAATTCATCTGGAGCTGTTTGTAAAGGTCAGACCAAACTGGAAAGACGACCGCGAGAGCTACCGGCTGCTGGGGCTGGAATATAAACAATAGCGTCAGGACTCATCCGCTATCAGCGCCACAACGCGGCTGTCTTTGCTGGCCTCGTCGCTGGTGAGTTCTTTGGGAAGATTTTTGCTGGCTTTAGCGCCCAGCTGTCTCATTTTTTCTGCGCGGGTAATGAGGTTGCCGGTGCCGGTATGCAGCTTACCAAGTGCTTGATCATAGCTTTGCTGTGTGCGGCCAATCTGCTTGCCGATATCCTGCATATCCTGCACAAAGCCAACCAGCTTATCGTAGAGCTTGCCGCCTTCATCTGCAATCTGCAGCGCATAGCGATTCTGCTGCTCAATGCGCCACAGCGATGCGATGGTGCGAAGGCTGGCAAACAGCGTGGACGGGCAAACCAGCACTACTTTTTTATCCCAGGCGAAACTGTGCAGCTCGCGATCCTGCTGGACAGCCAGCGTGTAGGCGCCTTCGACCGGAAGAAACATAAACACAAAATCAGGTGTCTGGAGCTTTTCAATCTCCTGATAGCGCTTGGCGGAAAGCCCAACCACATGCGCCCGCAGCGATTTGATAAAATCACGTAAATGCGCCTCCTGCTGTGCATCGCAATAACGTTCATAAGCGGTGAGCGACACTTTGGAATCAATAATCACATGCTTGCCGTCAGGCAGGTGCACCACCACATCCGGCCGCTGGACGCTGCCATCTTCCGCGCGCAGTGATAAATCCACCGCTTGCGGCGCGTAGTCCACACCGCGCCTGAGACCGGATTCTTCTAGGATTTTTTCCAGCATGACCTCGCCCCAGTTGCCCTGCGCTTTAACATCGCCGCGCAGTGCTTTGGTGAGGCTGTCGGTCTGCAGCACGATTTTCTGAATTTCGGCTTTCAGTGTGTGCTGTTCTTTGCCTTGCTGACTGAAGGAATCATCGATTTTTTTTTGAAATTCGCCGAGGCGTTCGCGCAGCGGCAAAAGTAGATCGCCGATCTTTTTTTCTGATTGCTGGGTAAATTTCTGGCTCATCTCATCAAAAAGCTGGCTGGCGGTTTGCTTGAATTCCAGCTTAATCTGCTGCTTCTGCTCACCTTGCGCGCGCAGCTCTGTTTCCGCAATAATGGCACGCTCGCGATATTCGGTAAGTGCCTGCTGGGTGGAAAGAATTTCGCTTTCAGTGGCCGCCAATTGCCCAGTTGCGGCGCGCAGCCTTTCGCGGATAACAAACAAACGCAGATACGTCACACCCCATGCAACCGCAAATATCGCCGCTGCTCCCGTTATTAACCAGAATCCATCCATGGTCATGATTTGCCACCTTGTTTTGCACGCTCGCTCGCGCTAATCATAAGCGCATGACTCAGCGACTCAAGCAGTATTTATCCGTTGTTATTCTCGCCGCAGGCAAGGGCACGCGCATGCGCTCCAGCCTGCCGAAAGTATTACAGTCCATGGCTGGCAAACCGATGATTGCCCAGGTTATCAGCAGCGCAGCGCCGCTTTCACCCGATGCGCTGGTGGTGGTGGTAGCGCCGCAGATGAACGAGGTGCAGGCCTGTGTGCAGCAAACTTTTCCCGCCGCTCGCTTTGCGGTTCAAACGCAGCAGCTTGGCACCGGCCATGCGGTGCTTTCGGCGCTTGAGCAGCTCCCTGGCAGCGGCGTGGTGCTGGTGCTTTATGGTGACACACCATTGATAACGACGCAGACGCTCGCACACATGCTCAGGCAGCATGAAGAGCAGCAGGCAACGATTTCACTGCTGGCCATGAAGCTGGAAAGCCCAACCGGCTATGGCCGCGTGATGATGGCATCGCCGCCATGGGTGGATGTGATTGTGGAAGAAAAAGACGCCACGCCGCAGCAAAGATTGAACCCGTGGGTGTGGGGTGGTGTGATGGCGCTGGATGCGGCATTTCTTGCGGCAGCACTGCCGAAGGTTGCGCCCTCTGCCGCAACCGGTGAAATTTACCTGACCACCCTGCTGGAAGCCGCAGCCAACATGGGAAAACGCAGCCTGATGGTAGAGGTATCAAAGGAGGAAGTGATGGGAGTCAACGACAAAGTGCAGCTCGCGCAGGCCGAAGCCGTGATGCAGGATCGTCTACGCCGCCGTGCGATGGAAGCCGGTGTGACCATGCTCGCGCCGCATACTGTTTTTCTTCAGGATGATACGGAATTTGAGGCCGATGTGGTGGTGCATCCACACGTGGTGTTTGGTGCGGGTGTCAAGGTTGGGCAGGGGGCTGAAATTCGGGCTTTCAGCCATCTTGAACAGGCAACGATTCATCGCGGCGCAACGGTTGGCCCTTATGCAAGGCTTCGCCCGGGCACGGTCATCGGCGAAGGGGCGCATGTCGGTAATTTTGTGGAAATCAAAAACAGCCATCTCGGCCGCAATGCCAAGGCCAACCACTTGAGCTATCTCGGCGATAGCGAAGTGGGCGAGGGCGCCAATGTTGGCGCTGGCACCATTACCTGTAACTATGACGGTGTGAACAAATATCGAACCAGCATCGGCGCGGGCAGCTTTATCGGCTCCAATACCGCGCTGGTGGCACCGGTTGCTGTTGGTCGTGGTGCGATGGTTGCTGCGGGTAGCGTGATCACCGAGAATGTGCCCGATGATGCGCTGGCGATTGCACGCGCTGTGCAGCAGAACAAACCCGCCAAGGCTGCCGAAATCAGGCAAAAGAAGAAAAAGGGCGCTTAGGGCGAGTGGAGATTCATTTTATCTCTTTTCGCAACAAGCCATGGGTTGTCCTGCTAGGCGAAGGGCGAAGCGCGTAGCTGGATTAATCTCCACTCGCCCTGAGCTGATCCAGCAGCATCAGTAGCGCCTGCTCGGTAGCTTGCAGCCGTATCTCGGTGCGATCCCCAATGAATTGAAAACACTGCGCCGTGCATTCATTATCCGAAGCAGTGGCAATATAAACCGTGCCCACTGGTTTCTCGGCGCTGCCGCCACCTGGCCCGGCGATACCGGTAATCGCTAAAGCAATATCAGCCCTTGTGTTGCGGCGCGCGCCGCTGGCCATGGCAAGCGCCACGGGCTTACTGACCGCCCCATGCGCTGCAAGCAGCTGCGGCTCTACTGCGAGCATGGCCGTTTTGGCTTCATTGGCATAGGTGACAAAATTGAGATGAATCACCGCCGAGCTGCCGGGTATTTCCGTAAGCAGAGCGGAAAGAAGACCGCCCGTGCATGACTCAGCGCAGCTGATGCGACGTGCGCTCTCGCGCGAGCGCTGGATAACCTCCTGCGCCAGCGCGAGTAGCTGATTACTGAACAAGGTCGCCATACATCCACATTATGCTGCTGGTTACGGCATCCGGATAGCCCACGGCATGCGAAAGAATCAGCGCTGCAAGAAACAGTGCGATCGGATAAACAGCGGCAGCCATGTCATCAATCATCACACCCAGCGCGCCTTTGACATGGGTATCCAGCCAACTGACCGGCCATGGCTTAACGATGTCAAACGCACGAAACAACACAAACCCAACGAGATAACCCTGCCATGTGAGTGGTAGTGCGCTCAGTAGCAGCCATTGTCCGGCCACCTCATCCACTACGATATCTTTCGGGTCAGGCCTGCAGCCCGTTTTCTGCAAAAAATGATGGCTCGCCAGCCAACCCAGAAAAAAGATGCCCCACGCCGCCACAAAAAGTGCTGGTGCTCCCAGCTGCTGATGAATGAGCCATGCAAATGGCAATGCGCCAAGCGAACCGACCGTGCCGCTGACCAAAGGTGACCTGCCGCAACCAAACCAGGTTGCTATCCACCACCACCAATGTTTGTGTGCGCCTGTCATGCGATGGGCAACCTGACCGTGGCAACAGCTTGCGCGGCAATGCCTTCACCCCTGCCGGTAAAACCCAACTTTTCAGTGGTGGTGGCTTTGACACTGATGCGATCCGGCGCGAGTTTCAGCGTCTGCGCGATATGGCTTATCATCGCCTCGCGATGCGGTGCGATTTTCGGTTTCTCACAAATGAGCGTCAGATCGAGATGCACCATCTCGCCGCCTCGCGCTTTCAGCATTTCATACGCATGCACCAGAAACCGTGAAGAATCCGCACCTTTCCACTGCAGGTCGTCCGGAGGAAAATGCGTGCCGATATCGCCCGCGCCAATGGCGCCCAAAACAGCATCAACCAGCGCATGCAGCCCGACATCCGCATCCGAGTGCCCCACTAGAAAATGATTGCTGGGAACCTTCACGCCGCAGAGTTTGATGTGCTGTTTGCCCGGCGGTGTTTCAACATCGTGCAGTTTCAGGGCATGGACATCAAACCCCATGCCGGTGCGGTATTCATAGTTCGCTTTGGTGTCAATCATCGGCCAATCTTCCGGTGTGGTTATTTTTCTATTCATTGCGTCGCCAGCAACCGTATAAACCTGAATGCCAGCGCGTTCCATGAGTGCGGCGTCATCACTCAAAGCTGCACCGCGAAAGCGAAGGTGAGCAGCAAGAAGGGCTTGATAATCAAACCCCTGCGGCGTTTGCACTGCCGCCAGTGATTCGCGCGGCAGGGTAGCGGTTACCAGCCCTGAATCAAGCTGTTTGATGGTATCCGTCACGGGTATGACCGGAATTGCCGCCTGATGGTTTTCAAGCGCCGCCAGCACCCGATCGATAAGGGCGGGTGAAACCAGCGGCCGCGCCACATCATGCACCAGCACATGTTTAGGCGGGCGGTGCATCAGCGATTCCAGCCCGCGAAAGACCGATTCCTGCCTCGTTTCGCCGCCAATGGCGCAGGGAAAGAGCGTAAGCCCGCTGACTGCTTCCTTGTACAGCCCATGATGCTCGCGGCGGATGATCACCCGCACGCCATCAATCGCCGGGTGTTCAAGAAACGCCCGAACGCAGCGCCTGAGCACGGTTTCATCGCCGAGTCGGCAGTAAGGCTTGGGTAGCGTGCTGCCAAAGCGCTGCGATGTGCCGCCTGCCACTAAAATAGCGATGGTTTTTTCTGCTATCATTGGCGGTTTTTCTTGCCTGAGCGCTTCAAAAAGGTTATCAACCCTGCCCTTAGTAAGGTTGAAAACATGCCCCCTGTCAAGATTGCATCCCTGACGATCGATGACCCGGTCTGGCTCGCGCCCATGACCGGAGTATCTGATCTGCCATTTCGGCGGCTGGTGAAAAGTTTTGGTGCGGGCATGGTGGTGTCGGAGATGATCGCCTCGCGCGCGGCCATTATCGACAACCAGAATTTCAGGCGCATGTCAGCTTTTTCGCCTGACGAGTTCCCATTTGCCATTCAGCTGGCCGGTTGTGATCCTGAGGTGATGGCCGATGCTGCGAAGCTGAACGAGGATCGCGGCGCGCACATCATTGATATTAATTTTGGCTGTCCGGTGAAAAAAGTGGTGGGCGGTATGGCCGGCTCGGCGCTGATGCGCGAAGTGCCGCTGGCCACACGCATTCTGCAGGCGGTGGTGAAGGCGGTGAAAATTCCTGTGACGCTCAAAATGCGTACCGGATGGGATGATCACAGCAGAAACGCACCGCAGCTTGCAAGAATTGCCGAAGATAGCGGCATCCAGATGCTGACGGTGCATGGTCGCACACGCTGCCAGATGTATAAGGGGCATGCGGACTGGCGTTTTATCAGAACGGTGAAAGAAGCGGTGAAGCTGCCGGTGATTGCTAATGGCGATATCTGCAGTTTTGATGATGTTGACCGCGCTCTGGCAGAATCCGGCGCAGATGGCGTGATGATCGGCCGCGGCACCTATGGCAGGCCGTGGTTTCCAGCGCAGGTCGCGCATTACCTCAAAACCGGCGAACGCATTGCCGCGCCGCCACTTGCCCATCAGCGCGACATTGTGCTCAGCCATTATGACGCCATGCTGGAGCATTATGGCGCAGGCAACGGCCTGATGGTCGCACGTAAACATATCGGCTGGTATTCTACCGGTCTGTTTGGCTCGGCTCAGTTTCGCCAGCACGTGAATACCCTGACTGACCCCACCGAAGTCAAACAGACGATACACGCCTTTTACGATAGCGTGATGCAGATGCCTGAATCGCTGCAAACCACCACCGATAGCGCCGCTGCCGATGGCGATGATGGAAATCTCATCGCAGCCTAGTGACAAACGTTGAGCGGGGCGTTAGTGTGGCATCATGCCGACACAAGGTCTTGAGTCTATCATCAGACAGCATTTAAGCGATTATTTTGCGGCGCATGGTGCTGGCCGCCTGCCTGCGCCCGGTCTTCACCAGCGGATGATGCCACTACTGGAAAAGCCGCTTATCGAGGCAACGCTGAGTGCTTGCAGCGGCAATCAGCTGAAAGCGGCGAATGTGCTTGGCATTAATCGCAATACTTTACGCAAAAAAATGCAGCAGCACGGGCTGGTAGCGGAGCAGCAGGGATGAGCCTTCGTGTGTGGGTGAATCGCCTGACCGGCCAGCTGATACCGCTGCTGATTCTACTTGCTTTTGTGTGTGGTATCGCCACTTATATTCTGATTGCTGGTAGCGGTGAGCCACTCGAGGTCAAACCGCGAAGCGTCTGGTTGTTGCTTTCGGGCAATGTGCTGGTACTGCTGGCGCTGCTGGGTGCCATTACCTATCGAATTTATCAGCTGTGGTCGGCGGTAACAGCGCAATCCAGCGGATCCAGGCTGCAGAAGCGCGTGCTGCTGGTATTCAGCATCGTGACCATACTACCGACCATCATTGTGTCGGTGTTTTCAGCACTTTTTTTTAATCTTGGCATTCAAACCTGGTTTAATGATCGCGTGCAGACGGCAGTGAGTGAATCGCTGACAGTGGCCGAGGCGTATTTATCTGAACATAAAGAAAATCTTCGTGCCGATGCCATTGCGATGGCGGGGGATCTCAGCCGCGCTGCTGACCTCGCTGTGCGGGATCAGGCTGAGTTTAACCGCGTGGTGCAGGCACAATCGGCGCTGCGCGTGCTTGCGGAAAGTCTGGTGATTTATCGCAACCGCATCATCGCGCAGGGGCGCTTCAGCTTCTCGCTTGCCTTTGAACATATTCCAACCGATGCGATTGACCGCGCGCGGCGCGGCGAGGCCGTTATTCTGCCCAGCGATGAACCGGATAAAGTACGCGCGCTGGTACGTATTGATGGGCTGGATGAGGCCTATCTGCTGGTGGGACGGCTGGTGGATAGCAAGGTCGTTGGTCATATGCAGAATGCACAAGGTGCGGTCAGCGAATATGAACAGCTGCGCGGCCAGCTGGATCGCCTGCAAACGGCGTTCATGGTCATTTTTTTTACTGTGGCGCTGCTGCTACTGCTGGCCTCTATCGGTTATGGCACCGTGTTTGCAGCGCGGCTTACCACCCCCATTTCGCGCCTTGCCAGCGCAGCTGAGCGCGTGCGGGGCGGTGATTTTTCCGCGCGCGTTACCGAAGCCAGTCGTAGTGACGAGCTGGGCATGCTGGCGCGCTCTTTTAACCGCATGACAGAGCAGCTTGACGCGCAGCGCACCGAGCTGATTGAAGCAAACCGCAGGCTGGACGAGCGCAGACGGTTTTCTGAAGCGGTGCTTTTTGGCGTGTCCGCCGGTGTGATTGCGCTCGATCGTGACAAACGCATCACGCTGTTTAATCGCTCGGCCAGCAGCATTTTTGCTACGATTGACCAGCCTATCACGCTCGATAGCCCGATCGGCGAGCTGCTGCCGGGGATTCATGAAATCCTTGCCCGCGCGGTTCAGAATGCCGCTGATATCACCGATGAAACGCTGACGCTCACCCGTCAGAACAAAACGATTTCGCTGCATGCGCGCATCACAGTGGAAAAGAAAGATGACGATATTGAAGGCTTTATCGTGACATTTGATGATATCACCCTGCTGCTTTCAGCGCAGCGCACCGCCGCCTGGGCGGATGTGGCGCGGCGCATCGCGCATGAGATTAAAAACCCGCTGACGCCTATTCAGCTTTCTGCTGAAAGACTGCGTAAGAAATATCTCAAATTCATTAGTGAGGATCAGGAAAGCTTCATCCGCTATACTGACACCATTATCAAACATGTGAGCGATATTGGTAAAATGGTGGAGGAATTTGTCAGTTTTGCCCGTATGCCGGCGGCGGTTTTTGCTAGCGAGGATGCGGTATCGCTGGTCAAAAAAGCGGTGTTCAGCGCGCAGGTGCCCAATAGCGCCATTGAATTCCGCAGCTATTTGCCGCCTCAGCCCGTCATGCTATGGTGTGATGAACGGCAATTGACCCAGGTGCTTACCAACCTGTTCAAAAATGCCTGCGAATCGATTGATGCAAGGCTGGTCAGGCAGCCCGGCAGCACCAAGGGTATGATTATTACCCACCTTACCAGCGAGCAGGGCACGGTGACGCTCAGCATTCAGGATAATGGTCTTGGCTTTCCTGAAGGCGAGATAGGAAAGCTAATGGAGCCCTATGTCACCACCCGCCCGAAAGGGATGGGGCTTGGGCTATCTATTGTGAAAAAAATCATTGATGAACACAAAGGGTTGATAAGAATTGAGAATAATCCCGATGGTGGCGCCAAAGTAACACTTTCTTTTCCGCCACACTGTGATATAAATGCCGCAATTAGCTAGCCCACCGTTAACACATACGCATAGGCTTATGAGCACTGACATTCTGATTGTTGATGACGAATCTGACATTCGTGAACTGGTTTCTGATATTTTAAGCGACGCCAAGTATGCTACGCGCACAGCCGCCAGCAGCGACAGCGCCTTTCACGCCATTGCTGAACGTGTTCCCTCGCTACTGATTCTGGATATCTGGCTGCAGGGCAGCGAGCTGGACGGGCTGGGTGTGCTGGAAATGGTACGCAAACGCTATCCACACCTGCCGGTGGTCATGATTTCCGGCCATGGCAACATTGAAACGGCCGTTACCGCCATCAAGATGGGTGCGTATGATTTCATCGAAAAGCCGTTTAAGGAAGACAGGCTGCTGCTGGTGGTGGCGCGGGCGCTTGAAAATGCCCGCCTGAAAAGCGAAAACCACGAGCTTAAGATGCGTGGCAAGCCTGAAATGGTGCTCAATGGTAATTCCGCCAGCATTCAGCAGATTCGCTCGGCGATTGAAAAAATCGCCCCCACGGCCAGCCGTGTGCTCATCACAGGTGGGCCGGGCACCGGTAAAGAAATGCTGGCAAGAATGATTCACCAGAAATCAACGCGTGCGGCAGGTCACTTTGTGATTATGAACGCCGCCGGCCTGACCCCGGACAGGGTGGAAGCCGAGCTGTTTGGTGTGGAAGATACTAACCCGACTGGCGGCGCCGAGAAACTCGGGCTTTTTGAGCGGGCGCATCACGGCACGCTGTTTATCGACGAAGTGGCTGATATGCCACTCGAAACACAAGGCAAAGTGCTGCGCGCTCTGCAGGAACAGAGCTTCACACGTCTGCGTGGCAATCGCCGCGTGGAGGTGGATGTGCGGGTGATTGCCGCGAGCAACCGCGATCTCGAGCAGGAAATCGCTGCTGGCCGCTTCCGCGAGGAGCTGTATTACCGGCTGAATGTGGTGCCGATTCGTATGCCATCGCTGAAAGATCGCCGCGAAGATATCCCCGAGCTGTGCCGTTATTTCCTGAAGCGCTCCGCTGAAATCGCCGGGTTATCAGCGCGTGAACTCTCGGACGAGGCAATGGCCATGCTCCAGGCCTATCATTGGCCGGGCAATGTGCGCCAGCTGCGTAATATGATGGAATGGCTGCTCATCATGACCTCTGACAGCAAGGATGCCATTGCAGCCAGCGAACTGCCGCCGGAAATCTTGACCTCGAATCCGGTGCTGGCGCGGCCAGAAACCAATGCTGACATTATGTCCATGGCACTTCGCGAGGCGCGCGAGCTGTTCGAGAAACAATATCTCGCAGCGCAGATCGAGCGCTTTGGCGGCAATATCTCCAAAACCTCGGCATTTGTCGGCATGGAACGCAGCGCCCTGCACCGCAAGCTTAAGATGCTGGGTATTAATGAGAGTGAGGAGAAAATCGGGTGACGCTATCGCCTTTTGATTACGCCCTGCAACTGGTGGCTAAGCTTAAGGAAAATGCAGCTTCAAACATGCCCGGAAACAATAGTGAAGCTATCGATAGATATACGTATGATCTTATAGATATAAATAAAGAAATTAGCGAACTAAGAGCAGAAATAGAAGAGCTGGAAAAAGATTTAATTCATCATTATGGCGATCATTCAGAGAGCATTCTTCAAAAAATAGAAGGTAAACAGGTTTTAGAAGCCCTCGGTGTTGCGACCGACGATGACAGGAAGGAAATAGAAAGGCTACGCGTTCAATTCTTCCATTCGCTGCAGATAACTGGTCATGATATATACAATGAACTGCTTACCTCAAAAGCGTTGATGAAATCACTTCACAGCGATCGTAGACAATGCAAGCAATATCTAACGGAAGAAAGATCGTTTGCGACAGTACCGCTCATGCATATGCTGCCGCAGGAGGAGCTGCTGGTTTTCGCTCTGCTGCAGCTTGCTTTTGAAAAAACCAATCCCGATAGCTACTCCCGTCTAGAAGTTATTGCGCCCAGACGTGGCAAGGTGAATGATTTAAAAACCATCGAGTCGCAAACAAAGCAGGCTATTGATTATCACGAAGAGAATGAGAAGAAAAAACCCTTTAATGTCACCGATCAATATCTTTGCCTGACGGACGAAACTGCATGTCACACCATGCAGCAATTTGTCTTTACGCAGCAGATCGAGGCACTCAAAAAGAGCCTTGCCATTATCACTCAGAATCTTCCTACATGTAATACTAGAAGCGGGAGTGCTTATGTGGTGTATGGACCACAGGATGGCGAAAAATTATCAGACTATCCGCTTTTTGATTTATGCGAAAAACTATCATCGCCAGCTAGTGAGCATCAGGTTTCTGCTTTGCAGTTCAGTGATGATGGTCAAATCATGACGATGAGTAGATATAACCTGCTGACGGATGTCACAGCCGATAACTTTGATGAGAAAACTGCCCAAAGACCCATCAAACGCAAGGTTTACCTGCTTACCAATAATGGTCTGGCCGAAATCAGAGAAAAGCTTGGTGTTAATTCGCAAAATCTTCAGCGCGACTAAATGAAGTCTGTGGCTGGTAGCTGTGGCCTCGCACGCTTATATATCCGCGTAAGTGTGTGTTTCTGCTTTGCCGCCCGGATGAGTCAGCGCGCCTTTTTCAGCGGAGCCAACCAGCTGGGCATATTTCCACAGCGCGCCGGACTGGTAATCCGTTTTTCTGGGTTTCCATGTTTTGCGGCGCTCGGCAAACTGGGCTTCCGTAACATTCACGCTGATGCTGCCCTTCGTGGCATCAATGGTGATGGTATCACCATCCTGCAGCAGGCCAATAGGCCCGCCCACAGCAGCTTCAGGGCCGACATGGCCGATACAGAAACCACGTGTGCCGCCGGAAAAGCGACCATCGGTGATCAGCGCCACTTTCTCGCCCGCACCCTGACCATAAAGCGCGGCAGTGGTAGAGAGCATTTCGCGCATACCGGGGCCACCCTTGGGGCCCTCATAGCGAATCACCAGCACATCGCCTTCTTTATAATCACGTTTTTCAACTGCGGCGAAACATTCCTCCTCGCTGTCAAAGCAGCGCGCCGGCCCTTGGTGATAAAGCGTTTTCAGCCCCGCCACCTTCACAATCGCGCCTTCCGGCGCGAGATTGCCCTTCAGCACCACCACACCGCCTTCGCTGCGTAGTGGTTTATGGTGTGGATAGAACACATCCTGATTTTCTGGAAACACGACATCTTTTAAATTTTCTGCCACCGTTTTGCCAGTCACGGTCAGTGGGTCGCCATGTAAAAAGCCGCCATCCAGCAGCGTTTTCATCACCACCTGAACACCGCCCGCCTGATACATCTCGAGCGCGGTGTACTTGCCGCCGGGCATCAGATCCGCGAGGTAGGGGGTGCGCTTAAACACTTCGCCCACGGCATGCATATCAAAGTCGATTCCCGCCTCATGCGCCATGGCAGGCAGGTGCAGTGCGGCATTGGTCGAGCCGCCGGTCGCTGCCACGATGGCTGCGGCATTTTCAAACGCTTTTCTTGTGCAGATATCACGCGGGCGCAGTTTGTTTTTAATAAGATCCATCACCGCGCGGCCGGACTCAAACGCATATTGATCGCGTGATTCATAGGGGGCAGGCGCACCCGCTGATCCGGGCAGCGCAAGGCCGATAGCTTCCGAGACGCAGGCCATGGTATTAGCAGTAAATTGCCCGCCGCACGAGCCGCCGGAGGGGCAAGCAACCTGCTCAAGCTCTTTCAGCTCGTCTTCGCTCATCCCGCCAGCGGAGTGTTTTCCCACACCTTCAAATACATCCACAACGGTCACATTCCTGCCTTTATATTTGCCGGGAAGGATCGTGCCGCCATACATGAACACGCTGGGCACATTCAGGCGCAGCATCGCCATCATCAGACCAGGCAGCGATTTATCGCAGCCAGCAAGCCCCACCAGCGCATCATAACTATGGCCGCGCATGGTCAGCTCCACCGAGTCCGTGATTACATCGCGCGAGACCAGCGACGATTTCATGCCCTGATGCCCCATGGCGATGCCATCCGTGACCGTGATGGTGGTGAATTCACGCGGCGTGCCGCCCATGCTTGCCACACCTTTTTTAACCACCTGCGCCTGGCGCGCGAGGGTGATGTTGCAGGGGGCAGCCTCGTTCCAAGTGGTCGCGACGCCCACCAGCGGCGCATGGATACCCGCTTCGGTGATGCCCATCGCGTAAAGATAGGAGCGATGCGGCGCGCGCTCAGCCCCTTCTGTGACATGGCGGGAAGGAAGGCGGGATTTACCGTAGGTTTTTGTCATATTGATCCTCGTCATTCCCGCGAAAGCGGGAATCCAGATATTTTTAAAAGAAAGAAGCCAAAAGTCTACTGACTTTTGGCTTTTCTGGATCCTGTGCTCGCTTGCCTACTGACAAGCTCCACGGGATGACGGCTATTTGGTAAGCTTCCTGATTTCAATCGTGACAATGCGTTCAACGATACCCGGCAGGTTTTTATCCAGCCAGTCTTTCATCATCGGGCGCAGCATATCCATCACCATCGATTCAACCGAAGCACCGGAAATGAAGGTGGGTGAGGGGGTTGCTTGAAAGTTTGGAATAGGTGGCTCGGCCGCCTCCTGAAGACGTTTAAAAGCTGAAGCTGCCGCTACCGCTACCTGATCTGAAAGCAAACCATGCGCTGCCGAAGCTGGCGGCGTTGCGGAAGCAACTGGCTGGGAAAGAGGCTTTTCAACCGCAATCGCTTCATCAATTTTGCTCAGCACATCATGGGAAGAGGCGGGCGCTGACTGCTCAGGGGGTAAGCTCGCAGGCTCTGCCGCAGAAGAAACATCAGCGGCTGACGGTTCTTCCACCATATCGGTGAGCTCAAGCACATCGGAAGCAGAAGCTGGCGCGCTGCCTTCTGTCACAGGCTTGGGCGCGCTTTCATCTTCCGAGATGATTTTCTTGATCGACTGAAGAATTTCTTCCATCGAGGGCTCCGGTGCAGTATCAGGTGTTTTGGCATCGGCCATGTGGTTTACTCTAGCTAGTCGTGATGTGCGCGAATCATACTACTTGTAGTATTAAAAAACTATTATCACCAACCAAGCAACTGATATTTTACATCATCATAATGTTCTTTAGGATCATACAGCTCGGTAGGTAGGGAAAGTTCACGCGCCGTGAGCTGTCCGGTGGCAGCAAGAAGGCGGTGCGCTTGCACAATTTCTGCGCGCTGCGCGATGATTAGATTCACCCGCGCCTGAAACGCTTCCTGCTGGGCATCGAGCACATCGAGAATCGTGCGCGTGCCAAACTGGTTTTCCTGACGCACACCTTCAAGCGCGAGTTCGGCTGCTTTGAGCGCTTCACGCGTTGATAGAATGACCGCCTGCGCGGTTGAAAAATCCTGCCATGCGCTGGTTGCCAACTCACTGACAGCACTACGCGTATCCAACGCATCAAATTTTGCCTTATCCGCCAGATTGCGTGCTTGCCTGAGACGCGACCAGTCCGCGCCCGATTGATAGAGTGGGATGGTCACATTCAGCGTCAGCGCATCACTGTCCACGCGTCCAGTTTGCTGGTTAGAGGCGCCGTCGAGCCTATCCAAACTACCGCGAAGGCTGACCTGTGGTAACAACGCGCCACCACGCGCATCAATATCCGTACTGGCGGCTTTTTCTTCAAAGTTGGCCGCTATCAGGCTAGGATTACGCTCACTGGCAGTACGCAGCGCTTCTTCCAGCGAGGCAGGAAGTTTTTCCGGAAGCTTGGGCAGTGCTGGCTCCACAGGCGGTTCAGTGGTAATGACCCGTCGATAATTCGCCTTCGCGACCTCGAGATCACCGAGCGCGCGGCGCTCATCCGCCTGCGCTTGAAGCAGGCGCGCCTGAGATTGCGCAACATCTGTCTGGGTCAATTCGCCAGCATTAAAACGCGCCTGCGTGGCCTCGAGCTGACGCTTCAGCACATCGACATTACTCTGGTTGAGCTTTAAAATATCGCTGCGTTCAACCAGCGCACTATAGGCAAGCACGGCATCATAGAGCACCTGCTGCTCCACCGCATGAAGCCTTGCGCGCCCAGCCTTCACACGATCGCGCGCGCTTTTAAAATTCGCCCAGGATTGTCCGCCGCGGAAAATCGGCTGCTCGGCGGTGAGTGATTTGTTGTTGGTGTTACTAAAATTATCACCGCTATCGCCAACTTCGCGTTTTTCACGGCCTCGGCTGTAGGTCGCCTCCACATTTGGCCGAAATGCGGACACAGCCTGCGCCACAGTTTCATCCAGCGCCGCCAGCGACTCACGCTCAGCTTTCAGCTGTGGATGGTATTGATAGGCGCTGACCAGCGCCTGCACAAAACTGCTTGGTGCAGTGGCCGTTTCAGGCTCAGCAGGGGGCGGCGAGTCAACGGAAGATGGCGTTGCTGCTTCCACCGCTGCCGGATTGGAAACTGGCGGTGTGGAGAGCGGCGCATCGCTTAAAGGAACAAACGGAGCTACAGAACTTTCCAGCTGTGGCGGGCTTATCATCAACGATTGCTGCGGGTTTTCCTGAGCCGAAACGCTGGTGGAAAAAAACACTGCAATGATTGGTAATGCGCGAAAAAACATGGCGCAGTTATAACGAAATAAAGCTTTCAACACAAGCCGCTAGAAAACAAAACCTGCAGGCTTTGCAAATTCCGGAAGCAGTGCGGCGCTGGCGTCAAACATCTCGCGATATTGCAGGCCATTTGCTGCACGCGTAACCAAAGTGCCGCGGCCAAGGCCAAGGCGGGAAGCGGGGCGCTGGGCTACTTTAAACACCGCCGCGAGCTTGCCATGAATGGAAAGCTGCGAGCCGAGTGATTCCGGTATCACCTCCACCGCACCGGTGATGATGATGGCATCATAAGGCGCAGAAAGCGCATAGCCATCCGCAAGTGATTTCACCTGCTGCAGATCGACATTAGAAAGTGCGAGCTTGGCAAGATTCTCTCTGGTTTGCGCTAGCATCTGCGGGTTGGTTTCGGTCGCCACTACATGGTGCGCAAGTTTGGCGGCGAGCGCCACCACATAGCCGGTGAGCGCGCCCACCACCAGCACACGGCTGGTTTCCTGAATCTCAGAGAGCGACAGCAGCTTAGCAACCGTCAGCGGCTCCATCAGAAAGCGGCCATCCGCCAGCGGCAGCTCTTCATCCACATACGCCACGCCCTGCAGCGACGCGGGCAGAAACTGCTCGCGCGGCACATCCACCATCGCCTGCAACAGGCGCGGATCGGTAATTTCATTGGTGTAAAGCTGGCCGAGCGCCATGTATTTTGCTTGTTGTTTGCTTGCTGTCATGCTGCCTCCTTACGCCGCCTTCGCGATCGATATGGTCACTTTCTTATCATCAATTTCACTTTCAGTCGAGAAAGCCTGAGCGGCGGGTTTTTGTGTTAGCAGTTCGGTGGTCAGGGTTTGCTCCATGACATAATCCTTATGCGCCGCCAGCGCCAAGCTGATGGTCTCCGGTGCATCGATATACAGCGCAATGCGATCCGACACATGCAGCGCTGCATCTTTCCGCGCCTGCTGAATGGCGCGCACCATGTCGCGTGCGATGCCCTCCGCTTCGAGTTCTGGTGTGATGGTGATATCCAGAATCACCAGCGCATCATTACTAAAGAGCGCCTGCGCGCGATCTTTATATTCAGGCTTGGGTTCTAGCTGGAGGCTGTATTCGCCGGCGAGTAGCTTCTCACCGCAAATTTCGATCGTGCCATCCACCTGCCTCCACTCACCTTTTTTCGAGGCAGGAATAATCTGCTTCATTTTCTCAGGTAAACGCTTGCCGAGAACAGGATTGTTTATGGAGAGTTTGAGTGTAGCGTAACGATCAAATTCCTCAGAAACACTCACATCTTTTACATTAATTTCGTCTTTAATGATGAAATTGAAGTGCTGGTAGGCTGTTTTTTTCGTTATAATCATTGCTGATTTTAGTGGCTGCCTAACCCTGATATTGATTTTATTGCGAATCGCCAGCGCGGCATTGCACACATCCTGCACCCAATCCATTTGCGCAATTAATTCCTTGTCATCCTGAGCGGAGCGAAGCGTAGTCGAAGGATCTTTAGATCCCTCGGCTTCGCTCGGGATGACATGAAAAGGAAAATCTGCAAGATGAACACTCCCGCCCGTTAGCCCGCGATAAATTTCATCAAGCGTGAGTGGCAGAAGCGGTGCGGCAGCGCGGCACATGGTTTCGAGCACCGTGTAAAGTGTATTATAAGCCGCCTGTTTATCTTCTGATTTTTCCTCCGCCCAGAAGCGCTCCTTGCTGCGGCGAATATACCAGTTATTCAGCACATCAAAAAACTGCGTGAGCGCATCGCATGCGGCTGGCGTGTCGTAGCTATCCAGCGATGTTCTGATGGTCTCCACCGCCTGCGAGCATTTGGCGAGGATGTAGCGATCCATGATGTTGCTGGCGACCGAGGATTGGGTACCGGCGACAATGTTGTCCGCATTCGCATAAAGCGTGAAGAAGTTATAGGCGTTCCAGATCGGTTTGATGGCGAGGCGCACGACATCCCGGATGAATTTGCCTTCAGGGTCAACCGCCAGATCCTGCCCGCGCATCACGGGGCTGGAAATCATCAGCCAGCGCAGCGCATCCGCGCCATATTTATCCATTACCTCCATCGGGTCTTTATAATTTTTGAGGCGCTTGGAATATTTCAGGCCCGTTTCCGAATCGAGCACCACGCCATGGCAGATGCAGTTTTTAAACGGCGCTTTGTCGAACAGCGCTGTGCTCAGCATGATCAGCGTGTTGAACCAGCCACGTGTCTGACCGACATATTCAGTGATGAAATCGGCGGGGAAGTTTTTCTCAAACCACTCCTTGTTTTCAAACGGGTAATGCACCTGCGCGAAGGGCATGGAGCCGGATTCAAACCAGCAATCAAACACATCTTCCACGCGACGCCATGTCTCACCATGCTCATCGGTTTTGACAAGTGTGTCGATGAAGGGGCGGTGGAGATCGGTTATCTCTAACCTGTCACCCCGCACTTGTTGCGGGGTCCGGACCCCGTCATTTGACGGGATGACATCAAAAAAGAATTCTTCTAACTCAGCAATGCTACCAAACACTTTTATTCCACCTTTATCGCCCTTCCACACCGGAATCGGCGTGCCCCAGAAGCGATTGCGTGAGATGCTCCAGTCAGGCGCAGTGGCAAGCATATGCCCCATCTGCCCATCACGAATATGCTCGGGGATCCAGTTGATGGTTTTGTTGATTTCCACCGCGCGGTCGCGAAACTTCGTCACCTCCACATACCAGCTTGGCATGGCGCGATAGATAAGCGGCTTATCCGTGCGCCAGCAATGCGGGTAGTTGTGTTTAAAATCTTCTTGCTTGATCAGCTGGCCGGTTTGTTTGAGGTAGTTGATGATACGAAGATTCGCGAGGCCGAATTTCTTCAGCTGCTCTTCTTTATAGGGTTCATCGGCATTTTTACGCGTATCGGCGATAACGTTCAGGCCTTTGAGGGAAAAGATGTCATTCCGACCGCAGCGCAGCGCAGCGGAGGAATCTTTAGATCCCCCGGCTTCGCTCGGGATGACAGGGTAAGGAATATCAAAAATCTCATCCGTATATTTACCCTGCCCATCGACGGGCACCACCAGCTCGATGCCATTTGCCTCGCAGCATTTCTGGTCGTCCTCACCAAAGCCCGGTGCCATGTGCACGATGCCCGTGCCATCGCCATCAGTGACAAATGACGAGCCATCCAGAATGCGGAAAGCGTTTTTGTGGTTGGCGAAATAGGGGAAGAGGGGTTTGTAGGTGAGGCCGATGAGGTTTTTCCCCTCAATCAAAGGGATTTGTGGAAGAGATAACTTTATCTCTTCCAGACTTATCTCTTTGGATAACTCATGAGCTGATGTGGCATCATAAAATTTATTATCATTTTTATCTATGTACAGCTTAACAATACCAATCTCTTTCTGATATCGCTGTAGAGCAGAAGCGGCAAGAATGTAACACACGCTCCCGCCCCCTCCTTGAGGGGGGGCAGATTCGCTTTGCGAATCGGGGGGGGTATGTAAAAATCCCAGAATTCTATCAATCACGCCATTGATATTTTTCATGACATCGTTATTCCAGAAACGCAGCACACGATAACCTGCGCTTTCTAAAAATGCCGTGCGCTCATTATCGTACGCGGCGTTATCTTCTTCATTGTGATGCCCTCCGTCGAGTTCAATAACTAATTTCGCCGATGCACAGTAAAAATCCGTGATAAAATGACCGATGGGATGCTGTCTTCTAAATTTATATCCCTCAAGTTTTTTTCCGCACAAATAATCCCATAATTTTCTTTCTGCTTCTGTTGAGGCTTTACGCAATAGTTTGGCGCGTTGTAATGCTTCATCGTCGTATTTACGATCTGACAACTTTTGATACCCCCCCCGGTTCTCCTGAAGGAGAACCTGCCCCCCCTCAAGGGGGGGGCGAAGTACTGCGGCATATTCCATCTCCTTACCCGCCGCCAATGCCAGATTGCTTGGTAATGTCCACGGCGTGGTTGTCCAAGCCAGCACATAATATTTATCGGCTTTCGGGAGTTTATCCCAAATACCCCCCCTTACATCCCCCCCGCCAGCGGGGGGGATAAGTTGGAAGGCCACCGTGATCGCCTTGTCCTCGCGCTCGCGATACGAATTATCCAGCTTCGTTTCGAAGTTTGAAAGCGGGGTTTCGGCCGCCCAGCTGTAAGGCATCACGCGGTGCGCTTCATAGACAAGGCCTTTGTCGTATAGCTGTTTGAACGCCCACAGCACGGACTCCATGAAGTTTTTATCCATGGTTTTGTAGTCGTTTTTGAAATCGACCCAGCGGGCTTGCCTCGTGACATAATCTTCCCACTCAGCGGTGTATTTCATCACGCTGGTGCGGCAATGCTCGTTGAATTTATCGATGCCGTAATTTTGGATCGCGGCGCGGCCAGAGATGCCGAGTTCTTTTTCCGAACCCATCTCTGCGGGCAGGCCGTGGCAGTCCCAGCCGAAGCGGCGCTCCACGCGCTTGCCGCGCATGGTCTGGTAGCGGGCGTATAAATCCTTCACATAGCCGGTGAGCAGGTGACCATAGTGGGGCAGGCCGTTGGCAAAGGGCGGGCCATCATAGAAGATGAATTCTTTGGCATCTTTGCGGCCATCAATCGAGGCCTGAAAACTATTTTCAGCTTTCCAGCGTGCCAGCACCACTTCTTCGATTTTGGCGAAATCGGGGTTGGGATCGACATCGGGATAGTATTTTTGTGGTTTACTTGTCATGGGTTTGGTTGCATTATTTTTTGATGGAGATGAGCCGTATTTATCCGGTAAAGCTGCCATAAACACAAGGAAAAATCACATGCATAAAGAGACACTTCTTGCCACACTTGGCTGCCAGCCGGAACATCATCGCGGCGTGGTGAACATGCCGCCGCACCGTGCATCGACCATTTTGTTTCCCACGATGGCCGAGCTGGAAGCAGCAGAGGGCAAGGATATCCCTGATGTGACCTACGGCCGCTATGGCACCCCCACCACCACCGCACTGGAAGACACCATCGCGCAGCTGGAAGGTGTGGAACATGCCATCGCCACGGCTTCTGGTCTTTCTGCTATCGCGGTGTCGCTGATGGCGTTTCTGAAAGCGGGCGATCATCTGCTGATGGCAGACAGCGTGTATGGCCCTTCGCGCCGCTTTGCCAACAATGAGCTGAAGCGTTTCGGTGTGGAAACCACCTATTATGACCCGACGATTGGCGCAGGCATCAAAGCGCTCATTAAGCCGAATACGCGCGTAATTTATTGCGAAAGCCCCGGCTCGCTCACCTTTGAGGTGCAGGATATTCCGGCGATTTCAAAAGTGGCGCGTGAGCATGATATCATCGTGATGCTTGATAACACCTGGGCAACGCTGTTTTACAATCGCCCGTTTGAGCTGGGCGCAGATATTGTGATTCATTCCGCCACCAAATATTTCTCCGGCCATTCGGATCTCGTGATGGGATCGATCGCCTGCCGCCCGAAACATTACAAAAATCTGGTGCTTACCTTCCGCAATCTTGGGCCATGCCCCAGCGGTGATAATTGTTACCTTGCGCTGCGCGGCCTGCGCACGATGGGCGTTCGCGTGAAGCAGCAATATGAAAATGCGATGATCGTGGCCAAGTGGCTGAAGTCAAGACCAGAAGTCGAAGAAGTGCTGTTTCCGGCGCTGCCGGGCGCACCCGGGCACGAGATCTGGAAGCGGGATTTCACCGGCGCCTCCAGCCTGTTTGCGATTGCCATGAAGGGCGGCGATAAAAAAGCCGTGGCCGAGATGGTGGATCATCTTGAGCTATTTGGCCTTGGCTATAGCTGGGGCGGCTATGAAAGCCTCGTGATGCCTAATAATCTGAAAGGCCGCGTGGCGACACAGTGGAAATATTCCGGCCCGGGCATCCGTCTGCATATCGGACTTGAGCACCCGGATGATATCATCAAGGATCTGGAAGCAGGGCTGAAGCGTTATAACTCAGCAAAATAAATGCTTGATGCAATGCGTTTGCTAATCATTGCCGCCGCCGCCTCATTGCTTTCGCTAGTACCGGCGTATTTTGTTGATCCGGGGCCAGATATTATTCACCATATCACCCTCACAGAGTGTTTTGTAGAGCAGTTATGGGCTGGTGAATTGTATCCACGCTGGTGTGAAAAAGTTAATGCTGGCCTTGGTTCCCAAATATTTATCACTTATTATCCACTTGCTTACTACATTACATCTATTTTTTATCCCTTAACATGGATGGGTGGCAACATACTCCTGTTGCTTGCTGTATCAGCCTGGTTTGCTGGTGTAGTAAGCTGGTTGACGGTATATTTGTGGCTAAAGGATCAAGTTGGAAAACAAGCAGCTATAGCTGCAGGATTTCTATATCTTCTGCTTCCTTATCGGATGGAGGTGCTCTACATGCGCCCTTCATTACCGGAATTGTGGGTAATGGCTTTTTACCCACTAGTATTTTTATACATCAGGCAAATCGCTAAAACACCATCTTTACCGAAGATTGGAACTTTGGCAGCCCTAATTAGCATCTGTCTATTGACTCAGGTTCCAACCACCTTGTGTATATTAATGGTGGGAGGCATGTATCTTTTTTGCCTAAGCCTGCCAAAGATAAAACCCACAATAGCTTATGGCGCTGCAGCCATACTTGGGTTGATGGGATCATTATTTTATATTGCTGCTGCGAGGGAGTATCAGCAATTTCTTTCCCCTTCTATGGCGATTGATATGAAGACCGTCTGGGTTTGTAGGCATATGCTTTGGGAGGATTTAACAGCAAGACCATGGGCAGTCTTTGGATTTGCCTGCACTATGACTCTATTTCTATTGCTCACATTCAAAATAGGCTTAGCATTACGTAGTGGGACTTTGTCGATTGCCAGACGTGATTATATCGCGTTTGTTATCAGCGGTACTTTTTCATGCCTGATGTTGTTTCCTGTCAGCGAG
The DNA here is from genome assembly GCA_033763775.1 of Alphaproteobacteria bacterium. GTDB lineage: Bacteria > Pseudomonadota > Alphaproteobacteria > Rickettsiales > SXRF01 > JAJTHB01. The sequence continues at coordinate 164,002 of JANRJW010000013.1, read as the reverse complement.
CCATTATGGGAATTATGGCGTGCTACAGGTGCCCCGGGAATGCCATGGCGTATGCAAGCTGGGGTTGGCTTATCTGTTGTCGCTTTAGCAAGCTATTTGCTGGGCACACACACGAGCAAGGCGAAATATCAGCCAAAGCAAGGCGATGTAGTTGCATTAGTGATGTTTCTATTATTTTTATCGTTTGGGTATGGCGCGATCTACACTGAAGAAGCAAAAAAGACAATAACTAGAATAATAGCCGCAAAGGCAATACAATTCGATGAGCATTTTTCAAGGTGGACAGATGAAACGCATTATAAACTTGAGGAGTTGATAAAACTTCATGAACGATACCCAGACCGCCCTCTATCAAAATTAGTGCCTAATACCGGAATAATAACTACTGCATACAGAATGCACAGCGGCTTTGTAATTGAGGCACAACTAATGAAACCCGCGTCATTAGTAATCGAGCATTTTTATTTTCCATCATGGCGCGCAACGGGCGCAGACGGAAAAATATATGAAATAACTCCGTTGCAAGGATCAGGTCGGATGAGCATTCAGCTAGCTGAAGGCCAACATCGCATTAATCTAACACATGATGTCTATGGCAATGATGGGCTTGTTGCATGGTCCCGGCAAGTAAGCTTAGGCGTCTGGATACTGATAGTTGCTTTAGCCTTCTGGCGACAAAAAAATCGCTCAGCGCTTGAGTAACCTCAGCCTCAGCGCGTTGAGCTTAATGAACCCTGCCGCATCTTTCTGGTCGTAAGCGCCGCGATCATCTTCAAAGGTCACTACTTTTTCGCTGTAGAGCGACTTTGGTGATTTACGGCCATCGACCGAAACGCTACCTTTGAATAACTTCAGGCGCACCGTGCCAGAAACATTGGCCTGCGACTTATCAATCAGCGCCTGCAGCATCTCGCGCTCCGGGCTCCACCAATAGCCGTTATAAATCAGCTCAGCGTAGCGGGGCATGAGTTCATCTTTGAGATGCGCCGCGCCGCGATCCAGCGTGATGGATTCGATAGCGCGATGTGCGGCCAGCAGAATAGTGCCGCCCGGAGTTTCATACACCCCGCGGGATTTCATACCGACATAGCGGTTTTCCACCATATCCAGCCGGCCGATGCCATGCTTGCCGCCGAGCTCATTGAGTTTGGTGAGCAGCGCAGCAGGCGAGAGTTTTTCGCCGTTTACCGACACTGCATCACCCTTATCGAATTCAACCTCGATAAATTCTGCTTTATCCGGCGCTTTTTCTGGCGCGACACTGCGTGTAAACATGTCCTCATGCGGCGCCACCCAAGGATCTTCCAGCACTTTGCCTTCATAGGAAATATGCAGCAGGTTAGCATCGGTGGAGTAGGGGGCTTCGCCGCGCTTGTCCTTAGCGATTGGTATCTGATGCTTTTCGGCATATTCAATCAGCTTGGTGCGGCTGGTTAAGTCCCATTCGCGCCACGGGGCGATGACTTTGATATCCGGCTTCAGCGCATAATAGCCCAGCTCAAAACGCACCTGATCATTGCCCTTGCCGGTTGCGCCATGCGCCACCGCATCGGCGCCGGTCTCTCTTGCAATTTCAATCTGCCGTTTGGCAATCAGCGGGCGGGCGATGGAGGTGCCGAGCAGATAAACCCCTTCATACAGCGCATTGGCGCGGAACATCGGGAAGACATAATCCCGAACGAATTCTTCGCGCAGATCTTCCACAAAAATCTGCTTAGCGCCCATCATTTCGGCTTTTTGGCGGGCTGGCTCCAGCTCGCCGCCCTGGCCTAAATCAGCGGTAAAGGTGACGACCTCGCAGCCATAGGTTTCCTGAAGCCAGCGCAGGATGATGGAGGTATCCAGCCCGCCAGAATAGGCAAGCACTACTTTTTTTACTGATTTAGCCACAAACAAACTCCGCTTAGTCTTATTTCAAAAGCTGGAACATGACAAAACTATTGCGAGGAATCAAGGGGCATAGTAGGGTTATCATACATACGCTATAAAGCAGGGAAACTATGGCTGAAAAATCACAAAATATTCAAGACGTGTTCCTCAACACGCTGAGAAAAAAGAAAATTCCTGTTACGGTTTTTTTATCGAATGGCGTGAAGCTGCAGGGTAATATCACCGCATTTGATAATTTTTCGCTACTGCTGCGCCGTGGCCCTCAAGTTCAGCTGGTTTACAAACACACCATCGCCACCGTGGTTCCATCCGCGCCTGTGAGCCTGCAGGATGAAGAAGGTGTGGATGCAGCGATGGATAGCGCTGCGATTCAATAACACTGGTCGTTGGCATTGACCGCTCCTACCAATCAGGTTTTCATTATTCACCCATGGCTGAAGCGCCCGCGGGAAGTGTTGCTGCGTGATGCTTCGTCATGCCTTGAAGAGGCCGTTGGGCTTGCCCACGCCATTGATTTGAAAGTCGTTGGCGCCGCCGCGGTGCCGCTTGCAAAGCCAGTGCCAGCCACCTTGCTTGGCTCAGGCAAAACCCTTGAGCTGGCGCAGGATATTGCCGAGGCGCATGCAGGCCTTGCGATGGTCAATGATAGCTTAAGCCCGGTTCAGCAGCGCAACTTAGAGAAAGCATGGAATTGCAAAGTCATTGATCGCACAGCGCTGATTCTGGAGATTTTTGGTGCTCGTGCACGCACGCACGAAGGCAAGCTACAGGTTGAGCTGGCAGCGCTGGAATATCAGAAGGGCCGGCTCGTTCGCTCATGGACGCATTTGGAGCGCCAGCGCGGCGGTTTTGGTTTCATGGGGGGGCCTGGTGAATCGCAGATTGAGATTGACCGGCGGCTGATCCGCGACCGCATCGCAAAGATTAAAAAACAGCTGGAGCAAGTCACACGCACGCGTGAGCTGCACCGCAAAGTGCGCCGTGAAACGCCCTATCCAGTGGTAGCGCTGGTGGGCTATACTAATGCGGGTAAATCTACCCTGTTTAACAAGCTCACGGGTGCGGGCGTGATGGCGATGGATAAGCTTTTTGCCACGCTGGATCCCACGATGCGTCAGCTGGCACTGCCTTCTGGTAATAAAATCATTCTTTCGGATACGGTGGGGTTTGTCTCAAACCTGCCGACCGAGCTGGTCGCGGCGTTTCGCGCCACGCTGGAGGAAGTGCTGGAGGCCGACCTGCTGCTGCATGTGCGTGATAGTGCACACCCGGATTCGCAGGCGCAGAAACACGATGTTGAGTCAGTGCTCAAAAGCCTGTTTAAATCCGAGCAGCTGCCGGATAATGTGATCGAGGTGCGCAACAAAATTGACCTTCTTGAAGTGCAGGAAACACCGGAAGCCAACGGTATTTCAGCGATAACAGGGCAGGGTTTAGATGCACTGCTTGGGCAGATTGATCGCGAGCTGGCGCAGCGTTTTTTCCGCCCAGCGCGCTTCAGCCTTTCACTTTCAGACGGCAAGGCTCTGGCATGGCTGCATGCCCACGGCAACATCACCCAGCAGGAAATGGATGACGACACGCTGCATCTTACGGTAGAGATGTCTGAGGAAAATATTCGTCGCTTTGAGCACCTGCACCATGTTACTGCGCGCTAAAATCATCTGCCTAATCGTGCTGCTTTTTGCTGTGCCAGCCCGCGCTGAAGCCACGGCAGGCATCACGATTTTGTCTGACAGCACGCTGTCTTTTGCCATGAGTGCGCTGGCACGTGAATATACGCGCGAACATCAGGTGATGGTGGGTACATCGTTTGCCGATAGCGAAGCACAGCAGGCACAAATAGACGAAGGCGGTGAGGCTGATGTGCTGATTACCACGCGCACCAGCTGGATTGAATCGCTGAAAACGCAAGGCGTGGTGGATGTTTACTCGGAAAGGATCATTGCGCGTAATCGGCTTGCGCTGGCAAGCGGGCTATCATTTCCGGTGGAGCCGCGCAGTGATGGTGTCTTTCCCCTGACAGAACTACTGAAAGCATTTGGCTGGCAACAGGCTTTTGTGGTGGCCAGCCCTGATGCACTTGATGAAGGCAGGTTCAGCCGCGAAGCACTCAGAAATCTTGATGTTTCCAGCGATTTAGAAGAATACACACTCTATGTTAAATCGCGGTCGCTGATGGAAAGCATGATTCGCGATCAGCACATGACGGGCATTGTATTAAGCTCTACGCTGACAGACGCGCCGGGCTTCAAGCTCATTGATCTACTACCGGAAACCAGCCACACCCCCATTCATTATTTCGCGGTGGTCATTGCCGGTGATAATATGGAAGAAGCCAGGCGTTTTCTGCAGTTTCTTGGCACTGATACGGCCAAGGAAATTCTCAGAAAACATGGCTTTTTTGTGGATTAGGCACTCAGCGGCCAGCGCGCGCGTGGCTCAAACGATAGATCATCCACCAGACCAAGCCTGAAGCGCTCCATGCCCGCCCAGGCGATCATCGCGGCGTTATCCGTACAAAGAGCGATGGGCGGCGCGCTGAGGTTCAGGCCATGTTCAGCACAAAGTGATTCCAGCGCGCCCCTGATGAACTGATTCGCTGCCACACCACCAGCCAGCACCAGCGTTTGCAGCGTGGGGTGACTTGTTTTCGCCATGGCGATGGCGTGGTTACTGCGCTCACAGACGGTAGCTGCGACTGTTTGTTGAAACGAGGCGCAAATATCAGCAATGTGCGTCTGGCTGAGTTTGCCGCTTGCCTCCAGCTCTTTAACCAGCGTTCGCACTGCTGTTTTGAGGCCAGAAAAAGAAAAATCACAGCCCGGCCTGCCCCTCAGCGGTTGAGAAAATACAAATGCATTGGGGTTTCCCTGCCGTGCCAGCTTTTCCACCGCCGGGCCGCCAGGATAGCCAAGACCAAGCAGCTTGGCGGTTTTGTCGAATGCTTCGCCGAGCGCATCATCCATTGTCGCGCCGAGGCGTTGATAGCGCCCCACACCTTCCACCATTAAAAACTGACAGTGGCCACCGGAAACAAGCAGCAGCAGGTAAGGAAACTGGACATCCTCTGTCAGACGCACGGTAAGGGCGTGCCCTTCGAGGTGGTTCACAGCGATGAAAGGTTTATTCTGGCTGCTGGCAATGGCTTTGGCGGTCATCACCCCGACAATCACGCCGCCAATCAGCCCGGGGCCGCCGGTTACAGCAATGGCATCCAGCGCAGAAAAACCAACGCCAGCCTCGGCAAGCGCACGCGAAATCACATCATCAAGATAGTCCATATGGGCGCGCGCGGCGATTTCCGGCACCACACCGCCATAGGCCATATGCTGCGTGGTTTGCGACAGCACGATATTGGATAAAATCCGCCGCTCGCCGCTCACGATGGCTGCGGCTGTTTCATCGCAGCTGGTTTCAATGCCAAGTATAAGCATGGTTGCTAGTTACTGGCTCTTGGTGTTAAGTGGCAACATGAAAATACGTCTTGGCACAAGAAAAAGCGCGCTGGCGCTGGCACAATCCGAAGAAGTGAAGGCACGCCTCATGGCAGCGTGGCCGAATCTGGAGGTGGAGCTGGTGAAAATCACCACCAGCGGCGATAAATTCACCGAATTTCCGCTGGCAGATATTGGTGGCAAGGGTTTGTTTACCAAGGAAATTGAGGAAGCGCTGCTTGATCGCTCGATTGATATTGCCGTGCATTCCATGAAAGATATGCCAACCGTGCTGCCGCCCGGGCTTATCATCAGCGCCATGCTGCCGCGCGAGGACCCGCGCGATACGCTGATCGGGCGGCGCAGTCTGGCGGATATTCCCAGCGGTGCGACTTTCGGCACATCGTCGCTCAGGCGTGCGGCGCAGATGCTGATGAAACGGCCGGATATCAGCATTGTCACGCTGCGCGGCAATGTAGAAACCCGCTTAAGCAAAGTGCATAAGGGTTTAATCGGTGCCACCATGCTGGCACAGGCGGGGCTGAACCGCCTTGGCATCCACGGTGCTGGCATCACGCTTTCCGTGGATGATTTTCTGCCCGCCATTGCACAGGGCGCGGTGGGGGTGGAGTGTCGCGAGAATGATACCAGAATACGCGAGCTACTCAGCCGCATTCACGACGAGCCGACCATGGTCGCGGTCAGCTGCGAGCGCGCGTTTCTGCATGAGCTGGAGGGTTCATGCCGCACGCCGATTGCCGGCTATGCGTCGCAGAATGGCGATGAGCTGAATTTTCGTGGACTTATCGCGCAGCCGGACGGCACACATTGCCACACTATCAGCTTAAGTGACAGCGCATCCAACCATCTGCTTCTTGGCCGCGAGGCGGGGCGGCTACTGCGTGTCAAGCGCGGTGAGAGTAAATCATTTGCCTAAGCCAGCTTGGTTGTTTATAGTTTTATGATGCATTCCAATTCATCGCCGATAGCTAAAACCACCTTCTCGCAGCGCCACCTGCTTGGCATTGAAGGTCTCACGCGCAGTGACGCTGAATTGGTATTATCGCTGGCGCAAAGCTACATCGAAAAAAACCGCGCGACGGATAAAAAGCACGCCATCCTCAAGGGGCGCACACTGATTAATCTCTTTTTTGAAAACTCCACGCGCACGCGCACCTCGTTTGAGCTGGCGGGCAAGCGCCTCGGGGCGGATGTGATTAATATGTCGGTCGCAAGCTCCTCCACCAAAAAAGGCGAAACACTGATCGACACCGCGATGACGCTCAACGCGATGCACCCGGATTTTATTGCGGTGCGCCACCCGGATTCCGGCGCGGTGCATCTGCTCGCGCGCAAAGTGGAATGCAGCGTGATTAATGCTGGCGATGGCTGCCACGAACACCCGACACAAGCGCTGCTGGACGCGCTGACCATCCTCCAGCACCGCAAACAAATTGAAGGCCTGACGGTCGCCATCTGCGGCGATGTGCTGCATAGCCGCGTGGCGCGTTCCAACATGAAGCTGCTGAACCTGCTGGGTGCCAAAGTGCGCATCATCGCCCCCGCCACCCTCATGCCCACCGCGCCAGAATCGTTTGGTGTTACACCTTATTTCGACATGAAAAAGGGGCTGGAGGGCGTGGATATCATCATGATGCTGCGCCTGCAGACCGAGCGCATGCAGCGCAACTTCATTCCCAGCATCCGTGAATATTTCCATTTCTGGGGTCTGGATCGCAAAAAGCTTGCCTACGCAAAGCCGGATGCGCTGATTATGCATCCCGGCCCGATCAATCGCGGCGTAGAAATCGACACCGAACTCGCCGATGACATTGATCGCAGCATCATCCTCGATCAGGTCGAAATGGGGGTAGCGGTGCGTCAGGCGGTGCTTGAGCTTCTCTCGCAGCATGGATGATGCACTCCTGAGCAAAGCTTCGCGCGGGGCTTTTCTTCTATGCGCGTTGTTAGCCGGCCTCTACGGCATTAGTTTTGTCTGGGTAGCTTTTGCCAGCCTTGGCTATCCTTACAATCTGGAATGGATGGAAGGCCACTCCATCGAAATCATCCAGCGCTTACGCGACGGCCTGCCGATTTACACCAAGCCCTCGCTTGAATTCATTCCCTACATTTACACACCGTTTTATTTTTATGTTTCTACGTGGGTTTCATGGCTCACTGGCGTGGGGTTTGTGCCAGCGCGGCTGGTTTCTATCCTCTCCACGCTCGGCACGGCCTACCTTGCTTATCAATGGCTTCGTAAAGAAGGAGCAGCTCACGGCTTTGGCATCATCGCCAGCGGTTTGTTCCTTGGAACCTACGGCTTAAGCAGCCGCTGGTTTGATGTGGCGCGCATCGATAGCCTCTATCTACTGCTGATGGTGTGGGGGCTGTATGTGTATTATTTCGGGCAGACAAACCGCAGCAGCTATATGGCCGGGCTGCTATTTGCGCTGGCGTTTCTGACCAAGCAATCCGCGCTGCTGGCACTGGCTCCAGCATTCCTTGCCGCGCTATGGCTGGATAAAAACCGCGCTTTCAAAGCGGGTTTTACTGCTTTCTGGGCTTCCCTGGTTGCCTGTGCGTTTTTCGAGTGGCAGTCCGCTGGCTGGTTCTGGTTTTTCATTTACGATGTGCCAGCAGGCCACAGCTATGACATGCGCATGCTCAGCGGTTTCTGGCTACGTGACATGAAAGAAGTGGTGTTCATGGCGCTGCCAGCGCTCGCACTGATGTTCTATTTCTACCGTCATGACAGGCACCGGCTGGTGTGGTATGGCGCGTGCGTGATTGGCTTCATAGCCAGCGCCTATCTGTCGCGGCTTCACTCCTTTGGTTGGATGAATGTGCTCATGCCGGCACATTTCATTCTGGCGCTATGCGCAGGGCTGGCGCTCGCAAAGCTACCCGCGATTTCTTCGCGATATGGCACATTGCTGGCGGCTTTGGTGCTTGGGCAGTTTCTTTCCATGCATTACGACCCGAGGCGTTTCATTCCCACCGAGGAGGCCGAAGCCAAAGGGCGAGCCTTTCTACAGGAAATTGCCAACATTGCTGGCGACGTGCTGTTTGTGGAAACACAATATATCCAGACTATCGCGGGCAAGAAAAATTACAGTTTTGGTATGGCGGGGCTTGATATCGCACGCTCTGATTTAGGCGATAAAAATATCATCAAGGAAGCATTTATTGACGATATGCGGCGCGCGATCGAAAGCCGGCAGTTCAGTGCGGTGGTTACGGGCAACTTTATCAAGCTGCGTGAATTGCGCGGCCATTATGAGCTCGAACGCACCATCGACCATCCGCAGGAGTTTGTCACTGGCGCGGTAAATACACCTAAAACATCGCTGCTCAGGCCAGTACGAAAATAGGTTGTCATCGCTGGTGAATGGGATAAAGTTCCGCGCATGACACAGCATTTTTTCTTACCCACCCACAAGTTAAGCCAGACGCGCAGCGTCGCTTATATCAACGCGCGGCTATTTGACCCAGCTTCCGGCCTTGATGAAAAAGGCGGGCTGATTACCACCGGCGCCACCATTGCCGATTTCGGCAGCGCGATTAAACAAGGCAATATCCCGGCTGATGCCGAGGTGGTGGATTGCGCTGGCCATCTGCTGACGCCCGGCCTACTCGATATTCAGGTACATTTCCGCGAACCCGGGCAGGAATTCAAGGAAACCATCGAAACTGGCAGCAAATCAGCCGCCGCAGGCGGTGTCACGCTGGTGGCCTGCATGCCCAACACCAGACCGGTGATTGACGATGTCTCGCTGGTCGCCTTCATCCATAAACGCGCGCGCGAAACAGCTTATGTGAACGTACGCACTTACGCCGCCATCACCAAAGGCCAGAAAGGTGAAGAAATCACCGAGATGGGCCTCCTTGCAGAGGCAGGTGCAGTCGGCTTCACCGATGATGGCCTGCCGGTGATGAATGCCGGTGTGATGCGCAAGGCGCTGACCTACGCGCGTGAGTTTGGTGTGCCCATCGCCCAGCATGCCGAGGATTTAAATCTTTCCTGCGGTAGCTGCATGAACGAAGGCAAGGTTTCTGCCCATCTTGGGGTGGGCGGTGCACCCAATGCCGCCGAGGCGGTGATGGTCGAGCGCGACATTCTGCTCGCGGAGCTGACCGGCGGGCAATATCATGTGCTGCATATCTCCACCGCAGAAGCGATTGACGCCGTGCGCCGCGCCAAAAAGAAAGGTCTGAAAGTCACGGCTGAGGCCGCGCCGCACCACTTCACCCTCACAGACGACGCGGTGATGGAATATCGCACTTTCAGCAAAATGAACCCGCCGCTGCGTGCTGAGAAAGACCGGCTCGCGGTGATTGAAGGGCTGAAAGACGGCACCATTGACGCTATCGCCACCGACCATGCGCCGCATGATCAGGAAAGCAAGCGAGTGCCGTTGGCCTCCGCTGCTTATGGCATTGTCGGGCTGGAAACGATGCTGCCACTCTCGCTTGGGCTTTATCATCAGGGCATCATGCCGCTTCGGGATGTGATTGCCGCGATGACCTATAAACCCGCGGATATTATTCATGTTCCGGCGGGGCGCCTGAAAAAAGGTGCGCGGGCGGATCTGACGCTCATTGACCTGAACCTTGAGTGGACGATGGATCCTGAGCAGTTTGCCAGCAAATCGCATAACTCCCCTTATGACCATTACCGCACCAAAGGCCGTGCGATTCGCACCATCGTCGGCGGTGAAACGGTCTACAGACTGGACTAACTCATGCAAAGAAATCCCATCATCTGCGCCATTGACACCACTGATTTACAAAAAGCTGAAGAGCTTGCTATCGCACTTAAAGGGCAGGTGGGGGCGCTAAAAATTGGCCTTGAGTTTTTTACTGCTCATGGCGCGGCAGGCACAGATTTTGTGGCCTCACACGGCATTCCGATTTTTCTGGATTTAAAATTTCATGACATTCCTAACACCGTTGCGGGCGCGGTGCGCGCCACGGCTGGCATTCGCAGCTTCATGATGACGGTTCATGCCGCGGGCGGTAAAGCGATGATGAAAGCAGCAGCTGAAGCCTCGATGGAGGTTGCCTCCATCACCGGCAAGGAAAGACCACTGGTGGTGGGCGTCACGATACTCACCAGCATGGATGAGGCTGACTCTGCCAGCATTGGCATTGCTGGCGCGCTGAAAGATCAGGTAAAGCGCTTAGCGGCGCTTGCGCAGCAATCCGGACTGGATGGTGTGGTGTGTTCGCCGCACGAAATTGCGATGATTCGCGCGGAGTGCGGCGATGATTTTACGCTGGTGGTGCCCGGTATCCGGCCGGAAGGCTCTGAAAGCGGCGACCAGAAGCGCATTATGACACCCAAACAAGCCTTAGAGCAGGGGGCAAACTATCTGGTTATCGGCCGCCCGATTACCGCCGCCACACACGCAGGCGACGCCGCTAAATCTATTTTATCCAGCCTCTGATGCAAGATCCGGTGATCAGCTATATTGTCACGGTTTACCGCAAGGAGCCTTATATTGGCTACACGGTCAAGTCGCTGCTCGGTCAGGAAGGCGGCCTGCCTTCGGAATATATTTTTGTGGATGATGTCTCGCCGGATCGCTCCCTCGAAGTCGTTGAAGAGGTGACAAGGGGGATACCCAATGTCACAATTATCCGAAACAGCGAAAATAAAGGCCCCAGCATTCGCCTCAATCAAGGCGCAAAGCTGGCGCGTGGTCGCTACCTGCAATTTATCGATTCCGATGACATCATGGCGGCAAATGCCTCGCTTACCATGCTTAATCTGGCACAAAAGCATGACGCAGATGTGGTCTATGGCCGCTGGAAAAAAACTGGCATTCCCTCCAAAGATCTGCTCGGCACGCGCATGAATGATGATGCCGCATACAAGGTCAGTGACTCGCCGCTGGATTTTCAATTTGAAGAGCGCATTCTACGCATGACGCAAATGGTCAGCCGCGACACTTTTCTTAAATCGGGTGGCTGCGACGAAAGAATTTTCATTCAGGACGAATCGATTGCGCTCAGGCTTGCGCGCGTGGCGCGGCGCTTTGTGCTGATTGACGAACCGGTGGTGCTGGTGCCGAAAATTGAAGGCGAGCTTTCAGGCAATCGCTCGCAGCTCAACCATGATCGCTATCTGGCGAATCGCCATATGCTGAGCGATTTTCCAAACTTGAGCGAAATCCATCGCCGCCGTTTTTATCGCCGCTGCATTTCCGCGCTGTGGAAAGAGGTGCGCGATACCACGCCAGCTGCGAAACGTTACACATCATCAGCATTTCTACGCTATATTGTTTCATGCCTTGAACTTCGGCCAATCAATGAGCAACATCTCGCACAAATGGATCGTTTCTTTGCTGATCTTTCCGGAGTTCGCCGTGTCTCGTAATGCTGTGTGTCAGTACCTTGATCGCATTTCTTTTGTGCTTTTGTGTGCCATGCCGCTTTTGCTGGCCGTCACACGCGCCGGCGCAGATATTGCCGTCTCTGCTATTGCTGTGTTTTTTCTTATCCAGTGCGCTCTGCGCCATGATTTCAGTTGTTTTAAAAAACCAGAGCTGGTGGCCATGCTTGCGCTCTGGGGTTATCTTGTTTGTCAGTCTTTATTGCTATCTGATTCATCCACAGCGCTTCGCTCACTCGCGTGGCTGCGCTTTGTGCTGCTCTACGCGGCGGTCACACACTGGCTGCTGATTTCGCCGCCACGAATCAGCTTGATGGCGGCCATCACTTTTGTCAGTGTTGTATTGCTGCTGGTGGATACATACTGGCAATATTTTCATGGCACATCGCTCAGTGGCAGAGACTATCCACATCCACATCGCCTTGGCGGGCCAATGACTCATCCGAACATCGCGAATCTGCTCCTCAAGCTGTCGCTTCCACTAGCTGGGCTCTGGGCTTTTTATCTTATTCATCGGGGCAAACGTCATGAATATCTTTTGTTTGCCGGTTTTGTTGTAGCAGCAATGGCGATTGTGCCAATCTCAGGCGAGCGCTCCAGCAGCCTGCTCATGATTATGGCTACGGTGCTGGTCATGGCTGGTATTTTCTGGTCAAACCATAAAGCGCGCTGGTATGTGCTGGCCACCATGTCTGGATTTGTTCTGCTCATGATTATTTTATTCATGACCCAGAGTGTGGTTCAGGCAAGAGCCATTCAGCTGGCTGAGCAGGTCATCAATCTGGCTGATTCTGTGTATGGTCAGCTTTTCATCGCTGCTTTTCATTTCTGGCAAACGAGTCCCGTATTTGGCCTTGGCGCCGGAGAGTTCAAATATGCGTGCAAACCAGCCATGGCACTACTTCACACCACCTACTGTGATGTTCATCCCCATAATATCTACCTCGAGTGGCTGAGCGAAACCGGCACGATTGGCGCCGCGCTATTCATCACGGCGATGGGGCTGGTCGTTAAATCCGTCTGGCAGCAACGCCAGAGCGCGCCGCTTATGCTGTGGCTTTTCCCCATGGTCGCGCTAGTGGTGGTGCTGTGGCCGGCGATTGTCACGCAAAGCATTTTTTCAAACTGGCCGGCAATGCTGTTCTGGTACAGCCTGAGCATTGCCGCTGCCGCACCGCGCTATGCCAGACGCTATGTCCACTAGTACTCGCTTACCAATTTCCGTTTTTATCATCGCGCTGAACGAAGCGGATCGCATCGGTGCAACGATTGAAAGCGTTCGCGGCTGGGTGGATGAGGTGATTGTCATCGATAGCGGCAGTGATGATGACACCGTGAAAGTTGCAGAAAAGCTTGGGGCGCGCGTGCTTTACAACGCCTGGCCGGGCTATGGCCTGCAGAAGCGCTTCGGCGAGGAAAGGTGCCGAAATGACTGGGTGTTAAACCTTGATGCGGACGAGGTCGTAAGCAGCGCTCTTAAAGAAGAAATCATCGCTGGTTTACCCGGTACAAGCCATGCAGGCTTTATGATGAATATTGCCGAGATATTGCCCGGGCGCAGCGAGCCGGGTGCTGGCGCGCATGTCACGCGGGCGGTGCGGCTTTACCGGAAATCCTGCGGCCGCTACAGCGATTCGACAGTGCATGACCGCGTGCATATGACCAGCGGCACCATTGGCGAACTGGCGAATATCGTTGAGCACCGTTCTTCGCGCGGGCTGACGCACAGCCTTGATAAAATTAATCGCTATTCCACCATGCAGGCAAACGACATGGCGAAAAAAGGCCTGAAGTTCGCCTATCTCAGGCTCGCCACAGAATTTCCGCTGGCCTTTCTGAAAGCCTACCTGCTGCGCGGCTATATCCTGAAAGGTGCGCAGGGCTTCACTAACGCCATGGTCTATGGCTTCAGCCGCTTCATCCGCATTGCGAAATATCTTGAGCAGAATAAGCGCGGTTAAGCCGCTTCTTCTTCGCGCTCATCTTCACTTGCTTCAATCATGCCGAGGGCATGCAGGTAAGTGTCGAGGATAGTTTCCGCTTCTTCGCGCTCAGAGGCATCCATCTTGCGCATTTTGATGATGGTGCGAATCGCCTTCACATCAAAACCATTGCCTTTGGCTTCAGCAAACACATCGCGGATATCCGCGCTGATGCCCGATTTTTCTTCTTCCAGCTTCTCCACACGGCCAATGATGGATTTCAGTTGATCAACGGCCACGCCGCCAACGCGATTTTTTTTCATAGTCATCCTTTCTGTTTCTTGAGTGTCTCGGCAATCAGGAATGCAAGTTCTAGCGACTGCGATGCATTAAGTCTAGGGTCGCAGTGCGTGTGGTAGCGGTCGGAGAGATTCATCTCGGAAATGGCCTGCGCGCCGCCCAAACATTCCGTTACATCCTGCCCGGTCATCTCGAAATGCACGCCGCCGGCAAAGGTGCCTTCCGCTTTGTGAATCGCGAAGAACTGGCGAACTTCAGCGAGAATATCGGTGAATTTACGGGTTTTATAGCCATTGGGCGATTTGATGGTATTGCCGTGCATCGGATCACACGCCCACACCACCTGCCTGCCATTTTCTTTAATTGCGCGCACCAGTGGCGGCAATAGCTCACCAACCTTTGCTGAGCCCATGCGCGAAATCAGCGTCAGGCGGCCGGCTTCGTTTTCCGGGTTTAAAATATCGCAGAGCTTAAGCAGACCATCGGCCGTCATGCTTGGCCCCACCTTCATGCCAATGGGGTTTGCGATACCGCGCATGAATTCCACATGGGCTTCGTCCGGCGAACGCGTGCGATCGCCAATCCAGAGCATGTGCGCCGAGCAGGCGTAAAACTTGCCATCCGCCTCCGAACGGCGGGTGAGGGCGGATTCATAGCCAAGCAGCAGCGCCTCATGCGAGGTGAAAAAGCTGGCTTCCGAAAACTGCTCCACCTCATCAATCGGCAAGCGGCAGGCGCGAATAAAATTGATGCATTCGTTGATGCGGTCAATCAGTTCCTGAAAGCGCTTGCCCTGCGCCGAGCTTTTGGCAAATTCCATGTTCCAGTCATTGATGCGCGGCAGCGCGGCATAGCCGCCGCGGGCGAGCGTGCGCAGATAGTTCAGCGTGGCTGAGCCTTGATAGTAAGCGCGCAGCAGACGCTCGGGGTCAGGCGCGCGGGCGGCTTCGTCAAATTCCATGCCGTTCACCATATCGCCGCGATAGCTGGGTAGTTCACGGCCATCTTTTTTCTCAAACGGGTCGCTACGCGGCTTGGAAAACTGGCCGGCAATGCGCCCAACTTTCACCACCGGGCAACCTGCGCCATACATCAGCGCCATGGTCATCTGCAGCAGCACACGGAAAAACGAGCGCAGATTTGCCTCAGAAAACTCAGCAAAGCTCTCCGCACAATCACCGCCCTGCAGCAGGAATGCTTTGCCCTGCGCCACATCCGCCAGCTCGCGCTTGAGCGCCCGCGCTTCCGTGGGCGAGGCAAGGGCAGGCAGGCCGCGCAGTGTCTCTTCCACTTCCTTCACCTGCACAGCGTCTGGGTAGCTCGGCTGCTGCTTGATGGGAAGCGCGCGCCAGCTATCGGGATTCCATGATGTTTGTTTCGTTTGCTTTGTCATACTTTAGCCCCGCCGAATGGCGGGGTCCGGTTTAAATTCAAATGTTTTAACTTGCGTCAGATTTATAGAACTGTTTCTAATAAACACCAGACCCCGCAACAAGCGCGGGGTTACACTTCTAGAGTTTTGTAAGAATTATGTCCAGTGCAACCGTGCTTGATCCAGAGAACACCATCGCTTTTATGGGCATGGAAGGGGCGAATGCTGACCTCGCTTGCCGGCAGGCCTGCCCGTATATGCATACGCTGCCTTGCGCGAGCTTTGAAGATGTGTTTGAGGCGGTTGCGAGTGGCAAAGCCCAGCTGGGCATGATCCCGATCGAAAATTCGCAGGCCGGGCGCGTGGCGGAAATTCATCAGCTGCTGCCGAAAACCAAATTGCACATTGTTGGCGAATATTTCCAGAAAATCGAGCACCAGCTGCTGGCGCCAAAAGGCGCAAGCCTTGATTCGGTGAAGGATGTCTATTCCCACCCGCAGGCGCTGTTGCAATGCCGCCAGAACCTGCTGAAACACAAGTTTACCACCCACACCTACTCGAACACCGCCGCGGCCGCAGCGGATGTGGCGAAGTGGAACGACCCCAGCAAAGCCGCGCTGGCCTCGCCACTGGCTGCCGAGCTGTATGGCCTTTCGGTGCTGAGAGAGCACATGCAGGATTCGGATCATAACACGACGGTGTTTGTGATCATTGCGCGTGAGCCGGTGGATCCCAAACCGAAAGAAGACGAGGTGATTCTCACCACGCTGCTCTTTGCCATCCGCAACATACCGGCAGCGCTCTACAAGGCGCTTGGCGGCTTTGCCACCAACGGCATCAATATGATCAAACTGGAAAGCTATATTCCGCCAGGGGCAAAGCGCGAGTCCGCTCAGTTTTTCCTGACGGTTGAAGGCCACCCAAGCGAGCCGGGGCTCAGAAACGCGCTCGAGGAACTGGGCTTTTTCTGCAAAAAAGTGCAGGTGCTCGGCGTCTATCCCGCGGATCCTAATCGATTTAATTAAACCTTTGGAGGCTTCAATGTTAAAGAAATTCCTGTCTGTTGCTCTTTTAGTTTTCATCACCGCTTGCTCAAACGTTGAAGGCGGTTCGGCGCCAGCCGCAGAAACATCCATGCCGTGCTGCGAAAAATGTGAATGCCACAAATCCAAGAAGTGTGAATGTTGCAAGGATGGTATGTGCAAAATGTGTATGGGCAAAATGAAAGATGAAAACAGCTCGTCTGTCAAAAAAGGCGAGAAATGTCCGATATGCATCAAGGCCAAAAAAGAACAAATGAAGAGAAAATAGAACAGGCTGGGTAGTCGATTCTTGCCGCTGATAGTCCGTGATTCACTCCCGCCCAATCTTGCGGTTGATCATCGCTTTCAGCGGCGAGTTATCCGGCAGTGAGTGGTAAAGCGCCTGCATATCTTTCATTGCGGTTTCGCCTTCGCCGCTTTGCACACGGCGTACAATCAGCCAGTAGCGTGCCTCCATGTGTTCAGGCTTTTGCAGCAGCACCATCTCGAGGCTTTTTTTGCTGGCATCGCTCACATTGCCATCTTCTGCTGCAATAGTGGCTTTGGCATAAGCCATGATGACATCCGGCGCGCCGCCAGTGAGCAACACCGCCTGCTTGAAGCTATTGGCAGCGGCGCCGAACTGACTGGTTTCCATGAATGCCGCGCCAAGGCGAATCCACGCGGCGACATTTTTCGCATCTTCCTTCACCAGCGCAGAATCTTCCTGAATCTGCGCGCGAAGCTCTGACAGGCGCTGGTTTCGTGCCTCCATCAGCGCTGGCATCTCTGGTCTGCCAAGCTGCCCATAGAACAGTAAGCTGGCGGTCGTCATCACAATCGCCAGCGCCAGCGCCAGAAACTTTTCACGCCGCAGCGGCCAAAGCACCATAAAAAGAAAAGGCAGCAGGCATAGAGCAACAATCAGATAGCTTGTCATGCTGATTGCCTGCGGAAAAAACGCACCACACCCAGCAGCGCCGCGATAAAAATCAGCAGCGGCCCAAGCCAGAGAAGCAATGTTGAACTTTTAAATGGCGGTTGCATCAGGATGAAGTCACCATAACGAGAGACAAGAAAGGCCTTCACCTCATCATCGCTCATGCCGCTGGCAATCTGCTCACGAATGGCGGCGCGCATGGTTTTAGCCATCTCAGACGGCGAATCAGCCAGCGGTTCGCTCTGGCAAACCACGCAGCGTATATCGCGAAAAAGCGCCTTGGCGCGGGCTTCCTGCGCGCTATCGGGCAGGGGGGTGTCCACCGTCAGCGCGTGCGCGGCGATGGGTAGCAAAAGCGAGCACATGAGCAGCGCAAGGAAACGCATCACGGCTCGGCTTTCAGCAGCTGCACAGCGGGGATGATTTCGTTTTGAATGATATCCGCCGTGAGATTGGATCGGTAAGTGTAGCGAATGCGGCCATGTTTATCGATGATGTAGGTTTCAGGCACGCCCATCACCCCCAGCGCAATGGAGCTTTTACCACTTTCATCCAACCCGACAAAGCGGTATGGGTTGCCGCGTATTTTAAGCCACTCGAGCACGTTTTCGCGCTTATCACGCCAGGCAATGCCGTGAATCTCCACCTGACCCGTTGCTGCAAGTTTCATCAGTTCGGGGTGCTCGATAATGCAGGGCTGGCACCATGTCGCAAACAGATTCAGCACCACAACGCGGCCGCGCCAGTTGTGTGGAGTGAAGCGAACAGCATCGCCCATCACCATCGGCAGATCAAAAAAATTCACCTGTTTATCCATCATCGGCGAGGGCGCACGCGCAGGGTCATAGCGCCCAAACAGGCCAAGGCCGCCAAGTATGATGATAGCAAGCAGCACCAGCAGAGGGGCGAAACGCAGCAGAATACGGTTGTTCATAATTTTTGGCGCCTGAGTGAAACAAAACCTGCCATGCCCATTAGCACAAAACCAATCCAGATGAAACTGATGAGTGGCACATAATAGGCGCGCAGCGCCATGCTGCCGTCAGGTTGCTGTTCACCGGCCACGACATACAAATCATGGAGCAATGTGCCGTAAATGGAGGCTTCGCTGGTGGTGGCGCCGCGAATATCATAGGTGCGAAATTCTGGGAATAATCTGATTGGCTCGGCTTCTTCGGGCTGCGGTCTGCTGGCGGCGATATGACCGCGTATGGCGCTGTAATTGGGCATGCGCAGCGGTTCAATTTTTTCCAGGCTGAGGTTGTAGCTGCCGATCGTCATTTGCGCGCCGGCGGGCAGGCTTTGTTCAACGCTGGTTTTCCACAGCCCGACGCCGGTGATGCCCGCCACCATGATCGCCGCGCCAGCGTGGCCAAGAAAAACCGACCAGCGGCCAGCGACGCCATCGGCCTGTTTCAGCCATTTCAGGCTGGCCACAAACAGCCACGCTGCCAGACCAAAACCGGCCATGGCATAAGGCACATGAGAGCCGGCCGAAACCAGCGCCAGCACCATGGCGGTGGCGGCGGCCAGCAGCGCCGGCTTGCACCGAAGCAGCGCATCTTTGATGCATGCTTTTTTCCATGGCATGAAAGGCACCAGCGCAGCAAAGAGCAGCGGCAGCGCCATCAGCGGCAGAAAGGTCGCGTTGAAATAAGGCGCGCCAACGGTCAGGCGGTCGCCACTCAGCCATTCGGCTACCAGCGGGTACATGGTGCCCAGCACCACCGTGGCGCAGGCGGTCATGATAAACAGATTATTGATCACAATCATGCCCTCGCGGGAGGCGGGCAGGAGCGGTTCCTGAGCGCTGAAGCGATGACCGCGCAATGCATAAAGCAGCAGCGCCGCGCCCATCACTAACGTGATGTAACCGAGAATATAAAGCCCACGCGTTGGATCGTTAGCGAAACTATGCACCGAAGTCAGCGCGCCGGAACGCACCAGAAATGTACCAAGCAGGCTAAGACCAAAAGTAAGAATCGCCAGCAGCACCACCCATGGCGCGAGTAGCCCGCGTTTTTTCAGCACCAGGTTGGAATGAAACAGCGCCGTGCCGGAAAGCCATGGCATCAGCGAGGCGTTCTCCACCGGATCCCAGAACCACCAGCCACCCCAGCCCAGCTCGCGATACGCCCACCAGCTGCCAAGCCCGATACCCAGCGTGAGGGTTGCCCACGACACCATGATCCAAGGATGCACCAGCGCTGCCCAGCGGCGCATGTCCGGTGCTCTATCGGCGGGCAGCAGCATGGCGGCGAGCGCGAGCGCAAACACCATCGAAAAACCGACATAGCCGACATAGAGCATCGGCGGGTGCATGGCGAGCGCGACATCCTGCAGCAGCGGGTTCAGCGCCAGCCCATCAGGCGGCGGTGGAAAAATACGCACAAACGGGCTCGAGGTGAAAAGAATAAACACCAGCACACCAGCGAGCTGCACCGATTGCACCACCAGCGCCATCGAACGCAGCGCGTCATGCCCATCCTCGCGCGGCGGTGAAAGCGACAGCCACCAGCCAAACATCGCCATCACCCATGCCCACAGCAGCATCGAACCTTCGTGATTGCCCCAGGTGCCGGTGATTTTATAAAGCAGCGGCATGGAAAGATTCGAATGTGACAGCACATTCTCCACGCTGAAATCGTTCTGAATTCTAAGCCACATCAGCAGCAGCAGCGCAAAAGTCAGGCTCATCGCCTGTGCCAGCGCCAGCGGCGGCAGCAGCGCAGCAAAACGTTCTTTCATCAGCACCAGCGGTGCCACCAGCGAGCACACCAGCGCCACCACCACCATGAACAGACCAATCTCAGCGCTCATAGCCGCCGCCTTCCGGTTTCCAGTGGCCGGTTTTTTTCAGTGAATCTGCCACTTCACGCGGCATATAATTTTCATCATGCTTGGTAAGAATGCGTTCTGCGGCAAAAAGATTGGGCGAGCGCAGATAACCCTCCGCAATCGCCCCCTGACCCTCGCGGAAAAGGTTGGGCAGCAAGCCCTGATAATCCACCTGAAGGCTGGCCTTGCCATCGGACACCGTGAAGCTGATGCGGTCGCCGCCATGGCGAATAATGCTGCCATGATCAATCAACCCGCCGATACGTATTTTCTGATTGGCGCTGATGGTTTTGCCGGGCAGATCAGCGGGGCTGTAGAAAAACACCAGATTTTCACTGAAAGCCCGCAGGCTGAGCAGCACGGCAGCGCACAGCAATACCACGCTGGCAACCACAAAAATCAGGCGCTGGTGCTTAGCTTTCATCGCTGCGGCTATCTTCCAGCTTGGCAAGCTGCTCTCTGGTGCGCTTGTGCTGACGCATGCTGAGCGCCAGCAACGTGGCAATGACCAGCGCGGCAATCAGGTAGGAGGGCCAAACAAAATGTGCGTAGCCGCCCATGGCTAAAACTTCTGTTAACTTTTCCATGCTAAGCAGGTTTCGTGTAGCTTGCTTTGCGGGTTGCTGTCAAGTATCAAACCAAGCGATATTTCAATGGTTTCTGTGTTAATTTCTGTTAGAATCAACTGTCATGGATAGCAAACCAGCACCGCTTCAACTCCCTCCTGAGGACTATCTCGAGATCGCCGACAAAGTCCGCACCGGTGAATATTTTCGTGAAGCCCAGAGCATGTACGATATCCACGTGCATGACCCGATGGCCGAGCGCTACCTCTACATTCTGATTACCGTGTTATCAATTTTTTCATTCTTTATCAGCTATGCCGCCATGCGCTCGCTGCATCCGCTGACATCGGAAGTGCCTTTTATCATCCGTGCTGGCGATCTGGTCGATGATGTGCCACGCATTCGTTCACTGCTGGAACAGAAAGGGGATGATCCCAGCGAGGCGCTGCTGCGCTTTATGGTGGGCAATTTTGTGACACATTACGAATCCTACAGCATAGAAACACTGGAGCGCAATGCGGGCAGTGTACGCCATCAGGGCAGCGAAGAGGTATTTCAAGAATATCAGCGGCTGATGGACCCGCGCAACCCTGAAAGCCCGATTACCCTTTACCAGCGCCATTCCAAACGCGAAATACGATTGATTTCCATCCACCAGCCAGATGCAGCTGAGCCACTCATCGAGGTGGTGTATGAAGCGGTTGTGACCGGCAGAAACGAACTCAAAAAAACGCGCTGGCAGGCAGATATCAATTTCACTTACAATGGTCTTGCGTTAGACGAAGAAACGGGCAAAGTAGTGCCCGTTGAATTTAAAGTGACAGGCTATCGCACTAAACGCTTACAGGACGGGCAGTAATCATGCGTATTTGTTTTACACTGGCGGTTTTTCTTGTGTCATGCGTGGCCATGGTAGGCGCAGCCAGCGCCAGCAAGGAGCCGCGCCCAATCAAAGTTGATCACCGCGTACGCACGGTTTCTTACCAGCCGGATGAGGTATATAAATTCACTGGTCACTACCGCTACCAGTCTTCGATTGAGTTTGAGCTTGGTGAAGAAATTCAAACCATCTCCATGGGTGATTCAACGGCATGGATGCTTAATCCTTCCGGCCATCGTCTGTTTCTGAAGCCCATCGCGCAGGATGCCACCACGAATATGACCATCATCACCAATCGTCGCACTTACCTCCTCGAGCTGCACGCGCGTGAAACAGACGACATCACCGATAAAAACATGGTGTTCATCATGCGTTTTATCTATCCTGAAAGTGCCCAATCTCAGATGATCAGCCAGCAGCTTGATGGCGTGCCTTCGCCTGATATTCCTGAAAATGCGGAAAAGCTGAATTTCAACTACACTATTTCAGGGTCGGAGCAATATGCGCCGCTGCGCATTTTTGATGATGGCGAGTTTACCTACTTCCAGTTCAAAAATAAAAATGCGGATTTGCCGGCATTTTACTGGGTGGATGACGAGGGCAACGAAGCTGTCATCAACTATCGTACACGCGGTGATTACATTGTTGTGGAACGCGTAAGCAAGCGGATGAGCCTTCGTCATGGCAATCAGGTGGTATGCGTCTTTAACGAAGCCTTGCTGAGTCGCATGTCGCGTCCGCAGAATGCACAATAAATCCGGAAGTTATCAGGTTGGAGTAATTGGTAGTGGCTCGTGGGGCACGGCGCTTAGTGTTATTGCCAATCGCGCCGGCAGCGATGTTATTATTGGCACCCGCAATCACTACGTCATACAGTCGATAGCCCAGCGGCGCATCAACGACATCTATCTTCCTGACGTGTATCTGGATCCACGTATTCGCATAACCGACAAGCTGAGCGACTGCTGTCAAACCGACCTGCTGATTATTGCGGTGCCATCGCAGGTAGTGCGCTGGGTTTGCATTGCCATATCGGATGTCATCTCGCCGGATATTCCGATTATTATTGCCAGCAAGGGCATTGAGCGCGGCAGCCTGATGTTGATGAGTGAGGTATCGCAGGATATTCTGCCGAATAATCCGGTGGGGATTCTCTCTGGCCCCAACTTTGCGGATGAAGCGGCGCGTGGTTTGCCGACCGCTACCACCATAGCAAGTAAGGATAAAAAACTTCTGGATCTGGCTGCCTATGCGATAGGTGGGCGTTTTTTCAGACCCTATCTGACTGATGATGTTATCAGCACACAGATTGGCGGAGCCGTTAAGAATGTCATTGCCATTGCTTGTGGCATTGCCAGTGGCCGAAAGCTGGGCGAGAATGCCGCCGCCGCGCTCATCACACGGGGTTTTGCAGAAATGGCACGGTTAGCGCTTGCCAAGGGCGGTCGCTATGAAACGCTGATGGGGCTTTCGGGTCTTGGCGATCTGCTGCTCACCTGCGGTAGCCGTAAATCGCGCAACATGTCGTTTGGTGTGGCGGTGGGCGAAGGCAAACATAAAGACGATGTGCTCAGCGAGCGCGGGCGCACGGCCACAGAAGGGGTCGTGGCCGCAGAATCTGTGGCAAAACTTTCGCGTAAACATGGGGTTAGCATGCCTATCTGCGATGCGGTTTACCGTGTGCTGCATGAAGATGTCGATGTGAGCAGCGTCATTCAGGAGCTGCTGGAGCGGCCTTTTGCCAATGAAGGCTTGTCATAAGCCCTGGTTTTCCTTAAGATTCCTGCATGCACCCCATTCAAACCAAGGCAGATTCTGATAGCATCGTCGCTTCAAGCCGGATTGATTTCGAATCAGAGATTGCTGCGCTTAAAAAGAAGCTGAACGCGGTCGTTCTGGCGCATTATTATCAGGACGACGAGATTCAGGATCTCGCGGACTATGTGGGCGATTCGCTGGAGCTGGCGCGCCGCGCCGCGGAAATCACGGCGGATGTGATTGTTTTCTGCGGGGTGCGTTTCATGGCGGAAGGCGCCAAGATTCTAAACCCCGACAAGCTGGTCTTGATTCCGGATATGAAGGCTGGCTGCTCGCTGGAAGATTCCTGCCCGCCGGCGGCGTTTAAAGCGTTCAAGGAGGCACATCCGGATCATCTGGTGGTCACCTACATTAACTGTTCGGCGGAAGTCAAAGCGCTCTCAGATATCATCGTCACTTCATCCAACGCCGAGGCCATCATCAATCAATTGCCAACGGATCAGAAAATCATCTTCGCGCCGGATAAATATCTTGGTGGCTGGCTGAATAAAAAAACTGGCCGCAATATGCTGCTATGGAATGGCACCTGCATGGTGCATGAACGCTTTTCTGAGCAGGAGCTGGTGAAGCTGAAAACACGCCATCCCGGCGCCGAGATTATTGCTCATCCGGAATGCCCTGAAGCGCTGCTGCGCTATGCCACCCATATCGGCTCCACCTCATCGCTGATTCGTTATGCCGAGGCAAACCCAGGCAGGGAGTTCATTGTTCTCACTGAGCCGGGCATTTTCCACGCTATGAAAAAGCGCTCGCCCGGCAGTGTGTTTCACCCCGTTCCATTCATGGAGGGTGGGGCGTGTGTATCGTGCAACAACTGCCCGTACATGAAACTTAACACGCTGGAAAAAATTTATCACTGCATGCGAGATCAGTCGCCACGGCTGGAACTGTCCCAAGACCTCATCATGCGCGCAAGAAGGCCGCTCGACCGCATGCTCGAGATGAGCAAAGCCATTGCGCGGCATTGAGCCACTCATAACTTTACATGTTCAGGAAGTAGAAAAGACGTTTAAGCCGCTATAAAACAGTGGTAAAATGTTTCACGTGAAACATTTTTAAAAAAAAGCCCTCTCCCTCTTGTGGAGAGGATTCGGTGAGGGTTACTGCAATAACTCCTTATACACATCAATGGTCTTGGCAGCCATGGTATCCAGCGAAAAATTCGCTGCATTCTGAACGGCCTGCGCGCTCATCCACTCCAGCTCATCCTGCGGCATGGCCAGCGCATAGCCGATTCTGGCCGATAGCTGGTCGACATTTCCGGGCGTTACCAGCCAGCCGGTCGTGTCTGGAATAACCGTTTCCATAGGGCCGCCGTGGTTGGTGGCAATCACCGGCTTACCCATGGCCTGCGCCTCGAGCACAACACGTCCAAAAGCCTCCGGCTCAATGGAAGTCGCCACCACCACTCGCGCCAAGCGGTATGCTTCTGTGATATGATGAGTATGCCGCGCAATGCGCACATGCCCTTCCAGCCCCAGCTCAGTAATCAATGCTTCGAGCTCCGCACGGTAGGTTTCATGGCCTTTATCATCACCTAAAATAACCGCAAAGAAATTGCGGTGGGGCAGGGCAGCCAGCGCACGCAGAAATATATGCTGACCTTTCCAGCGTGTGATGCGCGCAGGAAAAAGAATCAACGGCATGGCATCTGGCAGGCGCCATTCTTTGGTTAGTTCAATGAGCCTGAGCAATGAATGATTTTGCAGATTAAACAGCTTCAGATCCACCCCGCGATGGATGATGCGCAGGCGTGATTCGTCTATCACGTAATTGGCTTTGATATGATCCGCAATGAAGTGTGAAATTGCAATCACACGCTCGCCGCGTGTCATGATGCTGTTATATTTTTTCTTCCACTCATTCTGTAGGCCGTAGGTTCCGTGGAAAGTGGTCATGAAGCGACAGCCAGTATCTTTTGCCGCAAAATAAGCACTCCATGCCGGTGCGCGTGAGCGTGCATGCACTATATCCACCTGATGTTCGCGAATCAGCTTGGCGAGGCGCCTGCGGTTGAGCCACAAGCTAATCGGATCTTTGCGCTTCAGCGGTAGTTTCACGTGAAGCGCGCCGAAATGCGCAAGGCTCGCTGCCATAGGGCCGCCGCTGGAAGCCACAATGGCTTTACCTCCGGCTTGGATGATGGCGCGGGCAATCTCCAGCGTGCCACGCTCCACACCGCCGCTGCGCAGCTCGGGCAAGACTTGCATAATGACAGGTGGCTTGTAGTTCATAACCATAGTGAGTAATGTGCAATGCATGAGCACGCAACCATCTTTTCTAAATCTGGATAATAAACATCGCCTTGCTTATCATTTAAGTGAAGGCAAAACGCCAACCGTCATTTTTCTTGGCGGCTTTAAATCGGATATGCAGGGCGGCAAGGCGCTTGCGCTGGAAGCCTTCTGCCAGCAGCGCGGCCAGCGCTTCATCCGCTTTGATTACAGCGGTCATGGCCAGTCATATGGCAAATTTACCGATGGCACCATCGGCAGCTGGAAAAACGATGCGCTGACGATATTAGACACACTTGGTGGTGAAAAAAATATCCTTGTAGGTTCCAGCATGGGCGGCTGGATTGCACTGCTGCTGGCGCTTGCCAGACCAGAAAAAATAAGCGGCCTGATCACCATCGCCGCCGCGCCGGATTTCACCGAGCGGCGGATCTGGCAGCAATCCGGCGAAGAGGCTCGCAAAGAGCTCATGGAAAAAGGGATTTATCACGCGCCTTCCTGCTATGGCGAAGAACCATACCCCATCACCCGCAAGCTGGTGGAAGAGGGGCGAAATCATTTACTGATGGGTGGCACAATCGATGTGCGCGTGCCGGTGCGACTGCTGCATGGCCGGCTGGATCCGGATGTGCCATGGCAAACCTCAGCGGAGCTGATGGAAAAGCTGGCGTCGGATGATGTGGAGCTGCATGTGATTAAAAATGCCGGTCATCGCCTGAGTGAGCCGAATAACTTGCAATTACTCTGCAAAACGCTAGAAGAATTGCTTTCACGCTAGACTGAGTTTTGACGATGAATCAACCCACCACCAAACCAACCAATCCCTGTTTTTCTTCCGGCCCTTGCGCCAAGCGCCCGGGCTGGTCGCTGGCAGCGCTGGAGGGCGCTGCGCTTGGCCGTTCCCACCGCGCTAAGCTGGGCAAAAACAAGCTTGAGGAAGTGATTAGTTTAAGCAAAAAAATTCTTGGCATGCCGAAGGATTATCGCCTCGGCATCGTACCGGCTTCAGACACTGGCGCCATTGAAATGGCCATGTGGTCGCTGCTCGGCGCACGCGGCGTGGATGTGTTTGCATGGGAAAGCTTCGGCTCCACCTGGGCTTCGGACTGCAAAACCCAGCTGAAACTGACCGACCTGAATGTGTATAAAGCTGACTATGGCCAGCTACCCGACCTTTCCAAAGCCAATTGGAAACGCGATGTTGTTTTCACCTGGAACGGCACCACCTCCGGCGTGCGCGTGCCGGATGGCAACTGGATTGCGGATGATCGCGAAGGTCTTGCCATCTGCGATGCGACGTCGGCGGTTTTTGCCATGGAAATGCCCTGGCATAAACTCGATGTTGTCACATGGTCGTGGCAGAAAGTTCTCGGCGGCGAGGGCGCGCACGGCATGATCGCGCTCAGCCCGCGCGCGGTAGAGCGACTTACAACCTACACGCCAAGCTGGCCACTGCCCAAAATTTTCCAGATGAGCAAAAAAGGCGAATTAATCGAAGGCATCTTCAAAGGCGAGACCATCAACACGCCATCGATGCTTTGCGTTGAAGACGCGCTAGACGGCTTGAGATGGGCGGATTCGATTGGTGGCCTGCCGGTGTTAATCGCGCGAAGCGAGCATAACTTAAGCGCCATTGAAGAATGGGTCTTAAGCTCGAAATGGATTGGCTTTCTTGCCGCTGATGAAGCGCACCGTTCCTCAACGTCTATTTGCCTGAAAATTGTGGATCCGTGGTATCAGTCTCTTTCGCCTGAACAGCAAGCAGAGGGTGCCAAAAAAATCGCCTCCATGCTGGAGAAAGAGGGCGTGGCGTTCGACATTGGCGCGTATCGCGATGCGCCGCCGGGGCTTCGCATCTGGGGCGGCGCCACCGTTGAAACAAGCAACATCAAATCACTACTGCCATGGCTTGACTGGGCATGGGCAGAAGTGAGGGGAAGCCTTGGTAGCGTAGCGACTTAGGCTCCCGTCATCCCCACGCAGGCGGGGATCCAGAACAAACATAAACTAGATTCCCGCTTTCGCGGGAATGACAAAAGGAGAAACAATGCCGAAAGTTTTAATTGCCGATAAACTCTCACCACAAGCCATCGATATTTTTAAACAGCGCGGCGTTCAGGCCGATGTCAAAGTCGGCATGAAGCCGGAAGAGCTACTGGCCTGCATTGGCGAATATGATGGTATCGCGGTGCGCTCCGCCACCAAGGTGACGGCGGACGTGATTCAAGCCGGCAAAAAACTGCGCGTGATTGGCCGTGCAGGCATTGGTGTGGATAATGTGGATGTAACCGCAGCGACAGCAGGTGGTGTGGTGGTGATGAACACGCCGTTTGGCAACTCGGTGACGACAGCAGAACATACCATCTCGCTGATGATGGCGCTGGCGCGCCAGATTCCGGCTGCTAACAGCTCAACCCATGCTGGCAAGTGGGAGAAAAATGCTTTCATGGGCGTGGAGCTCGCGGGCAAAACGCTGGGGCTGATCGGCGCTGGCAATATCGGCTCGATTGTCGCCGATCGCGCGCAGGGGCTGAAAATGAAAGTGATCGCCTATGACCCCTACCTCTCCGGCGAGCGCGCTGAAGCGATTCATGTCGAAAAAGTGGAGCTGGACGCGCTGCTGGAGCGTGCCGATTTTATCACGCTGCACACACCTCTGACCGACACAACGAGAAACATCATTAATAAAAATACATTGGCCATGTGCAAAAAGGGCGTGCGTATCATCAACTGCGCGCGCGGCGGGCTGGTGAATGAAGCGGATCTCAAAGCCGCAATTGATAGCGGCCATGTAGCAGGCGCGGCGCTGGATGTGTTTGAAGAAGAACCCGCCAAAGTGAATCCGCTGTTTGGCATGCCGCAGGTGGTCTGCACGCCGCATCTCGGCGCCTCAACGACGGAAGCGCAGGAAAATGTGGCTGTGCAGGTGGCGGAGCAAATGGCCGACTACCTCACCAAAGGCGCGGTCACCAATGCGCTTAATATTCCTTCCATGTCGGCGGAAGATGCAGCGAAACTGAGACCTTATCTGCAGCTGGTTGATCAGCTCGGTGGGTTCGCAGGCCAGCTTACCGAAACCGGCCTGAAGCAGGTGATGATTGAATATGAAGGCCATGCGGCGCGACTGAACACGAAACCACTCACCGCTGTGGCGCTGAAGGGTCTGCTCGCCCCGCTGATTGATAATGTGAACATGGTGAACGCGCCGATGGTCGCAAAAGAGCGCAATATTGAAGTAAGTGTTGTTGGCCACGACCGCACAACGATGTATCAGACGCTCGTACGCATCACCGTGGTGACGGAAAAACGCAAACGCACCGTTGCCGGAACGCTTTTTGGAGATAAGCCGCGTATCGTTGAGGTCAATGGCATTAAGCTGGAAGCCGGGCTGGGTGCGCGCATGCTGTATGTGAATAACGACGACAAGCCGGGCTTTATCGGCGCGCTGGGCACGCTGCTTGGCAAGCACAAAATCAACATCGCCTATTTCCATCTCGGCCGTAATCAGGATGGTGAAGCGATAGCGCTGGTGGAAATTGACCAGCCGGTATCGCCGGAGATTCTCGCGGAAATCGCGGCGGTGCATGGTGTGCGGCAAGTGAAGGCACTGGCGTTTTAAGATGAAGCTTTTTTACAGCATCAACTCACCTTACGCGCGTAAATGCCGCGTGGTGCTCATTGAAAAAAATCTGCCTTGCGAACAGGTGGCGGTGAATGCGCTTGAAAATCCGCCGGAGCTGCTCGCCGTTAATCCGCTGGGCACCGTACCCGCGCTGGTCACGGATCAGGGGCTTCACCTTTGTGATTCAACGGCAATCTGCGAATATCTTGACTCGCTTCCTTCCAGCGCTGCGCCGCTGCTGCCCGAGCCTAAGGCGCGTGAGTGTGTCCTTGCATTCGTGGCCATGAGTGATGGCATCAT
This sequence comes from Alphaproteobacteria bacterium, assembly GCA_033763775.1. Lineage (GTDB taxonomy): Bacteria > Pseudomonadota > Alphaproteobacteria > Rickettsiales > SXRF01 > JAJTHB01. The sequence goes on along the minus strand of JANRJW010000013.1, from coordinate 134,464 downwards.
GGATGCGGCGGTGGCCTCAGTGCTGGAGGGCAGACGGCCTAAAGAGATTCAATACGCCATGTGGCGCGAGCGTAAAGAAGCCGCCATCCTGCGCGCGATTTCGAAATTCGCGGGCATCGATATGAATCACACGCCTTTATCGATGGGTAGCATTGGACTTGCCGTCGCGCTGAGCTATGTCAGCTTCCGCCTGCCGCATCTGGATTGGCGAAGCAAACACCCAAAGCTTGCGTCATGGCTGGAAGATTTTTCGAATCGCGAGAGTATGCAAGCCACCAAGCCGCAGGCTTAAGCTATTCCATGTGCTGGCCGCCATTGACCGAGATGGTCTCGCCAGTGATGAAGCCAGCTTCTTCAGCGACTAAGAACATCACCGCGCGGGCGATTTCCTCTGGCTGCCCCATGCGGCCGACCGGAATAGCCCCAATGATTTTTTTGAGTGTTTCAGCATCTACGGCGCTGGTCATATCCGTTTCGATGTAGCCGGGCGCAATGGTGTTCACCGTGATGCCTTTGGAGGCGGTCTCACGCGCGAGCGCTTTGGTGAAACCAATCACCCCCGCCTTGGCAGCGGAATAGTTGGTCTGGCCAAACTGCCCAAGCTGGCCGTTGATGGAGCTGATATTGACGATGCGTCCAAATTTTTTATCGCGCATCGATTCAATCACCGCGCGCGACATGTAAAAGCAGGAACTCAGGTTGGTATTAATCACCGCCTCCCAGTTTTCCGGCGACATTTTGTGCATGAAGCCGTCCTTGGTGATGCCGGCATTGTTGATAAGTACCTCGACCGTCCCGCCCATATCCGTTTCAATTTTTTTAACACCGTCACGGCACGCTTCAAAATTCGAGATGTCCCAGCTATAGGCCGGAATACCATGCTCCTTAGTGAAGGCCTGAGCAGCATCATGGCGCGTAGCATAATTAACTGCGACTTTGTAGCCAGCTTTTTTGAGAGCAACAGCGATGGAAAGACCAATGCCCCGCGTGCCACCGGTAACTAAAGCAATTCTCGACATAATAACTCCTATCTCTCAACACACATCGCAACGCCCATGCCGCCACCGATACACAGCGTGGCGAGGGCTTTTTTAGCATCACGCCTGTTCATTTCATGCAGCAGCGTGACCAGCACGCGTGCGCCGGATGCGCCAATCGGGTGGCCAAGCGCAATCGCGCCGCCATTCACGTTCACCTTGCTGACATCCCACCCCATACCGCGATTGACCGAAATGGCCTGCGCGGCAAAAGCTTCGTTGGCTTCGATGAGATCCAGATCACCCACGCTCCAACCTGCTTTCGCGAGCGCTTTCTGGCTGGCGGGAATAGGGCCGGTGCCCATGATGGCGGGGTCAACACCCGCATGCGCCCAGCTTTTAATCGTGGCAAGGACTTTGAGGCCGCGCTTACCGGCCTCAGCGCGCGTCATGAGCATCACGGCCGCCGCACCATCGTTGATGCCGGAGGCATTGCCTGCCGTGACTGAGCCTTCTTTATCGAATGCAGGCCTGAGCTTCGCGAGTGTTTCCACCGTGGTATCAGGGCGGGGATATTCATCTGCGTCCACCGTGATGTCGCCCTTCTTGCTGGCAATCACCACCGGCACGATTTCATCTTTGAATTTACCGGCTTTCATCGCCGCGCCTGCTTTTTGCTGCGAGCTGGCAGCGAACTCATCCTGCTCTGCGCGGGAGATGTCAAATTGCTTAGCAATATTTTCAGCCGTCAGCCCCATATGTTTCAACGAAAACGCATCGGTCAGGCCGTCATTGATCATGGTATCGACCATCTGGCCATTACCCATCTTCACGCCCGCACGCAGATGCATGCCGTGAATGGCCATGCTCATGCTTTCCTGACCGCCAGCGATCACAATATGGCTATCGCCGTTTTTAATCGCCTGATAGCCAAGGCACACAGCGCGAAGGCCGGAGCCGCACACCTGCTTGACGCTCCATGCCGGAGATTCCTTGGGAATGCCCGCATGAATCGAGGCCTGGCGCGCCGGGTTCATGCCCGCGCCGCCATCCAAAATCTGCCCGAGAATGACTTCGGAAACATCACCACCAGCGACACCCGTGCGTGCGAGTGTTTCTTTCAGCACCACTTCGCCAAGCTTGTGCGCCGGCAGCGATGCAAACGCGCCACTGAACGAACCAATCGCCGTGCGCAGCGCGGATACAATTACAATATCATGATCGGACATATGTTTCCCCTTGTGTTATTGTCATCCTGAGCGAGGCGTTAGCCGAGTCGAAGGATCCATAGATCCCTCGGCTTCGCTCGGGATGACATCAAAAAACAAGACTCAGTATGTAGATTTTGAAAGCCGGAAAGTCCAGTGATATCGGCAGCTTCTACTTGTGCAACGCAGCAAGCCAGCTGGCAAAAGGCTCCCAACATTCCCTGCTCGCACGCTGCCCCACCATCATGCCGACATGGCCGCTGGAGGGTTTCAAAATCGTGGCATGATTCATCAATTCAGCCAGCGGCCATGCACAATCAAACGGCACGATATGATCATTTTTTGGAATCACCATGAAGGTAGGAAGTTTGATTTTTTTAGGATCAATCGATTTTGACCCCAGTCGCCAATCGCCCGTCGCCAGCACATTCTTTTGTGCCCAGCCAAGCAGCGTGTCGCGCGCCACACGCGACGTCATCGGCACACCGTCATTCACCCAGCGCTCCAGCGCCACAAAATCCCTCGCGGCGTTGCTTGTGGGATCCATCGCAAAAAAACGGCGGAATTTCTGCTCAAACACCCACGGGTCGGTCATGTAAAACAACGACTGCACCCACTCTGCCGGTACATTCGACTCAGCCGAGAGCGCTTGCTCGATCATCGATTGCCACTGGCCGCCCAGCACAAAAGGGGCAAAAGATTGGCAATGAAAATCCCACGGAGTGGCAAAGAGGGAAAGCGACGAGAGCTTCTTTGGCACTAGCTGTGCCGCTGCCAGCGAAAGCACGCCGCCCATGCAATAGCCGGCAAGCGCGATGTTCTGGCCAGTGGCGCGATGAAGAAAATCAATCGCCGGCAGCACTCGCTGGTTTACATAATCATCAATCCCGAAATCGGATTCATCCTTGCCGGGCGCCCCCCAATCCAGCACAAACGGCCTGATGCCCTGATCAGAAAGATAGCGCAGCAGGCTGCGATCAGGCTTTAGATCGAGAATATAGTAGCGGTTGATCAATGAAGGGATAAAAAGCAGCGGCACACCATCGCCACCGTAATCCAGCAGCCGCGAGCTGCCTTGCTTCCAGATGGCTGGTGGCTCGCTGATATGGCGGGTGTAGGGAGTGCTGAGATAGCGCTGGATGCCTTCCAGCAGTTCAGCGCTTCGTTTTGCTGCTTCGCTTCCGAGGGCTTTTTGCAGCTTTTCCAGCTCGCTCGAGGGCTTTAAGCCGTCGTTCGCACTCGCCAATGCGAAAGGCAAGCTTTGCCAGGTCATGAGGTTCATCATGAGCGGCAGCGGCAGGATGGGCGGTGGTGGCGGTTGTTTTCTGGCCATGGCCGGCAGTTTGCTGCAAGCTTTGCATCATGTCCAGCATCGCCTGCAGGAAGGCTTTGTCCTGCATGGCGTGAGAAACCTGCTTTTGCCACATATCCATGAGGTTTTTGGCGGCCTCTGCGTATGGATTAGTCATTGCCCCAGCCCTTAAATAATGCTAAAAGATAAGGGAAACTATAGTGTTTTCAGGTTAATTGGAAAGTTATTTATGAACGCCGCCACCACGAGCAACCAGCCGATTATTGTTAAAAAATACGCCAACCGCCGCCTCTATGACACCGAAACCAGCGCTTACATCACGCTGGACGACCTGTGCAAGCGCGTGAAAGAAGGCAAAGATTTCATTGTGCAGGATGCACAAAACGGCGCTGACCTCACCAATCAGGTGCTGACCCAGATTATCTTAGAGCAGGAAATTAAAGGCTTTCACCTGCTGCCGACAGCGTTTCTACGCTCGGTGATCCGCCTGTATGACGATAATATGGCCAGCACCATGCAGAACTATCTCAATGCCAGCATGTTGAATTTTGCCAGCAATCAGGAACAGATGAAGAGCCTGTTTGGCCGCACCATTGGCGATTATTCACCGATGAACCAGTTTGAAGAAATGACCCGCCAGAATGTCGCCATGTTTGAAAAGACAGTGCAGATGTTCAACCCCTTCGGCAGCATGTTCCAGCGCGCGGGGCAGGGCGAAGAGAGCGAAGAAAAGGTAGTTCCGGTAGCAAAAGCAAAACGCGCCAAACGCGGCTAGCGACCAGCTACCAAGCAAAAAAAGCCCCCAGATGGGGGCTTTTTTGTATTTCTAAAAAAGAGATATTTAAAGGGACGGACCGCCTTTACCTTGTTCGCTCTCAGGAGGCTTACCCGACATAAATAAAGTAGTCGCACCAATGGCAGCAAGACCGAGCCCCATAATGATAGCTTTGGTTTTTGGCTCAAGGCTGCCCATCGGCACTTTGTCTGCCCACTCGAGGATTTTTCCCTCTTTGGCAAATGCACCAACGCCTGCCACAGCAGCGCCAGCGACCGTTGCACCACCACCAATTATCTGTCCAAAGCTTGCCATAGTTTTTTCCTGAACTTCGTATTCATACTGTTTATCTGATTCTGATATTACACAAGTTCGTTGTCATTGTGCATGACAGTTTTGTGAATGTACCTTTGCCCGTGTTATGACAGTTATGTGACAACCCAAAAACCACAATAACCACCCAATTATTAATCTTTTTTTAGCTTTTTCTTTTCTGTTTCTGTTACTCGTTCAACCTCTTTTTCCACGTCTGCAACCTGAAACAACGTGGCCGGATCGGTCTGATACATCTCGGCAACTTTGAGGGTGATATCGTCCGGCGGGGTGCGACCTTCGCCGGAAACGATGATCTCGCCCCACTCCTTAAACTCATAGAGATTAATCTTGCCTTCTTTCTGCGCCTGCATGAAAGGCTGGTATTTGCTTGGTTTCACCGCCACATAACACCAGAAGGGCGAGCCGGTCTGGAGCATGCCATACACAAGCACGATCACGCGCGTCAGGTCGTCTTTTTTAGCGGTTTCAGCGGTGAGTTCAGTCATGCAGTTGTTCTGGCATTGTTTTTTTCAAAAATCTATCACTTCCTTGTGTAGCCCAGGTTTTGCTTGAAAGCAGGGTCTTTTAGCTCGCTTTATCCATACAATTACTCATAAATTGAACTTTCTCATCCGAGCATCTATTGGGGCAATCGGGGGGCACTCTATTTTTATACTCCATACAAGCAGAGTAACATTCAGGGCTTTTGTTAAAATAAATCTGATCACAACGCTGGGATTTTGCCTCTTCCGTTTCTATGAAAGGCAGATTTTCTAAATTTGATACTGAATATGAGGCAAGTTCATGTAGGTTTTCATAGCCAAGCTGATAAAATACAGGAAAGGCTTGCATTGAAAGGCCAGCTTCTCGAGTAGGATTAATTTCAAGAGCATTTTTGCAGTAAACGATTATTTTCATTTTCTTGTCGGGAATAATTTTTTGGACATCTTTCATAATCAAACTAGAAAGCGGGATATTAATCGCGCCTTTGATATGCTGAGATTCGTAATCTGCCTTGTCTCGTACATCAACCAGAAAAAAGTCTTTCTCTTCGCGCATGATGGTTAATAGCTGCTCTGCGGAGATGATTCTTTTTTCGCGTAGCAGAGCAAGTTCCGCCGCTGTGTTAAAGAAAACATCATAGGGAATAGGTGTAACTTGATTGGTTTGCTCCTGCGCATGAACCGCTTGTGCAACCATTAATAAAGCGACAAAAATCCACTTACCATGCGCCATAACAATATCTACGCAGCCTCCGCTTTGCTGGAGAGCAGCCCACGCACCACATAAGGCAGAATGCCGCCATTTTGATAGTAGGCGACCTCATCCAGCGTGTCGATGCGGCAGAGCAAGGGAACCGTCTGGCTGCTGCCATCCTTACGGGTGATGACCATATCGACCTTCATACGCGGTTTGATACCGCCAGCAAGACCTTTCAGGCTGATGGTTTCTTCACCAGTCAGGTTCAGGGTTTTACGGGTCATATCGCCGTGGAATACGAGCGGTAGCACGCCCATGCCCACAAGGTTCGAGCGATGAATACGCTCGAAGCTTTCGGCGATCACCGCTTTCACGCCAAGAAGCATCGTGCCTTTAGCCGCCCAGTCACGCGAGCTACCAGTGCCGTATTCTTTACCAGCGATCACGACGAGCGGGGTTTTATCCGCTTTGTATTTCATGGCCGCATCATAAATCGACATCTTCTCGCCTTTGTAGAAGGTATTGCCACCCTCTTCGCCGCCGAGCATTTCGTTTTTGATGCGGATATTGGCAAAGGTGCCGCGCATCATCACATCATGGCTGCCGCGACGCGCGCCGTAGGAGTTGAAGTCTTTCGGCTCCACGCCCATCGCCATCAGATATTTCGCAGCCGGAGACGATTTGGAGATATTGCCCGCCGGCGAGATATGGTCGGTGGTAATGGAATCACCAAACAGACCGAGGATTTTAGCGCCCACAATATCCTGCGCGCTATCACCAGCAGCTTTCGCCATGCCATCGAAATAGGGCGGGTTTTGGATGTAGCTGGATTTAGCAGGCCAGCTATAGGTTTTGCCTTTACCCACCGGAATCTGCTGCCATTCTTTTTCGCCAGCAAACACATCCGCATATTTTTTGCGGAACATCTCGGCCGTGACGCATTTCATCACCACATCTGCCACTTCTTTGTTCGATGGCCAGATATCTTTCAGGTAAACTGGCTTGCCGTCGCTGCCCGTTGCAATCGCATCCTTGGTGATGTCGAGATTCATGGTGCCAGCAAAGGCGTAAGCGACAACGAGTGGCGGCGAGGCGAGGTAGTTCGCTTTCACCAGCGGATGCACGCGACCTTCAAAGTTGCGGTTGCCGGAAAGCACCGAGGCAACCACGAGGCCGTTATCTTTAATCGCCGCTTCGATCTCATCTTTCAGCGGGCCGGAGTTACCGATACAGGTGGTGCAGCCATAACCCACAAGGTTAAAGCCAACGCTATCGAGCGCCCTATCAAGCCCTGCCATTTCCAGATATTCGGTCACAACTTTAGAGCCGGGTGCGAGCGAAGTCTTTACCCATGGCTTCGGTTTCAAGCCTTTTGCCGCTGCTTTTTGAGCGACCAAACCAGCTGCCATCATCACATAAGGATTAGAGGTGTTGGTGCAGGAAGTAATCGCGGCGATGACCACATCGCCATGCCCCATCTCATAACCGCCAACTTTAATGCGGTTTGCCACAGGCGTTTTTTTATCTTTATCCAGATCAGCGAACGAATCCGCGAAGGATTTATGGGCAACGCTCAGTACCACCTTATCTTGCGGACGTTTTGGCCCGGCGAGGCATGGCTCAACCGTGTTCATGTCCAGCTCAAGCGTGTCAGTGAAGACAGGGTCTTGATACGATGCATCGCGCCAGAAACCTTGCGCCTTAGCATAAGCCTCAACGAGTGCCACACGCTCAGCGTCGCGGCCAGTGAGTTTCAGGTAGTTGATAGTTTCCGAATCGATCGGGAAAATACCGCAGGTCGCGCCATATTCCGGCGCCATGTTGGCGATCGTCGCGCGATCAGCCAGCGGCAGGTTATCCAGCCCGCTGCCATAAAACTCCACGAATTTACCCACCACACCTTTTTTACGCAGCATGTTAGTGACAGTGAGTACAAGGTCGGTGGCGGTGGTGCCTTCTTTGAGTTTTCCTGTCAGCTTGAAGCCCACCACTTCGGGAATGAGCATCGAAACAGGCTGACCGAGCATCGCCGCTTCCGCCTCAATACCGCCGACACCCCAGCCAAGCACACCAAGGCCGTTGATCATCGTCGTATGCGAATCAGTGCCCACCAGTGTATCGGGATAGGCGACATCACCCTGCACCCACACCGCTTGCGCAAGATATTCAAGATTCACCTGATGGCAAATGCCAGTGCCAGGAGGCACCACGCGGAAATTATTGAACGCATTCTGACCCCAGCGCAGAAACTCGTAACGCTCGCCATTGCGCTGCATTTCAAGATCAACGTTTTTGGCGAATGCGCCTTCGGTGGCGTAATGATCCACCATCACCGAATGGTCGATCACGAGATCAACAGGAGAGAGGGGATTGATTTTTTCCGCATCGCCGCCGAGTTTTGCCATCGCATCACGCATCGCTGCTAAATCGACCACCGCCGGAACGCCGGTAAAATCCTGCATAAGCACGCGGGCAGGGCGGAAAGCAATCTCGCGGTCGGACTTCTTATTCACATACCACTCGCCGAAGGCCTCAATATCGCCTTTCGACACACTCACATCATCTTCATAGCGCAGGAGGTTTTCCATCAGGATCTTGATGGAGTAGGGCAGCCGCGACAAGTCCTGCTTCAGCGCTTTGTAAGCTTTGGGCAGATCGAAATAGGTGTAGCTTTTGCTACCTACTTTCAGTTCCGACTGCGAGCCAAACGAATTCTTCGACTTGTGTTTCACGGGGATGCTCCTTATGAATAGGGATAGAATATTAAAAGACTAATCATTTCTAACGGTTAAAGGTTAAATGTTCGTTTATGCTCGTGGCTGAAAACCTGACATGCATGCGCTCAGAACGAACGATATTCAAAGGCCTCGGCTTTTGTCTTCAGGAAGGCGCACTATTACTGCTCAAAGGTGCCAATGGCAGCGGAAAGACCAGCCTTCTCAAGATGATAGCGGGTCTGATTGCGCCGACTGAGGGGAACATTTACTGGGAAGGCACAGGAACCAAGAGTAATGATGACTTCAAACGCCAACTGATGATGGTGGGGCATAAAAGCGCGGTGAAGCTGGATTTGACGGTGGAAGAAAATTTGCGTTTCTGGGGCAGGCTGTATGGCACCGAGATGCTTCTGCCCGCCGCGCTTAAATTTTATAACCTTGGCCGCTATCAGGAAACCCCCTGCAAAGAGCTTTCTGCTGGCTGGCAGCGCCGCGTGGCGCTCGCGCGGCTGATTATTGCGCCATGCAAGCTCTGGCTGCTGGATGAACCGACCAATTTTCTGGATGAAGAGGCGGTGCTACTAACCGCGAGCCTGATTGAATCCCGTGTGAAGCAAGGCGGCATCGTGATTGCCGCCAGCCATAGCATGAGTTCAGCGGTGGCAAGCCATGTGCTGGAGATAGGGGATTTCAGCTGATGTTTAAGCTCATCCTTTCACAATCACTCTCGCAATCATTCCGCCGCGGCGGCGGGGCGTTCGGAGCGTGCGCTTTTTATATTATTATCGTCACGCTGTTTGCCTTTACGCTCTCACCCGAGCTGCTTGCCGGCCACGCCGGCGCCGTGATGTGCGTGGCGATGTTGCTCGCTTCTATTATAGCCATGCCCATGCTGTTTGAACGCGATTATGAGGACGGCACGCTGGAACAATTCCTGCTCTGGCCAGTGGCGCTGGAGGTGCTGGTGCTTGCAAAAATCACCGGCCAGTGGCTGGCAGTGACGCTGCCCATTCTGCTGGTATCACCGCTGGTGGCGCTGCTGGCCGGACTTGAATCAGCCGTAGCGCTGAAAGCGCTGGCGCAGCTTTTTCTTGCCTCGTTTTCGATGATCGCGATCAGCGCCATTGCAAGCAGCCTGACACTGGGCGCGAAACGCGGCGGGCTGCTGCAGGCGTTAATCACGCTGCCGCTGTTTGTGCCGGTCGCGATCTTTGCTGCATCCAGCAGCGGGGCAGGGGCGCTTTTATTTCTCGGCGCCATGGCACTGGCGCTCTGGCCGCTTGCGTGTTTTGTGTGTGCGGCGGTGCTCAAAGTGGCGGTGGAGTAAAAACCCTCACCCAACCCTCTCCCTAAAAGGGCGAGGGCTTTATTGAATATCCAGAAACGTAAAACGCTCGCGCGTGTAGCGGGCAAAATTGAGGGCGTTTTCTACATCAGCATCCAGCCAGCCCAGCTGCGTGTAGTGTGTGGGTGCATCGGCAGCCATCAACGCTTTTTCAATATGCGCACTGGGGATGATTACTTTTTCAATCTCAGTAAAAACCCGAGACCAGTCGGGCTTGGCGGTGATATTCACGAGCGCCATCTTTCCATCAAAGGCCTTACGACATTGTGTAGCAACTTCGCTACCAAACAGATGAATCATCCGCTCAGTGGAAAAATCATCCGGCCGAAACGATACGTTGCTGCGTAGCAGTTTTTCCTGCATGGCGGCCATGATAAGGGTGGTCACCGCAATCGCTTCGCCGTGCAGCGCGTGGTTAAGTGGCGAAGTGGCAGAGTGGCTGGGACGGTGATGCGTCATCATCTCCATCGTGTGCGCTATCATATGCTCCCCCTGACTTGCGGGATAGCTACCGCCGGCAATCGTCATGCCAAGGCCGGATAGCAGCAGCGTTTTAATGAGCAGCTGAATGCTTTTTTTATCACGCGCTGCAATACCGCCCGCTTCTTCCATCAACTCTTGTTCATAGGGCGCCAGCAACGCAAATGGCACCTCGTCATAATGTGTATCAAACAGCAGGTGAGATAATAGCCAGTCCGCTTGTGCAGTGGGGCGCGCCAGCGCATCGCCAAAGCCGCTTTGCGAAAGACGAACCGGTGCCTGCGTTACCACTGAAAGATCACAGAACACCGCCTGCGGCATCATCGCCAGCATGGTTTTTTTATGCCCCCCCACCGAGATGGAGGCATTGGCAGAAAGGTAGCCATTCATCGAAGCGGCGGTTGGAAAAACCAGATACGGCTTGCGATCCAGATGCGCGACATATTTGCACAAATCATTAATAGTGCCGCTACCCACCGCCACCAGCGCATCCGCCGACAGCGTCTGCGTGCGCAGGCTGGCAACCGTTTTATCATCCGCAGACACTGGCACAGGAAGCGTGATGTGCGTGCTCGGGAAGCGACCTTTGAGTGCGCGAAACACATCATCTCCCAACGCGTCCGCCGTATGGACATCATCTACGACCGCAAGGCGCATCGGCGAGAACAGTTCCGCCACCAACTCATCAAGATCACGATGCAGATTGTCTTCAACGATGATTCTCGGATGGGCAGGTAGATGTTTTTTGAGCAGCGCTTGAACGGAAGGTGTAAACACAGATGAACTTTCTGTTAGTCACTTTCTAACTTGTGAATTGTAAAACGGTGGGTATGGTAACGATGTTGATTCTTTATGTCAGGTATTTTATGCGCCGATTGGTTTTTGTTCTTTTCAGTTCACTGCTACTTGCCTCCTGCGCCGCAGAGCCGCCCAAAGAAAATAAAACAGACACAACCATTCCCGCCGCGCCGAGCGATGCTGTATTTAACCAGTGGCTGAAGAGCGTGAAAAAAGAGGCACGTAGCAAAGGCATTTCTCAGGCCACCATTGATGAAGCGCTCAGCGGTATTGCGCATGACAGCCGTGTGATCCGTCTTGATCGCAGGCAGCCAGAAACCAAGCTGACGCAGGAAGAATATCTCTCCAAGGTCATCAGCGATCAGCGCATTGCTCGCGGGCGGGAGATGCTGGCTCAGCACCGCGAACTGCTGGAACCCATCAGTAAACAATATGGTGTAGCGCCGGAATTCATTGTTGCGCTATGGGGTATTGAGACTAGCTATGGAAGCAATACGGGCAGTTTTTCGGTCGTAGAATCACTGGCAACACTTGCCTATGATGGTCGCCGCAGCGCTTATTTCCGCGGCGAGCTGATGAACGCACTGCGCATCATTGATGAAGACCATATCAGCGCTTACGATATGCAAGGGTCATGGGCAGGAGCCATGGGGCAATGCCAGTTCATGCCATCGAGCTTTCTGAATTTTGCTGTTGATCATAACGGCGATGGCAAGCGCGATATCTGGAACACCGAAGCTGACGTGTTTGCCTCCATCGCTAATTATCTGAGCAAGCACGGCTGGAACGATGATAAGGACAACCAGTTTAATGTCATTCTGAAATGGAACCGCTCGCGCTATTTCGCCACCGCAGTGATGCAGATTGCCGAGCGCATCAGGGAGGACGCATGAAACATCTCAGTACCATCGCAACCGTATTATTGCTTTTAACTGCATGTGCCGAGCAACCCGCCCCTCCTGGCGTAAAAATCGGCAAGCCCTATGTGATTGAGGGAAAAACTTACTATCCCGCTTATGACCCGGATTATGATAAAACTGGCATTGCTTCATGGTATGGTCCGGGTTTTCATGGCAAAAGCACCGCCAATGGCGAGCGATATGACAAATATGATTTAACCGCCGCTCATCCGACGCTTCCGATGCCGTCGCTGGTCAGGGTCACGAATCTTGAAAATGGCAAATCGCTGGTGGTGCGCGTGAATGATCGCGGCCCTTTTGCTGAAAATCGTATCATCGACTTGTCAAAACGTTCGGCGCAGCTGCTCGGCATTACCGGCCTGGCAAAAGTGCGCGTGCAGTTTCTGAAAGCAGAAACGGAGCGCTACCTTGCCGAGCGCCAGCAGCGCGGCGGCGAGATTGATATGTTTGCCTATAATGAAGAAATCAAAAGCCGCAAGGAAACCTCCATCGCTCAATCAACTGAGCCGGAGGAAGCCGCGATTGTAGAAACCAGCATTGCCACCAGCGGTACTGACCAGATTGCAAGCGCTGCGCCGGTGATGTCAGTTGGCAGTGGTGATTTAAAACCAAAACCTTCTTCACCTCAGCGCGGCAAAGAAGTGGTGTTGCACAAACCTGAACGCCGTCTCTCGCTCATTTCTGAAGCCAAAGCAGAAACAATCGCGGCTGAAACACCAGAGGCAACCACTGATAAGCAGTCTGATTCGGTTGAGCCGGGCGCTTTAGTGCTAAATAACCCAAAACCGCTGCCCATCAAGCTGACAGAAAGCAAACAGAGCAATAAAGACCGGCATATCGCACCCTCGGCTGGCGTCCCGGCCGCCGGCTATTTTATTCAGGCCGGATCATTTTCAACAGAAATGAACGCTCAGAAATTGAAGGACAAGCTGTCGCATATTTCCGATGTCAGGGTCGAAAATATTGAGGTAACTGGCAAACGCTGGTGGCGGGTGAGGGTGGGTCCATTCGAAGAAAAATCCACCGCCGATATGACACTGACCGAGGTTCGCTCCAGCGGCGCACCTGAAGCGAGAATTGTGCAGCAATAACATATAACGGATAACGGATGACAAAACGCTACACGCATATCGTTAATTTTTTTGTATTATTAGTTGGCATATTTCTTCCGGCAGCGGTGCATGCTATCGAAACATCGGCGAAACACGCCTACATGATCGATGCCACCACCGGCACGGTGCTGCTGAATAAAGACGGGGAGGTAGCGATGCCGCCCTCGTCGATGAGCAAATTGATGACCGCGTATGTGCTGTTTTCCCGCATGAAAGAAGGCCGCGTGAAACTGACAGACGAATTCACCGTGAGCGAAAAAGCATGGCGCACTCAAGGCTCCAAAACCTTTGTGCATGTGGGGGATAAGGTGCCGGTGGAAACGCTGATTCGCGGCATTATCATTCAATCCGGCAATGATGCCTGCATCACGGTTGCTGAAAATATCAGCGGCAGCGAAGAAGCCTTTGCCGCCGAGATGAACCGTATCGGAAAAGAAATAGGCCTGACGGGCAGTCACTTCGTAAACTCCACCGGCTGGCCGGATGAAGGCCACGTGATGACCGCGCGCGATCTGGCGCATCTGGCGCGCCGTATTATCAACGATTTCCCGGACTATTATCACTATTATTCCGAGCGCGAGTTTACCTATAACAACATCACTCAGGCCAACCGCAACCGTTTGCTTGCCAGCGATATCGGCGTCGATGGCCTGAAAACCGGCCACACCGAAATAGCGGGCTATGGCATCACGCTGTCTGCCAAGAAGGGGGAGCGCCGGGTGATTTTAGTGGTCAACGGGCTGGAGAGCGATAACGCCCGCGTGGAGGAAGGGGATCGGCTACTGCGCTGGGGGCTTCGTGAATTTGAAAACAAAAAGCTGCTCGCCGCAGGCCAGAAAATAGATGATGCGCCGGTGTGGTTTGGCACGGCAGAGACCGTCCCGCTCGTGGCTGAAAATGATGTGGTAATGACACTTCCAATTGCAGCGGCAAATAATATAACCATGATGCTGAAATATAACAGCCCCCTCCTGCCGCCCATAGCTAAGGGCGCGCATGTGGCAGATGTCGTGATATCCGCACCGGGGCTGGAATCACAAACGATTGCGCTCGTTGCGGGGGAAGAAGTGCAGCAACTTTCAGGCTTTGATTACTGGTGGGCAAAAATCCGCTACCAGATCAGCGGCTTGTAATGGCTGGCCAGTTTATCACGCTGGAAGGTGGGGAAGGGTGCGGCAAAACCACCCAGATTAAACTGCTGGCAGAGGCACTCGCAGCGGCTGGCCGCAGCATCACCATCACCCGCGAACCTGGCGGCTCTGCCGGTGCTGAAAAAATCCGCGAACTGCTGGTCACTGGTGAGGCAGACCGTTGGGACAGCCTGACCGAAACCTTGCTCTTTTACGCCGCCCGCACCGACCACCTCGCACGCACCGTCAGGCCAGCGCTCGCGCAGGGTAACATCGTCATCTGCGACCGTTTTTCTGATTCCACCCGCGTTTATCAGGGCATTGGAAAAGGTGTGAGCAGCCAGTTTATCGATACGCTCCGCACGCTCACACTCGGGAATTTTGCGCCCAGCCTGACGCTGATACTGGATGTGTCGCCCGAAACTGGCCTTGCGCGCGCCAGCGCGCGCCGCGGCAGCGAGATGCGTTTTGAACAGCTTTCGCTTGATTTCCACCAGCGCGTGCGCGAGGGTTTTCTCGCGATTGCACGCGCAGAGCCCGCCCGCTGCGTGTTAGTAGATGCATCAAAGACAGTGGAAGAGGTGGCGGCAGAAATTAAGAACGTCGTGTTTCAAAGGCTGGGGCTTTGATGATTGCAGGCCATCAGGAAACTCTTGAGCAACTGCAGGCTGACGCGTCGCGCGGCAGGCTGGCGCATGGGCTGCTGATCACCGGCGCGCGCGGCATCGGCAAAGCCACACTCGCCAGACAGCTTGCCTGCTCATTGCTGGCCATGGGCGCAGACGAAGAGGGCGCAGCGCGGCGCATGGAGGCGGGGGCGCACGCGGATTTTCTGGTGGTTCAGCAGGAAATCGACCCAAAAAAAGACGAGCTGAAGCAGGAAATCTCGGTTGAGCAGGCAAGGAAGGTGGCGCAGTTTCTGGCGATGACGCCGGGTGAAAGCAGCTGGCGGGTGGTCATCATCGACAGCATTGATAACCTGAACGTAAACGCCGCCAACGCCATTTTGAAAATCCTTGAGGAACCGCCGCCACAAGCCATCCTGATGCTGGTTTCCCATACGCCCGGGCGCCTGCTGCCTACCATTCGCTCGCGTTGCCGCAGTGTGAAGCTCTCGCCGCTTTCGCGAGAGGATTATCATGAGGTGATGCGCAGCAAAGCGCCCGAGCTGGACATCAACCAGCGCGAAAGCCTCGGCCTGCTTTGTGACTATGCCCCCGGCATGGCGCTGGAGCTTGCCAGCCGGCAGGCACTGGAGATGTATGCCTCGCTGCTTGGGCTGCTGCGCGAACTACCGCGCATGAGCCCTGCGGCTGTCAGCCAGTTTGCTGATAAGATTGCCGCTGGCTCTGTGCACCAGAACTGGGCGCAGTTTTCCCAGCTGGCGCTCGTGATGCTGTCAAAACTCTGCAAAAGCGCCAGCCATATTTCGCAGCCGGAGATCATCAGCGGCGAGGAGGGAATGCTTTACGCCATTGCACAGCTTCATCCAGCCCCGGTCTGGGCAGCAAAATGGCAGCAATCCCAGGAACAATTTGCGCTAGTCGCGGCGCGGCATCTGGACGCCAAACAAGCGGCCATCAGCTGGCTGCATGGAATTTCTGAGCCGGATATGAAGTGGCTGGTTGCGAGTTAGCAAAAATTCTCTACACTTGCTGCCATGAATTTTTACATCACGACCCCCATTTACTATGTGAATGACCGCCCGCATATCGGCCATGCCTATACGTCGGTGGCGTGCGATGTGCTTGCGCGCTACAAGCGCCTCGCTGGCGCCCAGGTCAAATTCCTAACCGGCACCGACGAGCACGGGCAGAAGGTGGAAAAATCGGCCGCCAGCAGCGGCACCACCCCGAAGGCTCTGGCGGATGCTAATTCGCAGCATTTCCGCGAAATCACCGCGCTGCTTAACCTGAGCAATGATGATTTCATCCGCACCACCGAGCCGCGCCACATTGCTTCCGCGCAGGCGCTGTGGCAGCGCATGCAGCAAAACGGCCATATTTATGAAGGCAAATATGCTGGCTGGTATGCGGTGCGCGACGAGGCGTACTACGCCGAATCCGAACTGGTGGGCGGCAAAGCCCCCACCGGTGCAGAGGTGGAGTGGGTTGAGGAGCCGAGCTATTTCTTCAATCTTTCCAAGTGGCAGCAGCCGCTTCTGGATTATTATGCGGCGCATCCGGATTTTATCCGCCCGCAATCGCGCTATAATGAAATCATCAGCTTTGTGAAAGGCGGCCTGAAAGATCTTTCCATTTCGCGCACCACCTTTTCGTGGGGCATTCCCGTGCCGGGCGATGGCAAGCATATCATGTATGTCTGGCTGGATGCGCTCGCTAACTATCTCTCTGCGCTAGGTTTTCCGGATGAAACGGGGCAGATGAAGCAATTCTGGCCTGCCGATATGCACATGGTCGGCAAAGATATCATCCGCTTCCACGGCGTCTACTGGCCGGCCTTCCTGATGGCGGCGAACCTGCCGCTGCCAAAGCGCATTTTTGCCCATGGCTGGTGGACGATTGAAGGCGAAAAAATGAGCAAATCGCTGGGTAATGTCGTGGCGCCGCAGGCGCTGGTCGAGGAGTTTGGCCTTGATCAGACACGCTATTTCCTTATGCGGGAAGTGCCGTTTGGCAATGATGGTAATTTTTCCCGTGAGCGCATGGTCACGGTCATTAACAGCGAGCTTGCCAATACGGTCGGTAACCTGCTGCAGCGCACCCTTTCCATGGTACAGAAAAATTGCGGCGGAATGGTGCCGGATAGTGCCGGCGTCGCGCGCGATGAGCTGGATTTAGGTTTCCTTGAAAAGGTGTATGTCACGCGCAAGGAAACCCCATCGCTGGTGGAGGGGGCGTATCTCGATTGCCGCTTTCATGAGATTCTGGCCGATATTGTCGCCATCGCTGCGGAAGCCAACCAGTATATTGACCAGAAAGCACCGTGGAAGCAGAAAAAAATCGATGAACGGCTAATGAACGCCACGCTCTATCATCTGCTGGAAGCGATTCGCTGCATTGCTATCATGCTCCAGCCCTTCATCCCCGGGGCGGCGGATAAGATGCTGAATCAGCTTGCTGTTTTGCCCGCCGAGCGTGGTTTTGACCGCTTAAGCGAAGCCCACGCGCTGAAGGTCGGCTTGCCGCTGCCCGCGCCTGAGCCAATTTTTCCTCGCATCCAGCAGGACACCAAAGCCGCATGATGCTGGTTGATTCGCATTGCCACCTTAACTTTCCGGATTTCAAGGAAGATTTGGGCGATATCATCGCCCGTGCGCGCGCGGCAGGGGTGAAGGTCATGCAAACCATCTGCACCGAAATGGCAGAGTTTGATGAGGTGCACGCTATCGCCCAGCAATATGATGGGGTGTATTGTTCCGTCGGGGTGCACCCGAACGATTCGGGCGATGAAAAACAGGTGAGCGCCGAGGAGCTTATCGCCAAATGTTCATACCCCAAAGTCATTGGCATTGGCGAGACGGGTCTGGATTTCCACTACGAAACCGCCAGCAGAAAGCTTCAGGAAGATAATTTTCGCCAGCACATCGAGGCGGGAAGAAAAACCGGCCTGCCAGTGATTGTCCATAGCCGTGATGCTGATGGCGATACCATCCGTGTGCTGGCGGACGAAATGCAGAAAGGTGCGTTTAAATTCCTTATCCACTGCTTTACCGGCACCAAAGAACTTGCTGTCAGATCAGTAGAAATGGGCGGCTACATATCGCTCTCCGGGATTATTTCCTTCAAAAATTCCGGTGCAATCAGGGATGCGCTCAAAGATGTGCCACTTGACAGGCTGCTGGTGGAAACAGATGCACCTTTTCTTGCACCAGCACCTTATCGCGGCAAGCGAAATGAGCCATCATATACGATATATACCAATAGGATACTAGCCGATGTTAAATCTATACCAGAAGATAAAATGGCGGCGATAACCACAGAAAATTTCTTCCGCTTGTTTGACAAGGCGCAGCATCCAGCCACAGACTTATCCACATGCGCGTGACCATCCTTGGCTGTGGCAGTTCCACCGGTGTGCCCGTCATTGGCTGTCAGTGCCCGGTTTGTCTGTCAAATGATCCAAAAAACAAGCGCAGCCGCGTCTCTGTGCTTGTTCAGGCGATGGGCAAAACCCTGCTGATTGACAGCTCACCAGACCTCAGGCAGCAAGCGCTGGCCAACCAGCTGAGCCACATCGACGCCGTACTTTATACACATGACCACGCCGACCACACGCACGGCCTTGATGACCTACGGTCGTTCAACTACTTATCAGATAAAGCTCTACCAATTTATTGTGATAATGCGACATATAACTCATTAAAAAGCAAATTTGGCTATGCTTTCATGGAAAAACCGCCCATATGGTTCAGGCCATGCCTGACGGCGAATATTCTGGCTGAGGGGGAAAGGGGGGTGTGTGATGTGCTCGGTATTCCAGTGGCTTATTTCAGACAGCTCCATGGAAAAACCACCAGCCTCGGCTATCGCATTGGAAATTTTGCTTATTCCACTGATACTGATGGGCTGGAAGAAAGCGCCTTTGGCGCGCTCGAGGGAACCAAGATCTGGGTGGTGGACTGCCTGCGCTACAGCCCATCCATGACCCATGCCAGCCTGGAAATGACGCTTGGCTGGATCAAGCGGGTGAAGCCCGAACTCGCCATCCTGACCCACATGTCTCACGATTTTGATTATGAGCAACTATCAAAAGAGTTGCCCGCTGGTGTGGTGCCGGGCTATGACGGCATGGTCATTGAAACCAAGGATCCAACATGAAAAAACCACTGCAATATCTTATTTTTTTAGGAGCAACCCTGATGACAAGCCTTATGGGGCAGGCCGAGGCCAGCGCCACCGATAAAACCGCTTATGATTTTGAATTTACATCACTTGCTGGCGATGCCATGCCGCTTTCTGCGTATCGCGGCAAGGTGCTGCTGGTGGTTAACACCGCCTCGAAATGCGGCTTTACCGGCCAGTATAAGGGTCTTCAGGCGCTCCACGAGGCCTACAAAGATAAAGGATTGGTGATTATCGGCGTACCATCCAATGATTTTGGCGGCCAGGAACCGGGTAGCGAAAAGCAGATTAAAGAGTTCTGCGAGCTGAATTATGGGGTGTCATTTCCCATGACCAGCAAAGTGGAAGTAACCGGAAAAAACGCGCATCCGCTTTATGTCTGGCTCACAGAAACGTTGGGCTTTGGCTCGGGCCCCAAATGGAATTTTCATAAGTATCTGATTGGCAAAAATGGCATGCCGGTTGATCATTTCAGCTCCATTACCGCGCCAGATTCTGACAAGCTGAAAGCAGCAATTGACAAGGAAATCAGCAAGTAAGAGCCCTAGCCGCACCATTCCCTCAGCTATTTTTTCCATAATATATATTATACGACTATTATTCAGGGGATGTAACCTGATGACACTGCGATAGCATGACTGTCTTGGTCTGCCAACCCTGTCGCATGGAGCATTCAATAGGCTGCAACATTATGATGTATCGATGATTTATCAGCGCTTATCGATGTATTTGTCGATGCGGTTTCACTGATTCCGGATGACGCAGACAAAAAATTATGGCAGTAAACCTGCCTACAGCAACTCCTACACCGAATCACTTATGACGATGCTTTCAACCATTGACCTGATTATCAAACAAAACTCGACGAGCGCCTCAGAAATTCATAACGCGAATAATACACAGCACTCCTACAGCTTTGCTGATAACCATGAAGCCAAGATTTTTTTTGATGTGCTGACAGCATGTGGCTTTGAAGTAAAACTCTACCGAGAAAGCTCGGCAAGCAAACTACATGTTGGCTTGCCCAAAAAAAGGCTCGCTCTGCCAGATGGCTGGCAACATGCCGCTGAAAGCCAGATTAAGCTGGCACTTGTGATAAAAAACAATATAGAACAACAAATTAAACATGGTGACGCTGAAAGTGACGAATTTTCACTCTCGATCACCCCCCTGCCTTCTGGCGGCCACCAGATGATCATTCACCTGCCAAAATCACCCGCTACAGCTACTTTTACTCAAGCTCAGCCTGCGGTGATTAACGACAGATCTGCGGCTCCGCCGCAAGGTTTGGCAGCCAAAAAGCTCGGCGATATCGAGGATAACAGCATCTATAGCGGCCCCGATGTGATGAACCAACCGGGTATCAACCTGGCGAAACTCATGAAAATCGATGAAAGCCAGGACACTTTGTGGCGGCGCATCAAGCTTTATGTAAAAGGTAATATTTTCTACACCATGCTCGTGCTGGTAGGTTGTTTTGTTGGTTTAATTGTATTCATATCATTTTTTGTTCTATCCAAAGCGGTGCTTTGCCCTGACTTTGCTCATATTAGAGACAAAAACCCACCTTGGTATTGCACCTACAAATAGAATGAAGACAAATAACCACACCCCTTATCCCCTGACATCCACCGCCGCGCGCGGGCTGATTGGCGATGTTCAGGTGCCGGGTGATAAATCGATTTCCCACCGCTCGCTGATGCTGGCATCGCAGGTGCGCGGCACCACGACCATCCACGGCCTGCTCGAGGGCGAAGATGTGCTGAGCACCGCGGCAGCGCTTCGCCAGCTGGGTGTGGATATTGAAAAGAATGATGGCAGCTGGCTGGTGCGTGGTGTGGGTGTGGGTGGGCTGAAAGCCAGCCTTGATGTGCTGGACATGGGCAATTCCGGCACCAGCACCCGCCTGCTGATGGGGCTGGTGACCCCCTATCCTTTCACCAGTTTCTTTACCGGTGATGATTCGCTCAAATCGCGCCCGATGAAGCGGGTCATCACCCCGCTTTCCGCCATGGGCGTACGCTTCACCGCGCGTGACGACAACTACCTGCCGCTGGCGCTCACCGGCACGTCAAGCCCCTCGCCGATCCATTACCGCCTGCCGGTGGCTTCGGCTCAGGTCAAATCTGCCATTCTGCTTGCCGCGCTGAACACCCCGGGTACCACGACGGTGATTGAGCCGGAGGCCACACGCGACCATACCGAAAATATGCTGCGCGGGCTTGGTTTTGCAATTGAAACCACGAAGGGTGATGGCGGCGAAACCATCATCACATTGGCAGGAAAACAGCAGCCAGCCGAGGCAAACCGCACGATCGATGTGCCGGGGGATCCCTCTTCGGCGGCGTTTGTGGTGGTGGCTGCCCTTATTTGCCCCGATTCAAAGGTGGTGGTTCGCGGTGTATGCATGAATAAGCTTCGCACCGGGCTATTTACCACCTTGCTTGAGATGGGTGCGAAGATGACCATCCAGAATGAGCGCGTGATTGCGGGCGAAGCCGTGGCCGATCTGGTGGTGGAGAGCAGCAGACTGAAGGCGGCGATAGTGCCAGCAGCGCGCGCTCCGAGCATGATTGACGAATACCCGATTCTAGCGGTGGCCGCCGCCTTCGCCGAGGGCGAAAGCGTCATGCACGGTCTTGCTGAACTCAAAGTGAAGGAAAGTGACCGGCTGGCGGCCATCATTGAATCACTCAGCGCCTGCGGCGTGGCAGCCAGAAGCGAGGGCGACAGCCTGTTTGTGCGTGGCGGCAGTGTGCGCGGCGGCGCGACCATCCGCACCCGCTATGACCACCGCATCGCCATGAGTTTTCTGGTGCTGGGCATGGCGAGTGAGCAGCCCGTCGAGGTGGATGATGCCAGCGCGATCGCCACCAGCTTTCCAAATTTCACCCAGCTGATGAACGGTCTGGGAGCAAGAATCAGCACCAGCCAAAAACAAGCCGCGACACAGCAGAAACCCTTTGTAATCGCCATCGATGGCCCCGCTGCCAGCGGTAAAGGCACCCTCGCCCGCCGCCTCGCCGAGCATTATGGGCTGGATTATCTTGATACTGGCAGCTTGTACCGCGCGGTGGGCATGAAGCTGGTTTATGGCGGCAAAGACCCACAGGATCGCGAAGCCGCCATGCATGCCGCGGAAACCATCGATGCCGACGACCTCGCTAATCCACGCCTCAGGCAGGAACGCATCGGACAGGCCGCCTCCATTGTTTCGGCTTATCCGGAGGTTCGCGGCGCACTCCTTGAATTTCAGCGCAATTTTGCGCGGGGCAGGAAAGGCGCCGTGCTGGACGGGCGGGATATTGGCACCGTGGTCTATCCGCAGGCTGATGTTAAGTTTTTTATCACTGCGACGCTCTATGCCCGCGCCAAACGCCGCCACCGCGAGCTTTCCGGGGAGGGCATTGAGGTGGTGTTTGATTCTGTGCTGGAAGATCTGCGCGAGCGCGATGAGCGCGATTCCAAGCGCGCGATTGCCCCGCTTAAACCCGCAGACGACGCCATCGTGATGGACACCTCCGACATGGACGCCAGCACCGTGTTTGCTAAGGCGTGTGATATGATTGATCGCAAGAAATGATCAGCGCTTCAAATCACGATAGAAGTTTTCGTGAGGGCCAACGGCAATCAAAATAATGATGAGCGTATCTTTTTCATGTTGGTATGCGATCAAGGTCAATTGCTTTGCCATCTTGAATTTATAAACGCGAAGATGTGATAAATCTCCTGCTTTTAACTCACCTATCATCGGGTTCTCAACAATTTTACGAATCGCTGAATCGACGTCAGATCTTTGGTTAGCCTGAAGTTTCTTATAGGTTTTTTCGAACTTTGGAGCCTGAAGGATTTTCATCATATTAAGAAAAGCTGAAGGGCTTGGCCTGTCCGGCCTCTACTTCTTTCATTCCCTCCAAAAGATTCTCAATAAATTCATAAGAGAATTCAGGATTCTCCCATGCAATTTTTCCAATTTTTGCCCAATGCTCGATTTGTTTAGGTACAGAGCGACTTTGTGCTGCCGCATAGATTTTAGCGGCATTTACCAGCTCATCCGATAATTTAACTGAAACAGACATAAAATCTCCTTTTGCTGCATTTTACCACTTTTTGCTACCGCATGCAATCCTACTTCAAAACCGCTTGCTATGCTGCGATTTTTGGCTATAGCTATCCGCCTATTTAACCGATAGCGGGGCGGCCGGCGGGTTTGCCCTATGTTTTATCATCTCTGCCGCATGGTGTGGTTCAGATGGATTTTAAACCTGAAATAGCCGCCGATATTTCTCAAATTAGGAAGGCTTCAGGCGTCAGGCGTCAGGCTTTGAATGAACCAAAGCTAAAAAGCCCAAAGCCCAGAGCCCTAAAATAATGGCTCAAGCAGCTCAAGCATTGAATATGGAAGTAGAAGATTTTGGCGCACTGTTCGAAGAATCCGTGAAGCGCACCGGCAAACTGGAAGGTGCGGTAGTTCGCGGCGTCGTGGTGGCGATTGAAAAAGATGTCGTGGTGGTGGATGTCGGGCTGAAGTCCGAGGGCCGCATTCCTCTGAAAGAATTTTCCATCGGCGGCGGCTCGACTGAACTTCGCGCTGGCGACGAAGTCGAAGTCTATCTCGAGAAAATCGAAAACCGCAACGGCGAAGCCGTTCTCTCGCGCGAAAAAGCGCTGCGTGAAGAAGCGTGGGTGAAGCTGGAAAAAGCATGCGCAAGCAATCAGCGCGTGGAAGGCGTTATCTTTGGTCGTGTGAAAGGTGGCTTTACGGTCGATATTCAGGGCGCTGTGGCGTTCCTTCCTGGTTCGCAGGTGGATATCCGCCCGATCCGCGACGTCGGCCCGCTGATGCATATTACCCAGCCATTCCAGATTCTGAAAATGGATCGCAAGCGTGGTAATATCGTGGTGTCGCGCCGCGCAGTACTCGAAGAGTCGCGCAGCGAACAGCGCGACCAGCTGCTGGGCAAAATCTCCGAAGGTCAGACGCTCGATGGTATCGTGAAGAACATCACGGATTACGGTGCGTTCATTGATATGGGCGGCATTGACGGCCTGCTGCACGTCACGGATATTTCGTGGCGCCGCATCAGCCATCCGTCGGAAGTGCTGGCTCTCGGTCAGACCGTGAAAGTGATGGTCACCAAGTTCGACCCCGCAACCAAGCGCGTTTCGCTCGGCATGAAACAGCTGGAAAGCAACCCATGGCAGGGCGCGGATGTGAAATACCCAACCGGCACCAAGCTCAAGGGCAAAATCACGAACATTACAGATTACGGTGCGTTTGTTGAACTCGAGCCGGGCATTGAAGGCCTGGTGCACGTGTCGGAAATCTCGTGGGTGAAAAAATCCGCTCATCCTTCCAAGCTGGTTTCGGTCAGCCAGGAAGTGAATGTGGTGGTGCTGGATATCGATGCCTCCAAGCATCGTATCAGCCTTGGCATGAAACAGTGCGAAGAAAACCCATGGGCGAAATATGCAACCAAGGTGAATGTTGGTGATGTGATCGAAGGCGAAATTCGCAACATCACTGATTTCGGCCTGTTTGTTGGCCTTGATACCGATATTGACGGTCTCGTTCATCATTCCGACATCAGCTGGTCTGAGCCCGGTGACAGCGCCATCAAAAACTACAAAAAGGGTGACATGGTGAAAGCCAAAATCCTTGCTGTGGATGTTGAAAAAGAGCGTATCAGCCTTGGTATCAAGCAGCTGGATAATGATCCGTTTGAGGGTGAGTTCGAGGGCATCCGTAAAGGCTCAACCGTGACCTGCACCGTGAGCAAAGTCGAAGATGACGGCATTACGGTGAAAGTGACCGAGAACATTACCAGCTTCATCAAGAAAGCGGATCTCGCGCGCGAACGCTCCGAACAACGTCCGGATCGCTTTGCTGTAGGCGATCGCATTGATGCAAAAGTCACCGGCGCCGATAAGGCCACCCGTAAAGTAACCGTATCCATCAAAGCGCTGGAGACGGATGAGCACAAAAAAGCCATTGAAGAATATGGCTCTGAGTCCAGTGGTGCTTCGCTTGGCGACATTCTTGGCGCTGCTCTGGATGAGGCGAAGAGCAAGAAGAAAAAAGGGTAATTCGTAATAAACGTGGTTCGTGGTAGACGTGGTAATCGTATTTGATTATCATCGTCGCCACGATAAACACGAACCACGACGACCACGATTCACCCTATGGCACTTAGCGCAGATACTCTTCTCGACCGGCTCTATCTCAAATCACAGATTACACGCTGGCGGCTGCTTGCTGTTGTCCTCGGTGTGCTGACACTACTCATTGCCACGGATCGTTTTTCTGCCCACTCCCCCATTGAAAAAGATTTTATCGCGCGTGTGCCGGTCGAAGGTTTTGTGGGGGATGACCAGCGCTTTTACGACCTGCTCGCGGACGTCGAGAGCAATCCCAAAGCCAAAGCTGTGATTGTATGGCTGGATACGCCGGGCGGCAGCGCGGTGGGCGGCGAAGAGATTTTTCTGAGGCTGCGCAAAATGTCGGAGACCAAGCCGGTCGTGGCGGTGATGCGCTCTATCAGCACGTCCGCTGGCTATATGATCGCGCTTGGGGCGGATCATATCATCGCGCGTGAAGGCACCATCACCGGCTCGATCGGTGTGCTGGTCGAAACAGCCGAGATTTCAGAACTTGTCAAAAAACTTGGTATCACGCCAATCAGCATCAAATCTGCGCCGCTTAAAGGCAGCCCCTCATTGCTTGAAAAAAGCACGCCAGAGGCAGAAAAAGTCATTCAGGACATGATTATGGACTTTTATGACCGCTTTGTTGTCATGGTTGCCGAGCGTAGAAAACTTCCCAAAGAGCAGGTGGCTCGCCTTGCAGATGGTCGTGTTTATAGTGGCAGGCAGGCTTTTGAAAATAAGCTGGTGGATGCGCTGGGCGGTGAGGAAGAGGCGCTCGCCTGGCTCAGCGAACAAAGGAAAATCAACCCTGAGCTGGAAATCAAGGATGTCCGGATTGAGCTTCATGAAGGCTGGCTTTCTGGCGTTTCTGAGTCGATTACCGAAAAATTTTTTCAAAAGAGCGGGTTAGGACTTGACGGCATGGTCTCGGTATGGCATCCTGAACTGAGGTAACCACCTCAAAAATGGATAGAATATGACCAAATCCGAGCTCGTACTGCGCCTGTCCAAAAAATATCCGCACCTCTACCAGCGTGATATTGAAACACTGGTCAGCACCATTTTCGACGATATCTCCAAAGCGCTGCTGGATGGTGGCCGCGTTGAACTTCGCGGTTTCGGCGCCTTCTCTATCCGCAAGCGTGAGGCACGCAAAGCCCGCAACCCGAAAAATGGCCAGGAAGTCAATATCGGTGCGCGCTATGCTATTTATTTCCGCACCGGCAAAGAACTGCGCGAACGCATTAATAAAGCGCCGGTGATGACTCACTAGCAGCCAGCCGCACGCTGGTGCATTATGCGTGCTTTCTTCTGAAGCTTTGCTGACCTTGCTATTGCTCTCGCAACTGTTACCATGCCATGATGCGCTACCTTAAATATTGTTTTTTTGTCGTCTTCAGCTTGCTGTTCGTGGTATTTGCAGTGGCAAACCGCGCGCCGGTGACTTTGAGCTTCTTTCCGCTGACTTACGAGATCGTCATGCCGGTTTTTCTCTACACCATGCTTTGCATCGCTGCGGGGGTGGTGCTTGCTGGAATGGCACTTGGCATGCGCACAGCCAAAGCCAGAAGTTTATACAAATCTGAGCACCAGCGCGTGATGGCGCTGGAAAATGAGCTGGAGGGTATCCGCGCCGAAAAGCAGCTGCTTGCTGCGCCGGAGGCAGAAGCTAAGCCAAAGCCCAGCATGATGTCGCGCATCTTCGGAAAAGCGGCGTGATGCGCATTAAAATCTGCGGTCTTTGCGATGAAACTTCCATCGAAGCAGCCAATCAGCTGGCGCTTGATTTTGTTGGGTTTGTTTATTTTCCAGCCTCCCCCCGCCACCTGCCGCTGACGCGCGCCGGCGCGCTGAAATCGCTTCTGGATAAGCGCATCGCCAGCGTGAGTGTGCTGGTAAACCCTGATATGGCACTGATTGACGAGGTGATGGCAACGCTCACCCCGGACTATCTCCAGCTTCATGGCAAAGAGACCGCCGCCGATATCAGCGCTATTAAAGCGCGTTATCCAGACCTTCGTATCATCAAAAGCTTCTCCATCCGCTCATCGGATGATGTGGCGGCGGCGATGCACTTTACAGCCACTGCCGATATGCTGCTCTTCGACGCCAAGCCGCCCGCAGCCGCGCTGCTGCCCGGCGGCAATGGCCTTTCGTTTGATTGGGCGCTGCTCAAAAACCGTAGTTTCAGCCTGCCATGGATGCTTTCCGGCGGCCTGAATGAGGCAAATGTTGCTGACGCCATTTGCGCCAGCGGCGCGCGCATGATTGATGTTTCCTCTGGCGTGGAGTCCGCGCCCGGAGTAAAAGACCCGGTGCTGATGAAAGCATTGGTGAAAGCGGCGCGAAACACATGAAAAACTCCCTGCCTGATGAACATGGCCATTTTGGCATTTACGGTGGCCGCTATGTCGCTGAAACGCTGATGCCGCTGATTTTGGAAGTAGAGGCTGCTTACGAAGCGGCGAAGCGCGATGACAATTTCAAGCGCGAGCTGGATTATTATTTCGAGCATTATATCGGCCGCCCCAGCCCGCTTTATCACGCAGCAAGGCTGACAGAGCATTGTGGCGGCGCGAAGATTTATTTCAAGCGCGACGAGCTGAACCATACCGGCGCGCATAAAATCAATAACTGCATCGGCCAGATTCTGCTGGCAAGGCGCATGGGTAAAAAGCGCATTATCGCGGAAACCGGCGCTGGTCAGCATGGCGTTGCCACTGCCACGGTCTGCGCGCTGTTTGGCCTTGAGTGCATTGTGTATATGGGCGCGAAAGATATTGAGCGCCAGGCGCCCAACGTGTTCCGCATGAAGCTACTGGGCGCCACCATTGTACCGGTGACCTCCGGCAGCCAGACGTTGAAAGACGCCATGAATGAGGCGCTGCGTGACTGGGTGACGAATGTCGACAGCACCTACTATCTGATCGGCACCGCCGCTGGCCCCCACCCCTTCCCCATGATGGTGCGCGATTTTCAATCCATCATCGGCCGCGAAACCAAAGCGCAGCTGGCAAAAGCCGAAGGCAGGCTGCCAGATTCAATAGTGGCGTGCATTGGCGGTGGCAGTAATGCAATTGGCTTATTTCATCCATTTCTTGAGGATGAATCCGTTCGAATTATTGGCGTTGAGGCAGCCGGACACGGACTGGACAAGGAGCATGCCGCCTCGATTGCGCGTGGCGCGCCGGGTGTGCTGCATGGCAGCCGCACCTACCTTCTGCAAAATGATGATGGCCAGATTATCGATGCCCACTCCATTTCAGCCGGCCTTGATTATCCCGGCATTGGCCCTGAGCATGCGTGGCTGCATGATTCCGGGCGTGTCGAATATGTGTCAGTCACGGATGATGAGGCGCTACATGCCTTTCAAACCATCTCCAAGCTCGAAGGCATCATTCCGGCGCTGGAACCATCCCACGCGCTGGCGCATGTGCTGAAGCTCGCCCCCACCCTGCCGCAAAATCACCTGATGGTGGTGAACCTGTGCGGCCGCGGCGATAAGGATATTTTCACGGTGGCTAAGGCGCTGGGAATCACCCTATGACGCAGCGTATCGAAAAAGCTTTCAATACAATCAAAGGCGAAAACCGCGCGGCGCTGGTGACATTTATCATGGGCGGCGATCCGGATGAGACGGGCTGCCGCGCTCTACTTGACGGCCTGCCTGATGCCGGCGCGGATATCATCGAAATCGGCATGCCGTTTTCTGATCCGATGGCCGATGGCCCTACCATTCAGGCGGCTGGCCTGCGCGCGCTAGCATCAGGCGCAACGCTCGCAAAAATACTAGCGATGGTTGCTGATTTTAGAACAAAGCATCCCGCTACGCCGATCATCCTCATGGGGTATTACAACCCGGTCTATCATTATGGCGCAGAAAAATTCTGCCGTGATGCAAAACAGGCAGGGGCGGATGGGCTGATTCTGGTGGATCTGCCGCCGGAAGAAGAGGCTGAGCTGCTGCCATTTATACATGCCGAGAAGCTGAGCCTCATCCGCCTCATTGCCCCCACCAGCATGGGCGAACGCCTTGGCCGGATTGTCGCTTCCGCCAGTGGTTTTGTATATTATATTTCGGTGGCAGGTATCACCGGGGCGGGTAGCGCAACTAAAGCCTCGCTGGAGGCAGCAGTGAAGCAGCTGCGCGCGCATACGGCACTTCCGATTGCGCTTGGCTTTGGCATTAAAACTACTGAGCAAGCAAAAGAGGCTGCCCAGCTTGCCGATGCGGTGGTGGTTGGTTCGGCGCTGGTTGAGCGTTTCCATGAACAGGGCGCCAAGGCAGCGCTCAGTTTTGTCAATTCGCTGGCAGCGGCGATGAAGCGCTGAGCTTTCGCGCTTCTTCAAGCGACAGCGGCAGGCGCGGCAGTGCATAGATGCTGTCCCCTGCCCGCCCGTAAATTTGCGCGGGTGGATCGACTCTCTCTACAAGGCCATAACAAATACCCGCCAGCACCGCTTCAATCACGCGAACTGGATCCGCATCTGCCCCTGCCACACGGTGCTCAAGGTGCTTTTCATGGGTTTTTGAATCTGGCAGGCGAATGGCGCAGGTGCGGTTATTCGCGCCCCAGCTGATGGTGGCGGGCGTGTGTTCCCCGGCATGCTCAAAACGCAGATAGGATTCAGGATGCGGCGCAAAAATCGGCATGTCATGCGGCAGGCGCGCGAGCAAACCGCCAATCGACCAGCGCAGCGGGTCACTCATCAGTGCATCATGTTTAAAAAAAACATTGCGGCCTTGTTCGTCTTCGAGATGCAGGTGGATGTGCAGGCCGCTGCCGGGCTGATGGGTGAATGGCTTGGCAGAAAAATCCGCCTTTAGCCCATGATGATTTGAATTTTCCGAAAGCCATGATTTAAGCCAGACCGTTTGTGCGGCGGCTTCATGCTCGCTTTTGGTGGGGGTCAGAGCGACTTCGTATTGCGCCTCGCCACGCTCTTTTTCGATATGATAAAGGCCAATGCCTTCCATGGCCGAAGCTTGCCTTAGCTCACGAAACAAAAGCGCTGCCGCAGGCGCATCCACCCCATGCAGATAAAACTCGATTTCAGCGGCGATAACCGGCGTAAAGCCGAAATCAGCAAGGCTAGGCAACGACAGAGTCAATCCACTCCACCAGTTTGCTCTTGGGCAGCGAGCCGACTTTGGTGGAAACGGCCTGGCCGTTTTTGAAGAGAATCAAGGTCGGAATACCGCGCACACCATATTTTTGCGGGGTGCCGGGATTTTTGTCGATATTCACCTTAGCAACCGTGATTTTGCCTGCACGCTCCTTGGCGATTTCATCAAGCACGGGAGCAATCTGGCGGCATGGGCCGCACCATTCTGCCCAGAAATCAACGAGCACCGGCTCAGCGGACTTAAGGACTTTCTGTTCAAACTCATGATCATCAATGTGCAGGCTCATAACTATCCTTTCGTTGGTTAACTATATGTAGGAACTAAGTAGTGTTTCGTCAAGCAGCGCGTCGTCAATGGGCATGAGGCTCGGTGCGGCAGTCCAAAGCAGCGCGGCACGCACAGGCTGCCCCGGGTAGATCTGCTGCAGAAGACGCTGATAAAGAAGCAGCTGGCGAAGGTATGGCTTGGGCACCTTCTGCTGGTTTTCCGGCGGTTTGGGGGTGGTTTTATAGTCCACCAGCCACACGCCCTGCGTGGTGACCGCCAGCCGGTCAATCTGCCCGGCAACCGCTATCTCTCTACCCGCCAGCTGAATGCGGCCAGCGATAGCAGCTTCGGCGCGGCTCTGCTCGCCAAAGAGAAAGCGCCACTGCGGATGATGCAGCACCGCCATGGCCTCATGAATCGCGGCCTGCCTCTGCTCAGCCGTCAGCACATCCCACGCGGCGGCGAGATGATCCGCCGCCCGAAGCCAGCTTTCCGCAGGCAGCAGAGGCAAGCGCTGCAGCAACTGATGAATCAGCTGCCCGCGTGCCGCCCGCGCGGGATCAAACAGCGGCGAGGCCGCTGCCGGTTCATCATCAAGAAGGCGCGACGGTGATAGTGATGTGGGTTGCACAGGCTCCGGAGCCAGCGTTTGCAAAAAATAATCAGGCAGTGCCGTGAATATCTTTCGCTGCTCAGCTGTTGTTTGCGAGTCGCGTTTAAAAAAAGCCATGCCGAAGATATACCCCTGCCCGGTTGGGGTATCGCATGGCTGTGCGATCTGCTGCATCGCCTGCTGAATATGATAATACCAGCTTTCTTCCTGCACTGTCTTACGACCTGTATGGCCGCATACCAGCAGATGATCTTCTGCACGCGTCATTGCAACATATAAAAGACGGCGATATTCCGCGAGTGTATTTTCTTTGCGCTGCTGACGCAGTCTACCCGTGAGTTCGTTATCATGCGGCTGTGACGCAACAAGCAACGGCAACTGTGTAGCTGCGGTGGTGTCCTGTGCCCACAGCATTGCATCCTGCTGGGTAGCACCGGGCGGCTCCGCGGTATCCGGAATGATGACAAGCGGCGCCTGTAAGCCTTTTGAGGCATGCACAGTCATGATACGGACAGCATCATGCCCCTGCTCCATGTCGCGCTTAATCTCATCCTGATTTTGTTCAAACCAACTCAGAAAACCTTGCATCACTGGTGGTTCAGTTCGGCAAAAGGACATCACCTGATCCAGAAACTCATCAATAATATCGGCATATTCAATACCCATGCGTCCTAATATTACCTGACGTTTTTTATGCGTATCCAGCGCCTCAACAAACCATGCGTATGGCGTGATGTAATCCAGCCGAGATCGCATGTGGTGCAGGAAATCATATGCCTCAGCATAGGGTTCTTCGCTACTTGCGGATTGCAGCCCGTGCCAGAGGCTCTCATGCCCGCTGCGTATCGAGAGATCGAGAAGCTGAGCCTCACTGATTTGGCATAGCGGGCTTTTAAGAAGTGCTGCCAGCGAAAGATTATCCTGCGGCAGCAGACAGCATCTGGCCAGCGCCAGCAGGTCGTGCACAACCAGATTTTCTGACAGCCTGATGCGATCGGCACCTGCCACAGCAATGCCTTCACGCTTGAAAGCGCGCACCAGTAAATCCATCATGACGGTGCGTGATTTGACAAGCACCATCACATCGCCCGGGCGCAGGGAGCGCTGCATTCTATCCAGCCACAACCCCTCGGCCAGCCATGACTTAACCTGACGTGCCACACACCGCGCCAGATGTGCCGCGTGCCTGCCGGAGGGATTATTGTGCGGTGAAATAAGTGGCCATAGCTGCACCATACCTCTGGCATCGCGGCGCGTGACAGCGTGGGTCAGCGGCGCCGACGATGTGACAACACCTCGGCGCGCTTGATGGCTCGAAAACACCTTATCCACCACCGCCAGTACCTGCGAACTCGAACGAAAGGACTCAACTCGCTCCAGCGTTATCATCTTGCCGTATGCGGCAGCAATACGATCAGCGAATAGCTGCTGCATTCTGGCCAGGGAGGCTACATCAGCGCCCTGAAAGCTGAAAATAGATTGCTTTTCATCACCCACGACAAAGAGCGAGCGCGGATTCGTTGACTGACCTTGCCCTGAAAAAAACTCATCACACAGAGCGGCAATGATTTCCCACTGATAGGGGCTGGTGTCCTGCGCTTCATCCACCATCAGGTGATCAATGCCGCCATCCAGCTTATACTGCACCCATGGCACAGCATTGGCCTGGCTAAGCATGCGCCTGACTGCAAGTATCAGATCATCATAATCCAGATAGCCATGACGTCGTTTAAGTGCGTGATAGTGTGTCAGCAACGCGCCCGCAACCTGAACAACATCATTGCTATGAAGCAGGATTTTATGAGCCTTATACGCCGCGTAGAAGTTGGCAAAGCGTTGTTGCTCGGCGCTGATTGCCTCCATCTGCGACACGCTGAGCCCGGCAGATTTAGAGACAATATTATTCGACAATTCCTGCGATTTGGATTTATAAAACAGGCTTGCTGCCGCTTCCACCGCCTCACTATTTGGTTTGCTCACGCTGAGCCATTGCATCAGCGCGGCGCCATGCTGCTGATCACGAACGCCGGTACTGGACTGCAACATCTCTGCGGCAACAATCAGGCGCTTGAGCTCCTCAGGTGAACGAACCAGAAAACGAGAATGCAGCGTTTGTAAGTCATCTCGGCAGCTGGCACCAAGCAAACGCTCAAGACGTTCACGCGCCTGATCCTGTTCATCCGTCATGAGCGAAAAGTGGATTTTCCGAGCGATGATTTCTTTCATGTAGCCATGAAACTGGCTGAGCCCTCTGCTTGAAAGGCGCTGAAGCGCCGTTGCAAGTGCAGGGTTTTGATCTGATTCAAGATAAATGTGCTGCAACGCTGCCTCCAGAAGGCGGCGCTCGATAGACGGGTCGGGAATACGAAATTGCGGATGAACACCCGCTTCAAGGGGAAAACGACCCAATAGCGACTGGCAAAATCCATGAATGGTATGAATACGAATACCCTCAGGCGCGTCCAGCACCTGAGCAAACCAGCCGCGCGCCTGTCGCAGCATAGCTGGCGTGACCGGCCGATCCAGCAGCTTTGCCAGCGCGGCTTCAAGGCGCTCATCATCCATCATCACCCATTCGCCAAGCGATTGAATGATACGGTTTTTCATCTCCGCAGCAGCGGGATTGGTATAGGTGAGGCAGAGAATTTTTTCCGGCGCCACGCCAAAGCAAAGCAGGCTAAGCACGCGGTTTACCAATAATGTGGTTTTACCGGATCCAGCATTCGCACGAACCAGCACCGAAACCTCTGGCGAACCGATAGAAGCCGGATGTTGCCCTGAAATCAAGGCCATAACCAACCCTTATTAGTTAAAATTTCATCAAAACTTAACAAATGTTCAAGCCATTGTGTGCTAAAATGGCTAAGATTAGTAAAGGACAAGGCTTGATGACAAACCGACTTCAAACCCGCGCAGCCACCCCGAATGTGGTATTCATGCCGAGTATTTTTGATGAAACCATGAAGCTTCTGAATGAAGCGCATGAGTATTTTTTTCTGTTTGGTCAGGATGACCAGCGGCGTATAGAAGAGAATCTCAAAACACTCTACTCGTGTGAGATGTCGAGAATCACACTCCGGCTTTCTTCGGTGATGGCGTGGATATTGATTCAGCGCGCTGTGGTATCGGGTAAAATTACGGCCAGCGAAGCAGTTGAGCGCTACATGCTCGATTTTCGGGATGTCTGCCTGGTTGATAATCGTGTGTTGCACGGAGTTTTGCCCAGCTATATGTGTCTGCTGCTGGATCGCAGCCTTGAGCTTTACGCGAGGGTGATGCGGCTGGATGATCAGATTCGCACGCAATATTCGAGCACACTGCATTAGCATCAAAGCCCCTCCCATTCTTCATAGCGTGCCAGATGGTGATAGGGGTTAAAAGAGTGTGATTCATCACTGCCGCTACAGACAAATGCGTAGTCAGGTTGCAGATATGACGTGAGAAGTTCACGCAGGCGCTGTTCGGCAACATGAAGCGCCACACCGACTTGTATGCGTTCGCACTGATCCGGGTGGTTACCAAGTTTCCAGTAATACAGCTCCAGACGTTTCTCATCCGGCTTGCCTGATAACTGACGCCACACCAATTGCTCGCTGCGGCACAAACACAGCGCATAAAGCGCCAGTTGATTGATGGTTGCGTGCTCAATCTCACCGGCAGTTGGCGGTGTACCAGTTTTGTAGTCAATGATGGCAAGGCTTCCATCGCGGCGCACATCCAATCGATCCAGTGTGCCGCGAATCGTCAGCTGATTGGCACCGAGTTTTAGCGGCCATACTAACGGCTGCTCCGCCAGAATGGTTTTGGCCAGTGCCCGGCTCTCTTTTTCTGCAATAATAAGCCATGGAACGAGCGACTCAAAGCGCGGCCACCATAATGCCCGCACCACCGGCCAGTGAAGTATAGGAGCAAGTGTCTGGCGCATGCAATCGCGCAGCGTATGCTCTGGATGTTGTGGCAGCGCAGTTGGAAACTGCGATACAAACAGCTCTAATGCGCGGTGCAGCAGCTGGCCGAAATGCTTGGCCGAGGGCACCTCCCCCAGCGCATCCAGTGGTTTTAAGTGTAAGATTTTAGACGCATACACCGCATAAGGATTCAATGAAAGGGTTTCTATCATCGTCGGCGAGAGCATCTGTGGTTTAAGCTCAGCTGGCGGCACCGGTTGAGGACGCTCCAGCGTAGCTATCTTCAGTGGCTGCTGCAGGGCATTCAGCATGGCATGATAATGGTGGGTGCGATCCATGCGCTCCCACAACGCGGGATCATGCCCATGAATATATGTTTTCAGGCGCACCAGCCAGCGCGACGGTATCTGAGCCTTGCCGCCATTTTTGCGGGAGCGCGTCAGCAACACCTCCCGACTGGCTAATAGCTGCCATACATCATGCGCTGATTGTCCAACTTTGCGTTCCTCCGCCGGCAGCCCGAATTGCTGCCGCATCGGACGGCTCATCCATGGGCTGATACTATGCGCCGATGGCCACATGCCTTCGTTTAGCCCGCCGAGAATCACGCGGTCAAATGTTAGCAGGCGAGCCTCCATCGGGCTTAGAATACATAGGCGGGGATGCTGCCCATAGCGCGGTCTGTAGACCTTGCCCGCGAGCAGACTTTCCATAAGATCGGCCATATCCTGAGCGTTAAATTCCGCCAGATGAATCAATTCCGGCTGCCATTCAGCCAGTGCTGCGGCAAGCTGCCTGCCCGTGTCGTGCAGCCACAAAAGTGTTTCGCCGTTGCTTTCTTCTACCGTTGCCAGCCATTCACAGAAATTTATCAGTTCAGCAAAAAGCTGGCTGATATTGCAGCAATCCGCAGAAAATAAACTCCGCAGCGCTTGAGATCGAACGGTTAGTTGCTGAATCAGCGGCGCAAAGGCTTCCTGCGCACAGGCCTGTGTTAATGCTTCCAGCGAAACATAATGCACAAGGCCTCTCAGATAACCAAGCTCCAGCTTTGCGGCAGCGTTTCGGCATTCGCAGTAGCTGCTGCCCATGGCCACCAGCGGATGCCGGAGTATGGCCAGCAGCGAACTGCCGGAATCTGGTTCAGATAACCATTTTGCAACCAGCCGCAGAAGCACGCCTGCCGGTGTGTCCATCAATGGTGTGCCTGCGGAATCATCAATTACGATACCAAAACGGTGAAGCTGCACAGCAACCATGGCGGCCAGTGTTCTGTCCGGTGTCACCAGCGCCGCGGTTTGATTCGGCGTGGCAACAGCTTCCCTCAGCGCCATGGCGATCATGGCTGCCTCCTGCGCCTGAGTTTCAGCCTCCAGAACCGCTATTGCGGCCATGGCATCATTATTCGGTAGTGGCTGTTCCTTCCAGCGCGCGGTTTGTTCTGCATCCGCAAAAATGGCCTGTAGCCATGGCGCGCGGTTACTGCCAGAAGCCACTTCCAAAACATCATCGCGCGATATCTGAACCACATCAAGCAGCTGCTTCAAGCCATATTGGGGATGCGTTTGCGTCAGCTGCTGCCAGGGCTCTGTGGGCATTTGTTTGTCCAGACCGGGTAGCACCAGCAGCCCTTCCGGCAGGGAGGCGATTGTTTTCAGCAGTGCGGCGGTTGCTGGCTGGCTACCAGTGGAGCCGGCAGCAACCACAGGGTAAGGTGGCGGTTGCGCCTGCCACAATGCCGCAAGTTTCAGCAGGCCATCGCGACGATGGCATACCGGGTCCACCATCGCCTGTGCCTGCAGCA
This sequence comes from Alphaproteobacteria bacterium, assembly GCA_033763775.1. Lineage (GTDB taxonomy): Bacteria > Pseudomonadota > Alphaproteobacteria > Rickettsiales > SXRF01 > JAJTHB01. The sequence continues at coordinate 97,503 of JANRJW010000013.1, read as the reverse complement.
AAGCCGGCCAGTGGTGGGTGATAATCTTCAGAAAATTGAGTGTTTGCTGCCAGTGCGTTGCCAGATAATCCGGCACCAGCTGCTGCAGATGATCCATGCTAAGCTGATGGCGTGTTGCCTCATCGAGAAAAAAAGCCAGCTCGTGCGCCATATCCGAGAGCTGCGCAGGTGGCAACATCGGCTCTGCGGCGCGAATCAGCTGCATCAGCAACACGTGCCGCCGAGGCATAGAAACTGGTATAGCAGGCGCTATATCTTTCAGGTTGGAGAGCACCCATGCATCATCCTCGTCGTCTGTTGCTTCGGCCAGCGAACGAATGGATGGCAGCAGGCATGCTCCGGTCTGCGCCATCGTCAGAAATGCTTCTTTAAGCGCACGACAGGAGCGCTCGTTGGGCAATAACACCAGCACAGACGATAGCCTTATCGGGTCATCACCATAACGTTGGTGCAGTAGCGCCACGAGATCCTGCAGAAACGGGCGCCCAACGGGAATCGTGACACAATGGCTAGTTTTGTTCATGATATTTTAATACATCAACCGCACACTGGAATCGAACAATTTATGACAATAATCGCCCCCGAATTACTTAGCCAAAGCTTAAGGCAGGAGCTATCTTTTCTCTGGGCAGCACATCGTGCTGTCGGGCTGAGGGGTTTCATGTGCCTCTACAGCCCCGAAAATCAGGTGCCGTTTCGCTCTAAGGAAGCTGGCGTCACTTTTTGGTTCAGCGAGAGCGAAACCGAAGCAGCGATTGAGCAGATACTTCGGCATTATCAGCATGGCCAGCTACCCAACACAACCCTGCTGCTTCAGCCCGTCATACATGAGCGTTGCGATGATGGAAGCTTCAAGCCGCTGGGTTCGGGCGTTTTCTGGTGCACATCCCTATCGCTAGGTGTGGATGTGCTGCGCGATGAATCCATTCAGCGTGTGCGTCAGCTCGGCATGCTGGCCAGCACGTTTCACCGCGGTGACAACGACCGAGCGGGGCTTAAAATTCTCGGTGTCAGCGATGAGATGCTCGCGCCGCAGGACACCGGCTTACCATCAGGCTGCCGTGAAGCCTATGATATCGCCAATGTTCAAAGTGATAACTATGCGGGCAGCTACCTGCTTTCCGGCCTTGCCTATCTGACAAATCACGGTCTGTTTCATCATCCGGATTTTAATTCTCTGGTTGGCGCCAGCCCCAACACAACCGAGCCACTAACGGATCTCATTGAACAACGCAGTATCTCCGTGCAAAAAGTTGTGGATGCGGCTTACTGCTGGAATGCTTATCAGCGCCACCACTCTTTATATGAAAAATTTGGCACCAACCCGGATGATGTTGCCGATAACATGCGCTTTTTCGATATGGTCGCGCGTGATGTTGAGTTGTTTGATGCCACCGGGCCGATGCGACGTGACGCCGATGACATGTTTGAATTTATCGTCCCCGGACTTGTTCCACGCGGCAGCGTAACACTGCTTGCCGGCACAGGCGGCACTGGCAAAAGCAGCCTTGCTCATCTTTTATGCGTCATGGCCGCGACCGACTACCCCCCCGGGCAGGAAGCACCACGCTGGTTAGGCCAGCGGCTGGCGATCGAAAAATGCAAAGGCATCTCCATTTATTTTTCTGGCGAGGATGGGCCGCCAATTATCAATGCCCGCGCCTCAATTTTTGATCCCAGAGGCCGTGCGCGCAGACTGATGTTTCAACGCACAGATTTTGGCGAGGGCGTCACATTTGCGCAGCATATCCGCAGGCTAAGCCAGGTGCCGGAGGTACCTATTCTGGTGGTTGATCCTGCGCGAAAATATCTGGCTGGTGACGAAGATAACTCACAGGCCGTTAGTGATTTTTTTGAAGCGCTCGAGGAGTTTGCCATCACCAAACATTGCGCGGTGGTCGTCGTGCATCACCTTCAAAAAGCGGCTAAGCCCACCAGCGCAGCAGATGTTATTGATATGATTCGCGGTTCGCAGGTTTTTATTGATCGCTCCCGCGTTATTATTGGCATGTTCCGCGATGGCCCATACACCATCGCCGGGCTTGCTAAAAACAATATCCCGCCCAATATGGGTATGGTCACGGAGGAGCGTGTTTTCGCGCGGGATCCCAAGCGCCTTCAGCTGGTTTGGCTACCGGGGCACGAAGGGGTACGAAATGCCAATCTTTCGGCAGAAGAAATTGAAAAAATTGCGCAAGCCGCGCGCGATGAAGGTCGCTAAAACCCCTCAGGCATGATCCTGATTCACCGGACGGCGATCGCAGGGTCCCTGCTCCGCGCTGACACACGGGCTTTTCAGGTCTTCTAATTTGTTACTGCAGCCAGATGCGGCAAAGGCCAGCGCCACCACCAGAACCCACTTCATAACACCTCCATCAACATCTGTATTATCAGCATAATGTATAAGACAAACTACTACTGCGCGCAACGAGCAATTAAGTGCTTTGTCGTTTGGATGACAACATACTAATGCGCTCGCGTATGCCATCCTCGGCGGCGCCCATCATCCCCTTGCTGGCAATACTTGCCTTTGAGGAGCTCATTGAGGCTGCGCTGCTACCGCCCGGTATCGGACGCGAACCAACACCGGCAGCCGCTGCGCTGGCGCTGGCGCCGCCACTACCACCACCGCGATTAAGCCAATCAGACATAGGCCCCTGAAAATCAGAGAGCCTTGCGCTGGCGCTGGCAATTTCGCTTGCGATCATCACCACCACATTATTAAAGCGACTGGCCAGCTCTGCCAGCACCAGGAAAATCAGCACGGCCATGATATCAATCGGGAAAATAGGCGCCTTAGGATCATCGGCAATGCCGTCAAAATTATAGGTTCCTGAATAAGCCTCCCAGTCGCCGTTTTTGTTCTTCACCGCAAAACGCCAGTAGTGAAACGCTTGAGGCGTACCGCGAACACTTTCCATCCACTCCGTCCAGCACACTGGTGTTTTAAGAATATTATCAATCGATGCCTTCAGCAGCGATACAAAGAAAGCAAAAAAGATGAACACAAAGATGGGCTGCAGGCATGCATTGACCATCTGGTTAAGCCAGCCGTCAAAAAGGTGTCTGGTGCGGTCAAACAGAAGAAACGTGATGAAGATCGGCGCGAGCGCAATCAGCAACATTTTCAGCACCAGTCCCATCAGATAAATCCAGATGGCGCTGAGAAAAGCACGCATCATCGCGCCGAGAGAAAGCAGTATCAGAATGGCAAAAACAAGGCCGTAAGGGCCGGTAAAAATGGTGGCGAGAATCGTTACCGCCATTCTGGAAGAAATCGCCGTTGCCAGCAGCGCGTCGAGCGCAGCAAATGGCTGAGCTTCATTGTATGGCTGACGCACCCCCCCCACCATGATAGTCGTCGCCTCAGCAATAATCGCATCGGTTCCTTCAACAAAAAAATCATTCAGGATCCAAAAAACTTCTGACGCCCAACCTTCGGCAGAAATGATAAAGCCTGCAATTACGCCAAATTTAAGCATCCGGATGAAGAAGTCATACACCGTCACCTGCACCATACCGAAGGTAAAAAGAATGCCGTAAATGGCGATATAAAGCGTCAGAGCAACCGTGACCGGGCCGGTGAATGACGGCGAACTGATAATATTTTGGTACATTGGAATTATGGTCGCTGTCAGGACACTCTTCACGTCCGTTACGATATTTGAAATTATACCATTGCCCGGTGTGATCACTTCCTGAGGCAGAGCGAATTGCGGGTCAAATGTGCAGGTACCTTTAGGCATATTGTTTTCAGTATTGCCATCAGCGGCGTAGGCTGCCGGCGCCAATGCAATCAAGCCAAGCAGCAAAGCCGCATAAAGACTGAAATGTCCTTTTTTGCGGCCTGCAGCGAGGCGCGGAATCAGGGTGCTGATAGCTCGTTTAATCATCATCATGTTGCTTTACCCAGCGCTGTGATGGTACGCCTCATGCCGCTTTCAATGGTTGCTGCCGGCGCACCAATATTAATCGTTGCTTTCGCTATCCCCTGAACCACGCCGGGAATCAGCCCGAGCATGGATTTCATAAGCGAAGAGAAAATCCATAATGAGAGAAAACCCAGCACCAGCTGTTGTTCGATTTTAACGCCCGCCTGACCAAAATCAATACCGGGCGCAACAATGAAGCTAGTGGCATCCAGCGCGCGTCTGGCATAGGGATTGGTGAAGGTTTGCACCGAGGGCGAGCCCACCACATCCGATTGAATAATTTTTTCAAAATCCTGTGCAAGGTTGGGATCAGATGGCAGCAGCCATGAGAATTTAGGTTGGTTCATGCGCCAGAAAGCGTCAAACTGTGGTGTGCCATCGCTACTCAGGCCGCCAATGATAATGAAGATACGATCCAGCAGAATATCATAAATCCCGATAAACATACCAATGAACGCAAAGGAAAATAGCGGCAATAATAGCGCTACAATCACGATTCTCAGCCAGGCGGTGAAATAATTTTCACGCGTGTAGAATAATGCCATGGGAATAATCAATGGCGAGATAATAATCATAAACGCCAGCACCAGCACCGAGGTGAGGTAGAGAAAAATTAACCGCAGGATTAGAAACAAGAAATCCATAAAGGCCATCAAGCCCATCAAGAAAATCAACATGCCGATGGTGCCAGAAAAAAGCGAGCCACCCACAATTCCAAGCAACCCTCCCGAAAGCAGTAATGTCTCACCAAAACCAAATAATCGGCCGATAGTGTTATCGATAAAAAGCCATGGTGAACATTGAATAAAAATCTCATCCGACATGAACTCAATATTTGCACGACCCGGCCAGATGCCCTGCATGGCAATGCTTTCGGATCGGATATTCCCGCTGGGTATGGGCTGGCTGATGAGGCAGAGCATATCATCCATCACATCAAACATGGCGTGCGCAAAGCCGCCAAGATTGTAGGCAAAGAACAAAACCAGTGCGATGCGTATCAGAAAGCCGATGGCTCGGCGCTTTAAATCCTGCTCACCGTTTAGAATTCGTATGCCAAACACCATGATGGCAAAAATCAGCATCACCGCCACCAACGGCACCATGAATTCAGAAAAAGCAGGCAGCATGCCCTGCGCAGGATTATTCGGATCAGCAACTGCTTTGATAATCGTGCCCCGCAAACACATCACTAATTTGGTGGTGAACGACCATTTTTCTATCGATGCGCTGCCGCCCTGCTGGCTTACACACTGCTCCAGCGAAAGACCGTTCGCAGGTATGTTGGCGCGGGCAGGCATGGCCGAAACCAGAAACAATGCCAGCATAAGGCAGAAGGCCCTAAGAAATTGCAGCGGTGGGGGAAGAATGCGCGCCAGCATTATTTTCCTCTGCCGGTAAAAGAGTTGGCAATACGCGACTGGAAATTCTGGAAACTGTTGCTGCCGGGCATTGCAAGTCGGCCTGTTCCCAAGCCCGGAACCGCCAGTGTTTCGCCGGAAATGCCGATACCGATAAATGGCAGTGCGCGCAGCAGCACCATGAATAAAAACATTGTCACCACTGCCATCATCATCGAGGAAATAATGCCGATGATATAAGGCCAGTAATATTTTTCTTTATATTTCTGCGGATCAGGATCAACACCGCAATTCACGGTAAACATCGTTCCCATTGATCCGTTAAAGGTTGGATCCTGCAAGCAGAGATTATAAATCGACCAAGCCATCATTACCTGCATGTAATCAGCATCATAAAGCTTGGAATTAATCAGCAGATAATCCCAGTTAATACCCCAGACATGCACGCTGGTTCTAAAAATACGCGCACTGCTCATGATGTCATACAGATCGTTCTGGCGTGAAACAGCTCTATCATTGATTTCTTCGCCAATCGTTCCTAAGACACCCGAATCACGCTTATTAATTTTACGCTCTGTTTCACACGCTTCGTCAAGACATACAGGCCGTGTGCCCGCGTAATCAATGGTAAAGCCGGTTTCATTTTTATTCAGCGGCTGATAATTCCCCAAGGGCACTCTGCCAGATCCTGCAGGTGAGTTTGGACTGGCGAGCCACTGCCCCATTGTCATGTAATTGTTGGAACCATAGTTGGACGGGTCAATATGCGCTTTATACGCCGAACCCGCAATCGCACGAAAGACGGATCTATCGCCATCATAGATGAGCACGTCATAGGCCGCCAGCATCATCGTCAGATACACAAACATGAAAATAGGCTGCAGAATAAGACCAATGGTGACTCTCAGCCATTTATCAAAATAAGGTTTTGTGTAAGCAAATAAAATAGTGGGGATAATGAAAGGCGAAAAAAGCACCATCAATGCAAAGGCCAGAAATGAGCTAATGAAAATATAAACAGACTGGGCAATTGCAATGAGCAGCATTCCGATGATGAGTATTCCGAATATCGCAATAAAAAAGCCAAAAACACCGCTAAGCAGCGCCGCTGTTAAAAATCCCATGATGCCGAGAGTGATATTAAATGGCGAGAAGATGCCGCCAATAAGTGTTTCAATCATGCAGTCGACTTTTTCCCAGACGGTCAGGATGTAGACGGTTGATTCCGGATCGGCGGCGCTGACAAGGTTGGGGCAGACAGCAATAAAGGTTGGTGAGTTATCGGTGTAGCGTAGAATGATTGCAATAAACTGCTCCATGCTCGTGAGAATCATGCCAAAAAGGCCGCCTTTATCATTGTCCGGATCAAAGAAAGGCGCGGCAAAATTTGAGGTGAACATGATCACCAGCCCGATTTTGATGCCCAGAATCGCCGCATCACGCGTGGAAACATTTCTTCTGCCCGCTGTGGCCTGCAAACCCCAAATAGCCACAGCCAGCGTACAGGCGATAGCAATCGTTTGAGCGAAAAATTCGGATATGGGAGCAAGCACCTGATAGGTGGCATACAGAATCGATTCCTTGACACACAGCACCATGCGTTTAACAAAACCGAACTGTTCGCGGTTTTGATACTGGGCGGGCGCACCAATGGTTGCCGGAACATCATTAATCGCAGTGTTAATGGCGCATACTCTGTTCATTTGCAGCGTATTTTTGGGATCAGCGACATTATACACGCCGTAGCGATTCTCAAAATCATAGGCGTGGGCTGGCAGCGGTGCGAGCACTATCAGTGCCAGCATCAATGACCATGCGAGATGGTATAGATTGCTATTTTTTAGTGTCTTTAGCTGCAAATTTTTCTCTTTCCAAACGCACCCGTTCCTGAAATGCCGACATCCATGCCTCCGGCGCATCACCAACCTTTGTTCGAATTTCATCCAGCACCACAATGGTTTCTGCACGTGCGGAGAGTACATTAATCACATCATCCATACCCGAAAGGTCAATACGCGCCACCACCACATCCTTGCCCTGTTTCACCAGAAAATAGCGACTGCCCGGATCAGTCGTTTTCAGCAGATTAAATTCTCGATCGCTCACCATAAACGCCTTGCGGTAGGCATCGGTCGCTTTGGGGTTGGGAAGGAAAATCTGCGTGGCGGTCTGCTGAATCAGCGTTTCGCTAATGGCGCTGTTGGTCGCATCCTCGACACTCTGCGTGGCAAACACCACCATACCGTTGAGTTTACGCAGCGTCTTCAGCCAATCACGAATGCGGCCGGCAAAAATTTTGTTATCAATCAGTGCCCATGCTTCATCCAGAACAATAATCGTCGGGGTGCCGTCAAGCGACAGGCTGATACGATGAAATAAATACAGCAGCGTTGGCTCAAGGCTCACACGCTCTTTCAGCACCTCGCCCATTTCAAAACCAAACGCGTTGCCAATACCGAAATCAATCACATCGGTTTCGTTATCGAATAATCCGGCGTAAGGCCCATCGCTGTGCCACATTTTCAGGCGGCCAGCAATGGTGCCGGGGCCTTCAATGCCCAGAAATGGCGCGATATTGCGCAGCATGCGATCTTTTTTGTCGAGCTTGTAGTTGCCTGCCACCGCCTCGCTCAAGCGATCCATGTCATCGGCGGTGAACGGCTCATCATTCACCGTGACCAGCGTGTGCAGCCACTCAGTAAGGAAAGTTCGGTTTTCGGGTGTATCGGGCAGCTGGAGCGGGTTGAAACGGCATTTCTTACCCGGCTCAATCACTGTATATTTGCCGCCGATCGCGCGAATAAAAATTTCTGCGCCGCGATCTTTGTCGAAAAAGAAGGTGCGGCAATTAAACTTCTGCGCCTGTGCGCAGAGGAAGTTAAGCAGCACCGTTTTACCGGATCCGGTGGGGCCGATAATGGTGGTGTGGCCAACATCGCGGTTGTGAAAATTAAAAAAGTACGGCGTGCCGGACGAGGTATCAAACACAGTCACCGCATCACCCCAGTGATTGCCGGACATTTTGCCAATTGGATAATTATGCAGGCTGGCAAAGCCTGCGAGGTTCAGCGTGCTGATATCGGCGCCGCGCGCGATATATTCAAAATTAGCGGGCAGCTGCGCCCAGAACATCGGCTCGAGCACAAATTTCTCGCGCGTGGGGTTGATACCGATATTCACCAGCTCAGCAATCGCCAGCGAGAGCACGCGCTCAAGATCCTGCATGTTTTCTTCAAAACACATCACCGAAAGCTGGTGCGGGCCAAATGCCACATGCCCGCTCATCGCCATATCCAGCGCATCACTGATTTCTGCAATCTGCGAGATGGCAGCATCTTCCGCCGCCATCATGCGGCGCTGGCGAAGCTGCATATTGCTGATTTTGGCGCTGCGGTTATGGAAGGTGTAGGACTGTGAAATAATAAACTCAAACGGCAGCTGCAGAAAGCCATCAAGCAGGCCGGCGGCAGTGGCTGGTGCATATTCTTTGATGCTGACCAGACCAGCAAAACGCTTCTTCGGCGCGCCAACCACCTCGATAATGCGGTCGCTGAAATATTTTCGATACATTGGCAATGTGCTTGAAATTTCGCTGCCGCTGTAGCGCATGGGATGCGAAAAGCCGCAATTGACCAGCTTGGATAAAAATTCAAGTGGCTCAGAAAAAACACCATGATCATTTTCATAGGTGGTCAGCACGCGCGCGCCATAATCACGCAGCGTTGCAACAAGTCGGTTCACCGTTTCTGATAGTTCTTTATGCGCCTCATGCATCGATTCAATCTGCAGCGCTTTATCGCTCATCTCAGTGGCGCGCTTAAACAGATGATGCACCTTGGCTGCGCCTTTAGTGTCGGGCTTGCGAATCACCGTGATATAAAGTTCGTTTACATAAGAATCTTTTGAATGATGTTTCTCATGCCACAACTTATCGACATAAGAAGCAAAACCCGGCGGCTGCTTGCCGCCAGGATAGGCGCTCTGGCGGCGGCGCACCGTGTGAAACCATAGGGCAAAATTGCCATCCGCCATGCTCTTGAGCAGCGAATTGCGCACCATTTTTTTCATGTCGACATCTTCGTCGTCGGCCGTTTCAAACGAAAAGCCTTCCACTTTGATAATCTGCAGAAACTCTTTCTTCTTGGTGAGAATTGTTTCCTTGTCCCAGTGATAGCTGTAGGGAATGAAGGTCGACTCGGCGACTTCCAGATTTGCATAAGAAGCTTTTTTTGTGCGCCGGCGCTGGAAATGGTGAAGCATGGCTAATATGGATCGTACGAGTTATTGTTGCGATGATAGCCGCGATTAATGCAGCGCAGCCCTTTGCTGGCCTTGAGAATCAACAATTCTATGGCACGCGGCTCCTTCAGGCAGATGAGATAGCCTATCAGGTGAATCGTCGGCGCGACCATCAGTAGAATTTTAAAATCCTGAAGGTTGATGAAAAGAATCAGACAAATGCCGGCATTCAAAACAAAATACATGTAGCTCACGCCCATGATCATGGTTGGGCGGGTAAGCCCCTGAAACAGGGGATCCGATTGCAGGCGACCGGAACCAGCCATGATAGAAACTCCCTCTCAACAATCTTTATAATTACAACAGGTTATTTAATAAACCATGAAGACACAGCGCATGACCTGATGCGACGTTTTACATCCTAGCACAGAATTGTTGCAGTTTTGTGGCAATCGCTCTTTTTTCGTTGGCGCTAACCTCTCGTTAAGAGTCGCGGTCTATGCTTCTAAAGAATGCCAAAACTAACCACATGTGAAATATGCATATTCTGGTAATGGGCGCAGGCCTGCTTGGTGTCAGCACGGCGTATGAGCTGGGCAGGCGTGGTTTTCGCGTCACGGTGGTGGATCGCGGCAAGGAAGCCGCGTCAGAGGGCAGCTTTTCGAACGGCGCGCAGCTTAGCTACAGCCATGCTGAACCATGGGCAAGCGCGCATGTGCTGCCAAAAATCCCCTGGTGGATACTGGATCCATCGGCGCCGCTGGTGTACCGGCCGCGTGCTGATTGGGCGATGACGCGCTGGGGGCTTCAGTTCCTCAGAAACTGCACGTCGGCGCGCGCGGCAGAAAACACCATCAACATTCTGCGCCTTGGTTTATTCAGCCGTCAGAAACTGGCGGATCTGATCCGTGATACAGGGCTTGAATTTTCATTTCGCAGCAGTGGCATTCTCAGAATTTATGACAGCGAGTCAGAGTTCCGCCATGCGCGCCGCCAATCTGAACTTCAGGCAAAATATGGCGCGCGGGAACGGGTCGTCAGTGCCGCCGAATGCCTCGAAATTGAGCCGGTGCTGGCGCAAACCAGCCGCAAGATTGCCGGCGGCATCCATGCGCTGATGGATCAAACGGGCGATGCCAAACTTTTCAGCGATGCGCTGGCGCAGCTCACCGTGCAGCGCTATGGCGCCGAGTTTCGCTATGGCGTTTCGCTCCATGGGCTTAAAGCTGAAGGTGGGCGCGTAGTGGCTGCAACAACCAGCGAGGGCGACCTTGCGGCCGATGGCTTTGTGCTGGCGCTCGGCGCCTACAGCGCGCCGCTGGTTCAACCGCTTGGTCTGCGCCTGCCCATCTACCCCATGAAAGGCTACAGCCTGACCATTCGCGCCAATGAATTCTCGCCGCGCACCAGTATTACGGATGGCGCATTTAAAATCGTCCATACGCGCCTTGGCGATCTGCACCGTATTGCCGGCACCGCCGAGTTCACCGGCTATGATCACTCCATCAACGAGCGGCGCATTCGCGCCATTGTCAAAGCTGGCCAGAGCCTGCTGCCGCGCGCCGCATGGGATGCGGAGGTGTCGCGCTGGGCGTGCCTGCGTCCATCCACGCCAGACGGGCCGCCCGTGCTGGGTAAAACACCATTTTCCAACCTCTATCTCAACACCGGCCATGGCACGCTGGGCTGGACACATGCGGCCGGTAGCGCGGCCATTGTGGCGGATTGTGTTGAGGGTAAATCTCCACCTATTGCCATGCAAGGATACAGCCTGCGATGACCAGCCAGACCCCCGACCGCGAATGGATGACACGAGAAGAATTATTCCGCGACTTCAGCGATGTCGGCGGTCTGAAAGAATGGCTTTACGACTGGCACGGCCTTAATGAGTGGCTTTTTCTTCAAATTAATGGCCTGCGTGGTCACAGCTATGATCAGCTGATGCTGTTTATTACCCAGTTTGGCAGCTATCAGAATTTTCATTGGTGGATGCTGGCGATTACCATGTTTGCCGGTCTTTCGCTGATCTACCGCAAATTGATGAAGAAAGGCGGCATGCGCACACATGCAGCCATGTGGCTTGGGGTATTGGTGGTGCTGGTGGTTGGTTTCGCGGCTAACGGGCTGATGGTGCGCACAGTGAAAGATCATTTCAGCTATCCGCGCCCATATGTGGCGCTGGCGGCGGATCAGGTGCAGCAGATTCAGCCGCAGGAGGCGGACGATGCGCTGCGCAGCTTTCCCAGTGGCCACATGGCATTCATCACATTTCTGATGGTCAGCTTGTGGCCGGTTGCGCCTGAAAATCGCAAATGGCTGCTGATGGTTCCCATTGCGCTGATTGGCTGGTCGCGCGTGTCGCTTGGCGTGCATTTTCCGGCGGATGTCATGTGGTCACTGCTACTCACCGGCACGCTGATTGTGCTGGTGCGGCGCGTGTGTTACTGGCTGCTTTTCCGGCTGTTCGGGCTGGCATGCTGAGCCCGCAGCAGCGTCGCATCACGATTGCTGCCAGCGAGCACGTGCCCGCCCACACCCTGACCGCGCATCTATGGCATGCAGAGAGTAACGAAACGGTGCTGTGCATGCACGGGCTGACACGCAACAGCCGTGATTTTGATTTTCTAGCTGAGGCGCTGCTACCGCGCTACCGCGTGGTTGCGCTGGATATGGCCGGCCGCGGCGGCAGCGATGTGCTCGCCAGTGCGCTGCATTACCACTACGGCACCTACCTTGCCGATACGCTTTCAGCGCTGTCGCAGCTGGGCATATCGCGGGTGCATTGGGTGGGCACCTCAATGGGTGGCATTCTTGGCATGATGGCCTGCGCGGCCGCGCCGGGTCTGGTCGCTTCGATGGTGCTGAATGATATTGGCTGCCTGATTCCTGCCAGTGCTCTTTCGCGTATTTTAAGCTACGCTGGCAGCGGCGAACACTACGCGACGCGCGGCGAAGCAGAAGCCGCTCTGCGCCGAAACTGCGAGCCATTTGGCATTGTCTCTGAACATCACTGGCAGCATTTATTCACCCACAGCATCATCGAGCGCGATGGCCGCTTCGGCTTTGCTTACGATGCGAATATCACCGCGCTGCTACCCAAAGATAAGCCGGTGGAAGATGTGAATTTATGGGCGCTGATGGATAGCGTCAAACCAGTTCCAACGCTGCTGCTGCGCGGCGAGAAATCAGATATTCTGTTGCGCGATACGGCGCGCGCGATGCAGGCGCAGCACCCACAGCTGGATTTTGAGGAGCTAGCGGGCTGCGGTCATGCCCCCGCGCTGATGGACGAAACGCAAACAGCGCTCATCAAGCGCTGGTTAAGCGAGCACTCAGACTAAAAAGTGACGCTGAAAAATCAGGCCGGGCACGCGGCAAAGTGGTGAGCTGCCTGCTGCGCCATGGACATCCCCATGATGAGCAGCGCAAACGCAAACGCCATGGTGATTTTCACGCGGTCAGGATTGCCATACATGAGATCCAGCAACTTGCCTGCGCTATTACGGGCAGACATGATGGCAGGAACCAGAGCATCATCACGAAGATCAAACACTGCAGCTTTAGACATCGGATTTTCCTTTCGCTCGAAAAATAATTACTCAGCGTATCATATTTACCACAGCGAGACAACTTAAAACACCTGCTTGCCTGAGCGCTTGAAAGATTGTCGTCCATAAAAAACGCATGATACCAAGTGGCACCATGCGTTTGATCAACGAAACAAAAAAACGGGTTAGTCGTTTTTGTCGGCGTTTTTGCGAGCGAGTTTGCGCGCTCTTCTCTGAGCTTCTGCCGCCTGACGCACACGCGCTTCGGACGGTTTCTCATAGTGGCGACGCATTTTCATTTCGCGAAACAGCCCCTCGCGCTGCATCTTTTTCTTAAGTGCGCGCAGTGCCTGATCCACATTATTGTCGCGGACGATGACTTCTACCAAAACAACATACCCCCTTTCGGGATGCTAAATTTCAACGTGAACCACCACACTAACAAACCAGCAGCGTGCTGTCAAAGCCGGAGATGGCGGCGCATCATGTTTTCACGGCGGCGCGGCGATAGCGGATAATCACCATAAAAATCAGATAATTAATCAAATAACCAGAGCGATATTCTCGGGCGGGTAGCAGTGGCTGGCATCACAGAGCTGGTAGCGCAGACGCACTTTCAGCCGCGGGCGAAGCGGCAGCTGCGGCGAAAGCGAAAAGCGGATGCGAATCGCGATCTCGCCTCTGTAGCTACCGGGTTTTGCGCCGCTTTCGCTGGCTGGCGGGTAATCGATACGCTCGACCTCCACGCCCGCCCCCTGCAGGTCGCACTGCGTCGGCTGCAGCGGCGGCAGGATGCCTTCTGCCGCCTGAATCGAAAGCCCCTCGCGAATGCGAATCTTAAGTGTCAGTTCACCTTTTTCGCCGGGCAGCATATCTTCCGGCACCAGTGAAAGCTCTGCCTGAAGCCCGCCACGTTCGCCCTTCAGATATTTCACCTCATCAAACGCTGGCAGCTGCGCGCGCTCGGTCAGTGGCTCGAGGCTGGCAAGCGCGGCAGCCAGCATGCTGGCAGATTCCGGCTGCACCTGCGCGCGGCGCCGCACAAACAGATCGATCATCCGCTCCGCCTCATCGCGGTAGTCTTTCTGGCTGGTCAGTGCTGCCAGTGCCAGCAGATTTTCAATCATCACCGCATTGGGGCAAGGCAAGGTTGAATCTTCGTAGCTTTTCATGCGAAGAAGAACAGTGTCATCGCTGGTGGTGCTGAAATAGCCCGGCTGACTGGCATCCGCAAACTGCTCGCGCACACGCGCACACAAATCCTGCGCTGCTTCGAGCATCGCCGCATCGTTCGTGGTGCGGTGAAGCGTGATCAGCCCGCGCATGAGATAGGCATAATCTTCCAGTGTAGCAGCTGATTGCGGCTTACCCGCCACGATCAGGCGGCAGAGGTTTGATGCATCATCAATCGCATATTGCAGCAGATAATTCGCCGCGTTTTTCGCCTGCTCGATGTAGCGCGGTTCGCCCAGCACATGGCCTGCATGGGCATACGCATCCATCATCAATCCGTTCCAGCTGACGATGATTTTATCATCCACCACCGGTGCCAGACGCTTATTGCGCGCGGCAAGCAGCTTGTTCATCACCAGCGCGACCATGGCGGCCAGTTCGTCGTATGGCATGTGATTTTCAACCGCCGCCTGATCCAGCGGTTTTCTGAGTAAAATCACCTGTCCGTCCGGGTGTTTGTGGCCGGGAAAAGCGGGAATATCGGCAAGCGCAAAAAAATGCCCAAAAAATGCGGCTTCTTCCGGAGTCAGCAGGGATTCAATTTCTTCCGCTCTCCACGCATAAAAAGCGCCCTCAACCGCGTCTGTTTCCGCATCGATTGCCGAGAAGAAAGCACCGTGACCATCGGTCAGCGGGCCGCTGGTAAAATCGAGAATGCTGCAGGCAATATCCGCGAAATAGCGATTGCCGGTGGCGCTGAATGCATCCGTGTAGCAGCGCGCGAGCATCGCCTGATTATAGAGCATCTTTTCGAAATGCGGCACCATCCAATGCTTGTCCACGGCATAGCGGTGAAAACCGCAGCCAACATGGTCAAAAATCCCACCTGCCGCCATTTTACCGAGCGAATGTGCGGCGATATTCAGCGCCTCCACATCACCGCTATAGCGGTGATAGGCGAGTAAAAACTGCAGGTAGCATTCATGCGGAAATTTGGGAGATTGGAAAAAGCCGCCGCTTCGCTCATCATGGTGCTTCGTAAGCAGCGCAAGCAGCGCGCGTGCCTGGCTGGCGATCTCCTGCGGTTCTTCGGCATGCGTTGTGTGCTGGCTGCCAAATGTCACGAAGGGTGCCATGGTCTTCGTCACTTCTTCTGCTTGAATACGCACCGCTTGTTCCTGCGTTGTCCATGAATAGTGCAGCCATTCCAGCAGGCGCGGAAAAGCTGGCTTGCCGTAAATTTCCTCTGGGCCGTAGGTGCCGCCTGCGTAAAATGGTTTAAGATCGGGCGTAAGAAACACATTGTTCGGCCAGCCGCCTTCATGCGTCATCAGCTGCCGCGCAACCATATAGAGCTCATCAATGGCCGGGTGCTCTTCTCTATCCACTTTGATGTTGATGAACAAACGGTTCATCAGCGATGCAATCGAGAGGTTTTCAAACACCTCGCGTTCCATCACGTGGCACCAGTAGCAGGTGGAATAGCCCACCGATAGCAGAATTGGCTTGTTTTCAGCGCGTGCACGGCTGATGGCTTCTTCGCCCCACGGGTACCAGAACACCGGATTGTGCGCGTGCTGTCTCAGGTAAAGGCTGCTAGCGCCGATCAGCTTGTTGGCAAAGGCGGGATTACTTTCGATGGGTTCCATCGCTACTCCTTGTAGAAAAGCGAAAGTTTGGAATCGATATCGCTCAGGATATAGCGGTGGTCTTCCCTGCCTTCAGCGCAGAATTCCCGCAGGCCAAACCAGCGACACTCAGCCGTGCTTGCTGCGATATCGGCGGCGGGCAGAAAATCGTTCGGGCTGATCATCTCGGCGGCGTAGAGCCACATCGATTTGCTGCGCCCTGTTGTCACCGAGGCAAAGCCATACGCGCCAAGCTCGATCAGCCGCGTGATATTATTCAGCTTCAGCCCCATTTCTTCAATGCCTTCGCGCAGCGCCGTCTGTACTAATGTTTCCGTCTGCGGCAAGCGGTCGGCGGGCTTTCGAATATCATGCCAGCCGAGTTTATCGGAATAATGCATGCGCGTGCCTTTGCAGATCTGAAAAGGCGCATCGCCCAGCCCCGCGATTTTCGAGGCGGGTCGCATCATGTAATATCGGCGCGGTGAGGATCGCATAAAAGGCACCACGCCCGCTTTGGTGTGGTTTTCCATGCCGCCCCTGCCATCATCACCCACCATGGTGCTCTGGCTTACCTGTTGCAGAAAAGCGGAAATCGAGGCATGAGTATCGTCCATATCGTTATTGCTAACAAACTCATCCCAGAAAGACAACCCGTGAGAGATGAAAACGAAAAAAGCTCCGATGTGCTGCGCGACCTGCTGAGCAAGCACACCGGCGACACCATCAGCATGCACGACATCACCGAAGGGCTGCGCGATCGCGGCTTTGCGATTTTACTGCTGCTATTTGCGTTTCCGATGGCGCTGCCGCTGCCTTACCCGCCCGGCTTCAGCTCGCTGGTCAGCCTGCCGCTGCTTTTTTTATCGCTGCAGATGACGATCGGCCGCAAAAGCCTCTACCTTCCGGACATGGTTGGCAGAAAAACCATGAAAACCGAATCTCTGCGAACGATTATTGAAAAAATACTGCCTTATCTCCAAAAGCTGGAGCTTTACTTCAAGCCCAACCGCGAGCACCTGCTCAGTGCCCGCATAGAGCAGCTGATCGGCTTTTTCTCGCTGGTGCTGGCGGGCTGCATCATGCTGCCGCTATCGGTGCTCAGCAACACCATTCCGGCAGCGGGCATCAGCATCATGGCGCTGGGCATGCTGGAGCGCGACGGCCGCGCCGTTATCGCCGGGTTTGTGGTGGGGCTGGTCGGCTTCATCATTTCCATACTTGCTGTTGCAGTGATATTTCTTGGTGCAAAGTTGATTATCGGCGGTTTATGAACGACACCGCCATCCTGACATTCATGCATGAGCTGGCCGATGAGGCAGGCGCGGTCGCGCGGCGCTATTTTCGCACACATAGCGCGCATGAACTCAAGGCTGACGATAGTCCGGTCACCATCGCCGACCGTGAGATTGAAGCGCGCCTGCGACAAATGATTATGGCGCAGTTTCCGGATCACGGCATTCTTGGCGAAGAAGAAAGCGCCCATCAGCCGGGGGCGCGCATGACATGGGTCATTGACCCGATTGATGGCACACGCGCTTTCATGGCGGGTATTGCCACTTTTACAACACTCATCGCCCTGTGCGATGGCGGTGTGCCGGTTTTTGGCCTCATTGACCAGCCCATCCTTAAAGAACGCTGGATTAGCGCGGGCGTGACTGCGATGCCTAATCAAGACCATCAGAAAGAAAATTGGACACTGGCTACTACTTCCACAGCTTATTTCAGTGCAAAAGAGCAAGCAGCCTTCAGCGCCCTGCAGGCCAAGGCCGCCAGCACGCTGCATGGCGGCGATGCCTATCTTTATGCCATGCTGGCGAGTGGCCATCTGGATGTGGTGGTGGATGCGGGCTTAAAACCCTATGATTTTGCGGCGCTGGTGCCGGTGGTTGCCGCCCATGGCGGCATCATCACCGACTGGCAGGGAAAACCACTCACCCTTGCTTCAAGCGGCCACGTGGTCGCCGCTCGCAGCGACACGCTTCATCAGCAAGCGCTGGACATTTTAAAAAGCTGCCGGGCAGCTGGCTGAAAATGTTTCACGTGAAACATTTATGCTGAAAATGCAAAGAAGAAACTTAAAGATTGGCTCTTCCCGAGCAGTAGAAACCATGATTGCGTTTAGCCAAAACTTCCGATCCAATATAGCTTCAAAAGAAGCAACCAGCGTGGCTTGTTACCATGGCTGTGAATCGTATCATGGGCTTTTTGCCAAAGCGCTTTCGCCTGCGGTGCGCGGCGCTGCAACCAGTGCTGTGCGGCGCTATCCAGAAGCTGTGATGCATCGGCCATGGCGGGATAGCTGATGCGGTATTGGTGCACCAGCCCGCAGAGATGCTCATAGCTGAGCGCGCCGCTTTGCGCCGCCGCGCTAATGGCCTGCACCACCGGATGAGCGCGCGCTGGCTGACCCGCCTGAAGCTGATCCAGACTTTCCTGCCACCACGCATAGCGGATATGCGCTGTGATTTCTTCCGACACAGCGGCATGCACGTGGCGCAGCTCCGCATCCAGCGCATAAAGCGCCAGCAGCTCGCGGCGCAGCTCTGATGGTACAAACAGCGCCGCTAGATAGTCATCCGGCGAGAGCTGACGCACCAAATCAGCGCAGTAAGACTCAGCAGTTGAATTTTCCATGCAAAGAGCATACATAGAGCTTACTTAAATCACCAGATGCATTTGGAGGAACCATGTCTGCTAACGCCGCCCTCAACCAACAGCCCAGCAACGCCACGTTTGTTCTGCCTCCCCTTCCCTATGCCCCCACGGCGCTGGAGCCGCATCTTTCCGCCAAAACATTTTCGTTTCATTACGAAAAGCACCACAACGCTTATGTGGTGAACCTCAACAACCTGATTAAGGACACCCCGCTGGCAAACAGCTCGCTGGAAGACATCATCATGGCTTCGGCCAAGGATCCCGCCAAGGCGGGCATTTTCAACAATGCCGCACAGGTCTGGAACCATACGTTTTACTGGTACTCGATGAAACCAAATGGCGGCGGCGCGCCCAGCGGTAAACTGGCTGAGAAAATCAACGCCGATTTTGGCAGCTTTGACGCCTTCAAGGAAGCTTTCAAACAAGCCGCCACCACGCAGTTTGGAAGTGGCTGGGCATGGCTGGTGCAAGATGGCGATAAGCTGAAAGTGACCAAAACCGGCAATGCCGACCTGCCGATGACACACGGGCAAAAAGCGCTGCTCACCATCGATGTGTGGGAACATGCGTATTATATTGATTATCAGAACCGCCGTCCGGACTATGTCACGACCTTCCTTGACAAGCTGGTGAACTGGGAGTTCGTAGAGAAGAATCTTGGGTGATCTGGTTTCGTTTTTTCATTTTTGCAGGCCTGCTGTGCCTGTGTTCTTCTACACATGCCCAGCTCACACCTCCCTGCTTTGATGGAAAAAGTTATCGTCGTCTAGAGATTGACAATCAACGTATTCTTACCTGGAATAAAACCCCGATCTCACAAAAACGCATTGAGAGGGCGCTGATCCGCGGCGTCATTACAAAGATCGTACACCGTAAGCGTCCGGCCAGATTTCCCGGCACATATCACACGGTAATCGATGTAAGATTGGGGACATTGCCGGATGATGTAATTCGCCTTTATTACAATCTTAATCATGGTGCGCTGCCCAAACTGAGGATAGGCACTATGTTAACTGCCTGCGGCGAATATATCAAATATCCTGACTATTTTCGGGATCAAACTCAACGTTATCATTACAACCAGACAGAAACAAAAAAATTCAGAAGCAATATGCCAATCATGCATTATTTGCATAGATCTCAAAATCTGTGGAGAAGTGGTTTTTTAATGATAGACGGCGTAGTTTATGGGAATTCCTGACTTTTTTTGAAATGCATACTTTATATTATTGCCGAAATTTCCAGCCAGACTATGCCACAAATTTCGTTGTCATGCTGGTGAACTGGGAGTTCGTAGAGAAGAATCTGGGCTAAATTCAGCCTATCCTGATCCCCGTTCCCAGAAACTGGTCGAGCGCATCATCAATCTTTGCCATAAGGGCGTCAAGGGTATGTTTTTCGAAGTCTTTTTTTATCATTTTTATTGATTCTCTGACACCTTCCTGCACTTTATCCATATGCGAATCTGCGATTTGAACTAACGGGTTTGGGGCTTTTTCAAGGCGATTTTTAAATTCATCGATATAGCTATCCACAATTGGCGAGCCACTTTCAGCAAGCAGCTTGTCCACCTGCTCCATGATGATTTGACGACGTTCATCAAGAAAATGTTTTTTGACTAGTTTAACCGCTGCGACCTGATTTATTTTTTCTGATAAATCAGCAATTTTTTCCCTGTTTTCAAATAAATCTATGTGGTTTTTTAAAGGCTTGAGAATCTTATCAATCGCAGCAAGAGTTGCATCTTCGATTTTCTTTTCATTATTTGCCGAAACTATATAAAACCATCCTACATAACGTTTGTTATACTCTTCAGGATTAAGCGGCGGCATGCAGCAATCTTTACAGGAGATTAGATTTAAAGAGATTGTACTAGCAAAAGGCCGAGATCACTTATGAAGCTTTTGTGAAATTTTTTAATTAATCTAAATCAAAAGCTTAAATGGCAACAACGAGTGCCGCGACGCGGCGCTCTTCACTCTGGAGCACATTGTAGGTGCGGCAGGCGGCGCCGGTGTCCATCACATCACACTGGGTGGAGCGCGCTTTCAGCGCAGCGCGTATGGTGGGATCAATCGGGCGCATCTGTT
This sequence comes from Alphaproteobacteria bacterium, assembly GCA_033763775.1. Classification (GTDB taxonomy): domain Bacteria; phylum Pseudomonadota; class Alphaproteobacteria; order Rickettsiales; family SXRF01; genus JAJTHB01. The sequence goes on along the minus strand of JANRJW010000013.1, from coordinate 76,874 downwards.
TGCCAGTGCCAATCAGCAGCAGCTCAACATCGTGTCGTTCAAGCACTGGCTGGATGTGCGTTAGTTCAATCGCACTATCATGGATTTCAAGCGGCACCATACGATCAGCAAACACCAGCATCGAGCCATGCTTGAATTCACCGTTAATCTTAAAACCGCCGCCGCCATAGCCGGTGATCACCTGCCTGGACTCGTGGATGGCTGGCGTGACGTCCATATTCTAGAGCGGCAGCACTTTGGGCTTGGTACGGCGCAGCCACGTGACCACCATCAGGCGCGTGACCAGCACCGCAGTAAAGAGCGAGCAGGCGACGCCGATGCCAAGTGTCACAGCAAAGCCTTTCACCGCGCCAGAACCAAACTGGAAGAGAATCAGCGCGGCAAGCAGCGTGGTGACGTGGCTATCGAAAATGGTGCCAAAAGCAATGCGAAAGCCATCCTCCACTGCCGCATAGGGCGATTTGCCGTTTCTGATTTCTTCGCGCATGCGTTCATAAATCAGCACGTTGGCATCCACCGCCATGCCCACCGTGAGCACAATGCCGGCGATGCCAGGTAATGTGAGTGTTGCCTGAAACAATGCCAGCAGCGCAATGGTCATAAAGGCGTTCACAATCATCGCGATATTCGCAAACATTCCAAAGAGGCCATAAAAAATCACCATAAAAAGCACCACGAGGCTGATGCCAATCAAGGATGCTTTGGTGCCGGCCTCGATGGAATCCGCTCCAAGGCTGGGACCGACGGAACGTTCCTCGATGATGACAAGTGGCGCAGGAAGCGCGCCGGCACGCAGCAGCAGCGCCAGATCATTCGCCGATTCCGTAGTGAAATTGCCGCTGATAATACCGCTACCGCCAAGAATAGGTGAACGGATGACCGGCGCAGTAATCACTTTGTTATCCAGCACAATCGCAAATGGCCTGCCGACATTTTCAGTGGTGATTTCTGCAAACTTGCGCGCGCCAGCGTTGTTAAAACGAAACGCAACGACTGGCTCACCCGTCTGCTGATCATAGCTTGCATGAGAATCAACCAGCATATCGCCGGAGAGCATCACACGACTCTGCACCGCAAAGCGCTGAAGATTGCCGGATTGATCCCGATCATCCGAGCTAAGCAGCCTTGTGCCGACAGGAGCGACACCAGCCGCGATATCCTGCTGGCTCACGGTTTCATCCAGCATATGAAATGTCATTTTCGCCGTCCGCCCGAGCAGGCGTTTGAGATGTTCAGGGTCAGTAAGCCCGGGCACCTGCACTAAAATTCTTTCCGTACCCTGACGCTGAATAATCGGCTCTTTGGTGCCCGTTTCATTGATACGGCGGCTGACAATCTGAAGCGACTGCTCGATGACCTGCTGGCGGCTACGAGACATCCACGCATCGTTGAATCTGACAAGGTAGTCAAGCCCATTTGCGGTAATTTCCAGATCACCATCCATCTTGCGAAGGATGGCAGCAACATCACGCCCCTCGGCCAACGCCTCACGCAGCGTAAACTGCACAGCGCCATCAATCTGTGACAAGCCGCGATAGCCAATTTTTTCTTCGCGCAGCGCAGCGCGAATATCGCCGGCAAGATTGCTTAGCTGCTCTCGCTTGAACGACTCAAAATCAACTTCCAGCAGCAGATGAGAACCACCCTGCAAATCCAAACCAAGGTTCACCGCGCGCTTGGGAAAGTAATCCGGCAGAGCGTTACGCGTTGATTCAGGGATAAAGGTTGGTATGGCGAGTGTGACAAATGTCAGACACACCGTTACAATCATCACAATTTTCCAGCGGGGGAAATGAAGCATTACTTGCCTTTCGTCATCCCGAACGAAGTCGAGGGATCTATTTATCTAGACGCCAAATGTCTGCTGACATTTAGCTTTTCTGGATCCCGGATAAATTTTGCTGCTGCAAAGTTTTCCGGGATGACGGGCACCTAGGCAGCAAGCTGCTGTGGCTTACCGTCAGTTATCATTGGCACTGGCGCCAGAAGCTGCATCGTTGACCACATCCGTGATCGCCGAGCGGGCAATACGAAGCTTCACACCCTGTGCAACCTCAAGATGCACAATGTCATCACCTTCGAATTTGCTGATGGTGCCGATCACGCCGCCGGCAGTGAGCACCTTGTTGCCCTTGGCGAGCTCTTTGAGCATTTTCTGATGCGCCTTCAGCTTACGCTGCTGCGGACGGATGAGAATAAAATAGAAAATGAAAAACAACATGCCGAGGATGAGGAGATTATCCATCATCATCTTTTCAGCGGAAAGCTCATGCGGGGTCACCGGCGTAGCCTCGGTGGTCGCGGTGGTGGCAGCGGGCTGCTGAGTGTTGTCCGCGGCCATGGCTATTTAATTTTCCCTTCGTTGAACACAACGTGCTTGCGCACCACGGGATCATATTTTTTCAGCTTGAGCTTTTCGGTTTTGGTTTTTGGGTTTTTCTTGGTGACGTAATAAAAACCGGTATCCGCGGAGCTAACCAGCTTTACCAGAAGAATGTTCTTTTTAGCCATATGCCTGTTCCTGAATAAATGAGGCGCAGAGCATAGTCACAGCCGAGCCGCTGTCAAGCATTATTGAGTAAAATGGCGCAGCTGCTAAGCTATTGACTTTTTCATGGTTTAGGGCTTGATTCCGCGCTGCATGAGCCAGAAAATCAGAAAAGTTGTGTTTCCTGTGGGTGGGTTGGGCACGCGTTTTCTACCCGCGACCAAATCCATGCCCAAGGAAATGCTGCCAGTGGTGAGCAAACCACTGATTCATTATGCCTTTGAAGAGGCAAGAGCCGCCGGCATCGAGCAGTTTATTTTTGTGACCGGGCGCAATAAAGGCGCGATTGCTGATCATTTTGACCATGTCTATGAGCTGCAGAACGTGCTCAGCGCCAAAGATAAGAAATTCGAGCTGGAACAAACCAGCAGCTGGCTTCCGGAAGCCGGCAATATTCTTTTTACCCGCCAGCAGGAGCCGCTGGGGCTGGGACATGCCGTGTGGTGCGCGCGCCATCTGGTGGGAGATGAGCCATTCGCCGTGATTCTGGCGGATGATCTGGTGCAATCGACCGTGCCCTGCCTGAAACAGATGGTTCAGGCGCATGCCAGTGTTGGCGGCAATATGCTCGGGGTGATGGATGTACCGCGTGAGCAGACTAAAAACTATGGCATCATTGATATTGATTCCACCCACAGTTCTGACGAAAGGCTGGTCAAAGCCAAAGCGCTGGTGGAAAAACCAGCGCCGGAATCCGCCCCTTCGACATTATCGATTATCGGCCGCTATATTCTGCAACCGGAAATTTTTGATGTTCTGAGCCACCAGAAGGCCGGTGCGGGCGGTGAAATTCAGCTCACCGACGCGATCAACGCCACAGTGAGCCGCACCACCACCCATGGCTATCGCTTTGAAGGAACCCGCTATGACTGCGGCTCCGTGGCTGGTTATGTGGCGGCCAATGTGGCGTTTGCCTTGCAGGATAAAGCACTGCGTGAGCCTCTGACTGCCGAGATTTCCAAGCTTCTGAAAGGTTCTCTATGAAAATCGCGGTGATTGGCACCGGCTATGTCGGGCTGGTATCAGGCGTGTGCCTGTCGGAATTCGGCCACCATGTGACCTGTGTGGATAAAGATGGCCAGAAAATCGCGCATCTGCAACAGCATGTCATGCCTATCTACGAGCCAGGGCTTCAGCAGCTGGTGGAAAGCAATCGCAAGGCGGGCAGGCTGTCTTTTTCGATTGATTTGAAACAAGCGGTGAGCGCGGCGGATGTGGTGATGATTGCCGTTGGCACGCCGCCCGATGACAAGGACGGCATGCCTGATATGCGTGCATTTAACGCCGCCGCCGATGAAGTCGCACTGGCGCTGAATGGATATAGCGTGGTGGTGGTGAAATCCACGGTGCCGATCGGGACAAACCGAAAACTGGCAAAACGCATCAGCGAGCTGAATCCCGGCGCAGATTTTGATGTTGCTTCCAATCCTGAGTTTCTGCGCGAAGGCAGCGCGATCAAGGACTTCATGTCGCCGGATCGCATTGTGGCAGGCGTCGATAGCAAACGAGCGCGCGAATTGCTCGCCAAGCTTTACGAACCCATCTGCCTTAATGGCGCGCAGCTGTTTTTTACCACCTTTGAAAGCTCGGAGCTGGTGAAATACGCCTCCAACTGCATGCTGGCAGCACGCGTTGCCTTCATTAATGAAATGGCCGATATTTGCGAAAAAACTGGTGCCAATATCCGCGATGTCGCGCGTGGTATCGGCATGGATAAGCGCATTGGCGATCAATTTCTGCGTCCGGGGCCGGGCTTTGGCGGCTCGTGCTTTCCCAAAGATGCGCTGGCACTGCAGCAGATGGCCAGACAGGCCGGTTGCCACAGCCTGATGATTGATGCGATGATCGATGGCAACGAGCAGCGCAAGCGTCGCATGGCAGAAAAAATTATTGCCGCGTGCGGCGGCAGCGTGAAGGGAAAAACACTTGCCGTGCTTGGCCTGACCTTCAAACCCGGCACGGATGATATGCGCGAAAGCCCAAGCCTGACGATTATTCCCGCATTGCTGGAAGCGGGTGCCAGCATCGCCGCTTATGACCCGGAAGGTATGAAAGAAGCGGCACGCCTGCTGCCGCCGGACGTTCGTTTTTATGCTGATGCGCCGGCTGCCATGCAGGATGCCGACGCGCTGGTGATTCTCACTGAGTGGAACGAGTTTCGCAGCCTCGAGATGAAGCGCGTGCGCAGCCTGCTGCGAACCCCGCTGGTGATTGATCTACGTAATATTTATAAACGTCAGGATATGCAGGCGCATGGGTTCCACTATGTGTCGATTGGCAGACAAGATGTGGTGCCCGGCCAGCCGTGGATTGCGGATCTTAATATTGACGATGAAAAAGCCGCTTAGCCCCGGCCGCGATAGGGCGGCACATCCTGCGGCGGTATCCAGACACCTTTGGGCGCTTCACCAGTCTGGTAGAAAATATCAATCGGAATACCCCCTCTGGGGTACCAGTAGCCACCAATGCGTAGCCATGTGGGCTTGATTTCCTGGACGATGCGTTTGGCGATGGCTACCGTGCAATCCTCGTGAAACGCGCCGTGGTTTCGAAAAGAACCAAGAAAGAGTTTCAGCGCCTTGCTTTCCACGAGAAATTTCTGCGGCACATAATCCAGCACCAGATGCGCAAAATCCGGCTGGCCGGTGATCGGGCAGATGGAGGTAAATTCCGGGCACACAAAGCGCACGCAGTACAGCGTATCGGGGTGTGGATTGTCCACCCTCTCCAGCAATGCTTTGTCTGGCGAGGTGGGAAGCGCCGTCTGGCGGCCGAGTTGTTTAAGTTTGCTCATGGGGGTTTTTGTAGCAGCCAGAAGCTTAGGCTGCAAGCCCCTCAGAATGCAATTTATCGACTTCATTGATTCGCAGACGCTGATAATTCCGGCCAGCAAAGTCTTGCAGGCGTTGCTTCAGCGACGTTTTCAGAGCGTCAAATTGTGGCAGATGGTGCAGCTCCATCCTGAGATGCTCCACACGCTCATCCAGCAGCTTACTTGTCAGTAATGCCTGCCATTCTGCGCCTTCACAGTCCATTTTGAGCAGCGCCACGCGCTCATGCGGCGTTAGTATTTCATCCAGTGTCAGGCTATAGGCCATCTCATAGGCGCCGTCTGCCAGATGGCTTTCATAAAAAGCCGATGAACAATAATCCCGCAGGCGGCGATATTGCAGCCGCAGCGGCGAGCCATCACCAAGCGCCACGCGATAGGCGGTGATCTGGGGAAAAGGAGCTATATTGCGGATAAGATGCTCATAGTTTGCAGCCGCGGGCTCATAAGCCAGCACCCGAACCTCGGGATAATTCAGCGCCACATAACAGGAAAACAGCCCGATATGCGCTCCAATATCCACCACGACATCGCCTGCTTTCAGTGCTGCGAGCTTCGTATCATAGCAATCATTCTGAATTTCGCCGAGCACCTGCTGAAACGCAGCGCCGGCAATCTCCGCCTCGCCGCTGCCCAGCCGACACCTCATTCGGTCGCCTCCACCACGCTGCCCGAGGCCAGCTGATTTTCTGCCTGAAGATAATCAAACAAGGCCTGCATCAGCGCGCGGTGAGCCTGTTTCTGCGGTGCGGTTACCTGCGGCATGGAAAGCCGTACAAACGATGAACCCACCGCCACCTGCCTGCCCTGTTCATTATAGGTTTTAAGCTCCGTGCCGGCTGCGTCACACGCCGCCAGATACATGCTCAGATAGGGTTCATTCAGCGCGCCATCACGCTTGGTTTCCATGTCAATGCGAAAGACATTAATATGCTGATAGCTCAGCGCGCCGTGGCTAAGCGGCGTATCGAGACGGTAAATCAGGCCGGGCATAAGGTAAACTCCTGTAAAAATTAATGTAATCTTCTGCGGCGCGCAGCCAGTTGTAATGGCTTGCCGTGGCATAGGCGCGGTCAACACGCTCGTTGCTGCGCACATGCCCTGCGATGGCGGCGATTAGCCCCTCGGCAGTGGGGGCGCAGATGTCGGCATTGTCTTCATGGCAGAAGTCAGACAGTCCGCAGAGCGCCGTCGTAATCAGCGGTACGCGCGCGGCCATCGCTTCCAGCGCGGTGATTTCAAAAGGCGCATGGTTCAGGCTGGGCACCAGCGCCAGCGAGCATGATTTCAAATAGCCAAACTGCGAACCTATGGCGGCATCATGAAACCAGCTGATATTATCAAGCAGGTAGCTGGCCGCCTTCATCTCGCGGGAAATTGGCGTGTAATCCTTATGATCATGGCTGATTCTGCTGAACAGAAAAAAATGATGGCTGGGAAGCGCGCGCGCCGCCTCCAGCACCAGCCGGATGCCCTTGCTTTCCACCAGCCGCCCGCAGAAATAGACCGGCACACGCCCCGCAGCAAGCGGGCTGATATCAACCGCTGGCGCAAGATTTATCATGTCGCTATCCACACCATTGGCAATCACCGCGCAGGGACGCTGGGGCATCAGCTTATCCATCGCAAACAGCGTATTGATCCGGCGGGCATAAGCATGCGAAACAAATGTGTGGTAGCATTCGCGTATCACCGCCGCTTCCAGCCTTGCCTCCTGCGAGCTCACCCGGTTCCAGCCATGCCAGCCGATATTTTCAGAAAGAAAAGACAGATGGTGCGTATACACCACCGGGCAGCCAAACATGGCGCGTGCCTGCTGAGCCACTGGCCATAACCACGAATCATGCAGATGAATCACATCAAACGTTTCATGCCGCAGCCGCTTGCAAAGCGCCAGCCCCAGCGCCTGCCATGCCCGATGATGATAGGCCATATCGACACCCGAGATATCCAGCAGCGTCAGATCCGCGCAGATGATCCTTCGACCATCCTCATAATCCGCGCCCTGCTCCCTTTCTTCATTCACACATAGCACCACCACACGATGCTGCGCCGCCTGATGCCGGGTAATGTGGTGCAGCGCCACACCAAGCCCGCCTGTTGGTGCGTTGGGATCATTCATCGCAATATGCAGAAGATTCATGCGTTCACCTGATCCCCGCGCCACACAAACCAGCGCATGCGTGCGCTCACAGTGCGGCTGATAATATTAAGATTACGCCATTCCACCATGATATTGGCGCCATCAATCCGCATCGCATCAATGCGGATATCATAAATGTTTGAGCTGCTGGTAAACATACTCTCGGTGATAAAGCCGTCAAAGTTTGCCAGTCTGGTTCGTGCACCACTGACCCAGCTGGGAGTAGAACCATAAAATACACTCCCACTGAGTCCTGCAGCCTTATTGTTTTCTGTTGAAAACATGATAATAGCGCCGCTACCCACACCGCTTGCATTCGTATCACGCACCATCATGATGCCGTGTGTCCAGTCGCTGCGCTGCAATGCTATTTGCTGCATCACCGAAGAAGAGGCGGGAATGGACTGGCTGAAAATCGTTTCTCCAGCAACATTCAGCCCATGCTGAAATCCAAGCAGCTGGCGTAGCTGAAGCGGGCTGAGTGCTTCCATATCGCCGATATTATTGCTGTTTCGTCCGACAATGGTCTGCGATGCGATTTTTTGCATGTTGGTGAAGGCCAGATTGCCTGTCACCTGCGTTGAAAGATTAACCATCGACCACGCGGTATCGTAATCTTGCGACGAAGTTTTTGTAAGCAGCTCACCGCTATTACCACCGGCAGGCACCCCTCTGCCTGGCACCCCTTCTTTCGCTTCGCTGATTATGTGAACTTTCTCATTCGACACCAGAAACAAAGCCTGCTGTTCCACCAGCACAGTTTGTATTGCAAGATCTTCGCTGCTGATGACACTTTGCTGCTGATCCTGTATCACGGCAGTTTGCCCAAGCAGCGCTGGCAGGCTAACCTGAATCTGACCACCAGCCGCAGGAATCAACACCTGCACCTGCGGTATGTCTGTCACCAGCTGGCTCATCAGCGTGTTACCTCGGGGCTAATGATAAGCGTCCCCTGAAGCAGGCGAATGACTATTTTGGCAGCACTATTCTCCAGTTCAAGATCATAAATTCCATGCTGCGGCGTGAGCGCGGCCGTCTGCACATCACTCATCATAATGCGAATAGTGCCGGCAGCCCCACCCAGCTCAATGCCATTGTTTTCGGTGGTGAGATTAATAAAAGGCGTTGCCGCATCCATGCTTACTCTGGCCATCATGCGGGCGATGTAGCCGGTGAGGTTCATGGGTGTGCCGGCCTGGTCTTTCCAGGTAAATTGCTGGCTGTAGGTGGCGCCTTGATAAATGGTGATGTCGTATTGTCCGGGTGAAATAGTCATAGCTCCTCCGCTGGTTGATTTCACGGTATGAATCCACCGCTTGCTCAGGAAGGGGGAAAATGAGCGGGCTATTCAAATTGACGCAGACCGGGAACCGCTATAGGTTCTCCGCCCTCTTTGACCCTATCAGCAGGCACGCATGCTTTTTATTCAGGATTTAACCTACCGTATTGCCGGCAGAACCTTGCTCGATAAGGCCTCGCTTGCCATTCCCGCGGGGTATCGTGTGGGGCTGGTGGGGCCTAATGGCACGGGTAAATCCACCTTGTTTAAACTTATCTCCGGCGAACTCAGCGCCGATGGTGGGGAAATCTCGCTCCTGAAAGGCGCGCAGATGGGCATGGTGCGTCAGGATTTGCCGGATGATGATACCACCCTGATTGATATCGTGCTGGCCGCGGATACTGAGCGCGCCGCATTGCTTAAAGAAGCCGAAACCACCGAAGATGCCGAGCGCATTGGCTATATTTACACGCGGCTGGAAGAAATCCGTGCGTATGATGCGCCGGCACGCGCCGCCACGATTCTGGCCGGGCTTGGCTTTCATGAAGCCGCGCAAAACAGCCCTATCTCATCTTTCTCTGGCGGCTGGCGCGCGCGTGTGGCGCTGGCGGCGGCGCTGTTTCGCGAGCCAAATTTATTGCTGCTCGATGAACCCACCAACCATCTGGATTTTGAGGCAATGGTGTGGCTGGAAAATTTCCTGATACGCTATCCGCACACGCTGGTCATCATCAGCCACGACCGCGATATCCTGAACAAAACCACCAGCCATATCGCGCATCTGGAAAATCAAAAACTCACACTCTATAGCGGCAATTACGATTATTTCGAGCGCAAGCGCGCCGAGCAACGCCTCGGGCAGCAGGCGCTCAGGGAAAAGCAGCTGGCGCAGAAAGCGCATATGATGAAGTTTGTCGAGCGCTTCAAAGCCAAGGCCAGCAAGGCGCGTCAGGCGCAAAGCCGCCTGAAGATGATCGAGAAAATGGACATTGTCGATGCGGTGATGGCCGAGCGTGTGACCGCCTTCACCTTCCCGCAGCCGGAAGAAGAAAAATCGCCGATGATTGTGCTCGAACGCGTGGATGCTGGCTACAGCGCGGAAAAACCGGTGCTTAAAAACCTTGAGCTTCGCATCGATGCTGATGATCGCATTGCGCTGCTGGGCGCGAATGGTAACGGCAAATCCACCCTGATGAAGCTGATTTCCGGCCGCCTTGCGCCGCTGAAAGGGCAGGTTCATAAATCAGGGCGGCTGCGCGTGGGTTATTTCGCGCAGTTCCAGACTGATGAGCTGGACACCACCCAGACACCTTTTGAAATCATGCGGCGCGCCATGAAGGATTCGCCGGAGGCGAAAGTTCGCGCCGCCATCAGCAAATTTGGTTTTGATAAATTCAAGGCAGACACAAAAATCGGTGAGCTTTCCGGCGGCGAGAAAGCCCGGCTGCTCTTCTGCCTAATGAGCTTTGACGCGCCGCATATCATGCTGCTGGATGAACCGACCAACCATCTGGATATTGATGCGCGCGAAGCGCTCATGCAGGCGCTGAATCACTATGAAGGGGCGGTAATTCTGGTGAGCCATGATCCGCATCTGGTGGAATGCGTTGCAGACAGATTGTGGCTGGTGGCCGATGGCACCTGCAAACCCTATGATGATGATCTGGATGCCTACCGCGAGCTGGTTATCCAGCAGCGGCGGCGTGAAAAAGAAGCCGGCAAGCAGGAAGCGCGCGCCAAAAAATCCGCCAGCAGCACATCATCCCCCGAGCAGCTGGAAAAACAGGCGGCGAAGCTCGAGCAGCAGCTTAATGAGCTTACGCGGGAAAAGCAGCAGCTGGAGCAGGAAATATCAGATTGCTATGCCTCCGGTAAAACAACAGCCATCCATAAGCTGAATCAAAAGATGAAACAACTGACCGAAGCACACATTGCCGCCGAAACCTCACTGGCTGAGATTATCTCAAGGATATAAAATTCCTGCGCGTGTGGCATTTTTTCATTACACAGATTTAATCTGGATCTAGTCTATTTAATGGCTGTTTTGCTTGCACTAATTCTAGTTTCATACTAATCATGACTCGTTAACTATTTTTATTAACCAATCTACAGGAAGTCTGTCTATGTCTGAGAAAAAATCTAATCTGCCGATGATTGTTATCGGTTTTGTTATTCTTGCTATTGCTGCCTTCTTTGGTCTGAACATGGGCAAGCCCAGCGACCAGACGGTCACCGCTGAACAGCAGCAGTCCCCCGCGCCAGCTGGCTCGTTTGAAAAAGCAGAGCAGGCTGCTAAAGAAGCAACCGAAAAAGCTCAGGAAGCAGCCACTCAAGCTGCTCAGGGCGCTGCAGAAGCCACTCAGAATGCAGTGGATCAGGTTCAGCAAGCCGCTCAGGATGCTGCCGCAGAAGCGAATGGCCAGCTCTCTCCCGCTGCCGGCTCACCCTCCGAGCAGCCTGCTGCTCAGCCAGCTCCGGCTCAGCCGAATCAGCAGTAGTAATATTGTTGTAATCTGATAAAAAAACCCCGGTCTCACCGCCGGGGTTTTTTACTTTCTATGTCTTACCCAGCCCATTGTTATTCTTTCGATCAGCTCTCAAAAAAGCAGCTCTATGATCTGCTGCAGCTTCGCTCCAGAATTTTTGTGGTGGAACAGAATATTGTCTATCTCGATATCGATGGGCTGGATGATCGCTGCCACCATTTGTGCCTGCAGGATGGCGATAAGCTTATCGGCGCGGCGCGCATCCTGCCGCCCGGCCTGAAAGACAAGCGCCCCGCCATTGGCAGGCTGGTGCTGGATAGCGATTATCGTGGCCGCGGCCTTGGCGCAAAGCTGATGATGGACGCAGTGCGCGAAACTTTCCGCCTTTATGCGAGCGATTCTCTGCTCATTGAAGCACAGGCGCAGCTTAAGGCGTTTTATGAATCGCTCGGCTATATCGTCATCACTGAGCCCTACATGCTGGAAGGGCTGATGCACATTAAAATGACCATCTCGCGCGATGCACTGGAGCGATAGCGCGATGATTCTCGCCATCCGGCGGCACGGCGAAACCAGCGCCATTGTGCGTGCGTTCGCACGTGATCATGGCGTCGTAGCGGGTGTGGTGCGTGGTGCTTACTCGAAAACGCAGCGCGGCATCATGCAGCTGGGCAATGTGGTAGCCGCCAGCTGGAGCGCCCGCCTGCCTGAACAAATGGGCAGTTTCAAATTCGAACCGCAGCAAAGCTACGCCGCGCTCGTCATGCAGCGTGAAGAAAAACTCGCCATGCTCACCTCAGTCTGCGCCCTGCTTGAGCAGTCGCTACCGGAGCGCCACCCCTACCCTGTGCTTTATGATGCGCTGCTTGCCTTTCTTGGGCTTCTCAGCGAGCAGGATAGCCACATCGCGCTGTGGCAGGCATACATCCGCTTTGAGCTGCTGATGCTGGCTGAAAGCGGCTATGGGCTGGACTTAACGCGCTGCGCCGCAACGGGTCAGACGGATGATCTGCTCTATGTTTCCCCCAAATCAGGCCGCGCCGTCAGCCGTGAAGCTGGCGAGCCATACAAGGATAAGCTGCTTAAGCTACCGACATTCTTATGTCATCCCGGCGAAGGCCGGGATCCACGTCAATCAACAGGCAAGAACCATGGCATGGATGCCAGCCTTCGCTGGCATGACGAACAAATAGCTGATGGCCTCTTGCTCACCAGCTATTTTCTTGAGCATTGGCTACTGGAGCCGAATGGAAAAAAACTGCCTCCAGCGCGCAGCCGCCTTCAGCAAATCCTTTACAAAACCGCAGAAAGCCTGTAGTTTCCCGCACCTATGACCAAAACACCGACCAAAAAAACTGAGCATCTCGAACTGGTTTCTTTCCGCTCCACGCTGGAAGAAAAATACCTCGCCTATGCGCTTTCTACGATTACGGCGCGTTCGCTGCCAGATGTGCGCGATGGCCTGAAGCCCGTTCATCGCCGCCTGCTTTATGCCATGCTGCAGCTGAGGCTGGATCCAAAATCCGGCTATAAAAAATGCGCGCGTGTGGTGGGGGATGTGATTGGTAAATACCACCCGCACGGCGACACGGCGGTGTATGATGCGATGGTGCGCCTTGCCCAGTCTTTTGCGGTTCGCTACACGCTGGTCGAAGGTCAGGGCAACTTTGGCTCGGTGGATGGCGATAATGCCGCCGCCATGCGATACACCGAAGCGCGACTGACGGATGTCGCCATGGCGCTGATGGACGGCATTGATGATGATACGGTCGATTTCCGCCCCACCTATGACGGCTCAGAAGAAGAGCCGGTGGTGATGCCGGCCGCCTTCCCAAACCTGCTGGCTAATGGCTCGGAAGGTATCGCGGTGGGGATGGCAACCTCGATTCCGCCGCACAATGTCGGCGAAATCTGCGAGGCGCTGCTCTATTTGATTGAAAAGCCGGATTGCACCGTGCGCAATCTTGTCACGCGTATGCAAGGCCCTGATTTCCCGACCGGCGGCGTGATCATCGAAACCGATGAGAATATCCGCAGCGCCTACGAAACTGGCCGCGGCTCCATCCGCGTACGCGCGAAATGGGAAAAAGAAGAGCTCAGCCACGGCCTTTATCAGCTCATCATCACCGAGATTCCTTATCAGGTGCAAAAAAACAAGCTGATGGAAGATATCGCCGAGAAATTCAAAAACAAAAAGCTACCACTGCTTGGCAATATCCGCGATGAATCCGCCGAAGATATTCGCATTGTGCTGGAGCCGAAAAGCCGCACGGTGGATCCGGAAATGCTCATGGAGTCGCTGTTTAAGAGCACGGATCTGGAGTCACGCTTCAACCTGAACCTGAACGTGCTCAACGCTAAAGGAGCGCCGCAGGTGATGAACCTCAAAGACCTGCTGCTGGCGTTCCTCGAGCACCGCATGGAGGTGCTGACCCGCCGCTCCAAGTACCGCCTTGGTAAAATTGCACACCGGCTGGAGATTCTAGACGGCCTCCTTGTTGCCTATCTCAATCTCGATGAGCTGATTAAAATCATCCGCCGCGAGGACGAACCCAAACCTGTCATCATGAAAAAATGGCAGCTTTCGGAAGTGCAGGCCGAAGCGATATTGAATACGCGCCTGCGCAGCCTGCGCAAGCTGGAAGAGTTCGAAATTAAAGGCGAACACGCCGCACTGACCAAAGAACAGAAAGAGCTGAATGCGCTACTTAAATCTGAAGAAAAGCGCTGGCTTAAAATCGGTGGTGAAATCCAAGACATTCAAACACGTTTTGGCAAGAAGACGCCTCTGGGCCGACGCCGCACACAATTTGCCGATGCACCAGTGGGGAAGGTGATTGATATCGAAGCCTTTGTTGAAAAAGAGCCGATTACCATTTTCTATTCTGCCATGGGCTGGCTGCGCGCCGTCAAAGGCCACGGGCTGAATCCGGATGAAGTGAAATATAAAGAAGGTGACGAAGGCCGCTTCACCTTAGAGGCGCAAACGACAGACAAACTGCTGGTTTTTGCTTCTAATGGCCGCTTTTACACCCTGCCCTGCGATAAAATCCCGCGCGGCAAAGGTTACGGCGAGCCGGTGCGCCTGATGATTGAGATGGAGGCAGAGGCCGATATTGTCAGCATCTCAATTTATGACGAAAGCAAAAAGCTGCTGCTTGCTTCCTCCAACGGCAAGGGTTTTATTGTCGACAGCGTGGATGTGGTGGCGCAAACCAAAAACGGCAAACAGATTCTAAGCCCGATGCCCGGCTGCAAGGCGGTCGCCTGCGTTGAGGCGGATGGCGATCATGTGGCTGTCATGGGCGAAAACAGAAAGCTGCTTATTTTCCCCATCTCCCAGATTCCGCCGATGAAAAAAGGCCAGGGCGTAGCACTCCAGAAATACAAAGATGCAACGCTCGCCGATGTAAAGGTTTTCAAGCTGAAAGAAGGCTTAAGCTGGCAGCTGGGCGGCAAAGTGCGTGTGGAAACTGACCTCAAGCCATGGCTTGGCAGCCGCGCCGATGTTGGCCGCCTGCCCCCAACCGGCTTTCCAAGAACCAACAAATTCAGCTGATAGGCAAGGCAGAAAGCCGCACCAACGTTAAATCAAATGGCATCGCCGGTATGGGATGTACGGCTATCTGCGCAGTAAATGTGCGGCCGGGCTGGGTGATGCATGGCCACTGAAAACTACGATATTTCATGCGTTCCGGCTCGGCAATGTGATGTCCGAATCTCAGGCGTATATCCGAGCCATCCACTGACGCCGGAATCAGCAGATTATCGAGTCCGGGCATCATGAAATCAGCACCGCTTTTGACCATAAACAAATCGCAGGCGGCTTTGTTGACATAGACCAGATGCGGGCCATGAAACAGCATCATCGCTTCCGGATGAAATTTAAATACCGATTGAAACGTGACTTCGCTGGCCAGAAGATCGCTATCTGGTACCTCAGACCAGCCTTCAACCGACCTTGGAACACTCATTAGTTGCATAGCGACTCACTTAAAGTGAGTTACACCATACAACCTATGGGTTAATATTTATCTAATTGAAACAATCAACCACTGTGTCAAAAATGATCTTCAGGCGACGTTTCTTCTTCCTTCGATAATACGTGTGAGCCATGCGGCGCCATGATGATTCTCTACATAATTTATCAGCGCCACCACCACGCGCTGGTCAAATAACGCGCCGGATTCATTCATCAAAAATTTGCTTGCCTCTGCAATCGGCGTCGCATGGCGCCACGAGCGCGGGCTGATCATTCCAATGAACGCATTTGCCACCGCAATGATGCGCGCGGAGATAAGAATAGAATCACCACTCATACCAAGAGGGCCACTACCGTTCCAGCGCTCCTGCCACTGCCTGAGCGTCTCAATCACGGGGCCATCAAATCTGACATCGCGCACAATATCCGCCGCCATCATCATGGAATCCTGAATCAGCCGGCGTTCCTCTTCGCTCAACGGCTGGGCTTTTGTTAGCAACTCCTGCGGAACAATAATTTTGCCGATGTTCATCAGGCTTGCTGCCATTTTAGTTGCATCCACCATACTGGCCGGCAGCTCCATTTCGATGGCTACTTCACAGGCAAGGTGCGACACCATCATAGAATGGTCGGCCGCATGCGGGTCGCGTTTATCCACCAGCCGGATTAAAGTTTGTATCAGCTGATGATGGGTCTGGATGCGCTGTTCGCGCTCATGAACCACATCGCTGATATCCTGCTCTACCACCAGCACCCCCGGCGAAGGATATGGCAGCTGTGTCATTGGAATGTGCGCAAGCGGCACAAAAGCACAGCGCAGTACACGCTCCTGCTCTCCGTCCACCACCTGCTGAATCGCATACATCGTTGATTGCTGCTCCGTGGCTTTTTCACAGGATGCAATCAGGCGCTCACTTCGAGCACTACCTCGCACATCATTGATGGTTTTGCCGATCAGATTTTCGATGCTCATCTCGGCTTCGTCAGCCGCCTGCTTATTGGCAAACTGAAAGTGATGCTGACTATCGAGAATAAAAATAGGCTCCGGCTGATGATCTGCCACGAGCCTGAGCAGCGATTCCTGCGCTTTGGCCTCGGCGGCTATTTTCTTGAAATGATACGACATCATCATCGCACGCTTGGAATGCGCATGCCACCAAACCGCCAGAATAATCAGCACAATGATAGCAATAATGAAAAAGAAAAAAGCAATCATGCTGGCGCGGCGTTGATCGCTTTCTGCAAGCGCCTCTTTGCGATCAATTTTCACCAGCATGACCCATGGTGTCTGGCTGATGGCACGCGATGTAGCCAGCACGGGCACACCACGATAATCATCACGTTTATCAAAAAAGCCGCCGATCGTTGTCATGAGTGCGAACTCGGCATAGCGGCCAGGGGTATCCTGTAATTGCTTGCTCAAAGGTTCGGAACCGTCCATCAGCGGCGAGATATACTCTATCTGATTATTCTGCTGCAGACGTATCAGCACGGTTTCAAGCGTTCGCTCTGTCACGCCGGGATGCTTCAGCAGCGAAAAGAATGAAGCGTCAACCACTTTAATTCCCACCACTCTGCCAATCTGCGCTTGCGCATCGCGATCCCCCTGAATCGAGAAAATAGGGACAGAAAAACCAACCAACAGGCGGTTTTCATGACGAGTAATATCGATGAAACTATCGCGTCCGGGCTGAGAAAGTTTGGCGTTAAAAATAATTTTCTCCCTGATTGCCGCTGAAGTGGCCGTTGACACCACAATACGATGCTGTGCATCAAGCACGGCAAGGCCGCTTTCATTGCTTTCCTGAATGTTAGCGCCAATCAACGACGAAGATACGCTGGAGGAGAGATAGCCAGAACGTTCCGCTGTGAACATGATAAGGTTGCGAAGATAGGTTTTTTGAGCTGGCTCTTCGCTCTGACCGGCGTTTTTGGTGCTCTCGCTCAGTGATTGCAGTTCAGACAGATAGAGTTGCAACGCAGGATTATCAGACAGAGCATGCAGCTCGCTGAAATGACGATCAACCCATTCATTCATTTCTTTACTGCGGCTCTCGGCAATCAGACTCAGCTTTTCCTGCCACGTCTGCATATCACGTGATAAATCCATCTGCGTAAATTTGGAGATGAAAAAAATGCCGGTCAGAATAATCGCGAAAACAAGTATCGCAATGCCATAAAGACGCGGCGAAAAAAGACTAACCGTGTCTTGTTCCCGACCCGATACTTCATTGGTTTCACTGTATTGTGGATCCGACATGGTTGCCTCGTTTGTTATTTATCTGCTCGTTATCAGTTGATCGGGGTGTATGCCCACCACCATGTTTCATTCACTCCGTAAATCGGGCGGTAGTGATAAATATTCAGCGCGGGCATAACCTGCTTGATTTGATTGTCGAGGATTAACAGCTCATCGTCAACATAAACGCCAAGCACAGCATGGATAATACCACCCAGATTAAAATCCTGCACAATCATAATGCGCATCTTATCTTCGGAAACTCCCAGCGCACGCAGTGAATAATATTTTGCAATCGCGTAATCCTCGCAATCACCGCTGATGGCCATAAACTCGTTGGGTGTTTCCCAATAATCTTCCATCCCCCAGTTGAGCTGATCCACAATGTAAGGATGATCATTGCCCCAATTATTGACAGCCTCTATTTGGTCACGAAGCGGCTTATTACGTAGCGTCTCTAACAGTTTGCGCCAGCTTTTAATGGCGCAAGGATGAAACTTATGAGAACCACACGCATCATCCGGCCATTCATCCTGAAGTGATTTGCGCTCCAGCACCCCTGTCCACTTCTGAAATGGTCGCAGGTTATCGCTACGTGTTTCCTGCATAAGGAAAAAGGAATGTCGGATGGTCGCCAATGCAGGCGGAGCAAGCATGAGCAACCACACCAAAAGACAAAAGACAATCCAGATAATGAGAGTGTCGAGTTGCCTTGCGGAAGAAAATAAACGGACAAGCATTGTGTTTTTTATATCACAGTCGGAATGATTTATTTGCTCTATACTATCCTAAGCTGCGCATGAAATCAAAAAACTTTTTCTACATTACAATTTTTTATTCTACGTTTTAGCAGCAGTTTTCCTCTACTTCGATGGCTTGGTTATTTATTCCGATTACGGAATGAATAATATTTGCACCACACACCCACCAAACGATCATCAAAGAGATTGATCATTGCATTAACAGAAAATTTATTTTTTTAGCGTTATATAACTCGTGTGTGAGGCAACACAGCTTGACACAGCAAACCAAACTATGGAGTTACGTTATGATTAAGAAAGCCAAAAAAGCCGCTGCAAAAAAACCTGCAGCAAAGAAAAAAGCAGCTGCTCCCAAAAAGAAAGCCGCTAAGAAGCCAGCAGCAAAAAAAAAAGTAGCTAAAAAACCAGCTGCTAAAAAAGTAGCTAAAAAGCCAGCTAAATCCTCCAAGCCGAAAGTTGGCATGGGTGTGATGGCTGCTAAAAAAGTAAGCACCATTCGCTTCTAATCGCTTTGCGATTAAAAATAAGGGGCCTGCCAAATGCGGCCCCTTTTTTTATGGCTGAATTCTGCCATGCATGATGAAGCAGGTTGTTCATGGAATTGATTTTTATTCTCGCCAGATTTTTTCAATATCTTTTCATTGCGCCCATCTGGTGGCTTTCATCTGGCCTCGCTGCCATGATATTTCCTTTTGAAGGTGATAATCGACACAGCGCGTTGGCGCTCGTCATTGCCAGTTTGTTATCTGCGGCAATCATTGGTCTGATTGTTTATTTATAGCCAGTAAACTATTTATCAGCGATGCCGGCTTAGGCGGAAAGCCAAGCTGGTTTTACCATTCGCAGCGTTAAAAATACGCCAGAATTTTGTTAGTTACCATCGTGTAAAAAAAAGCCCCCGCGGCTTTCGCTGCGAGGGCTTGAACGTTCGAAGTTAAACTCAGGTCTAGTTGCCGTTTGCGGCTTCTTTGCCTTCGCGGCGCTTGCCCACGCGGTCGGAGATATCTTCGCCGGTCTGCTGGTCAACCACGCGCATGGAGAGGCGAATCTTGCCACGATTATCCATCTCGAGCACTTTCACCTTCACGCTATCGCCTTCTTTCACCACATCGTCAACCTTAGCAACGCGGTAATCCGCGAGCTCGCTGATGTGAATCAGGCCATCTTTGGGACCAAGGAAATTGACGAAGGCGCCAAAATCAACAATGCGAACGACTTTGCCAGTGTAGATCTGGCCGATTTCCGGCTCAGCCACGATGGCATAGATCATTTCATAGGCTTTTTTGCCTTGATCTTCGTTCACTGCGGCAATTTTGATGGTGCCATCATCTTCGATATCGACTTTCGCACCGCTCACTTCGCAGATTTCACGAATCACCTTGCCGCCACTACCAATCACTTCGCGGATTTTGTCCTTTGGAATGGTCATGGTGGTGATGCGTGGTGCAGTTTTGCCAACCGAACCGCGCGGGCTTGAAAGCGCCTTGGCCATTTCGCCAAGGATGTGCTTGCGGCCATGATGCGCCTGTTCAAGCGCCACTTTCATGATTTCTTCGGTGATGCCATCGATCTTGATGTCCATCTGCAGCGCGGTCACACCATGGTCGGTGCCGGCCACTTTGAAGTCCATATCGCCGAGGTGATCTTCATCACCAAGGATGTCAGAGAGAACAACAAAGCCGCTCTTCTCTTTAATCAGACCCATAGCGATACCCGCAACAGGGGCTTTCAGCGGCACGCCTGCATCCATCAGCGCCAGTGAGCCACCGCACACTGTGGCCATGGAAGACGAACCGTTGGATTCAGTGATTTCCGATACGCAGCGCAGCGTGTAGGGGAATTCTTCCTTGCTTGGCAGCAGCGGGCGAATAGCGCGCCACGCCAGCTTGCCATGGCCGATTTCGCGGCGACCTGGAACACCCATACGGCCAGCTTCACCGGTTGAGTATGGTGGGAAGTTATAATGCAGCATGAAGTTCTGCTTATATTCGCCTTCCAGCGCGTCAATGATCTGTTCATCCTGGCTGGTGCCGAGTGTTGCCACCACAATGGCCTGAGTTTCGCCGCGTGTAAACAGCGCCGAACCATGGGTTTGTGGCAGAACGCCTGCTTCGCAGAGAATCTGGCGAATATCAGCGGGGCCACGGCCGTCGATACGTTTTTTGCTATCCACCACATCGGTGCGGACAATTTCCTGCTCTAGCTTCTTCAGCTGGCCGCCGATGATTTTCTCATCGATACCCGAGCCTTCAAAAGCCGCCTTCACCTTGGATTTAATTTCATCCAGACGGTTGGAGCGATCCTGTTTGCTTTGCAGCTTGTAAGCTGCGCGCAGATCCGCTTCCGCCAGTTCGCGCACACGCGCGCTCATGGCAGTGTCTTCTTTCTTGGCAAAATCCCACGCATCTTTAGCAGCGGTTTCTGCCATATCGATGATCATATCCATCACCGGCTGCATCTGCTTATGGCCATACATCACCGCGCCAAGCATCACTTCTTCAGAGAGTTCTTTGGCTTCGGATTCCACCATCAGCACCGAGCGCTTAGTGCCCGCCACGACGAGATCCAGCTGCGTGTCCTGCATCTGGGTTTTGGTCGGGTTCAGCAGATATTCACCATTTTTGTAGCCAACACGCGCAGCAGCAATCGGCCCCATGAACGGAATGCCGGAAAGCGTGAGCGCTGCCGAGGTGCCAACCAAGGCCACGATATCCGGATCATTTTCCAGATCGTGCGACAGCAATGTGCAGATCACCTGCACTTCATTGTAAAAACCTTCAGGAAACAGCGGGCGAATCGGGCGATCGATCAGGCGCGAGGTTAGCACCTCTTTTTCGCTCGGCTTGCCTTCGCGTTTAAAAAAGCCGCCGGGAATTTTACCTGCGGCGAAAGCTTTTTCCTGATAATGCACGGTGAGCGGGAAGAAATCGACATCCGATTTAGCTTCCTTAACGCCAACCACGGTGCAGAGCACCACGGTGTTGCCATAGGTGGCAAGTACGGCGCCATCTGCCTGACGGGCAATGCGGCCGGTTTCCAGAGTAAGAGTGCGTCCACCCCATTCGATAGAGCGTCTGGTAATATTAAACATAGTAGTCCTTTCAATGTGAATGTTGAAAGGTGCCGGGGCTTGGTTCTAGGGTCTAGTGAAACAGCGCAAGCTGACGCTTCTTCACTAGCTCCTAGCCCCTAGAACCCAGCACCTTGTGCTTATTTCCTGATACCCAGTTTCTTGATCAGGTTTTCATAGCGCGCAGCATCTTTGCTCTTCAGATAATCGAGCAGACGGCGGCGGCGGCCAACAAGAATGAGCAGCCCGCGACGCGAGTGGTGGTCTTTCTTGTGGGTTTCAAAATGAGCAGTGAGCTGGTTGATGCGATCCGTCAGCAGCGCCACTTGCACTTCCGGCGAACCAGTATCGCCCTTGCTGGTGGCGTGTTGTTTGATCAGATCTTCTTTGGAGACGGTTTTGACCGTTTCCGTTTTCTTAGTTGCAGCTTTACGCGACATCGTAGCTTTCCTTTCAGGTTAAAGATGAAATACTCGTTTTGGTTTTATCAGGCCGCCTTCCACCGAAACGATGGCCACCAGCGCGCCTTGCTCATAAGCAGCAGCCGTATCCATGTTGTTATTGTCCGTGGAAACGAACTGCCCAGCTTTCAGCATAGCAGACTGGCGGGAGGTGACGGAAACTGCCGGGATGTCGTCCAGCGCAGAAGCCACCGGCCTCACAAAACCAAGGTCGCCCTTATGCACCATTTCTTCTATCTTTTCCAGTGAAATCGCATGATTTTCTTGAAAAATACCGACTTCAAGGCGCCGAAGAAGGCTGATATGGCCAAAGCAGCCCAGCATACGCCCCATATCGCGCCCCAGAGAGCGTATGTAGGTGCCTTTGCCGCAATGGCAGATAAAGTCCGTATCGCCATGATGATGCGTGATCTTCAGGCTGCTCACGTGAATCCGGCGTGGCTTGATATCCACTTCCTGCCCGCTGCGCGCCAGCTCATAAGCGCGTTTGCCATCCACCTTCAAAGCGCTGAACTGCGGCGGTAGCTGCTCAATATCACCGATAAAATGCGGTAGGATGGCGCTGATTTCAGTCTCGGACGGTCTTTTGTCAGATCGCTGCGTGATGCTGCCTTCTTTGTCATCCGTGGTGGTTTCCGCGCCCCAGCTGACACTGAAGGCATAGGCTTTGGCTGCATCCATCATGTAGGGCACAGTCTTAGTGGCCTCCCCAAGCGCCAGCGGCAATACGCCGGATGCCAGCGGGTCAAGTGTTCCGGCATGGCCAATTTTTTCCGGCATCAGCAGGCGCTTCACACGCGCCACCGCCTGCGCCGAGCTCATGCCCAGCGGCTTGTCGAGCACAAGCCAGCCATTGATACGATTACGCATCCGTTGGTTTGGAAAGATCGCGAGCCACTTCAGGTTTTTGCAGCAAGCTATTGATACGCTGCGCTTCTTCAAACGAATTATCCAGCGCAAAATGCAGGCGCGGCATATAGCGCAGCTTAACTTTTTTCGACACGAGGTAGCGAATTTCCGGCGCAGCGGTGCGCAGCGCCTCGAGGCGCTCCTCTTTCATTTCTCCACCCAGCGGCATGACAAACACCGTGGCGTTTTTCATGTCCGCACCAATACGAACTTCCGACACGGTAATCGAAGCGCCCATCAGCTCAGTGGAATGCACTTCGCCGCGAATCAGCACTTCAGAAATGGCGTGTCGAATTTCCTCGGCCACACGAAGCGGCCGCTGGCTACCGGAAGATTTACTGGAGAACAAGTCGTGAAGTTTGGTCATTTGTCATCCTGAGCGAGCCGAGCGAGCCTGGGGATTTTACGATGCCCCGACTGCACTCGGCATGACATCATACTGTCCTCGCCAGCTCCTCAACTTCAAAACATTCAATCTGGTCGCTCTGGCGGATATCATCATAATTTTCAAATGCCATGCCACATTCCATGCCGCCCTTCACTTCCTTCACTTCGTCTTTGAAGCGCTTGAGAGTTTTGAGTGTGCCTTCGTGGATCACCACATTATCACGCAGCAGACGCACCTTACAGCCACGCTTGATAACCCCTTCAGTGACCATACAGCCAGCAACCTTGCCCACTTTGCTGATGTTAAACACTTCGCGAATTTCAGCATAGCCGAGGAAGTTTTCACGCTTGGTCGGTGAGAGCATGCCGGAAAGCGCTGCCTTCACATCATCCACCACGTCATAAATCACAGAGTAATAGCGGATATTGACCTTGTCGCGGCCGGCCATTTCTTTGGCTTTCGGCGCAGCGCGCACGTTAAACGCAATAATCATCGCGCCGGTTGCTTTAGAAAGCGTGACATCCGACTCGGTGATCGCACCCACACCACTATGCAGCACTTTCACGGCCACTTCTTCATTGGTGTATTTTGCAACCGACCCGGCAATCGCCTCCACCGAACCCTGCACGTCGCCTTTAATAATAACGGGCAGTTCTTTCGCGTTCGTACCAGCAGCAGCGCCAAACAGATTATCAATCGTGCGCGCGGAGGCTGCCACCGCCTGCTCGCGAATGCGGCGGGCGCGGTATTCAGCAATATCACGCGCGGTTTTTTCATTCTCAACGACAGAAAACACGTCGCCAGCTTCTGGCGCCTGACTCAGGCCGAGAATCATCGCGGGCATGCCCGGCATCGCTTCTTTAATCGCCTGACCTTTATCATCGATAATGCTGCGCACACGGCCATAAGCAGGGCCGGCCACCACAATATCACCAGCTTTCAGTGTGCCTTTCTGAATCAGCAGCGTGGTGACCACACCTTTGCCCTGATCCAGCTTGGCTTCCACCACCACCCCGCTGGCCACACGGTTCGGGTTCGCCTTGAGTTCCAGCACTTCGGCCTGCAGCAGCAATGTTTCGACCAGCTTGTCAAGGTTTTCGCCGGTTTTTGCCGATACCCCCACCACCATCGTCTCGCCGCCGAATTCCTCAGAAATCAGCTCATACTGCATCAGTTCCTGCTTCACGCGGGCAACATCAGCGCCGGGCTTGTCAATTTTATTGACCGCCACCACAATCGGCACACCAGCCGCTTTAGCGTGGCTGATGGCTTCTTTGGTCTGTTCCATGATGCCATCATCCGCGGCAACCACGAGCACCACAATATCCGTAATTTTTGCGCCGCGCGCGCGCATAGCGGTGAAAGCTTCGTGGCCGGGCGTATCGAGAAAGGTCACTTTCTGGCCGCTGGCGACTTCCACCTGATAAGCGCCGATATGCTGAGTAATGCCGCCGGCCTCACCTTCCACCACATTCGTTTTACGAAGCGCATCGAGCAGCGAGGTTTTGCCGTGGTCGACATGCCCCATGATGGTCACCACCGGTGGGCGCGATGTCAGCAGTGTGTCGTCTTCACCATCTTCGTCCTTCAGCACATTTTCAACATCGCCTTCAGCGACGCGCTTGAATTTATGGCCGAATTCACCCACCACCAGCTCGGCGGTGTCGGCGTCGATGGATTGGGTGGCGGTTACCATCATGCCGAGTTTCATCAGCACCTTGATCACATCCACCACTCGCTCCGCCATACGGTTCGAGAGTTCCTGCACCGTAATAGCTTCAGGAATCACCACCTCGCGGATCACTTTTTCCGTGGAGGCTTGCGCGCCGGTCGCTTTTTTCATCGCCTTTTCACGCTGGCGGCGCATCGAGGCGAGCGAGCGAACGCGCTGGTCTTCCAGGCTGGAAAGTGCGTTCTGAACGGTGATTTTGCCAGACGACCAGCGGTCTTCCGCGCCTTTGAGTTTCAACTTGCCACCTTTGGCAGGTTTATCTGCCGCCACCTCATCACCATCGCTATAGGCCTTGGCGGGTTTGGCCAGGGGCGCGGGCGCAGCAGTCGGTGCGGCAGCGGGCGCCGGTTTTTTATCACGGCTTGGAATAATCGGCTTTTTAGGTTTCACAATGCCAGACGCATCAGCAAGATCTTCGTCACGCGCAATGACAGTCTGCGCCGTCATTACCGGCGCCTCCGCCTGAGTCTGAGCCTTGGCCTTGGCTTGTTCAGCGGCCAGCTTCATCTGCTCTTCGGCGATTTTCAGCGCCTTCATGCGCGACTGACGCTCTTCCGGCGTCAGGTGGCGCAGCGCATCATCATCATGTCCGCCATGCTGGCCAGCGCCGAGGCTGCCGGCTTTTACCTCCACCATACCTGCCGCACCTTGTGCGAAGGTGCGGGTTTTTCGCACTTCCACGGTCACGGTTTTGGAACGGCCATGGGTAAAGTTCTGCTTCACCTTGCCACTTTCGATGGTTTTGGTGAGCTGCAGGCGCCCCGGGTTCGCTACTTTAAGCGTCTCTTTTTTAGTGCTGTCGTTTGCGTCGGTCATGGGTGTTATATAGTCCAGTTATCCTTGTAAAGCTAGTGATAAAGGGGCGGTTAGAGTTTGGAGTTTAGAGCATGGCAAAAAGCAAATTTCCATACTCAGGCTACCAGACTCTAACCACCTGCGGCGCTATGCGTCGCCCTCAAACCAGCCGGCGCGGGCTTTCATAATCATCTCACCAGCCTCTTCCATGGAAAGCTGACCGCTTCCAAGGATCTCAACCAGTTCAGAGGAGGAAAGATCCGCAAAGTCATCCAGCGAAAGCACTTTGGCTTCGCCAAGTTTTTCGAGCCATTCCTGTTTCAGCCCCTCGAAGGAAATGAGCGAAGCATCCATCCCCAGCTTGGAGAGTTTTTCTTCATTTTCTTTCTGCTTAGTAAGGAGATAGCTTTCGGCGCGGTCATGCAGTTCCTGCGCGACACTCTCATCAAAGCCCTCAATAGCGGCGAGATCTTCCACCGGAATAAACGCCACCTCTTCAATCGAGGTGAAGCCTTCGGTGACCAGTAGCTGCGCGATGACTTCTTCCACGTTCAGCGCATCAATAAACAGTTCGGAGAGTGTTTTGAATTCTTCGGCGCGGCGCTCGGATTCGGTGGCTTCAGTAAGAATATCGATACTCCAGCCAACGAGCTGCGATGCCAGACGCACGTTCTGGCCGCGGCGGCCAATGGCCAGCGAGAGCTGATCATCCGGCACCACCACTTCAATGCGGTTTTTGTTTTCGTCGATCACCACCTTGGAAACCTCAGCGGAAGACAGCGCATTGACCACAAAGGTGGCAGGATCCGGCGACCACGGCACGATATCCACTTTTTCGCCCTGCAGTTCATTGACCACCGCCTGTACGCGTGATCCGCGCACCCCCACGCAGGAAAGCACTGGGTTCACGCTTGGATCTTTTGAGAAAACCGCGAATTTCGCGCGTGAACCAGGGTCACGGGCAATGGCTTTAATCTCGATGATGCCATCATAAATTTCTGGCACTTCCTGAGCAAAGAGCTTGCCGAGGAAATCGGGATGAATGCGCGAGAGGAAAATCTGCGGGCCAGATTTTTCGCGGCGCACATCAAAGATGTATGCGCGAATACGGTCGCCCACGCGGAAGACTTCGCGTGGAATGAGTTCATCACGGCGAATCATCGCCTCGGTGCGACCGAAATCAACAATCACGTTGCCATATTCAACGCGCTTGACCACGCCGCTGACAATCTCGCCAACCTTGTCTTTGAATTCATCAAATTGCTTCTCGCGCTCAGCATCACGCACTTTCTGCAGCACCACCTGTTTGGCGGTCTGGGCGGCAACACGGCCAAAATCAATCGGCGGCAGCAGGTCTTTAATTTCATCGCCAATTTCGAGTGCTTTATCGATTTTCTTTGCGTCTTTGAGCAGAATATAAGCGCCGGTCTGCACTTCATCTTCTTCATTTTCCGGCTCGGGCATCACATCCACCACCGTGCGGATGCGATACATTTTAATCTCGCCGCTTTTTTTATCAATTTCCGCGCGGATATGGTGCTCGTGGCCATATTTGCGGCGGCCAGCGGTCTGAATCGCCTGTTCCATAGCTTCCAGCACGGAATCTTTTGAAAGGCCTTTCTCACGTGCCACGGCATCGGCAATCTGCAGAAGTTCCGTGCTACCGTAGATGGTTTGGGGAGCGCTCATGATATCATTCCTTCTTTTAATTATCCGCCGGCTGGCGGGGTCAGGTTAGCGATTATTTTTTTTTACTACGTGGTTTGGCGCTGGGTTTTGCTGGTGCCATCGAGGGCGCAAGCTTAGCCGAGCGAATATTGTTAAAAGCAATGGTGTGTGTTTCTTTTGCGTCGAGCAGCGAGAGGGTGATGTTGTCGCCTGCGACGGATTCAATCACTGCGCGCATGCGGCGGCGACCACCGGGCAGCGGTATCATCAGCTCGATTTTCGCTTCTTCACCTGCATAGTTGACGAAGTCCTGAAGGCGGGTCAGCGGGCGATCGGTGCCAGGCGAACAAACCTCAAGATCGTAAGCGCTGGTGATGGGATCTTCCACCTCCAGCAGCGCCCCGACAATGCGGCTGATTTCCGTGCAATCATCAAAGCTCATCGGCACCGCGTCGGCGCGCTCGGCCATCACCGTCAGCGTCTTGCGCCGCGCCTGATCCACCAGCTTCACCTGCACCACGCTGTAGCCCATCGCGGCAAGCGATGGCTCAATGAGGTCACTAATTTTTTTGCTCAGTTCCATAACACACAAATAAAAAGGTGGGCAACCGGCCCACCTTGAATAGCCGGCACTATACGCATCACGACGCGGCAATTCAAGTGTTTTCTGGTGTGTGGTGGCGCGTGGTTTTTATGCTTGATTTCGCTGATATTTCATGGCCATAATCAGCTATATCTTTGCCTTCATGAGGGCACATGAACATTAAAAAGCTGATTTTCTTCACCGCTACAGCGGTTTTTGTTGCTATCCTCTGGGCAGCGCAGCAGGATTCTCCCTCGGCTGATGCCGACACCAGCGGTGCGGCGCTACCAACCAACGGATTGGTTGGAAAAACTGTTTCGGATGCCGCGCGTGAAGCAAGCTCAACGGTGCCGGTTGCTGCACCGTCATCGCCGCAGAATTAAGCAAAACTGCGCTTTTTTTTGTATCAAAACTTGTGCTTGCAAACTGAACTAAAATGCCTATTATCCGGCTTCGCTTTTGCAGGCAGCGATGCTTCAAAAGCAAGTTCAAGGTGGAATAAGCGGGCGTAACTCAGCGGTAGAGTGCAACCTTGCCAAGGTTGATGTCGAGGGTTCGATCCCCTTCGCCCGCTCCAGCCTAGCTCTACGAGCTTCGGCTGATGATACCAGATGAACGCGAGTAGCTTAGCGAAGCACGGACTATCAAATTAAGGTTTAATCCCTATGTCCGCCATTGATCCAAAATTGCTTGAAATCCTCGTTTGTCCGCTCACTAAAACGCATTTGCGCTACGATGCGGTCGCGCAGGAGCTGATCAGCGATGCGGCGCGCCTCGCCTACCCGATCCGTGAGGGCATTCCCATCATGCTCAGTGAAGAAGCGCGTCGGCTGGATTAGCGCTGAGTGATAGTGCGCGTTCGACTATATCAGAAGTAATGCCTGTACGGATCAGCGCTCAAAGCCCCGGCTATTCAAGCGGGCAGTGTCATCGCGGCTGATTTCCTGCGCCGCGCGCAGAATTTCCGGCCGCTGCAAATCAATAGCGGCGCGCCAAGCGCGGGTTGCGGCGCTGACAAGCGGTGTGGACTGGGCGGGCATGGCTCAGTGTTCCTTTCTCTGGTGCAAGTAATACATCAGATCCTGAATCGCATCGGCAAGGCTTGTCATCGCATAGCTTTCCATCTCATCATTCAGCGTTTTTAGGCCGCTCATTGCGCTGTGATATTTATCGCGAACGCTGCTCATCAGCGCCACCAGACGAGCATCCACCGGCTGGCCCTTATCTGCCATCGACACCAGCTGCTGCAGGTCTGATTCCAGCAAGTTGGAAAACATCATCAGATCACGCAGCGCATCACGCGCAATACGCTGGTTTTTTTCACGGTTTGCCGTTTGCGCCACATGCGCGGCAAACCGCCCTTCCATCGGGCTGGAAAGCTGTGGTTCGGCCATGGTTTTCCCCCTTCCTGGCTCACACGAGAATCCCATAATAGTGAAATAATGTTAATTTTTGGTATGAAATGAAGAAAAATCTTCAAAAAAAGCAGGGGCGGCACGAAGTACCCTCACCCTCAGCTAACCCTTTCCCGCAGTGCGGGAGAGGGTGACAAATTTTACGTTAAGCGCTTAGCCTAAGCGGCGCGCTGCATCCGCCGTGGCAGATCGCCGGTCAGCCCCATGGCATGCAGCATGAAAAAACGCTTCATTTGCGGCAGTTTGCTAACGCCGAGCAGCCCCAGACTGCGCGCCCAGCGAATCGGCGCAATATCATTACTGAACAGTCGGTTAATGCCATCGGTGGCGGCCAGCATTGCCACATTATCAAAAGCGCGCCAGCGCGCGTAATGCGACAGTAGCGAAGCCGCGCCAATATCCAGCCCCAGCGCATGCTGCGATTCCAGCAGCTCCAGCAGCACCGCCACATCACGAAAACCGAGATTCACCCCCTGCCCGGCAATCGGGTGCATGCCGTGGGCGGCGTCGCCAGCCAGTGCGAAGCGCTCATCGGTCATGCGTCTGGCATGCATCAGCGACAGCGGGTAGCTGAAGCGGTGCGAGACATGGGTCACCGCGCCAAGATAATCGCCAAGCCGCTCACTGATTTCGCTGATCAGCTCGGCATCAGACAATGCCAGATAAATGGCGGCGCGGTCGTCCGGCTCCACCCACACCAGCGAAGAACGGTTGCGCTGCATGGGCAGCACAGCAAACGGGCCAGCGGGATAAAAACATTCCAGCGCGAGGCCATGGTGCGGCGCCTCATGTTCAATGGTGCAGACAATAGCAATCTGGCGGTATGGCCACGATGTCACACCAATCCCCGCCATCTGGCGAATCTGCGAGCGCTTGCCATCCGCAGCAACCAGCAGCTTGCAGCGCAGTTTCCCGGCATGGCTGCCTGTCACCGTCAGTGTGCGGCAGCCTTGCTCACCATCCATCGCCGCAACACTGGTAGTCTCCAGCAGCGTAAGGCCGCGCTGCTCGCGCGCTGCTTCATGAAGTGCGCTGCGTATGTGGGGGTTTTCAAGGATATGTCCAAATGGCGCGCTGCCCACTTCGCGGTGGTCATAATGAAGAAACGCACGCGAATGGCCGTCAATCACACGAATATCAAGAATAGGCTCGCCATGCGGCTGCATCGCCTGCCACACACCGATAGATTCCAGTAGCCGGGCAGAGCCTGCCGCAATCGCACTGACGCGGCCATCATAGGCCGCATCAAGCTGGCTGGATAGCTGCTGGCGATCCACCACCGCCACGTTCAAGCCCAGCTGTGCAGCGCCGATGGCGAGGCTCATGCCCACCATGCCGCCGCCGATGACAGCGAGATCATAATCCATTTGTAATGGCTGCATGAGCGCAGTATAGAGCGCAGCATGCGTATCGCAACATGGAATATTAACTCGGTTCGCCTGCGACTTGCTCAGCTGAAGCAGCTGGCTCTGGAAGCATCACCCGATATCATCTGCCTTCAGGAAACCAAGGTGGAAGATGCCAGTTTTCCGCTGGAAGCATTGAAATCTCTGGGTTATCCGCACATCGCCTTTTCCGGCCAGAAAAGCTACAACGGCGTGGCGATTCTTTCAAAATCCCCCTTCCGGAGCATCGAAATCCATGATGTAGTGAAAGGGTCGGATCATAAGCGCCATATCGCTGTCACGCTCGAAAGTGGCATAGCAATCCATAATTTTTATGTGCCGGCAGGCGGCGATATTCCAGACCGAGAGCAAAATCCAGCCTACGGCTTCAAGCTCGATTTTGTGGAAAGCATGCAGCGCTGGTCGCGCTTGCTCGCGGAGGATCAGAAACTAGTGCTGGTGGGCGATTTGAATATCGCGCCGCTGGAGCATGATGTGTGGTCGTCGAAGCAGCTGCGTGATGTCGTCAGCCACACCGCGCCGGAGCGCGAACGTCTGATGCAGCTCGTTGCCACTCGCCAGTGGTGTGATGTCGGAAGGCATTTTGTGCCGGAGCCGGAAAAGCTCTATAGCTGGTGGAGTTATCGCAACCGCGACTGGAAAAAATCAAATCGCGGCCGCAGGCTCGATCACATCTGGGTCACGCCGGCGCTGAAGCCGTCGCTGAAACACTATCAAACATTGATCCACGCCCGTGACTGGTCGTCGCCGTCCGACCATGTACCGCTGATTGCTGAACTCGCCTGAACGCAAAATGTTTCACGTGAAACATTTATAAAAAGCCCCTCCCTCTTATATAAAAAGCCCTCTCCCTTTCACCCCCTAAGCCCTCTCCCTTCACCCCCCTAAGCCCTCTCCCTTCACCCCCCTAAGCCCTCTCCCTTTCAGGGAGAGGGTTGGGTGAGGGTGAGGGTTAGGGAGTAGATTTGGGTGAGTATTTAAGAAACAGATACGGCTGATGGGTGGGTTAAAATTGTTTCACGTGAAACATTTTCTGAGCCTGGAAATCACAAACAGCAAAAGCGCCGCCAGAATAATGCTGGGGCCGGTTGGCGTATCAAACATGAGTGAAGCATAAAGCCCGCCAACCACCGAGACCACCCCCAAAACCACCGCCAGCAGCGCCATCTGGCTGGGTGTGCTGGAAAAAGCCCGCGCGGCAGCAGCCGGAATAATGAGCATGGATGTCACCAGCAGAATCCCCACCACCTGAATCGCAAGCGCCACCACCAGCGCCATCGCAAGCAGCAGCAGCAGCCGGTGCTTCGCAATATCCACCCCTTCCACACTGGCAATATCCGGATGAACCGCCATACGCATCAGGCTTTTCCAGCAGAGCACCAGCCACACGGAAATCACCACCGCCAGCGCATAAATGAGCATAATATCCTGATGACTGACCGCCAGAATATCGCCAAACAGCAAGCCGTTGACATCAATCACAATCCTATCCGATAGCGATAAAAGCACCAGCCCCAGCGCCAGCGCGCCATGCGCCGCAATGCCAAGCAGACTGTCACCTGCCAGTTCGCGCTGCCCGCTAAAGCGATACAGCACAACGCTGATCGACACCGCCACCGCCACCACCCCCGCGAGCACCGGAAAATCGAGCGACAGCGCCAGCACCACCCCAAGCAATGCACTATGTGCGATCATATCGCCAAAATAAACCAGCCGCTGCCACGCCACGAAACATCCAAGCGGCCCAGCCATCAGCGCGATGCCGATACCCGCCAGTAGCGCTTTAAGAATAAATGGATCAAGCATGATGGTGTGAATGGCTGTGGTTGTGATCATGGTCATGATGATGCGTATACACCGCAAGGCTATCTGCCACATGCTGGCCAAAAAGCGCGGCAAAAGCCGGATCCCCGCGCACCGAATGAGGATGCCCGGAGCAGCAGATATGGTGGTTCAGGCAAATAACATGGTCAGTCGCCGACATCACCAGATGCAAATCATGCGATACCATGAGCACGCTTAAATCATGCGTTTCTTTCAGCCGCGCAATCAGCGCATAGAGCATGGCCTGCCCGGTCACATCCACCCCCTGCGCTGGCTCGTCCAGCACCAGCAGCTGCGGCTGCGATAGCAGCGCGCGAGCAATGAGCACACGCTGCAATTCGCCGCCGGAAAGTGAGGAAAGCGGCTGGCTGAGCAGCTCCAAAACCCCAACCTCCTGCGCTACTTTGCGAATATCGCTGCCCGCATGAGCGCTTAAAGCCAGGAACCACGAGGTGGTTATCGGCAGGATGGGGTCAATCGCCAGTTTCTGCGGCACATAACCAATACGAAGCCCGGCGCGGCGTACAATCCGCCCGCCATCTGGCTGCTCCAGCCCCAGCAGCAGCCTGATCAGCGTTGTTTTTCCGCTGCCATTGGGGCCGATGATGGTCATGATATTGCGCGGCGCGAGTTTTAGGCTTACATTCGTAAGTACACGCACCCGCCCGAAAGATTTTTCGAGGCTATCAGCGGTAATCAGAGCTTGGGATTCGTTCATGACTCGTAGCAAAACAGATGTTGAAAGCCTAGTAAAGCGTATAAAATGGAACGATCAGGGTCTCATCCCAGTGATTGCTCAGGAAGCCACCACCCGCGAGGTGTTGATGCTGGCATGGATGAACGCCGAGGCGCTGGGCATCACCCTTTCCAGCGGCAATGTCACCTATTGGTCGCGCTCACGCGCCGGTCTGTGGCGCAAGGGCGAAACCAGCAGCCATACCCAGGAACTTGTTGAGGCAAAGCTCGACTGTGACGCCGACAGCCTGCTCCTTCTCGTTAACCAAACCGGCTCCGCCTGCCACACCGGCGAAAAAACCTGTTTTTTTAGGGGGATATAACAATAACTCCTCCCCCGTCTGCGGGGGAGGTAGGGTGGGGGTGATGTCAAATTAAATTTGATTTTTCCGAATATCACCCCCCTCTAACTCCCCCCGCAAGCGGGGGGAGAATATTCACAAAACCAACTGTCACAAAACTTTCATATAATATCCGAGTGAATTAGGTTATCATTATAATTGCTTATTAATATTGATGGGCGAGTGTTTGTTGTGAGTACAGCCACCAGAAATGAATTGTTCGACAAGCTACTTGGACTGAACATAAAAAATACCTCTGCTGGCTCAGGTGGTAGCTCCGGATCGTCCTCATCAAACAACACAACTGGCGGCACTTCTGACCAGAATTCACAGCCTGTAAATAATGAAGATTTTAGACCTACAGCCGCAGGTACGTTTGGATCAACTTCTGGCAATCAAAACGCTGATTCTAAAATGTTGGATCCCGGCGAAAAAAATCAGCAAACATCAACAAAAGCGGCTTCCAGTGATAACGTTCAACAAACAATCGATCGTTTAATGCAACTTGTTCCCGGCGACGTGCCACGAGAACAAGTGGATGCACTTGTAAAATCAGCAGTACTAGGATTGCCCGCAAGCTCTGTAGATGGCGCTATCAGAAGCGCTGTTGCAAATGCAGCAGGTATTTCAGTAGACGAATTGCGTTCACGTGAATTGATTCAAGATATGCGAGATAAGCTGAAAGGTGTATTTGTTGGCACAACTGAAGTGGCAACAGTAAGCGGCAGTGATTATAATTCTCTATTGCCTAATATCTCAGCTAACTTGAATGGCGGCCGTGATCTCGATGCGGGTCGAACAGCATAAATTATTATAAATCCAATCACTTGATTCAGTATGCGTGATAATTAATTGCTTCTAAAACCCCTTCAGCAGTCCTTTGACATCTTTCACCGCGTCTTTGAGACCATCGCCCTTCAGCTGTTCTTTGACGTTTTTCACCGTGTCTTTGATTTTCTGAGGGTCTTTGAGAACCTCCTCAGCGGCGGCGGCAAGATCTGGCCGGAAGCTGGGGTTATCAAGGCTTCCCTCCACCAGAATTGGCACCATGATACCGGATTTATCCTTGCCGTCCTGCCCCTGCATGGTCTCAACAATTTCTGGCCTGAGGCGATAGCGAATAGTGCTTTGCACTAGATTAATCTCGCCGCTACCGCTGAGGCGAAGCAGCGGCGCTTTCATCATCAGGTCATTATTTTTTAGCACACCACGCTCCACCGTGAAGCTTGCGGCAAGCTCTGCAAAATCAGTTTTCTTCGGCGACGTATCCGCAGGTTTAAATGCAGTTTGCACATTACGCACCATCTCCAGCAGCTCAATGCCACGGATTGATCCATCGCGCAGCGAAAGATTGCCGCGGCCGGCGAGATTGGCCATCATATCATGCGAAGTGCGGCCAGCAGAGACAAAGCTCGCCTGCCCGGTCAGCATGCCGCTGAGGCGCTCTTCGCCAAGCGCATCGCGCAGAAATGGCTGCGCCTGAACACGCGAAAACTCCAGCCTGTTTTCGACCATGCCCATGCGGCCATCAAGCTGCAGGTTGATGGTCGCCTTGCCGCCATAAAACACCGCATCGATGACATCGGCCGACAACCTGCCATTCGAAACCTTAGCGCGAAGCCTCGATTCGCCCACCGAAATAGCGCCCGCCTTCAGCGAGCTGGTTTGGATATCGGCGGTGGCATCAAAATGATCCAGCCACGAAAAATCAAGCGGCTGACTGGGCTGGCCGGATGTTGCCGCAGCATGAGCGCTGCTGGTGATCGATAAGCTGGCAGACGGCGAAGGCGCGCGGGTTTTGGCAAGAAATGGCGAGAGATCCAGCGCATTCATTGTCAGCTTGATATCAAACTGCGGCTTGCGGCCAGAGAGATTGTAAGACGCTTCACCCAGCGCCTTGACGCCATCCAGCGCCGTGCTCAGCTTGCTGAAAATGCAGCTATCCAGCGTGCAATCTACATCGCTCGATAATTCAAACGCCAGCGGCGCACCGGCGGCAGTTTTTTCCGCCGCGCCATCCAGCCATTGCTTTGCCGCCGCCAGTGAGCTTGAATTCGCCGTGAGCTTGCCTTTGAAGGCCAGCGCATCAATGCCGCCATCAAACCGCACATTCACGAACTGGTTTTCAAGCTGCATGGTGAGCGGGGTTGAAAGGTTTTCAAAAAGCTGCGGCAGCGAGCCGATATTCAGATTCAGGCTGGTCTTGGCGCCGTTATACTCGGCATCCGCCACCAGCGTGACAGGATCCTCCAGATGGCTGGCATTAAAGCGCAGATTCAGGCCGCTGAGCGCGTAGCTGGTGCTTTTGACGCGATCGTGATAGCTGACCGCGCTGTTGATGATACGCACATCGCCAAAAGCAATGGCCAGTACGCTGGAAGGAGCGGCCTGCTTACTGGCCGCAGCTTTTGCAGGCTTGCTTTTAGGGGTCATCACCCAGTTGGCCTGGCCATCGCTGCTGACTTCGAGATTGATCTTCGCCTGGTTCAGATAAAGACGCGTAATCACCACGCGCTTGGAAAGCAGCGGCATAAGCGCCACATTCGCCTCAAGCGATTCAAGTGAAATGAACTCGCCATCCTTCTGCCAAGCCGGCCCAGAGAGCGAGACATCCCGCGCGGTGACGCTCGGGAATGGGAGAAACTGCACACTCACTTCGCCAGCAATGCTCAGCTTGCGGCCAGTATTCTGCTCAATCTGCTGCACCAGACGCGCCTTGAGCATGTCGCGCGAAATAAAGCTCGGCGCAAGAAACGCAACGATAATCAGCATTACGACAAGCACTGTGGTGATACGAATAATCCATGTCATGCTAAACCCCGCCTCTGAGCATGATGAATGAGTAAGTGATCCGCAAGCACGCAGGCCATCATCGCCTCGGCCACCGGCACCGCGCGTATGCCCACGCAAGGATCATGCCGACCTTTCGTGCTGATGGTGGTATTATTGCCGAGTGCATCCACTGTTTCAACCGGCGCTAAAATGGAACTGGTCGGCTTGACCGCAAAACGCACGACCACCGGCTGGCCAGTGGAAATGCCCCCGAGAATGCCACCCGCATGGTTGGAGGTGAATGTCACCTGACCATCGCTCATGCGCATGCGATCAGCGTTATCTTCGCCGCGCATGGCGGCGGTCGCCATACCATCACCAATTTCAACCGCCTTCACCGCATTGATGCTCATCATGGCGGCCGCCAGATCACTATCGAGTTTTTTATAGATGGGCGCGCCAAGCCCCACCGGAACATTCTCTGCCACCACCTCAATCACTGCGCCGACAGATGAACCGCTTTTACGGATGGCATCCAGCTTCTCTGCCCAGCGCACCGCCGCCGCCGCATCCGGACACCAGAATGGATTTTCCGGCACCTGCTGCCAATCCCAGCGCCCATGGTCAATCGCATCATCGCCCAGCTGAACCATGGCCGCGCGGATGGTGATGCCAGTAAGAATTTTACGCGCAATCGCGCCAGCGGCCACACGCATTGCAGTCTCGCGCGCGGACGACCTGCCGCCGCCGCGATAATCACGGATACCGTATTTCATCCAATAGGTGTAATCCGCATGGCCGGGGCGGAACTTATCGCGAATATCGTCATAATCTTTCGATTTCTGATCTTCATTGACGATCATCAGGCTGATGGGTGTGCCGGTCGTGCGCCCTTCAAAAACACCGGAGAGAATGCGAACCGTATCGCTTTCTTTGCGCTGCGTGGTGTAGCGCGACTGTGCTGGCCTCCGCGCATCCAGCCATGGCTGGATATCCGCCTCAGACAAAGGTATCAGTGATGGCACGCCATCCACCACACAGCCTATCGCCTCGCCATGGCTTTCACCCCAGGTGGTGAAGCGGAACAAATGGCCAAACGTGTTGAAGCTCATACAGTTGCGATATCTGGCGCATCCACCGATTTCATGCCCACGACATGATAGCCTGAATCCACATGCAGAATTTCTCCGGTGGTTCCCTGCCCTAACTCTGACAGCAGGTAAAGGCCAGCCCCACCAACATCTTCAATCGTGGTGTTGCGTTTCAGCGGAGAGTTATATTCGTTCCATTTTAAAATGTAGCGGAAATCGCCAATGCCAGAGGCTGCCAGCGTTTTAACAGGCCCGGCAGATATACCATTCACACGGATACCCTGCGCACCAAGATCCACCGCCAGATATTTCACGCTGGTCTCCAGCGCGGCTTTTGCCACGCCCATGACGTTATAGTGCGGCACGACTTTTTCAGCACCGTAATAGGTGAGCGTGACCATGCTGCCCCCCTGCTTCATCAGCGAGGCAGCGCGGCGCGCCAGCGCAGTGAAGGAATAGCAGGAGATGTTCATGGTCATGAGGAAATTGTCGAGAGAGGTATCGACATATTTGCCTTTGAGCTCGTTTTTATCGGAATAGGCGATCGCGTGCACCAGAAAATCAAGGCCGCCCCAGCGGCTGGCCAGCACATCAAACACCTTGTCCATGCTCGCCATGTCTGTGACATCGCACGGCTCAATAATATCCGAGCCAACACTCGCCGCCAGCGGACGCACACGCTTTTCCAGCGCCTCGCCCTGATAGGTGAAGGCAAGCTCCGCCCCCTGCGCATGGAGATATTGCGTGATCCCCCATGCGAGCGATTTATCATTGGCAACACCCATGACAAGCCCACGCTTGCCTGCCATCAGATTCCCGCTGGGAATAATGGCCTCTTTGTCCAGAGATTCTGCTAACAAAACGATTACTCCGGCTTACTCGATGATCTGCCAGCTGCCATCAGGCTGACGGCAGGCGGTGCCATGACCCTGCTCGCGCTTGCCACCAATGACGATCGTCTGGGTGTATTCGCGGCAATACTGACCGGAAGAGTTCTGGTAGTAGTTGGATGGGGTGATGGTGCCGGAATTGCCGGTTTGCGGGTTTTTCCACGGCAGGCTCTGGCCGGGCTGAGCCGTTTCCAGCGCGCGCTGCGAGGTCTGGTTATAGACCTGCATATCCGCCTTATCGAGCGACGCGCCCAGCGAGCTGCCAAGCGCCGCGCCAAGCAGCGTGCCAGCGATGGTGCCAGCAATCTTGCCATCACCTTTGCCGATGTTGCTACCGATGATGCCGCCGCCAATCGCGCCAGCCAGCGTGCCAACATCCTGCTTATTGATAGAGCTGCCACCTTGTGTGATGCCGCCGCCTGCACGCCCCATCGGCTGCGAGCAAGCCACCAGCATTGTGCTGGCAGTGATGATAGCAATAAGCTGTGTGAATTTCATATTCATGTTCCTTTCAGCGAATAATCAGATGTTCAATAATGAAAGTAGTTATTCCACAAACTTAGAACATTGGCAACTACCTAGAGATGTACGGCGCATTACATCGTTGTCATTTTAGCACGGCTGCGGAGAATGGATCTGATGACCACAATCACAAACATCAGCCCGCCGATGGCAGCAAGACCAGCACCCCCGCCCATCAGCCCCATGGCAATCTGCGCGGTGCCTTCATAGGTGCCGCCGGGTGTTTTGCGCAGCGCGCCATACCCGCCCGACCACGCAAAACCAGACACATGCATGATCTGACCAATGCCATAGATATAGGGTTGCAACCATGCCATTTTCCATTGACTGACATCACTGTAGCCAAGTTTTGGCAGCACGACATAAGCAAAGCCCATGAAGGCCAGCGTGACCCCGACAATCGAGCCATGATAATGCGCGGGAATCCCGACATTCTGCCCCTGAATGAGCAGGCCGAGAAAACCGCCATAAAGAAACAGCACAAACGACATCAGCAGCGCGGCGCGATAAATACGCGTTTCTCGCTGGCGCTGACGAAAAGCGCGCATCAGCCCGGGCAGCATGGCAAGCAGCAGCAGGCTGGGCGCGATGCCGCCCGCAACAATCATCTGATGGGTGAAGAAATCACGAAATGCCATGGAGGTGATGTCGTAAAGCAGGTACGGAAGCGGCGATACGGCTACTGCCGCCACGCCCACCAGAAACATCGCCGATAAAAAGCGCGCACCGACCTGAAAACCAAACGCCGCAGAAGCCAGCACCAGCCACGCCACCATCATCACCTGCGTGTGCGTGAATTGCAGAATATGGCCGCCGCCCCAGAACACCATGTCGTAATATTGTTCGCCATCAATTACTTCCGGCATCAGCATGAAAGACCAGATAAACGCTGCCAGCGCCACCAGCGTGATGATCGCCGCGCCGGAAAGCGCATAAGGATTCACATCATGACCGGAGGTCGATGCCATCCATTTGACAAGCATCAGCGCGGTGCCGCAGAATATCAGCATCAGCCCGAAAAAAAACACCGGGCTGTGGATGACGGGAATGTAGTTGCTCATCATCGCCTTACCCGCAGGATCCAGTGGCGAGAGGGTGATGAAACCCGTGCCGATCGCAAAACACCATAGCGCGCCCTCTTCCAGATAAGGCAGAGGCTGATTTGCCTGCTTAAGTAGCTGGCTGAGCATCAGGCAGAAAATCGCCAGAAACCACACCAGCACCGATAAATCGACATGAATGACGAGCGCCTCATGAAACAGGCGGTTAAGCAGCGATGAATCACCAATTTTCGGGCTGCGCCCCCCCGCCAGCACCAATGAATAAAGGCCGGCAATAGCAAGCGCTGCCACACCGATGATAAGCCAGTAACGGGATAAGGTTTTCTTTTGCATTCGCACCAGTGAGGCATTATGTTTTAATCGCGTTATTTTATAATAAACTATTGACTGGCATTCCACTCAAATATGGCCAAGTTTGCCGATATTCGCTTGCCTAATGATCGTAAGGCCGCGTTTGAGATGTTGTGGCGTGACGAGTTATTGGGCAATTACGAAACATTATCGGGCGCCAGCTCAACGCTTCTGCTTTCGAGAAATGTGCGCAAGTCCATTCAGTATTTGATCGACAGCCAGACCGTGCGCAGCATTCTGGACGTTGGCTGCGGTGACTGGAACTGGATGTCTACGATGAATCTCAGCGGCGTGCGCTATCTCGGCATCGATATTGTGCATGAATGCATTCAACAGAACATTGAAAAATTTACCGAGCCAAACGTGAGCTTCATGCAGATGGATATCGTGCTGGATGCGCCCACACAAAAGCACGACCTGATTCTCGTTCGCGATGTTTTCACACATCTTACCAGAAAGGAAACCATCGCCGCCATCAACAACCTCAAACGTAGCGGCGGAATCTATTTTGCCGCCACAAGCTATTATGTTGGGTTGGCAAATCCCGCTAACCGTAAATCTTTTGAAGCGCAGCTTAACGCAAATTCCGCAACCGCCTACTGGCGGCCGGTGAATCTTCGCCATGCCCCCTATTATTTACCCGCCCCGCTTATCAGCGTCATCGAAAAAAAAGGGGCGCGGGTGCTTGATATCTGGAAACTGGACGATATTCCTGATCTTAGCGTGGATGATTGTGATGCCAGCGTTTCGCATCAGACATTCACAGCGGATGACATCAGGCAACTTGCGTTTGTAAAAAAACTCAGCGCGCTTGCCTTTATTCAGCGTATCGGACTGTATGGATCACGTATGCAGGGAACCAGTACACCTGACTCGGATATTGATTTAATGCTTTACTGCGAAACCACACCAACCACAGCGCAATGGATGGATATCTGCGACATTCTGGATCACGCGGATACACCGCTGGAAATCGATTGCAAACTCTTGTGTCCAGAGGTGCAATCCATCCTTGATAAGCCTGATATGTACGAGCGACTGATCCATCAGATGATCACGCTCTATCAGAGGCCGCCGAATGCCCAATAGTAACACACAGCTATCCAAAAACCGTATTCAGGCGTTTTCAGACCTCTACCACAAGAAACTACTTGGAGATTATGAAACCACGTCAGGTAATGGCAGCACACTGGTGAATTCCAGCCGAATGCGGCGTGGGCTCAGCGAATTTATCAGCTGGGGGGTGGGGAGCGTGCTGGATGTTGGCTGCGGCGATTTCAACTGGCAGCGCGCGCTACAACTTAATGGTTGTCAGATATTGGCCGTGGATGTTGTGCCGGAACTGATCGAAAAAAACAAAAAAATCTACACGCAGCCTAACATTAGATTTGACGTGATGGATATTGTCACCACTATCCCTCCAGCCCATGATCTGGTGATCTGCCGCGACCTGTTTACACACTTCCCCTCATCAGACATCGTCGCCGCGGTCAATAACATCAAATAAAGCGGTTCTCGCTTTCTTGCAGCCACCGGCTATTATCCCGGCAACGGCCACCAGAAAATGATGGAAAACTATCTGGCTTCCATGAACAAAGACTCTGCTGCGGGCTATTGGCGCGCCATCCAGCTGCGTAAACTTCCCTATTCATTCCCGGAACCTCTTTTTACCATTTTTGAATCAGCCCCGGAGCGCGCGCTGGATATCTGG
Organism: Alphaproteobacteria bacterium; assembly: GCA_033763775.1. Lineage (GTDB taxonomy): Bacteria > Pseudomonadota > Alphaproteobacteria > Rickettsiales > SXRF01 > JAJTHB01. The sequence goes on along the minus strand of JANRJW010000013.1, from coordinate 34,881 downwards.
TACATTGATGACCTACCACTACTTACCCCTGAATATCTCTCGCTGGTGGATGCAAATCCACTCGAACATGCTGATTTTATGGAATTTTCTTTTTACAGAGCCTTATGTGCACTGCCCTATGTAGAAAAAATAGGGTTGTTTGGATCACGCGCCAGCTACACCAACCGACTGGATTCCGATGCTGATTTTGTAGTTTTGTGTGCACAAAAAACTTCACGTCAGCAACGTTTCGAGATACATGAAATATTTAGAACCGCCAACTTGCCACTTAAGCTGGATTGCATCATATATAGTCCCAATGAGTTTTCAAAAATTTTTTTACAGCTAAACACGCGCATACTCTATGACCGCTCTCGTTCATCGTAATCACTCTGCCGTTGTCTTCTGGCTTTGCATGTGCCTGTTTCTGGTTGCTTCCATGGTGTTTGTCGGCGGCTATACTAGACTGTCTGGTTCCGGCCTTTCGATTACTGAATGGGCGCCGATCCACGGTGTCATTCCACCGATGAATGCTGAGCAGTGGCAAGAAGAGTTTGATGCCTACCGCGCCAGCCCTCAATATCAGAAAATCAACAAAGGCATGTCGCTGGATGAATTTAAAGCGATTTACTGGCCGGAATTCTGGCACCGTATTCTTGGCCGCGCCATTGGCATGGTGTTTTTATTTCCACTCATTTATTTCGCGGTAAGCGGCGCACTCAGCAGGCGCTTTGGCTGGCGGCTTTTTGGCATTTTTGCGCTCGGCGGCCTGCAGGGGCTGATCGGCTGGCTGATGGTCAAAAGCGGCCTGCAGGACAACCCTTACGTCAGCCATCTGAAGCTGGCGCTGCATCTTTCCATTGCATTTGTTATCTTCTCGCTTCTGCTCTGGGCGGTGTTTGACTTAATCTCCAGCCGAAAGCCTTCCGATTCCAGCAAGCTTGCGATGGATGGCTGGCGACAGACGAGTTATAAAATCTGGTTTGGCCTGCTCTGGGCGCAGATTATTCTGGGCGCGTTTGTGGCGGGGCAGCATGGCGGGCTGGTATACAACACCTGGCCAACCATGAACGGCGACTGGCTGCCGCCCGACCTCATCAACCCGCATGTCGTGTGGCACGAAAACATTACTCTTGTTCAGTTCCTGCACCGGAAACTGGCTATTTTCTTGTGTGTCAGCTTCTTATTCTGGTGGTTTTTAGCGCGGCCTTATGTTAAAAATAACGCACTTGGAAAGGCGACAGCCAGTGTTGCGCTGATTATGCTGGTTCAGTTTGCGCTGGGTGTGCTCACGCTCATTCACCATGTGCCACTGAATCTTGCTCTCGCGCATCAGATGACGGCGCTCGCATTGCTGGGTGTTTCGGTGTGGCTGCTTTATGGTGTGGTGCAAGCAAAACATGAATTACGAATTACTGTTTCAGCAAGCTATCGACCAGCTTAAAGCCGAAGGTCGCTACCGCGTTTTCAACGATCTTGAACGCAAGGCCGGATCGTTTCCTTACGCCAAAAGCCATGTCACGGATCGCACGGTCACGGTCTGGTGCAGCAACGATTATCTGGGCATGGGGCAGCACCCCAAAGTTATCACCGCCATGGCCGAAGCGATTGGCCGCCTTGGCGCTGGCGCCGGTGGCACGCGCAATATTTCCGGCACGCACCACGCGGTCGTGACGCTCGAAGAAACGCTGGCAAAGCTCCACCAGAAAGAAGCCGCGCTGGTGATGACCTCCGGCTATATCGCCAACGAGGCCACGCTGGGCACACTCTGCTCCATGCTGAAAAACTGCATCGTCTATTCCGATGAATTCAACCATGCCTCGATGATCCACGGCATCCGCGCGAGCAAAGCCGAGAAACATATTTTCAAGCACAACGACCCGGATGATCTGGAAGCGCTGCTGAAACAGGCGGATCCGGCGCGCCCGAAAGTGATTGCTTTTGAGTCTGTTTACTCCATGGATGGCGACATTGCGCCGATTGAAACCTTCTGCGACCTTGCTGATAAATATAATGCCATCACCTACCTTGATGAAGTGCATGCCGTGGGCATGTACGGGGCTCATGGCGCTGGCATTGCTGAACGTGACAGTGTCATGGATCGCGTCACCATCATTCAGGGCACACTCGGTAAAGCTTACGGCATCATGGGCGGGTATATCGCCGGCAGCCGCGCCTTTGTGGATATGATCCGCTCCTATGCGCCAGGCTTTATCTTCACCACCGCCATTCCGCCCGCGCTTGCCGCAGGTGCCACCGCCAGCATCCTGCATTTAATGGAAAGTGACGAAGAACGAAAACGCCAGCAATATAACGTCGCCACGCTGAAAGAGATGCTGCTGCAGGCAGAAATTCCTGTGCTGCCAACACACAGCCATATCCTGCCGGTATTTGTGGGAGACCCCGTGCTGTGCAAGCAGGCCTCGGATATGCTGCTCGGGCAGTTTGACATTTACGTTCAGCCCATCAACTACCCCACTGTGCCGCGCGGCACCGAGCGCCTGCGCCTGACCCCCAACCCCTGCCATACTCATGCAATGATGGTGGAGCTGACGCGCGCGCTGGTGTGGGTGTTTGAGCGACTTGGAATTAACCGCGGCCACCAGATCATCGCTAAAAAAGCTGCTGCTTAAGCCCGGTAATGAGCGCCACCGGTGGTGGCCTTGCGCGCGCCGGTGGTGGTGGGAAGCGAAATAGGCAGGCGAAGTAGCGAGCGCATGGCAAGAAACGCAAATGCCTGTGCTTCCAGCGCATCACCAATCCAGCCCAGCGATTCCACCGGATAAACCTGCCCGAGGCGCCTTGATAGCGAGGCCATCAGTGCCGGATTATGCCGCCCGCCGCCCGCTACAAACCATTGCTTGGCTGGCGTTGGAAAATAAGCCGCGCCTTTTTCCACCGCCGCCGCGGCAAACTCTGTGAGCGTCGCCGCGCCATCCTGCGGCGATAAATGACGAATCGTGTCGAAAGTGAAATAATTACGATCAAGCGATTTGGGCGGATGTTTATCAAAAAAATCATCGTGCAGCAGTCGCTCGAGCAAAGCACCATCCGCCTTACCAGCAAGCGCCAGCGCACCATTCATATCACAGGGCTGGCCAGTATGTTGCAGCGCCCACTCGTTCAGCAATACGTTGCCCGGGCCGGTATCAAACGCCATGATATCCAGATCCATAACCCCGCTGGCCGCCAGCTCCGATCGCCCAATCCATGTGACATTAGCAATACCGCCGATATTCAGCACCGCAATTGGCAGCTGCATCTGCCGCGCCAGCGCAGCATGAAAAAGCGGCACCAGCGGCGCGCCTTCGCCCTCTGCGGCCATGTCGCGGCGTCTGAAATCACACACCACATCAATGCCGGTTTTTTCCGCCAGCAGCGCGCCGTTGCCAATCTGCCATGTTAGATGCTCGCCGGGACGGTGCGTGACAGTTTGGCCATGAAAACCAATGACTTTCACCGAGCGCTTATCAAGACCCGCTTTTTCCAGCAGCGATTTCACCGCCTGAGCGTGTTTGAGTGTCAGCTCATGCTCAACTTTGAGTAGGTCGCCGCGCCCGTGCACCGCTTCGCGAAGCGTCGCACGAAATGCTGGATCATACGGCTCAGTGAGCCACTCACCGAACGCTTCCACCCCCTCGCCATCCGTGCGTATGAGCGCCGCATCGACCCCATCCAGCGAGGTTCCACTCATTAAGCCTAGCGCCCATGGCGCTTCTTCTTCCTTGCGCATTACCACCTCAAACACTTAGAATTCATGGAAATTTAACCCATATCGATTAAAAAAAAGATAAGAAAAAGGATTCTCTATGGCTTCATTTCACTCAGAATTCATGCGCGTGATGCACGAGCGCGGCTTTATCCACCAGTGCACGCACGCCGAGCTGCTTGATAAACGGCTCAGCAAAGAACGTGTCACCGCCTATATTGGCTTTGATGCTACTGCGCCAAGCCTGCATGTGGGCAGCCTGATGCAGATCATGGTGCTGCGCTGGCTACAGAAAACCGGTCACAAGCCTGTGGTGTTAATGGGCGGCGGCACCAGCAAGGTGGGCGACCCCTCCGGCAAGGATGAAGCACGCAAACTACTGACCAGCGACTCCATCGACAGCAACATCGCCAGCATCGGTCAGGTGTTTCAAAGTTTTCTCAGCTTCGGCACCAAACCCACTGACGCGATCATGGTCAATAATGCCCAGTGGCTGGAAAGCCTGAACTACATTGAATTTCTGCGCCAGTATGGCCGCTATTTTTCAGTGAACCGCATGCTCACGCAGGACAGCGTGAAACTGCGACTCGAGCGCGAGCAGAATCTTAGCTTTCTTGAATTTAATTACATGGTGCTGCAGGCCTATGATTTTGTGGAGCTGAACCAGCGCTATGGCTGCACGCTGCAGATTGGCGGCTCGGATCAGTGGGGCAATATTGTGATGGGAATTGATCTCATGCGCCGTATTGATGCTGAAAATAAATTTCAGCCGCTATCGCTCAGCCAGCAGCAGGGCGATCTCAAAATCGTTGAAGTGCAACCGATGATTCAATCAAAGCGCACCGACCCGAAAGACTACACCGCCAAAGCCTTCCAGAATTACATGGAAAGCGAAGGCAGCCGTGAACTTATCGGGCTGACGACACCGCTGCTTGCCACCAGCTCTGGTGCCAAAATGGGAAAAACCGCGACCGGCGCTGTCTGGCTGAATAAGGACATGCTCTCCGCCTACGACTACTGGCAATATTGGCGCAATTGTGATGATGCGGATGTGGGGCGTTTCCTGAGACTCTTCACCGAAATTCCGGTGAAGGAAATCGAAAAGCTGGAAAAGCTGAGGGGCGCAGATATCAACGAGGCCAAAAAAATCCTCGCCACCGAAGCCACAAAACTTTGCCATGGCGACCGTGCCGCTAAACAAGCCGCCGAAACAGCCAAAAAAACATTTGAAGAAGGCGCCATTGGTGCGGATATACCTGTGCATGTGCTGAAAGCGGCAGAGCTGGGCAAAGGTATGGCAGCCTATGAACTTCTCAGGCTGGTTGGGCTTGCCGATTCCGGCGGCGATGCCAAACGGTTGATACGCGGCGGCGGTGCACGCCTGAATGATCAGAAGATTGATGACGAAACCATGCTCATTGACAGCAACTATTTTAAAGAAACCGGCGAAGTAAAATTATCCGCGGGCAAAAAGAAGCATGTGCTGGTGAAACTGAGCTAGGGCATTTAGGGTTAATCTCACCTGCGAGCGCCAGCGCGCTCGTTTCCCTCTCCCCTCCAGGGAGAGGGGTAGGGTGAGGGTCGCTTAGGCGACCTGAAATTTGTGCATGATTGAACCAAAAACATTCTAATTTTTAGAACCCACATCAAAAATACCGCGAAGCACGCCAGGGGTAAGGATGGAAAGCGGGTTCACCGCCACTTTCGGATCCTGATAGGTGCCTTTCACTGAATAATTACCGGCGAAAACGCCTTTGCCTTCACCGCCGGTCAGCACATCGCCGATAATCGGCAGCTTACCAAGAATTGTATTCGCTGCGTAAGAAGGCACGACCGTGCCGCGTACATCAAAAAGCACCGCAGGAAATGTGATGGTACCTTCTGCTGTGATACCAATGGCGTTGCCAAATGCACGTGCCTTGCTCACCGTAATCACATCATTCTGCAGTGAAAACGGAATCACCATTTTCGTGAAGCGGATACCGTTGCCTTCCAGCATGTCAAAAAAACCTGTCAGCGATGCGAGTGTCAGAATTTTCGCAAGCACTGGTGCTTTACGAATGGTGTGCTCGGTAATATCCATGCGCGCGCGAAGCAGGCTGCTGCTGCCGGGCGTATCGACATACTGGCCATTGATGGTCAGCACGCCGCCTTCCATGCGATCGTAAAGTGCAAGTGATTTCAGAAATTCGCCAGCATCTTCAGCGCGCAGCGAGAATTGGCGCACGGTTTTAGGTTCACGATAAATCCGCAGACGGAATGGTTTATCTGATACTGCCCCGCCGATATCCGCCGACTCGCAGCGCTGCACTGTGCAATGAAGATGGCCTTTGACCGCTGTCATTTTCGTGCCGCCCGCCATGGCCAGCTCCGCTACATCCAGTTCCAGCTTAATGGCTGGAAAATTCGCGAATGAGAAATCCTGCGTCGCTTTATCGCCGCTATCATCCAGAAAGCCACTCAAATCAGCGCGCGCGCCTGCAACAGAGAGCGCCATACCATCGGCTGTGCGGCTGTAGTCGAGCTTGCTGAGCGAGGTGGTGCCGATATTGAGCCGCGAAAGGCTCGCTTTTACAATGGATTTCATATCAGCGCCGAGCGCTAAGGATCCCGCCGCCTCCAGCTGCTTACCTTTCAGCTCAAATGATTCAATGCTAAGGAGGCCGGATTTTTTTTCGCTTTTTAAAGCAAGTGTGGCCGCCTCGCCTTGCGGCTTGCTCCACGCGATATCATTCACCTGAATCGCTGCCGGAGTTAAATCCAGCATTAAATCTGCCTGCTCCAGCGCTGACCCAAGACGCACCTCAGCCTTAACCCCAATCTCGCCCGATATCAGCCCCAGCGGCGGCAGACCAAAACGCTCAAGCGCCTGACGCCCGGCGCTTGCCTGCGCTGTGATGAACGTGTCCAGACCATCTTTCGGCGCAAATAAATAGCGCACCTGAACGTCTTTTGCTTTTGCGCTATTGATTGTGCCGCTTCCCTTGAATTCCAGCTGCTCTTTGCTGACGGTCACATCGCCGCTGGCCTGACTTATATCAAATTTGTGCATGAAACCCGGCGCACTCACTTCCGTCAGCGTGGCGGTCACATTGTAATCAATATCAGGTTCAAGCGGCTGTCCTTTCTCATCTTTGGGCGCAAAAAAGTAAAATCCCACCTTCGCCGCAGCGCTCACCTTTCCCGACATCGATGCCGGGTTCATATTCAGACGGCTAGCATGTTCAAGCTTAGGCAGCGCCAGAAAACGAGCTGCTTCCTGCGCATTGCTATCCGCCTGAAGGCCGAGCTCAATATAAGGATTATCGGCGTTCAGATCGGCAATCACCACCTGGCCGTTACTCAGCCTCGTGGCTTCCATATAGTCGGCGCGCTCCACCGACGCCTCCATGGCGACACCATCCACCCGAATCAGCGCCTCCACCTGCCGCGCGGGTGGGTGATCCGGCAGGTAACGAATGGTAGCGCCGCTGAGGCGTATTGATGCGTCAATCGAAGTTTTGGGAAGCGCCGGAAGATCCAAATCACCATAGCCAAGATTAGCCACAACGCTCGCCTGCGTAACACTACCATCCGTAATATTACCGGTGACCCACTCACGCGTGATCGGTGCCAGTGACAACGGCCACAGCGCAGCCACACGCGCCGTCGGAACATTGGCAAGGCTGGCTTTGGCGGCTATTGCCAGCTGCTGCTGATCATTGCGTTGTAACTTGCCGCTTGCTGTAAGCGCTGCACCGTCCAGATCCGCAGATAATTCAGCGATGCTCAGCGTATTCATGCCGTCCTGCACGGTGACATCAAAACGCGCCCAGCTGATTGCCAGCGGCTCTGGCAGCTCTGCGAGTCTCAGCTCGCCCATGCCGCCCATGCCCTTCAGCTGCAGCGAACGCACAGTTCCATCCGCATCGAGCGTCAGGTAGGCCTGCCCGCTGATCGGCATGGATAGTGGCACCGGCTTATCTTCCTGAGTGAATAAATCCACCAGCGCGGCCACATCCACCCCTTCGTAATCCACCCGGCCGGTGACCTGCTGCTGGCCGGGCAGCATGGATAATTCCGCGCCAATATTCGATTGAAACTCATCATAACGCAGCTTGCCACTGAGCGAGAGCGCAAGCCCAAGCCGCCGCGAGCGCTTGAGGCCGATATCAACACCACTCGCCTGAAACACCACCCCTTCTGCCTCGCTACCAACGCTGATATCCGCCTGCGAAATGCGCACGGAACGCAGTTTGCGCAGCGGCCCACTATCATCCTGCTGGCTGACGGCGGCAAATAGCAGCGCCAGTGGCAATGTTTGCGGCTGCGCGTGTTCCTGATTATCCGCTGCGTTTTGACGAAAACCAAAACTTACCGAACGGTCTGCATGTTGCAACAAACTCACCACCGGCTTATCCAGCGCCAGCGATGTCGGCAAAATGCGCCCCAGCAGCAAGGATGGGATGTGTAAACCAATCGCCACTTCTGGAAACGAAGAAAAAACCTGCCCTTCGCCAGTCAGTACATCCACTTGTTTCAGCCGAATATCCACCGGGTGCTTCCACCCATCCCACAGCAGCCATGTCTCGCCAATCGCCACACGAAAACTGCCATCCGAAGCGCTGAGTGCGGATTCTATCGCAGGCGTAAGCGTTGCCAGCGAGCGCGGGCCGGTCGCTACCCAGATCAGCAGCGAATTCACTGCCACCAGCAGCGCCACCAGCAACCCTGCCGTCATCGCAAGCATGAACTTGAAAACCGGATGACCACGAAGCACGTTTTTACCAGAAAATGATTTCACGAGAGCAGTTGAACGTATATTGCATAATAAAACGTAAATATAGTGACCAATCTGTCATGAACGATACCAGCCTACCACGCCTTTATTCGATTCAGGATGCCAAGCGCCTTCGCGCTGACTGGCTGGAACGTGCAGCAAAACTGGAAGATGCAGCGCTTGCTGACTGGATGATTGCGTCGGCGGATCACCCCATCGTTGAAGCGGTATTTGCCAATTCGCCTTACCTTTCCCGGCTATTGCTGAAACACCCGGCCTCTGCCCGCGACATGCTGACCCATGGCGCAGCCAAAACCGCAGACCAGCTTCTTGCGAGCCTCGCAGAGCCATCAGCTGGCACCAGCCGCGAAGCGCTCATGAAGCAGCTGCGCCAGACGAAATCAAAACTCGCGCTGGTGGTCGCGCTGGCGGATCTCAGCGGCGAATTTGCGCTGGAGGAAGTCACGCTGCGCCTTTCGCAAATGGCCTCAGCCGCGCTCGAAGCCAGCTTAAAGCTGCTGCTTGCCGAGGCGCACCGCCGCGGCGAAATTGCCTGGCAGGCAGATGAGGCGGCGTTTGGCAGCGGCATTATCATTCTCGGCATGGGCAAGCTCGGTGCGTATGAGCTGAACTATTCCAGTGATATTGACTTGATTGTGTTGTTTGAAAAAGATCGCCTCGGCTATCAGGGCCGACACAATGAACAGCACTTCATGAACCGCCTCGCGCAGGATTTAGTGCTTATCATGCAGGAGCGCACCGCTGACGGCTATGTGTTTCGCACCGACCTGAGGCTGCGGCCGGATCCCGCCTCCACTCCCCCGGCGATCAACACCACCGCCGCAATTTACTATTACGAAAGTGTTGGGCAGAACTGGGAGCGCGCCGCCATGATCAAAGCTCGGCCAGTGGCGGGCGATATGGATGCAGGGCAGCAGTTTCTTAAAACGCTCTCTCCCTTCATGTGGCGGCGCAGCCTTGATTTCGCAGCTATTCAGGACATCCACTCGATCAAACGCCAGATGGACAGCCATCAGAATAAAAAAATCAGACTGCAGGGACATAACATCAAGCTTGGCACTGGCGGCATCCGCGAGATTGAGTTTTATACTCAGATTCACCAGCTCATCTGGGGCGGACGCATGCCTGTACTACGCACGCGCGCGACCTGCGAAACACTGGCGCTACTTGCCCGCCAACAACTTATCAGCGCCGAAACCGAACACACATTGACCGAAGCCTACCGCTACTACCGCACACTCGAGCACCGGCTGCAGATGGTGGGCGATGAGCAGACCCACAGCCTTCCGAGCGATCCTCTTGAACTGTCGCGGATTGCCAGTTTCATGGGCTTTGAGAATGTCGAAAGCTTCAGCCGCGAGACGGAAAAAAGGCTGGCGGTGGTGCATGATATTTTTGCGAACTCTTTCAAAAGTTCTGAAAAGCTGGGGGATGAGGGCAATCTTGTGTTTACCGGTGTCAGTCACGACCCGGAAACACTGGAAACACTTCGCCAGCTTGGCTATCAGAACCCGCAGACCATATCGGAAGTGATCATGGGCTGGCATCACGGCTCCAAACGCGCCACACGCACCAAGCGCGCGCGAGAACTGCTCACCGAGCTGATGCCAACTCTGCTCAAGCGCCTGTCAGAGACCGCCAGCCCCGACCACGCCTTTTTGAAATTCAACGATTTCCTCACACATCTGCCCGCTGGTGTGCAGCTGTTTTCACTATTTTACAGCAACCCGCAGCTGCTTGGCCTGCTTGCCGACATTATGGGAAGCGCGCCCACCTTGTCGGAGTATCTCAGCAAGTCGCCAAGCCTGCTCGATGCGGTGCTGGATGCTGATTTTTACCGCGAGCTGCCAAACCGCAGCACACTGAAGGAGCAGCTGAAACAGATTTATCCGCATGACGATGATTTTGAAGCCTGCATGGATGCGCTGACACGCTTTCGCAATGAAAAGCAGTTTCAGGCGGGTGTGCATCTGCTGAAGCATATGGTGCCTGCGGAATTTGCTGGCGCATTCCTTTCCGACCTAGCCGATCTCGCGCTGGATGAGGTATGCCGCCTTGCGCAGCAGGAATTTGCGCGCACACACGGGGTGATTCCCGGCGGCCAGCTCGCAGTGATTGCGCTGGGGCGCCTGGGCAGCCGCGATATGACCTTCAGCTCGGATCTGGATCTGGTGTTTGTGTATGATGCGCCGGCAACCGGCGTGTCTGACGGTGCAAAATCTCTCAGCGCCAGCGTTTACTACAGCCGCCTCACCCAGCGCATCCTCAGCGCACTCACCACCATTGGCCGCGAGGGCAGGCTCTATGATGTTGATCTCAGGCTGCGGCCTTCCGGCACACAAGGGCTGCTGGTAACCAGCCGCGAGGGACTCGCGCAATATCTTGCACAGTCTGCATGGACATTTGAACTGATGGCATTCACCAAAGCACGCATGGCAGCCGGCGATGATACGCTTGCCGCCACGGTGGAAAAGTTGATTGATGAGGCGCTATGCCAATGGCGTGACCCGCAGAAGCTGCGTCATGATGTGGTGGATATGCGCGAGCGTATCGAAAAGGAATTCGCGACCACCAACCCATGGAACCTGAAATACATCAGCGGTGGGCTGATTGATCTCGACTTTCTGCTGCAATATGAGCTGCTGCGCTATAGCGCTGGCCAGCAGCAGACCTGTCGTGGCAGCGCCCGCCAGCTGATTCGCTGGCTGGCTGATCGCGGCGCACTTGATGCTGAGGATGCCATAAAACTGGCCGAAGCGGCAGGCTTTCTGCAGGAGCTGTTTCATTTGCTCCGCCTGACAACACACGGCAATCCCGATGAAACCGCCATGCCACCCGGCCTGCGCAAATTGCTGGCACAAGCCATCAACCCGGATGCTGATGATTTCGGCAAGGTCAAGCAGCGTCTGCTGGCTATTGAACAATACGTGCAAAACGCCTATCTTAAGCATCTCACACCAAACGGGAGTATATCATGACCGCCAGTGCCAGAAAAAACACCTCCGAACTTGCTGTTGGCAGCAAAGCGCCGAGCTTTACCACGCAGTTTGACAGCAGCCACAGCCTCAGCTCTGAAGATCTGAAAGGTAAAAAAGTGGTGCTCTATTTCTACCCCAAAGACGACACCCCGGGCTGCACCATCGAAGCCAAAGATTTCCGCGACCATATCAAAGATTTTGAAAAATCAGGCGCGGTGGTGATTGGCGTTTCCAAAGACTCAGTGAAAAGCCACGATAAATTTAAAGAAAAATACTGCCTGCCCTTCCCGCTTGCTTCCGACGAAAGCGGCACCATGTGCGAGGATTATGGCGTGTGGGTGAAAAAAAGCATGTATGGCAAAGAATATATGGGCATCGAGCGCGCCACATTCCTGATTGATGGCCAAGGCGTGATCCGCCGTATCTGGCGCAAGGTGAGTGTGGATGGCCACGTGAAAGACGTACTTTCAGCGGTGCAGTCACTCTGAAAGTGACTGTATAAACGCCGGCACCAGCTCGGTTGCTTTGCCGTAGCGCCGCTCGGCGAAATGTCCGCTGATGGCCGATGGCTCAAGATTCAGCTCCACCGTGTGCGCGCCGTGGCTGCGTGCCAGCCGCACAAAGCCAGCCGCGGGATAGACCTGACCAGACGTGCCGATAGAAACAAACATATCGCACTCGGCCACCAGCGTTTCGATGGCGTTCATGTAAAGCGGCATCTCGCCAAACCACACAATATGCGGCCGCAGCCTGCCCTGGCGCCTGCAGCACGGGCATGGTGTCTGAGTGGATAGATCCTCGTGCCAGACAAACACCTCGCCGGAGATAACGCAGCGCACTTTTTTCAGCTCGCCGTGCATGGGCAGAATGACGCCTGCCTTGGCCGCGCGCTGATGCAGATCATCGACATTCTGAGTGATGATGGTGACACGGCCGGAATCACGCTGTGCCAGCTCCGCCAGCGCCAGATGCGCCGCATTGGGAGCAACCGACGCAAGCTGGCGGCGACGCTCGTTATAAAATGCATGCACGATCTCCGGCTGGCGCTCAAACGCCTCTGGCGTCGCGACATCGTCGATGCGGTGGCCACACCACAGCCCATCCGCCGCGCGAAACGTGGCAAGGCCGGACTCAGCGGAAATACCCGCGCCAGTGAGAATCACGATCGATGACATGGGGAAAGGTTAGCGTGCTGCTTTGCGCGCTTCAACTGCCTTTAGCAGCTGTTCTTCAAAGCGATGGTTCACCGCGTAATCACGCTCCATACGCGCGCGCACATCCGGCGGCACGTCGTGGCCATAGCCGGATTCGAGAATCGTGCCAAAATCATTGAGATCCAGCGAACCTTTCAGCCGCGCATCGCGTAGTGGCTCGGCCATGCTTGGCTTCATGCATAAATATGCCCAGAAAGCTCTGCCGCGCTCATCATGCGCGTGGCACAGCACCACCATGGTGTATAAAATATCGGCCATGGAGTGCTTGTTTGAAGCGGAATGCATGTCCGCGCGCGGCACAGCCTAACGCGCCCTGCCCGTGCCGGGCCCTTTAGCAGTGGGAAGCGCTGCGTTTGATGCGTACTCTGATGTGCGGTCAGTTATCAGGCTGACTAAATCGGGGGTATCAACAGAGCTATTGTTTATGGCGCTGACCGCACCTACCAAATCCTTAGCTGCGGGGCTCAATGGATCGTAATGACCGCTGACGCCGACAACGCTCATGCTGCTGATGGTACCGCGCATAATGCCCTCCTCAAGCCGATAGGTTAATGATAACATATAAAAATTAATTAAAAATTAATTTAGCTACTGGCTGCTAGGGAATAAGCGTGTCATCCGCTAATCTGAAAGAAGATCTGGGATAATAGCGCACTATATCATCAAATCCCGTCATGGTTAATGAGCTATTGCTATCGTGCCCAGATATCAATGTATTTGATAGTGCATCGTCGCTGCCATCCCAGGCGGAGTTGCTTATCTCATTGACATCAGCGGTTGTTACATTGCGCCGCACCCCTGTCCTCGTGAAAGCGCCATAACCATTGGGCCCGTGCGATATGATAACCACTGAAAAATTGCCAATAGGGAATCCACTGACACTCTCAACGACTATCGAGTTAACATCAGGAAAAGTAACGGGATAAACAGCCAGTGCGTTCGCATGCGTAATGGAAATGCTAACAGCATAGCTGAAGCGGTTGCCCCAGGGGTCGAACGCATACTCATCCGGCAACCCTATGGTTCTAACCGGAACTGTTCCGATGGCAATCGCTGAATCAGACAATGCGGTGGGCAATGCCCGGTTACCTGTGCCTGTTTTACAATTGGGGTTGCCAGCAAAGCCAAAATCGACATGGCCGACTGCCAGAGTCGGATTCGCCGGGCAAGGCAGGCGCTGGGTATCTGAACGCTTTGAGTAAGAAACCAAAGCATATTCAATGGCATCCATCTTTTGTTTGAGTTCTTCAGTTTTGCTAATTCTGGTTTCCTGCGTCATGACAGCAAGCAAACCGCCCAGCATCAGCGACAGAACCAGCAGCACAACGGACAGTTCCAAAAGGGTAAAGCCGCGACTGGATAAAGATGGTTTAGGGTTACATGCACACACCATGCAGCCATGTTAACACCGCGATATTAACCATCCGTTAACAGAATTAACTGGCTAAATATCGAGATTTTCGACCTTCAGCGCGTTGCTGATGATAAAATCACGGCGCGGCTCAACCACATCGCCCATCAGTGTTGCAAAGAGCGATTCGGTTTCAGCATCGTCATTCACCGTGACCTTCAGCAGGCGACGGGTCTCCGGATTCAGCGTAGTTTCCCAGAGCTGGTCTGGATTCATTTCGCCAAGACCTTTGAAGCGCTGAATGGTAGAGCCCTTACGAGCATAATCCATCATCGTCTGGTACAGCTGCACAGGCGTTTGAATCTGCGAGGATTGCTGCTTACGGCTAAGGGTTGACGGAGCAGCAAAAAACTCATCAATGAAAGCAAGGCGGGCAGCAATATCATGCGCATCTTTGGAAAGAAGCGCTTTATCTTCCACCACATAGCTTTCACTGACACCGCGCACCATGCGCTGCAGCCTGAAGCCACCTGCCACATACTCGCAGCGCCAGCCAGCTTGTTCGCCCGCCATTTTAGAAAGCGCCATTTCCCAGTACGAAGCTTTTTTATCACTACCTACCTGACCGTCGAATACATGCGCCAGCGCCCCTGCCTCTACCAGTACCACCGGCATACGGCGCGCGAGCGATGTCATCGCCAGCGCGAGCTTTGCCGAATTGGCCAGCACCGAGCGCAGCTCACCCGCGCTGATCTGACGGCCGTTTTCCAGTGTCAGCGTTGCTTCTTCAAGGCTGGCGGTCATCAGATGCTCTTCCAGCGCGTCATCATCTTTCAGATACACATCATGGCCACCGCGCTTCATTTTATAAAGCGGCGGCTGCGCAATATAGAGGTAGCCCTTATCAATGAGCTCGCGCATCTGCCGGAAAAAGAAGGTCAGCAGCAGCGTGCGGATGTGAGAACCATCCACGTCGGCGTCGGTCATGATAATGATTTTATGATAGCGCGCCTTGTCCACCGCGAATTCTTCACGGCCAATGCCGGTGCCAATCGCGGTAATCAGCGTACCGATTTCCTGCGAAGAAAGCATTTTATCGAAGCGCGCGCGCTCCACGTTCAGGATTTTACCTTTGAGCGGCAGAATCGCCTGATTGGCGCGGTTTCGTCCCTGCTTGGCAGAGCCGCCCGCCGAATCACCCTCAACGATAAATAGTTCGGATTTCGCCGGATCACGCTCCTGACAATCGGCCAGCTTGCCCGGCAGGCTGGAAATATCGAGCGCACCTTTGCGGCGTGTCAGCTCGCGGGCTTTGCGCGCTGCCTCGCGCGCCACCGCTGCTTCAATAATTTTGCCGATGACCGTTTTACATTCCTGCGGGTGTTCTTCCATCCACTGCGCCAGCTTCTCGTAAGCAAGGCTTTCCACCGCCGGACGCACCTCTGATGAGACCAGCTTGTCTTTGGTCTGGGAGGAAAATTTCGGATCCGGCACCTTGACGGAGACAATGCAGGTGAGGCCTTCACGCGCATCATCGCCGGTGATGTCTACTTTTTCTTTTTTCGCCATACCGCTTTCTTCGTAGTAGCGGTTGATGGCACGCGTCAGCGCGGCGCGATAACCAACAAGGTGGGTGCCGCCATCACGCTGGCGGATGTTGTTGGTGAAGCAGAGAATATTTTCGTGGTAAGAATCATTCCACTGCATGGCAACTTCCACGCCAATGCCATCCTTTTCACCGGCGATCATCACCGTGGGGTGCAGCGCGTTTTTGCTTTTGTCGAGGTATTGAACGTAGGCCTGCGTTCCACCTTCGTAATAAAACTCCACCGTTGTGGCCGGATCGGTGCGATAATCGGTCAGCTTGATATGCACGCCGGAATTGAGAAATGCCAGCTCGCGCAAGCGATGCTCAACCGTTTCAAACTTGAATTCGGTCATGGTGAATGTTTCCGGCGATGGCAGGAAAGTGACCGATGTACCTTTTTTATCCGGCGCATCGCCGGTAATTTTCAGGTGCTGCACCGTTTCGCCATGCTCAAAGCGCGCTTCATGCTGTTTGCCATTGCGCCAGATCACGAGCTTCAGCCAGATGGAGAGTGCATTCACCACCGACACGCCAACACCATGCAGACCGCCAGAGACTTTGTAAGAATTCTGGTCGAACTTACCGCCAGCATGCAGCTGTGTCATGATGACTTCTGCCGCCGACACGCCTTCTGATTCATGAATATCCACGGGGATACCACGCCCATTATCGGTCACGGTACAGGAACCATCCGCATTCAGCGAAACTTCGACAAGATCACAATGCCCCGCGAGCGCTTCATCGATCGCGTTATCAACCACCTCATAAATCATGTGATGAAGGCCGGAGCCATCATCGGTATCACCAATATACATGCCCGGGCGTTTGCGAACGGCCTCGAGCCCTTTGAGAACTTTAATCGAATCAGCGCTGTAAGCCTGTTCTGCATCTGCGGGGGTCATGGGTGCTTTAACTGCTGCTTGTGTCACTGTGAAAAACCTTTCCTTCTTCGATGCGGAAATACTGCGCTCGCCTACCAAGGCCATCAAACAGCGCCGCATCGGTTCCGGTCATCCAAACTTGAGCGCCAATCTGGCAGATTTCCTCGAACAACTCAAGCCTTCTTGTGCTATCCAGATGCGTGGCGACCTCATCAAGAAGCAGGATGGGAATCAGCCTTTTCCAATGCATGCTGGCACGTGCCTGAGCCAGCACAATCGATAGCAATACCGCCTTCTGTTCGCCAGTTGAACACAGGCCAGCCGGCATATGCTTGCCAAGGTGCAGCACATTCAGCTGGCTGCGATGCGTGCCAAGCAGCGCGCGGCCTGCGCCAGCATCGGCCATACGGCTGGCTGCCAGCGCCTCGGCGAAAGCTTGTTCTGTTGCAACCGCTGGATCCCCAGCGCATAGCCGGTCTTCCAGCCAGCCGGATACCGCCAGATGCGCTTTTGGAAAGCTATGGCCACCATCCATCATCGCGCGGTTAATATGCTCCAGCGCCTCCAGCCTTGAAGCCGCAATCGCCGAGGCTTTTTCAGCCATGGATTGTTCCAGCGCGGCCAGCCAGTGATGCTCGCTGCGGCCATCCTGCAGCAGACGGTTTCGCTCGCGCATCGTCTGCTCGTAATCCTGCACTCGCGCGGCGTGAGCAGGATCAAAACCATAGACCAGCCGATCCATGAATTTACGTTCTGCGCCGCTGCCTTCCTGAAAAAGCTGTTCAATCTGCGGGGTGAGCCAGAGCATCGCCAGATGCTCTGTAAGCTCGCTGTGACCGCGCACCGTGCGGCTATTAATGCGAACCACGCGGCGCTCATCCTGCTGCGGATCAAGCCCGGTGCCTATCTGTACCTCGCCTGCCCGCCCCTGCCCGCGCGCCGAAACCACCCATGGTTGCCCGCCGCGCACATGGCTCAGCTCAGAAAGCTTTGCTTTGCGAAGCCCGCGTCCGGGCGCGAGCATCGATACCGCCTCGAGCACGGATGTTTTGCCGGATCCATTGGCTCCCATCAAGACCACGGGGGCTGGCGACAGATCGAAGCGTGTATGCAGGTGGTTACGGAAATAGCTAAGGGAAAGACTGGTGATATGGAGAACTGTCATCTTCGCGAAGGCATTGCCCGTAGCGGAGACCTCGTCAAATGTAACAAGATCCCCGACCTCGCTGAAGCTCGGTCGAGGATGACTCATCATACCCTCATCGGCATGATGACATAGAGCGAACCAACATCCGCCGTATCGCGCACAATCGCCGGTGATGCGCCATCATTCAGCAGAAACTGGGCGGTATCACCCTCAATCTGCGACATCATCTCCAGCACGTAACGAGAGTTAAAGCCAATATCCAGCGGGGTTGAGGCATAGGTCACTTCCAGCTCCTCACTGGCCGTGCCATGCTCGCTGCTGGTGGCGGAGAGAGTAAGTTTTCCTTGATCCAGATGCAGTTTAATGGCGCGAGATTTTTCTGAAGAAATAACAGACACGCGATCCACCGCCTGTGCAAACAACTTGCAGTCCATCTCAAGAATTTTGTCGTTATTAGAAGGAATCACACGCTCGTAATCAGGAAAGTTACCGTCAATAAGCTTAGAGACCAATACAGCGCCCCCGAATACGAAGCGGATTTTGGTATCAGAGAGAGAAATCTGGATATCACCTTCGGCTCCTTCTAACAGTTTGCGAACTTCGTGAATGGCTTTGCGAGGCACAATCACCCCCGGCATACCGTTGGCACCCGCAGGTAGCCCCACCTCAATACGTGCAAGACGATGACCATCCGTGGCAACCGCGCGCAGCACTTTGGTCGCACCGCTGGCGGTGGCATGGAGGTAGATACCGTTGAGATAATAGCGTGTCTCTTCGTTCGACATCGCGAAGCTGGGTTTTGATACCAGCGCCATGCATTCTGCGGATTTCAGAGCAAAACTATGCGTCAGATCATCATCGGTGATGGCTGGGAAATCTTCAATCGGCAGACAGCCCAGCGAAAAGCGCGACTGACCGGCGCGAATGGTCATTTTACCACCATCATCACTGGTCGCGCATTCAATCTCGCTGCCATCAGCAAGCTTGCGTACGATATCATAAAACATATGCGCGGGCACCGTGGTTGCGCCCTGCTTGCTGACCGTCGCTGGCACACGCTCCATGATGGCGATATCCATATCCGTAGCGGTCAGTTCAATGCCGTCTTCCTTGGCTTCAATCTTCACGTTGGAAAGCACCGCTATCGTGCCACGCTTTTCAACCACAGACTGCACGTGGCCAAGGCTGCGCAGCAACGGCGCACGCGCCACCGAAAATTTCACCGGCGAAGATTTGCTGATGCTCGGACTTTTTTCCAATAGTTGCGCCGCAGATGCCATAATCACTCCCTGATTTTTTTTAACTGTGTTTCTAGTTCTGCACCATCTTCATCAGTAGTTCAAGGTCTTTGGCAAATTCAGCATCACTTGCCATCAGCTCGTCGACGCGCTTGACTGCATGCATCACCGTCGTGTGATCCTTGCCACCAAATTTGCGGCCAATCTCCGGCAGGCTTTTGGAGGTGAGTTTCTTGGAAAGATACATGGCAATCTGCCGTGGCCGCGCTACCACTCGCGAGCGGCGGGCAGAGTGCATGTCCGATACTTTGATGTTGTAGTGGTTCGCCACTTGCTTCTGAATATCGTCGATGGAAATGCGGCGATCATTGGCGCGCAGCAGATCATGCAGCACTTCTTGTGCGCTCTCCAGCGTCATCGGTCTGCCAACCAAGGTGGTATGCGCCACCAGACGATTCAGCGCCCCCTCCAGCTCACGAATGTTGGAGGTGATTTTGTGTGCCAGAAATTCAATAACTTTCACAGGAATCTGAACCTGCGGCATGAGTTCAATCTTGGATTGCAGAATGCCAAGACGCAGCTCGTAGGTGGTGGCATGAATATCCGCAACCAACCCCCAGCCAAGGCGGGAACGCACACGCTCTTCAATGCCTTCGAGGTCGGAAGGCGAACGATCGCCGGAGATAATCAGCTGCTTGTTCTGATCAACCAGCGCATTGAAAGTGTGAAAAAATTCTTCCTGCGTTGAATCTTTGCCGCTGATGAACTGAACATCATCAATCATCAGCACATCAACGGAGCGGAACTGCTCTTTGAAAGCAAAAGCCTCCTTGAAACGAAGCGCTTTGATGAACTGATACATGAATTTTTCCGCGGATAAATACATCACCCGGCGCTGCGGCGTGTGGGTGCGGATATGCCAGGCGATGGCGTGCATGAGGTGGGTTTTGCCAAGGCCAACACCGCCATAAAGAAAGAGCGGATTGCAACCGGGAACCACCTGCGGTGATTCTGCCACGCGGCGCGCTGCCGCATGCGCCAGTTCATTCGGCTTGCCTACCACAAAATTTTCAAACGTATAACGTGGATCCAGCGGCGCGCCCATCTGCAGGATGGGATCCGCTGACTCAGCAGCATGCCATTGCGGCGTAACGACCGTGGACTCAGGCTCGCGAACAATGGCAACCGGCTCGGCAGGTGCGGCAGCAATAATGAACTCGACTGTAAAACCTTCGGCTTCCCGTTCTTCCTGCCAGAAATGGCGGATATCGTCGCCGTAGTGCGAGCTGACCCATTCGCGCATGAAACGCGTTGGCACGCTGAGCTGAATTTTCTGGCCATCATGGCCGGCATAGCGCATGGGCTTCAGCCAGCTGCGATGCACCGCCTCGCCGTAAAGCCCACGCAGCTTATCGCTGATGCGATCCCAGATGGGAGCAAATACATCATCTAAAGTGGTTTCTGAGAGCAGTTGTGCTTTCATGTATCCATCCCGTTATTTTTTGTTTTTTTGGCAAAGTTTTTTTGTCCGCCATTCTGATGAGGCGGTTAAAAATCTGATAAGTATAGAATTAAAGCGGCAGGAACCGTTTAGGCGGCAAGGCTTTTCACACGATGAGAAAGGCGGCTCACCTTGCGAGAAGCGGTTTTCAGCTTGAGAACACCAGCCGACGCACCACGCAGCAGCAGCGATTGCGCCTGAATGAGCGCCTTGCCTGCATCCGCTTTGTTACCACTGGCAATCGCCAGCTCGACCTTTTTCACGGAAGCGCGGATTTTGCTGATACGCTTGCGGTTTACTTCGGTGCGGCGTACCGTCTGGCGGATGCGTTTTTCGGATGATTTGTGGTTTGCCATGGGTGTCTCTGTATGACTTTCGGTTAAAAACGTAGTTGGGTTATGGACGGGTGAAAATACCCATCTTCACCCTGCCCGTCAAGCATTAATCCACAGGCAGAAGATTTTTTTTGATTCCACTGATAATCAAGGTCAGCTGCCGATTTGATAGGGTTTGACGGGGCGTGGATGGCGACTATTTCTGGCATTTCGGGCAATAAAAACTACTGCGCCCCGCCAGGCGTACAGTTTCGATGGTGCCCGGGCAACGAACGCAGGCTTTTCCTGCCCTTCCATAGACCTTGAACGCATGCTGAAAATACCCCCCCTCGCCCGATACCTGCAGAAAATCGCGCAAGCTGGAGCCGCCAGAGGCAATCGCATCCGTCAAAACCTGCCGGATCGAGCGCACGAGCGATTCGCTATGTTTGGCAGCAGAGCTTGCTGTCCGCTGCGGATGAATAGCCGATAAAAACAATGCTTCACTGGCATAAATATTCCCCACCCCGACCACCACCTGCGGATCCATGAGTACCTGCTTGATCGGCGCAGTTTTTTTGCCAAGTGTAGCTTTGAGTACTGCCGCGGTAAATCCCGGCTCAAGAGGTTCAGGCCCCAGTGAGGCGAGCAGCGGTTCATGCGCCAGCTCATCCTCATGGCGCAGCACCATCAGCCCGAAGCGTCGCGGGTCGTGATACACCAGAGCACGCCCATCTGTGAAATGCATGATAACATGGTCGTGCTTGGCAGCTTGTGGCAGACTGTCTGGCCAAACGATAAACCGCCCGCTCATGCCCAGATGGGAGAGAATCACCTCCCCATGACTCAGCTCAAACAGTAAATATTTTGCGCGTCGCTTTATGCCGGAAATCGTTGCTCCCTGAACTCTTTTGGCAAAATCTGGGGTAAACGGCACGCGGAGATTCTTACGCCTGAGCGTCAGCCTCTCAATGGTCGCGCCGGTAATTAAGGGCTCCAGGCCGCGGCGCACAGTTTCAACTTCGGGTAGCTCGGGCATGTTTGGAGGTTGCGTATGTTTCTCAGGTTTCGTAAGTTGCGAGTGTAAACCTACTTGACCTACGCAACCTTTGCAACCTACGCAACCAGCATGTCCACGACCCATTTCGGATTTAAATCAGTCGCCGAGGAAGAAAAATCCTCGCTGGTCAGGGGCGTGTTTGATTCGGTGGCCAGCCGCTACGACCTGATGAACGACCTGATGAGCGCCGGCATCCACCGCCTGTGGAAACATGAGTTGGTCTCGATGCTGTCGCCGACCGCGGGCATGCATGTGCTGGATGTGGCGGGCGGTACCGGCGATATCGCGTTTCGTATCCTGAACTCCTCCCCCTGCTTGCGGGGGGAGGCTGGGAGGGGGGAACTCTACACCCGAGATTCTAAAAACCACCCCCACCCTACACACCACCCCCACCCTACCCCTCCCCCGCAAGCAGGGGAGGGAAAAATTGTGGTCGCCGACATTAACCAGCAAATGCTGGAAGAAGGCAAGGCGCGCGCCGTGGATCGCAACCTGATTTCAGGGCTGGAATGGATCTGCTGTGATGCAGAAACATTACCGTTTCCCGACCATCACTTCGATGCCTACACCATTGCGTTTGGCATTCGCAACGTCACCCACATTGACCGTGCGCTGGCGGAAGCGCACCGCGTTTTAAAGCCCGGCGGGCGTTTTCTCTGCCTTGAGTTCAGCCATCTGCCCAGCGCCCCGCTGCAAAAACTTTATGACGCCTATTCTTTTCATGTCATTCCCGCGATTGGCAAAAAAATCACCGGCAATGAAGAGGCCTACCGCTATCTGGTTGAGAGCATCCGCCGCTTTCCCAATCAGGAGAATTTTCTGGCGATGATCAGACAGGCTGGCTTTGGCGCAGCGCGCTATCGCAACTTATCCGGCGGCATTGTCGCCATCCATTCGGGGCGCAAACTCTGATGCTTCGCACCACCCGCAACCTCAGACGTTTACTTGGCATTGCTGCCATCATGGCCAGCGAGAATGCGCTGTTTATTTTTGATGAGCTGCGCATCCTGCCGGTGCTGGGCTTCATCGGGCGATACCTGCCGAGCGGCGGCCGCAGTAAGGGCGAGCGCCTTGCGGCCGCGCTGGAAAAGCTGGGGCCAACATTCATCAAGCTCGGCCAGGCGCTTTCAACACGCTCTGATTTAATCGGTGACGAGCTGGCCGAGGCGCTGTCGCGCCTGCGCGACAAGCTGCCGCCATTTTCCAGCGAGATCGCAAGAAAAATCATCGAATCTGAATTCAGCGCGCCTCTTTCCACGCTCTATGCAGAGTTTAATGACAAGCCGGTGGCTGCCGCTTCCATTGCTCAGGTGCATAAAGCAAAAACCAAAGATGGCCGCGATGTGGCGGTGAAGATCCTGCGGCCTGATATCGAAAAAGCCTTCGCGCGGGATCTGGATTTATTTTTCTGGCTGGCCGAAATCATCGAACGGCGACTGACAGACTCTAAACGCTTCAAGCCCAAACAGGTGGTTTCGACCTTCAAGGAAACAGTCTTTTTTGAGCTGGATCTGCGCTTTGAAGCCGCCGCCGCCACCGAACTTGCCAATAATATTAAAAAGCACGAGCGCGGGTTTCGCGTACCATCCATTGACTGGAACCTGACCTCGCAGCGCGTCATGACGCTGGAATGGATCGACGGCATCCCGATGAATGATATCGAGGCGATTCGCGCCAGCGGCTTTTCGCCCGATGAAATTCTGGCCAAGGCTGCGCGTAGTCTTTTCTCGCAGGTGTTTGTCGATGGCTACTTCCACGCCGACCTGCACCCGGGCAATCTGTTTATCGATAAAAACGGTGATATCGCCGCCGTGGATTTCGGCATTATGGGCAGGCTGGACTGGGATTCGCGGCTTTACATGGCTGAAATTCTGCGCGGCTTCCTGACGCAGGACTATCGCCACGTTGCCGAGATGCATTTCAAGGCGGGCTATGTACCGGCTGGTAAATCGCTCGATGCTTTTACGCAGGCCTGCATGGCGGTGGCGCAGCCGATTGTCGGCAAGCCGGTGAACGAAATTTCGGTCGCGCACCTGCTAGGGCAGATGTTTAATATTGCCGCCGAATTTGAAATGGAAACGCAGCCGCAGCTGCTGCTTTTGCAAAAAACCATGATGGTGACCGAAGGTGTTGGGCGCATGCTGAACCCCAAGCTTAATATGTGGGAGCTCACCAGGCCGCTGGTGGAAGAGTGGGCGCGCGAGCATTTCGGCCTTCAGGCCAAACTCAAAGATGGTGTGAAGGATAGCGCCCTGCTCGCTGCAAAAATCCCTGAGCTGCTACGCCATGTCGATCGTGCTTTTGCGCGGCTGGCAAACCCCGAAGGCATCATGCTTCATCCAGACAGCCTGCGCATGATGCACGATCAGCGGCGCACAGAACGCAGGCAGTGGCTACAGCTGGCATGGACAGCGCTGATGATCATCAGCGTGATGGGGCTGGCACAATTGTTTGGATAGCACCCTCCAAAGCTTCAGCAAAACGCTGCGGCGAATAATCAAGCGCGCGCTCTTTACCTGCCAGAGCAAGACGCCGCGCAAAATCAGCATCGCGCAGCACCATCTCCAGACCATCCGCCAGCGCCAGCACGTCGCCGATCTCACAAAGTAAACCGTTCATGCCATGGGTAATAATGCTTGCTGGGCCAACGCTATTGCTGGCAATCACAGGTTTGGCGTAGTTCATTGCTTCGATCACCACCAGCCCAAAAGACTCCGCTAGCGACGGAAAGACGACTACATCCACCAGGTCATAAAAAGTCTTTTTATCTTTCACCCAGCCAGCCCAGCTGATGGCATCCGCTACTCCGATATCTGCCGCAAAACGCTCTAGTGCGGCGCGCTCCTGCCCATCTCCGGCGATCAGCGCGCGGCAAATCACACCGCGTCTTGCCAGCTCCGCCATCGCCTGCACCAACAGGTGAAACCCTTTTTCATAGACCAGCCGCCCTATACCACCGATCACCGGCACCGGCGCCATCGGCCGGACATTGGCATCAACCGGCTGTATCATGTTATGCACCACAAAACAGCGATTTTCCGGATAGCCCGCCGCAATGAAATGGCGCTGCATATGTTCAGTCAGCGTGATAAGGGCGCTGGCTTTCATCATACGCCGTGTTTTATAACCATGGCTTACCCCCATCAGCGGCGTAGCCAGCCCGATCATCGCCTTGTGCAGCAGGCTCACAGCGCGGCTATTATGCGCGATGATCAGATGCGGCTTGCTGCGCGCGATAGCGCGGCGAATCTGCCAAGCCGCGCCAAGATCATAAAACCCCGCAGGCGAAACTTTCACAATATCAACCTTCAGCGCCGTCAGCTCTGTTTGGTAGGGTGTTTTCTCATGCACGAGCAGTGTCAGCTCATGCCCCAGCTGTTTTATCGCCTGAGAATAGTCCAGAAACGCCTGCTCAAGGCCGCCGCGTTCATCACTGAATAAAGCATGAAAAATCCGCATAATGCTCAGATAAGGCTGCTGACAAGGCGCGGTCAAGTGATTATAATAGCATTATGAAATACCTTGCCATTCTCATCGTCGCTGTCGGTTTTATCTGGTATTACAGCAGCCAGCCTAAAACTGAAGCATCGCAGATTGTAGTCGTCGCACCGCCGCGCCCGGGCGAGCTTTCTGCACCAGAGAAAAATTATTATATCCAGCTATTTAACCACTTAATGGATCATCATAGCGCATCCGAGCCACATTTATGGCGCACATCGGACACCACCTCGGGCGCGATTGCTGCAGGCGAGGTGTTTATCAGCAAATCCAAAGCCACCTGCCGCCCCTACAGCGAGACCTACAACATCGGCGGCTATCAGGGCGAGCAGGAAGGCATTGCCTGCAAACGCGTTGGCAGCGATGGCTGGTGCCGCCTGAAAAAAAACGATGCCCTCACCTGCGCGCTTGAAGGCGCGGGAACGATTGCTGGCTACCCCTTTCCCGGCCTCAACCATGACACACCTTCGCTGCCAGCCGCTGCGCCGGATGGTCAGCCCATTGGTGGTATTGGCGGGATTGGTGCACCAGATGCCGCGGGCAAGCCCGCCTCGCCGCTGGATGGAACAGAAAATCACAAAGGCAGCAAACCTGGTCAGAGCTATGCTGATACCGTGACCGGCACCGCCGGGGGCGCTGCCGGCCCTGCAACGGGCGGTGCGATTGAGTGGTTTAATAATACGTTCAGATAAGTTGTTTTATCTGCTGCATCACGTGGTCAAACATCGCTTCTGTGAGCCTGCCAGTGTTGATGTTGTAGCGTGAGCAGTGATAGCTGTTGATTAAGTGAAGCCCTGCGGCTGAATCCTTAAGCCTATGCACCGCCCCGTGGGCAAATGTTGCATCTTTGGCTTTTTTGCCCAGCGCCGTCAGCACCGCATTGTGCGAGATAAGCCCCAGCGAAAGAATAACCCTAAGGTTTGGCATCGCGGCGATTTCCTGCTTTAAAAAGCCATTACACTGGCGAATTTCCCTAAGCTCCGGCTTATTTTCCGGGGGAACGCAGCGCACAGCATTAGTAATGCGGCAATCAACCAGCGTCAGCCCATCCCGATAAGTTCCTGAAATAGCCATTCCTCTCGGGCTTTGATACGCCCCTTCAGCAAAGCCATTTTTCAGAAGCGCCGCGTAGAGCACATCACCGGCATAGTCCCCCGTGAATGGGCGGCCGGTGGCATTTGCCCCCTGCAGACCGGGTGCCAGCCCGACAATCAGCAGCCTCGCATTCAGATCACCAAACGCCGGCACCGGCGCATTAAAAAAATGGGGATAGTCTTGCTGGTTTTTTCGCCTGAATTCATCCAGGCGCGGGCAAAAATCGCAGTTTTTCTGTGGTTCTGACATTTTTTTACAAAAAACAGGAATCAGGCCTTGAAACCTAATCGAACACCTCTATATCTGCCATACAAATTTAGCCGCGATGCTGGCTAATCAGAAATTTCCTTATGTTTAACTTATTTTGGGAGTTCACATTATGAACATTAAACCACTTGGCGACCGTATCGTGGTCGAAGCGCTTGAGCAGGAAGATAAAACCGCTGGCGGTATCATCATTCCGGATACTGCAAAAGAAAAACCACGTCAGGGTAAAGTTCTGGCTGTGGGTCCCGGCGCGAAAGACGAAAATGGCAAGCGCATCCCGATGGATCTGGAAGTGGGCGATATTGTGCTCTTCACCCAGTGGGCTGGCAGCGACATTAAAGTCGATGGCAAAGAGTATAAAGTGCTCAAGGAGTCGGACGTGATCGGCACCATCGAGCAGACCAGCAGCAAGAAAAAAGCAGCTTAATTTTTTAGATACAAATAAAAGGAGAATAACATGTCAGCAAAAGAACTTCGTTTCGGTTCGGATGCACGCGAGCAGGTGCTCGCGGGTGTCAACAAACTCGCCACCGCCGTGAAGGCCACGCTGGGCCCCCGCGGTCGCAACGTGGTGATTGATAAATCTTTCGGCGCACCGCGCATCACCAAAGACGGTGTCACGGTTGCTAAAGAAATCACCCTCGCTAACAAATTCCAGAACATGGGCGCGCAGATGCTGCGTGAAGTGGCCTCCAAATCGGCTGATATGGCTGGCGACGGCACCACCACCGCCACCGTGCTCGCACAGGCGATCTTCACCGAAGGCAGCAAAGCGGTTGCCGCTGGTCTGAACCCGATGGATCTCAAGCGTGGTATCGATACCGCCGTTGAGGCCGTTGTTGCTGAAATCAAAAAGAAAAGCAAAACCGTTAGCTCCAAAGCTGAGTGGGCGCAGGTTGCCACCATCTCTGCGAACGGCGACAAGGAAGTCGGCGAAAAAATCGCTGAAGCGATGGAAAAAGTAGGCAAAGAAGGCGTTATCACCGTGGAAGAAGCCAAAGGCCTTGAGTTCGAACTCGAGACTGTTGAAGGCATGCAGTTCGACCGTGGCTACCTCTCTCCCTATTTCGTAACCAACGCTGAGAAAATGGTGGTTGAGCTGGATAACCCATTCATCCTCATTTTCGAGAAAAAACTCTCTGGCCTGCAGCCCATGCTGCCGCTGCTGGAATCGGTGGTGCAGTCACAGCGTCCGCTGCTCATCATCGCGGAAGATGTGGAAGGCGAAGCACTCGCAACCCTCGTGGTGAACAAACTACGCGGCGGCCTGAAAGTGGCGGCTGTAAAGGCTCCGGGCTTCGGCGATCGTCGCAAGGCGATGCTGGAAGATATCGCGATTCTCACCGGCGGTGAAGTGATAAGCGAAGATCTCGGCATGAAGCTGGAAAACGTCACTGTGAAGTCGCTCGGTCGCGCGAAGAAAGTATCGATCGATAAAGACAACACCACCATCGTGGATGGCGCAGGTGAGAAAAAAGCCATTGAAGCTCGCTGCGGCCAGCTGCGTGGCCAGATCGAAGAAACAACCTCGGATTACGACCGCGAAAAACTGCAGGAGCGCCTTGCGAAGCTCGCTGGTGGTGTAGCAGTGCTCAAAGTTGGCGGTTCGAGCGAAGTGGAAGTGAAAGAGCGCAAAGACCGTGTGGATGATGCGCTGCACGCGACCCGCGCTGCTGTCGAAGAAGGCATTGTGCCGGGCGGTGGTTCGACCCTGCTTTATGCATCACGCGTACTGGACAAGCTGAAAGTCGATAACGATGATCAGAAAGCCGGTATCAACATTGTGCGCCGTGCGCTGCAGGCTCCGATCCGCCAGATCGTTGAAAATGCTGGTCTGGATGGTGCTGTGGTGGCTGGTAAGCTGCTTGAATCGACTGATACGAATTTCGGTTTCGATGCCCAGAAGCTTGACTACTGCGACCTGATTAAAGCCGGTATCATTGACCCGGCGAAAGTGGTTCGCACCGCTCTGCAGGGCGCAGCCTCGGTTGCCGGCCTGCTGATTACCACCGAAGCCCTGATTGCTGACGCTCCAGAAGACAAAAAGTCGGATGGCGGCGCTGGCGCCGGCATGGGCGGCATGGGTGGTATGGGCGGCATGGATTTCTAATCCAACCTACCGTACTACAATAATAAAAAGGCTGCGGCGACCACCGCAGCCTTTTTTTATGACAGTTTCGCTTCATTTTTTAAGCTTCATTAGCGGTTTTGTCATGGAAACTTCACATTATTTCAAAGTCTTTTGTGCTAGATTGAAATGGTGGAAAGGTGTGGATATGTTGCACCGCCACAGGAACAATGGATAAAATGAAACCTTTAGTCATTGAAAATAATAAGAAAAACGAAGAATCAGCGGAAGCTATATCCGCCGCTGCAGCAAGCCCTGCAACCATGAATTCGCCGGAAGCCCCCAAGCCCAGCGCCGCCGAACAAGCCAAAGAACAACACCTGAAACAGCTGCACGAAAACCGCTTTGAGAAAAAAGGTGCGCGTATTGCCTTCCACCTTGTGAATTTCGGCGGCCTGCATCAGGTGTTTAATAACGTTGCTTCGGTATTTATTACCTTTGTGCTTTCCACCACCAAGCAAGCCGATTGGATGAAAGAAAAGCTGGCGGAACATGATATTGGAAAAGCCATCTCTTTTGTTCTGTCGCTGCCCGGAAAGGCCGTGAACGGCGCCTTCAAACTCTGTGGTGTGGAACTGGACAAAGGCCTCAAGAATCTAACACAAGCAGAAAAAACAGCGGAGATAAACTGGCGCGCAGCAAAATCCCGACGCTCTGCAATTGAAGTCGCCTTTATGTGTATTGCTGGCTTTCTCGCGCTTGCGCCAGTTTGGTATTTAGAAAATCACCGCGAAGGTTTCCTGAACAAGGTGGATAACTGGCTTCATCCCAACCGCACACCCGAAGAAAAGCAGGCCGCTGCACTCAAACCGGGTGATGAGCCAAAAGAAACATGGTGGAACCTGATTCGCGCGCGGCTTGTGGCGCTGGTTGTTGTGTTTGGTATTGATCAGGTACGCGATAATGTCGACAGTATTCTGCGTCACAACCATAAAATTCAAAACAAGTCCGGCATGTATAAAAATATTGATACGGAATTTGGCTGGAAGCTCGGTGACAAGATCTATGAACGCTTCGGTGAAAGATCCAGCGCATGGATTGCCAAGATTTTATCAGGCAACAAAGTAAGGCTTTCGGCTATTCAGGATGAGACGCGCGAAGACATACTGGAGATCATTAACGCTCCACAATTTATTAAAGATAAGTCCGATAAAATAAAAAAGCTCAATAATGAAATCAAACTAAATCATCATGACACAGAACTAACCCACATTAATCGCGGCAAGATCGCCCACATCGAAAAAGAGATACTGGAACACGGCGGACTAAGAACCGTTGAACGCGCGGTGTTTGCTGAACAGGCTAGAATGTTTATTACCAAAGAATTTTTT
Source organism: Alphaproteobacteria bacterium (assembly GCA_033763775.1). Lineage (GTDB taxonomy): Bacteria > Pseudomonadota > Alphaproteobacteria > Rickettsiales > SXRF01 > JAJTHB01. Next base: position 4,822 of record JANRJW010000013.1, on the reverse strand, counting down.
CTAACCACGATTCTTTCGATCGTCATCTATGCGGCAACGAAATGGCCGCCTGCACATAAGCTGCTGTCGCATGTCGGTCTCAAGAAAAAAGGCCATGATGGCGATTGTCATGACAAAAACTATTCCGGTGAAGTGTCGGTGGTGCCTGGTGCTGCTGTGATTTCTGATACGCTGTCGCCGCTGGAATCACTGCACAAAAAAGAACAGGAGTCCTGCGATCACCCGCCGCGTCATGCGGATAAACATTCTGCAGCTGTAAAAAAGCAACCGCTGCGCAAGCCTGCTCAAAATTTCACAGAAAAATTGGTTAGCTCCCCTGACCAGCACGCACTGCAGATGGGTATGTAACTATGATCAGCTTTGGCAAAAAAAACAAAGATAGAAAACAATCCTCCGGCGAGGTCGCATTTGATCGCATCGTCTATACGGGCATTGGCTTCGGAGTGAATGAAGTAAGCTCGATGATCATCGCTGATGAGCTGCAATACGGCATCGGCAAAAAACACTACAACGCACTTTCTGAAAAACTGTCCGTTCTTTATAAAGCAGAAAAAGTTGACTATAAAGGGCGCATCATTTCCAAAGCCAAGCAAGCTGGTAATATGCTTGAAATCGGCGCGCTGCTGATTGGCGGCACGCTGCTGGTTCTGCCGATGAAGATGATGACCGATCGCAAGGCGGAAATCAGCGAAACATTCAACCACTGGATTGATAAATTCAAAGGTCGTGAACTGGACGGCGAGGCGCTGAAAGCGCGTGATCAGGAAGTTGCGGATGCCATTGCCTGTGAGCCGAAACAATCATGGAAAAGCCTGCTGATTGGCCGCGCGGCAGCCGTTATCAACAACATGTTCATCATGAGCAACACGCTCTTTACCGCTCCGACTGCCGATCGCATCAAAGACTGGTCAGAGACGCATGTCGTGGGTGGTACGGTTAAACTCGATAAGATGCTTGGCGATAAACCAAACTCCATCCTTAAAAGAATGATGGGTGATCTCAGCGCAAAGTTTGAAGATAACCGCTTCCGCCGTTATGCACGTATTTTCAGCATCGAGACGATTTACACCGCCATTTCCTCCATGGTGCTGGAGGTGGTGAGTAAATTCACTGCCGGTAAAAAACCGGAAGTTCAAAGCCCGGCCAAGTGCAAGAAATCAGAAGCTCAGCTGGCTAGTGCTGAGGCAGAAACTCCAGAATCACAGCCTCTGGCACAGGAAAAAGATACCGTGGTGCTAAAATCCGATAAGCTACGCGGCATCACGCCACGAAAAAACTTTCAGGAGCTAGCAAGCCGCGCCAGCGAACAGCCGATGCAGCTGGGGGCGTGATGACACAGCTGGCCACATCACCAACCTCACAGGCCAGCGCAGAAAGCGCAAGGAAGGAAGCGCCGACTGACACCATTGCCGCTTCCGACAAACCTCTGGATACGAGCCGAAAAACAACCGGTGAGCGCGCCTATGATGTGGTGCAGTTTCTAACAGGTAAAGTTTTTATTCTCGCCGCCACTGCCGTGCTCGCTTTCAAAGCGGATCCAGTTCATGGCGGCGATAAAATTCTCGGTATGCCGAATTTTCTGAAATCATTTCAGCAATGGCTGACGCGCAGCTTCAAACCTCTGGCAGAATCTGGCAAAGCCGGGGAAATTGTCAGCAAGGCAGCGGCCAGCACCATGATTCTCTCATGGGGCGGTAATTTTTTTATGCCAATTATCAAATGGCTGGAAAACGGGCGCGAATCGATTGCCAATTTCTTCAACCGCACCATCGGCAAGCCCGGCGAGGAAGAAATAGCGCATGAGCGCCTGAAAGACCTGCCGAAACAGAACTGGTATGATGTGATTAAAGGCCGTGTCATGGCATGGCTGACCGTGTTTTCTGCGCTGACGGCAGCGGATAGCATTGCAGATAAAGATGCCTCTGGCCGCTCTTATTTCGCAAAATATGAGGATGGTTTTTCACGTAAACTGGTTTGTTCGTTGCCCGGTGTTGGTCAGGAAGCCAAGCAGATTGCTGCCCTGCCTCTGAGTGAAAAAATTCCTGCGCATCTTGAGAAAAACGGTGTCTATCGTTTTGGCAAAGTGGCGGCACTGGATTTATTTGCCACCTCGGCCGCCATTATCGTTTGGAATACCATCAGCCGATTTTCAGCTAAAAAGCGCATGGATAAAATGCATGCGTCACACGCATCGAGCGAGCCAAAAACAAATGAAGCGCCGCAAAACGCAATTCTGAACGACTCATGCGAACCCGCCCCAAAACGCCCGTTTAGCAGCGCCATCAACCGTGATGATGCTTCGTTTGCTGGACGTATCCAGCAACAAGGCGCAGTGGCGGCCAGCCTTTCTCACGCGCTATAATTTGCCAATCGGCTGGCAATCCCTTATAGTTCAGCCATGAAAACGCCTTGGACACAACCTTCGCTTTCACGCGACTTTGCCCTGCTGGCGGCGGCCATCCTATTTGTACTTTTTCTTATCTCACTATGGGTGAGTTACAGCACCTATCTCCAGCATAGCTCTAAAGTCACCCGCCTGCTGGAAGAAGAATCCGCTCGAGTAGAGTATATCCTCAAGCGCGATATCAGCCATACAGGCTACCTTTTAACTGCGGTGGGACGCCAGTTAACACTGGGCGATAAATTACCATCACATTCGCTTGCTGCCATCCTCAAAACCTATGAAAATCAGGATGGCATTTTTTCAGCCTTTTCCTTTATCAGCCCCTCACGTAGCGTCATTGTCAGCAGCAATCGCGGCGTGCTTGAACAGCCTGTTGATGTATCGGATCGTGACTATGTGGTCATGTCAGAAAACCAGCCCTGGCAGCTACAGGTGGGTGATCCTATCGATGGCCGTGTGTCAGGGCGCTGGGTGATTCCCGTATCCATGGGTATCACGGATTATACCGGTAAATTTATCGGTAGTGTCGTGGTTAGCCTTGATATTGATCGTATCAGTAGCGAGATTGAAGCCATCATTCATCATGAAGGCACCAGCTTTGCAATTATCAGTAAGGATCTGGTGCCACTCACGGAAGTAGCGGAGGAAAAACAGTTTGTACTGAATCATTTTCCGGCAAGAAAGCTCCTGAGCAGCAATCTGTCGGTTTCTGAGTCCGGCATTATCGGGCGGGGCAACTTGTTTATTGGCTCCAGCCTTTATACTTACTATCGCGTGGTGCGCGATTATCCTTTTATCATCCTTTTGGGCTACGATTCCCAGCTGCAGGATGAGAGTGTGCGCGCTCAGCTTTGGTCGCGTCTGTTACAAGTATTGGGATTTGCCGTTTTCTTTGTTTTGTTTCTGTGGATTATGCGCGCACGGATGATCCGGCCGGTGCAGGCGTTGTCTGAGGCTGCGGCGGAAATTTCCAAAGGCCGACCTATGCCGGCGCTTGTTCGCAGCGGTTCGCAGGAGATCGAATCTCTAGCGACAGAAATCGCAAGTATCGGCAACTACACCGCCGAACTTGGCCGTATCGAAGATGAAATGCGCAACAAGCTTTTCAAACTTCGTCAACACAAGCAGCTGCTCGAAATGCAGCAGCACAGCCATTCCGAATTTTTGAGTTATCTCTGCGAAAAGCTGCGCACGCCGCTATCGGTGATTCTTTCCAGTGCGCAAGCAATGAAAGATCAAATCTATGGCCCGATAGAAAACCGCCGCTACCGTCAGTTTGCCCACGACATGCATCATCAGGGGCAACACCTGATGAGCGAACTTAGCGATCTGATCGCGTTTTCTAAAGCCCACACCAATTATGTCAGCCGCGCGGAAACCGCTTGCGAGATTGAGCATGCGATAGAGCAGGCCATGCAATCTGTGCTCAATAGGTTGCAACATCGCTCTGTGCATATCGATACGGATATTCCCGCTAATCCGCCACAGCTGCTCATGAACGAGTTCCGTCTGCAGCAGCTTTTCTCAAACCTGCTGCAGCATTATTTTGATAGTGCGGCGGAGAAAAAAATCATTATTCGTGTGCACCCGCCAGTGGACTTAAGAGATAAAATTTATCTTGCAGTCGATATCGGCTATGCCGCATCCGCAGATAGCCTCACACCACCAGTCGCCGCGCAGGCGATTGAAGCAATTGAACTTTCCGCACGTTACAAGTCTCTCCCGGAAGATGTGTTGGAGGATGATATCAATCTCAATCTGGCCAGAATACTGGTGTCGGAAAACGAGCTTGGGCTACTTCATCGCTCGGCAGAAGGCAGGCCGCTGATCAGCAGGATTTATTTCAATACAACACGCATCATTGAGCGAAAGTAGGCTTAGTTAAAAAAAAATCGTAAAAAGCCGCACTGACGACGCAGGGCGTGCCATCCTCTGTCCTGATTTTTATAATGTAGCTGTGTGAAGCACTTTTCGCTACCGCAAGGCTTACTTGATTAATAGATGGTCGGAGCGAGAGGATTCGAACCTCCGACCCCCAGTCCCCCAGACTGGTGCGCTAACCGGGCTGCGCCACGCTCCGACCGAACGGGCTGTATAGGCAATGCCCCTCGCGGCTGCAACCGGGATAATCCCGCTCTCCACGGCCCTTTCTGAGCGGCGTCAGCCCGTCAGGGCGTGCCTCAGCGCCCGGGCATCCCATAGCGCAGTGTGCTGCACAGCCTCTCCCATGTCGGTCGGGTAGGCAGAGGTCTGCACCAGACGCAGCGACAGGTCCGGGATGCGCACCATCTGCCCCGGCGCGATGATCAGGCATTGCATCAGGTGCATCAGGTCTTCCGGCCAGTCCGCCACAATGACCGGCTCCGCATCGCTCGCCAGGAAAGCCTGTATCGCGCGCCCGAACTTCTCGAGCGGCAG
>JANRJW010000012.1:0-243866 GCA_033763775.1 Alphaproteobacteria bacterium | reverse complement strand
CGGCATAAGAATCCGTGAACGCCGCAATGAGCTCGGCTTGACCCAAGAAGAACTGGGCAAGGCGCTGCGCGATACGCTATCGCATCAGCAGATTCAGAAATACGAAAAGGGCGAGAACAGCATCAGCTGCGCGCGGTTGGTGCAAATTGCTGAAGCACTCGGTGTCACCGCTGGCAGTTTGCTGGAGGGTGTATCAGCCAAGTCAGGTAGTGGCGGGCTGCATGAGCCGCCAGCCACACCGTTTGAACACGAAACCACCTACGATAAGAAGGCACTCAACAAGGCGATTGAGTCATTGCCGAATGCCGACATGCGCAAGGCGGTCGTCGATTTTCTGAAGATCGTCTCGTATAATACTAAAAAATCCGCGTGAGAATCGGGAAGACGATTATTTCTTTGTGCCTGTAATAAAGTTGGGCAGAAAATCTGGCTCATCCCAGTTGGCAATATATTGCTCGGATAGGGCATCAAGGGACTTCAGAAATTCTGGATCATCAAGCCTAACCAAAGCAGTGAACAGTTTATTCACCACCTCTTTCATGAGGCGTTGCATTTCATCGTTGCTGATACGCGACAAATCATTCCACGCAATTTCTCCTGAAGGTGTAATCACTTTCACATCAGAAAAATTACCTGCCTGAGTGCGCGGTGTTTTGCCTGCGTGCAGTTCTTCGAGAAACGTATTTCTGACGCATGTAACAGCCAAGGCTTTTGCTAAAGCAGATTGGATAGAGTGATGGTCGTTTTCTGCCTTGCTCATACATGCCGCAATAATAGTGAGGTGGTGCCCCTGGCCCGACTCGAACGGGCACATCCGAAGATACCGCATTTTGAGTGCGGCGCGTCTACCAATTCCACCACAGGGGCGTATTTTAAGCCCGTGCCGACTATGTGCCGACTGAGCTGTTTTTTAGCGTTTTTCTAAAACTCAGGCAATCTTTATAATCACCTGTATTCTAGCTATTTTTTCGTCCTTCTTTTCGTGCCTTACGTGACATACTCAATAGATTTTGAGTCTAGCGCGTCTACCAATTCCACCACCGGGGCCTAGATGCATATTTTCTGCTAGGATGGCCAGCTAGCTTCTATTGCTGCGCTTCCGCTGCTCACGTACTAATATGTACGCTGCGCTGCGGTTCTCGCAATAGTTCGCATCTGTCTTATCCTAGCGAAAATCTGTAACGTGACTGCATGATTTTTTATTGCTGCGTAGTTAAAGCATCTTGCTTGGAGGGTCAATACTTGCCTTTTGCCAGCGGAGATTTTATGCTGGGATTATGTTTCTTTCTAAGGTTTTGCCCACAACACGGCGTTCGCTGCTGCTGGCGACCGCGCAATTTTCCACGCTTGTGCTCGGCGCGGCGTTGGTTGGCCAGTATGGCTTTGATCTGTATCCCTGCGAGCTGTGTCTTTATCAGCGCTACCCTTATGTGGTGATTATTCTGGTGGGGCTGTATGGCAGCCTCTTTGCGCGCTCGCCGAGATTGATTGCGGCGCTGCTGACGCTGGTGGTGCTGATGTTTATGGCCACGTCTGGCATTGCGTTTTATCACACCGGCGTGGAATATGGCTGGTTTCAGGGGCCTTCTGCCTGTTCCGGTGGCGATAGCAGCAATCTGACGCTTGAAGAAATGCGCGCGCAGATCATGAACGCGCCGCTGGTGTCGTGCGCCCAGGCGATGGCGTATATTTTAGGGCTGTCCATGGCGGCGTGGAATGCCATGCTGGCTTTTGCTGCGGCACTAGGAACGGTGTGGCTCATGAGGAAAACAGCATGACACTGCCCGGCGATCTGACCCCAGCCCAGAAAATTGAGCGTATGATTCGCGTGAATCATGCCGGAGAATATGGCGCGCAGCGTATTTATGCCGGCCAGCTGGCCGTGCTGGGCAAAAGCGAGTCTGCGCCCACACTCAGGCACATGGCCGAGCAGGAGCAGGAGCATCTTGATATATTTTCGCGCATGATGACTCAGCGGCGCGTGCGTCCGACGGTGCTTTCGCCGCTGTGGCATGTTGGTGGTTTTGCGATGGGCGCAGCGACAGCGTTGATGGGCGAAAAAGCAGCGATGGCGTGCACGGTGGCGGTGGAGTCGGTCATCGACGAACACTATGCCGAGCAGGAAAAAGCCCTTGCTGATGATGATGAGCACGAGCTCAAAGCCGCCATCACTAAATTTCGTGCTGATGAAAAAGAGCACCACGATACGGCATTGAATCTTGGCGCAGAAGCGGCGCCTCTGTACTCAGTTTTGCGCGCAGTTATCAAGTGCCAAACCAAAATAGCTATCTGGCTTTCGACGCGAATTTAATGTTGGCGTGACGAAGTGGGTTGCAATCTTTCTCCACTATATGTAGTAGTATTATTGTGTAACCATGATTACATGATGTAAATCATTGCAAAGGTTCAGAAGTGAAGCCATCTCGTCGATATTTGCCACTTTGCATGTGTTTCTTATTCGCGGCCAGCTGCAGCGGCAATGATGTCGGAAGAACGCTCGATCCCGATAAAAAGCTTGATGTGATTGATAAGCAGCTCGGGCTGGATCGTCAGGACTTCAGGGATTTAAATAACAGTAGCGCTTATATTGATCCGAGTCCTAAGATCAATGCGAATGTGCTTGAGCCAGCTATTCCGGAGCTTACGGAAATTCTTGCTGCCCCGCGCCCTCCAAAGATTGCGCAGGCACAGCTCGTCTCCATCGCGGTGACAGATGATGTGCCTCTGAAAGACGTGCTGGTAGAGCTTGCTCGTCTGGCAGATGTTGATATTGAAGTAGATCCGGCAATTACTGGCGGTATTATCTTCCGAGCGAAAGATCGCCCGTTTAACGAGGTTATAGATCGCATCGCGGATCTCGCAGGGCTGCGTTACCGGGTGCAAAATAACGTGCTGCGTGTTGAGCGTGATATTCCTTACATTCAAACCTATGCGCTCGATATGCTCAACAAACGCCCGGCATCAGCCCAGATACCAGTCTCAAGCGGTGGGAGCAGCAGTGGAAGTGGTGGCTCTTCGAGTGGCGGTTCGTCTGGCGGCACTTCCTCAGCAGCTACGTCATCCGCCTCAGGCAGCACCACAGATAACTCTCGAGAAGAATTCTGGAAAAAGTTTGAAGATGGTATTAAGCAGATTGTCGCCTTCCGGCCACGATCAATGGTCTCGGTTACCGATGTTGCCGCGCAGCCAACTCCGGCGGGCGTAACACCAGCGGCTACGGCTGATCCTGCAGCGCCTGCACCGGTTGTTGCAGCACCGGTTATGCCGTCTGCAACGGGCAATACATCGCTTGAAGGCGCTGGCTACACCATCAATCGTCAGGCGGGTACCCTCACCGTTAGCGCCACGGATCGTCAGCACGATATTATTCGACAATTTATTCAGGCGGTGGACCGAAATGTTTCGTCGCAGGTGTTGATTGAGGCGAAAATAGTCGAGGTGTCGCTCAATGAGCGCTACCAGACCGGTATTAACTGGCGTAAATTAAGCTCAAGGGCGTTCAGCTTCAGTGCTGATTTTTCTGATGTCAGCTCGCCCAGCACGACACTGGGGTCGGCCACGGTCGGCGTTATAAAAAATGACTTTCTGGGCGGGATGGATCTGGATGCGGCGGTCAGCTTGCTTGATCAGTTTGGTACCACGCGCGCACTTTCCAGCCCGCGTATCAGCGCGATGAATAATCAGCAGGCGCTATTGTCGTTTGTCGAGAATCTGATTTATTTCGATGTTGAGTGCGAAGTGACCGATGCTACACCAGCTGTGGTTGGTGGCAGTGTTGGAACTCCTGCCAAAGTTGAAGTGACGACTGAGAAAAGAGAGCAGCCTCTTGGCATTATATTGACAATCAATCCTTCCATTAACAAAGAAACACAGGAAGTGACGCTTGGTATTCGCCCTACCTTGACTCGTCTGGTCAAAACTGTGAGCGATCCAGGTTTTGAGCTTTGTAAAGCCAGTGCTTTGTCGCAGGCTGGCATTTCAAGTCAGGTCATTAATACACTGCTATCGATTCAAAGTACATATCCGCAGGTGGAAACACGGGAACTTGATTCCAGCATGAAAATCAGAAGCGGTCAGGTGATGGTGATTGGTGGCCTTCTTGAAGATAGGGTGGCCAATACCGACACAGGCATGCCCGGGCTTTCTGAGGTGCCATATTTTGGTAATTTCTTTAAAGCAGTGGATAAGAATAACCAGAAGAAAGAGCTGGTGATTTTAATACGTGCAACCATTGTCGATTCGCAGGGTTACATGGATGCGGCAGATAAAAATGTGTACGAAAAATTTATGCAGGATCCTCGTCCGATTATCTTTCCTGAGCCATAATAGTCGCCATGAAGACGAACATACGCTATATCTTGATTACCGCCCTGCGTGACTGGCTGTTTATCGGTCTGATCGTAGGGGTGTTGGTTGCTACTGCTATTTCTGCCACGCTTGGCAGCACAGCCTTTATCGAAGAAAAAGAAATGACCATGACGTTTGCGGCCGGATCCTCCCGCCTCATGCTGATGGTGGGGTTGATTGTGTTTGTTTGTTTTCACATCCGCAATGCATTTGATACCAAAGAAATTGATGTCATTCTTTCGCGCCCGATCACGCGCGCCAATCTGGTGATCGCGTATTGGCTTGGTTTTTCTCTGGTGGCGTTGCTGCTGGTAGTTCCGATAGTTGGTATTCTGGCAGCCATCGGCCCGATAAGCTGGCCTGGTTTTATCGGCTGGTCCGTCAGCCTGCTGATGGAGGCGGTGCTGGTGGTGGCGCTTGCGCTCTTTAGTGCATTTACGCTGAGAAGCGCGGTAACATCCGTGCTGGCCTGCATGGGATTTTATGTTCTGTCGCGTATGATGGCGTTTTTTGTATTCACGGTAGAATCACCGATGTTCAGCGAGCTTAAGTTTATCGCCTTTAAATACACACTCATTGCTATTTCTACCATCATACCGAGACTGGACTTCTTTGCGCAGAGCGAGTGGCTTTCTTATGGATTACCCAGCAGTCAGTCATGGCAGCTTTTCATGGCACAGGTCGTAATCTTCGTGCCACTGCTTTTGCTGGCAACGATGGCGGACTTCCGCCGCAAGCAGTTTTAATTATGCCTACGCAGGCAGCAAAGCGCTGGCTTCGTCTGTATGGCCTGCTCCTTATTTTTGTAGTGTTGCAGGCTGGGTTCTGGGTGCAAACCAAATCCATCAAACCACCGATGGGCATTGTGCCGGATGTGCCAGGGCGTGCCGCAGTACATGCACTGGCATTTGGTGACAATGAGTTTTTTTTCCGTGTGCTGGCCTTTAATCTTCAGAATGCAGGTGATACCTATGGCCGTTTCACCTCACTGCGCCATTATGACATGCGCAAGCTCTACCATTGGTGGATACTACTTGATGAACTGAACCCGAAATCAGACATGTTGCCTGCCATGGCAACCTATTATTTTGCCCAGACCCAGAATAAAGTAGATGTTCGCTATATCGTTGACTATCTGTATGCTCATGCAACGCGCGATGTGCCGGATAAATGGTGGTGGCTCATGCAGTCTATCTATCTCTCTCAGCACAAGCTGGAGGATATGGAGCTGGCGCTGAAAGTTTCGCAGCCGATGGTGAACCCTGATGTGCCGGCGTTTGCCCAGCAGATGGCGGCGGTGGTGCGTGAGAAGCGCGGTGAGTTTGAAGATGCGCTGGCGATTATGGAAACCATTCGTGACAACGCCAAACAGATCACCGAAGCGGATTTGAAATACATGACTTATTTCATTGAGGAGCGCCTGAAGCGGCTGGACGAACTGCGGAAACATCGCGATGGCCAGCATGAATGAGGTGAAAGAATGGTTTAATTCAGTAAGTGCCTATGGTTTACTGGCGACATGCCTGAAACAGCTTTTCATAGCACCATAACTCTCCTGCAGGCGCTCCAGCTGATGGGAGCGTTGCCGTCTGTTTTTTTTATATTTCTGATTGGGTTGCTGGCGTGCCGTGGGCAGAGGCAGGCATGGGTGCCGATGCTCTATTTTTGTTCTCTGGCATGTAGTTTTATCTTGCCGCTCGTGGTGATTTATCCGCCGCTGGATCAGAATCTATGGATTAAAGCGACCCTGACGCTGGGTGAAAGCATGCTTGTGGCGGTCAGTTTTCTGCTCATCATGCAGTTTCTGCTGGGCATGCCGGTGCCGCTGCCTTATTGGCTGGTGCTCGCTATTCCTCTGATTGGCGGGAGTCCCTTCTTACTGAGTTCGATGCTCTCACCGATGGAGTGTCTGGCGGATGAATTCTGTAAAGATGCCGCCGATTATAAATCGCTTTATAATATCTTCAGCGCTTCGTTTGTTTTTCTGCTGCTGGTTTATTATTCTTCACAACGGTCGGTGGCGCCGTCAACGATGCAGCAGCAGAAGCATCAGTATTGGCTGATCATGTCGCTGATATTACTTAATCTCTGCCTGCTGGTGGTGGATTTGCTCTTTCTTGCGCAAAAACTATCATTTGCTCAGACGGAAATCATTATCACAACCTTTAAGCTGACATTCATTTATCTTGTCATGACCTCTCTCTTTCGGGTGTTTTATCCGGGTATTGCTGATGAGGTCGTGCGGCTTTCGGCAAAAAAACAGCATGATCCGGATGCAGATAAGCCCGTCGTAGAGAGGATTACCCAGCTTCTAGAGCAAGATAGAATCTACCGCGAAATGCGCCTGAACCGGGCGGCGTTTGCAGATAAGGTTGGGGTAAGTGAGCACCAGCTATCGCGCATTGTGAACCATTATTTTGGCAAAAGCGTGATTGAGCTGATTAATGACCACCGCATTGAGGATGCCAAGCGCCGCCTGCGCGATGAGCCGGATACGCAGGTCACGGTGATTGGATTTGAGGCAGGTTTTAATTCGATTGCTTCGTTCAACCGCGTCTTTAAGGACAAGGTGGGGGTTTCTCCCACGCAGTGGCGTGAGGGCAAGGTTTCCTAGCTCGTTTGCATGTCGGCGCTGCTGTTGCTATAGTCTGCCTTCACACTGATGGAGGGTTCATGCGTAGAATACTTCACGAAGGTTCACGCTTTAAAGCGTGGCTGATGTCGGAGAGTAATAAGGCCAAGGCCAAAGCCGCGCGCGATGAAATCGAGCGTGCCTTCACCGAACACCCCAAGGAAACCGGCGAAAGCTATTTTGTGCATTTATGGTTTACGCTGCGTATGACCACGCGGCTGATCTTCAGCGCGGTGGTGCTTTTTATTCATGGGCTCTTTCCCTTTCTTTTTGTACGTACAGCAAGCAGCCAAATGGAGACGATTTACGGCATCATGCGTTCGCGTATTCCTGAGGCGCGGCGCGAAGAGCTCAAGCAGCGTTGGCACGTCTAGTGCGTGAGGATATTCTGCGTTTTAATATCGCCGTCGTCGGGCTGGGATTTTCCGGCGCGGCGGTGTTTGCCAAGCTTGCGGCGAAGCTACCGCGCCCTGCCAGCATCTGCCTGATCGACGCTGGCCGTCTTTCGCCCTGCGGCGCAGCGTATTCGACCACGCGGCCGGAGCACCTGCTGAATGTCCGCGCTGCTCACATGAGCATGGATGCCGAGGTGCCGGATGATTTTGCCAGCTGGCTCGCCGGACGCTATCAGCCGCATGAATTTGCCCCGCGCATGCTGTATGGCGATTATCTCAAGCAGCGCTTCAACGAAACCATGGCCGTAGCGAAAAATGCAGGCCATCAGGTGGCTTATTACCATGATGATATCAGGCACATCGATGCCCAGGCCGTGCTGCATGCGGCAAGCGGTCGGCGCTTCGCTGCCCGACATGTGGTGCTTGCCAGCGGACTGCGCTTTGCGCCGCGCCTGAGCGGTGAGCGCGTGGTGCACCCATGGGCGTTTGATCCCGCGCAGTTTGCGGGCGGGCAGGGCACCGTGGTAGTTGCTGGCGGGGGGCTGACGGCGATGGATATGATCATCAGCCTGCTTCGCTCGCGCTTTGCTGGCCGCATTCTCTGTGTATCGCCGCGCGGTCATTTTCCGATGGCGCATGACGAGCCGGGTGCGCTGCCCGCGCCAGCCGCCTTTCCGCAGCAGCTCAGGCTTTCTGAGCTCGTGCGGGGCATGCGCCGCTATGCTGCGAAGCACGGGCAGTGGCAGCAGGCGCTCGATGCGCTCAGGCCGCAGACAAGTGCGATCTGGCAGCGTCTGCCAGCAGTAGACCAGAAGCGGGCGCTTACGCGCTATCTTCACTGGTGGAATATCCATCGCCACCGCATGGCGCCAGCTATTGCTAAAGAGCTGGGCGCGGCGGAAAGCTCTGGCCAGGTGGTGCGCCTGCGCGGGCGCTGCGTGAGCGTCGGTGTGGGGCAGGTGGAGATTCACACGCATGAGGGGCGGCGCGCGGTTAACTGCGACTGGGTGTTTGACTGCACGGGGCCGAGCTATGCGTCGCCTTTCTCGGTGGATATGTCGGCGCTGATGGAAACAGGTGCGGCCCGGCGCCATGCAAGCGGCGCTGGTTTTGCCGCGGATGAACATTGCCGCATTTCCAGCGAAGGGAGCCCGGATATTTATGCCATGGGAGCGCTGCTTACCGGCCAGCTGCTCGAGACCACGGCCGTGCCGGAACTGCGGCAGCAGGCAGCAACCATCGCACGGGCGATTGCGCTATCTATTCCCCCTGCATGATGCGATCCACCAACCAGCTGTTCGTATGTTATAAATCAAACAAGTTATTGATAGTATTTAATATATTGTCGTCATAAAAACTTCATATCTCCTGCCTTGAATACCCCCCCCATGTGTTAAGATTTACCAATAAGTTTAGGGGGGCAGTGAACATGGCAAAAAAGCGCAAGTTTCATGAATTGAATATTGAACTTAGAGATGAAGTTATGGATTCTATAACTTATCCCAGTGATGCGCTAACACGCGGTCAGATCCGAGCTTTAGACATAGCGTTTTATAAGCACAGGCGAGAAAAAAGCAGGGTTGATAAAAACGTTTCATCAGATACCCCTGATTGGGGCTCGGTTATAGATTATCGTACAACTGATCATAGTGGTTATGATCGAATGACCATTGATGATCTCCATCGTGAAGAGCGCGATTTAGTTGGTAGCGTGATGTATGATGTTTCTGAAGGTAGGTATTATCGCCTTGATTCGCCGGATTACACGAAACGCCTAAAAGATTATTACACGCGTTTTGGAGCGTTCGGTGTCGAACAGGTAGACGAGAAGGCGATCGATGCGGCGATACAGAGCATCGTGAAACAGGCGAAAGAGAAAGCTAAAGAACTTGGCATCGATAGCGAGCCGGTTGCCGAAAAACCGCCAGCACCTTTACCTTCATTTGCTGGAAGAGTGCGTGGTTTTAGTGAAGGTGAAGAAAGAATGGGTGATACTGCTTGGCGACGCTAATCCTCATACACATCTTTGCGATGGCCGGCATGTAGCACGATAATGACAAGCTCGTCTTGTCTCATCGAGTAAAGTACCCGGTAATCACCGATGCGGTAACTGTGTAGGCCGCTAAAATTTCCACTGAGTGGTTTGCCGAGGGATAATGGGTCTTTGGCGAGATGCGACACCACTTTCTTGGTAATGCGTGCAACTTCGGCGCTGCCAAGTTTCAGCAAGTCTTTTTTTACACGCTCGCTCCATAAAACGCGGTAAATCATTTATGCTTTTCGAGCTCTTTGAGTAGTTCCTTGGTGGTCAGCAACCTTCCGGGATTGGCCAATCGATCCATGGCAATATAATAATCCGAAATATCCTCCAGATAGCGCTCCAGCGCTTCGCGGATGTAAAAGCTCTTCGGGCGCTTGGTCTTTGCGCATAATTTTTCAAGTTTTGCGTCAATATTTTCAGGCAAACGTACCGACGTCATAGATTGAATCTTTCAAAATGTATTACATTGTAACAATGTATCACATGTAACACAAAAAATCAACTTTCAGGAGTTGCCACCTGACGGATTTTCGTCATCCCCGCGAAAGCGGGGATCCAGCCTTACTTGCGGTAGCAAGGAAAAAAGATCTTTTCCGCCGCTGATCGCGGCTTTTACTGGATTCCGGGTCGAGCCCGGAATGACGAGAAAATAGTGTCAGCTGATGAGCTTTCAAGCATCTTATTGGTGGCAATCAGGAGGGTTACTCCCCCTGCATAATCCTATCCACCAACTGCGCAACCGTCGGCACGAAGCCGTTCGCATACCACGGATCCTGCTGGAACTTGAAGGCGTTGTGACCGGAGAACATCAGCTCGTGATCGATGCCAGCGCCATGGGCGATATCCTGCAGTGTTTTCTGGATGCAGAAACTGCGCGGGTCAGCTTTTTTGCCGGTGGTGTAGTCGTCATGGTCTTTCCAGTTGGAAAAGCGGCAGTGGCTCAGGCAGCCCATGCAATCCACCTGATCTTTATGAATCTCAGCCGCTTTTTGTTTACTGACAAACATCAGCGTGGCATCCGGGGTTTTCATCGGCTCATCATAGCCTTCTGCTATCCAGCGTTCGGCGCGGGCGCGGTCATCGGGCTGGATGTAGACCGGCCTGCCGCGCGGGCCAAAGGGGAAGGGATCGGCAAACAGGCCTTCGATCTCGGTGCGATATTCAATCTGGCGCTCGCTGCGGCCGCGCAGCTCCTTGATGAAACTATTATTCACGGCTGAGGAGTAAAAGCCGGTCGGCGAGAAGTTATTAAGGAACACATCGCCTTCTTTCAGCGTCATCAGGCGGCGTTTCCATTCATCGGAAACGGGGCTTTCTTTGGTGAGAATCGGACGGGTGCCAAACTGAAAAGCAATCGGGCCGATTTCGGGATTATCCAGCCAGTGCTGCCATTCCTTGAGCCACCACACGCCGCCCGCCATAATAATCGGCGTTTCATTCAGGCCGTAGCTGTTCATCACTTTGCGCAGCTCAGCCACACGCGGGTAGGGGTCTTGTGGTTTGGTCGGGTCTTCGGCGTTGGACAAGCCATTGTGACCACCCGCCAGCCATGGATCTTCATACACGACGCTGCCAAGCCACTTGGGGTGCTTGCTGTAGGCGCGCTTCCACAGCGCGTTGAAGGCGCGGCCGGAGGAGACAATGGGGTGTGCATAAACTTCGTAGTGGGCTGCGATTTCGGCGAGTTTATAAGGCATACCCGCGCCGCAGGTGACGCCATGCACAAGGCCTCTGGCGTTTTCCAGAATATTTACCAGAATCCGCTCACATGCGCCCATTTCCCACAGCACATTCACATGGATGCGGCCTTTGCCACCGGAAATCTCATGCGCAAGTTTCGCCTGAAAAATGCCGCCTTTACTGCTCTGTTCGATCAATTCTTCATGGCGTTCGCGGCGGGTGGTGGCTTTGTAAACGTAAGGGATGGGTTTGCCATCCTTATCAAAGGTGTCGGCATTCACGCCGGAAAAGGTGCCGACCGCGCCAGCCGCCGCAAAAGCGCCTGCGGTGCGGCCATTAGTGACCGACACACCCTTGCCACCCTCAACAATAGGCAGCACTTCACGGCCTGAAATTACAACGGGTTTTAGTTTTTCGCGGTTGAAACTGGACAATGTCTTTCCTGTAACAAAATGAAATGTTTTGTGATTATAAGGATAAAGAGCCGCCGTGCAATGGATTTGATTGCATTAATGTGCTTCGCCCCAATGCTTGCCGATGCCGATCTCCACGGTGAGGGGAATGGAAAGGCTGGCTGCCCCTTCCATCGCCTTTTTAATCAGTGGCTTCAGCTGCTCGACCTGCTGCTCTGGCACTTCAAACACCAGCTCGTCATGAACTTGCAGGAGCAGCTTAAAGACCTCCCCCCTTGAGGGGGAGGGTTGGGTGGGGGGTAATTCAAATTGCAAATTGGCGTGTATATCACCCCCCCTCCTATCCTCCCCGCTCAAGGGGGAGAGGGAAATACGAATCATCGCACGTTTGATGATATCCGCCGCGGTGCCCTGCAGCGGTGCATTGATGGCGGCGCGCTCGAAAAACTGGCGGCGAGCAGCATTTTTATCATGAATGCCGGGAAGGTGGCAGCGGCGGCCATAGAGCGTTTCCACATAGCCATGCTTGCGTGCATAATCTTTGGTTGCTTCCATGTAATCACGGATGCCGGGATATTGGCGGAAATATTGCTCGATATAACTTGCCGCCTCGCTGCGTCCAATGCCAAGGCGCGCAGCCAGCCCATGCGCAGAGATGCCGTAGATGATGCCGAAATTAATTGTCTTGGCGCTGCGGCGAAGATCGCCGGATACATCAGAAACCGGTACACCAAACATCTGCGAGGCGGTGATGGCGTGAATATCATCGCCGTTTCGAAAAGCGGTTTTCAGTACCTCGATATTGGCCATGTGTGCGAGCAGGCGAAGCTCAATCTGAGAATAATCCGCCGAAACGAGCACGCAGCCTTCATCCGCCACAAACGCTTCACGAATCTTGCGGCCTTCTTCGGAGCGAATCGGGATGTTCTGCAGGTTCGGATCGCTGGAAGAAAGCCGGCCAGTGGAGGTGATGGCCTGCGCGAAGCTGGTGTGAACCCGTTTCGTTGCCGGATTAATCTGTTGTGCCAGCGCATCCGTATAGGTGCCTCTCAGCTTGGCGAGCGATCGCCAGTCGATCACTTTGCTGGCAATCGTATGGCCAGCTTCGGCCAGCTCTTCCAGCACCTCATTATCGGTTGAGTAGGCGCCGGTTTTGGCAGATTTCTTTCCGCCCGGCAGCTTTAGTGCATCAAATAAAATCTCGCCGAGCTGCTTGGGCGAGCCGACATTGAATTCCGCCCCAGCCAGCGCATGGATATCTTTTTCCAGCACAAACATGCGCGTTTCAAAATCCTTGGAAAGTTCGGCAAGCCGCGCGGGATTCACCTTGATGCCGCGCTCTTCCATCGCAAATAAAATAGGAACCAGCGGCCGCTCAAGGGTTTGATAGAGCGTCTGCAGCCGCGCTTCAAACAGCTCACGCGCAAAAAGCTGATGCAGCTGCATGGTGATATCGGCATCTTCCGCGGCGTAGGCGGTTGCTTTGTCTATGTCCACCTCGTCGAAGCGTTTGCGGGCTTTGCCGGTGCCGGTGATTTCGTCAAAGGTGATGGTCTTGCGTGCGAGATATTTCTCCGCCAGCTCATCCATGCCTTGCCCATGCTCGCCGGCATGCAGGCAGTAGGCCATCAGCATCGTGTCATCCACGGCGCGCAGCGTGATGCCGTAGCGCGCCATCACATGCATATCGAATTTAATGTTGTGGCCGATTTTGAGGACGGACTCGTCCTCCAGCAGCGGCTTCATCAATTCCAAGGCGCGGGCAAGTGGGATCTGATTGGGGATTAGGGATTGGGCATTAGGCACTGGGGAAGAGAATAAATCTGCGTTTTCCCCTAATCCCAAATCACTCATGCCTAATCCCTTATGAAGTAGCGGCACATAACACGCCTCGCCCGCCTCCACACATAGCGAAAAGCCCACCAGCTCGGTGCGCATGCTATCAAGCGAAGTGGTTTCGGTGTCAAAAGCCACCATGCCTTTCCTGCGCGCGCGCAGGATCCATTCGGCGAGCGCTGCTTCGCTGGTGAGGGTTTGGTAAGAGGCATTAGGGATTGGTGATTGAGGATTAGAGAGAGCAGAGGCTTGCTTTTCTTTCCCAATGCCTAATGCCAAATCCCCAATGCCTTCTTTATTTTGAAGCCTAGATAACGCCGCTTTCAGCCCATATTTCTGCATGAACTCGCCGGCGATCTGAATATCGAGCGGGCGGGTGGCAAGGCTTTCCAGCGGCGGCAGGTTTGGCACTGCTTCCATCAGCCCCACCAGTTCGTAGGAAATGCGCGCCTGCGCGCTGCTCGAAAGAATAGTTTCGCGCCGTTTGGGTTGTTTGATTTCATGGGCGCGCGCGAGCAGCGTTTCCAAGTCGCCATATTCGCCAATCAGTTCGGCGGCGGTTTTCGGGCCGATACCGGGAACGCCCGGCACATTGTCCGAGCTATCGCCCATCAGCGCCAGCACATCACGTACCTTGTCCGGACTAACGCCGAATTTTTCCTTCACTTCCGCTTCGCCGATGGGTTTGTTTTTCATCGCGTCATAGAGCGACACGCTCTGTCCCACCAGCTGCATCAGGTCTTTATCCGAGGAAATAACAACCACCTCAAAGCCCGCCGCGCGCGCCTCGCGTGCGTAGGTGGCGATGATGTCGTCTGCTTCGTAATCTGCCAGTTCAATCGCAGGCAGGCCAAGCGCCAGCGTGGCCTCACGCACAATTGGGAATTGCGGCACTAAATCTTCCGGTGCGGGCGGGCGGTGGGCTTTATAGTCAGGATAAATCCGGTTGCGGAACGTCTGCCGCGCTGCGTCGAAGATTACCGCCATATATATGGAATGATCCCCCGCTTGGTCTGCTGACCTCGCGATGGGATGCTGCTCAAGACTGGCTCGCGCTACTGCGCTCGCATCACGAGAATCTAAATCTTTTCTAAGCTTCAGGAGCATATTCACAAAGCCACTCACTGCGCCAATCGGCGTGCCGTTTGGCGCGGTCAGCGGCGGCAGCGCATGATAAGCGCGGAATATGAAGCCGGAGCCGTCGATGAGATAAAGCGTGGGCTTTGGGCTTTGGGCTTTGGGCATAGGGGAAGACACTTCCATGGGAATTACATATATCAGTTGTCTTTCGACAACAATCGTCTAATTTCCTTGTCACTTATGACCCAAGCCCAAAGCCCTAAGCCCACACTCACCGGCCCCATCCGCCCGCCCGCTTCCCGCGGAAAAGCAAAACAGCTTGTTGTGCTGCTGCATGGCTGGGGCGCGGATGGCCCCAACCTGATTGATCTTGCAGATGTGTTTTCGCAGGTGCTGCCGGATGCACATTTTATCGCGCCGAATGCGCCCTACCCATGCGAGGCGAACCCGTTTGGCTATCAGTGGTTTTCGCTGATGGATCGCACGCCTTCGCACCTGCAGGCCGGTGTCGAAAATGCAAGTGGCATTCTGAGCCAATTTCTGGATGCGCAGCTTGCATCACTTAATCTGGATAATAGCAAGTTGGCGCTGGTTGGGTTTTCACAAGGCACCATGACCGCGCTGCATGTGGCGCTGCGCCGCACACCGCAGCTTGCGGCAGTGGTGGGTTTTTCCGGCTCGCTGCTTTCGGCTGAAGTGAAAGTAAAACCGCCCATTTGCCTGATCCATGGCGACCGCGATGATGTCGTGCCGTACGGCGCGCTGGCTCACGCGGAAACGACGCTGAGGCAGCAAGGTGTTTTGATCGAAGCTCACTCGCGCCGCGGCCTTGGCCATTCGATTGATATGGAAGGGCTTCAAATTGCGGCTGAGTTTCTGGTGAAGAAGCTGGCCTAAGTGATGGCTGCCGAGGCGTTGCGAGCGGTAAGGCCGAGATTGGCTTGAGCCTGAGCATTCACTACTTCCAAGCCGCCGGAGATGCCGTTTCCGTTCACCCCACTTGATCCTACCGATGCTACTGCTGCTTCCTTGCGAGCACCCTGCACCAGCGCTTGTGCCCGCTGGATTTGCGCGAAGGTTTCTTTGGATTCCGGTTTGCCCATTTTTTCTGCGATACCGCTGGAGATGGATGTAATCATGTCAAACGGTTTGTTTTTTTCTGATAGATTGGCATTGATGGTCGCAATGGGCGTGCCGAGCTTATCGATTTCTGCGCTGCGCTCTCTCAAGGCTTTTTCCACATTTGCCCTCAGCGCTGCGGCCAGCTCCTGCTGATTTTCAAAAGGTTTCTGAGCGTTTGTGACCGTCTTGGCTGTTTCCTCACCGATGATCTTTGAAACGAGTTCGCGCTGCTCGTCACTCAATGCTTTATCCCCAGTCAGCAATCCAAGGACAGGCTTCGAGTTTCCTTTTGCGGCAAATTTATTCAATCGCTCGATGGCTGCAGCAAGCTCTCCATTCGCATCAGGCAGGGAATTGCGTTTGTAGGGTTCGTCCGGGTTGCTGGTTTTGTCGTAATATTTATCAAAAATAGCAAGATCGCGTTTATTCTGAGCATCGAAGCCCCACGCACTAAAGTCCGTCATGCTATTAATACTATTTTCGTATGTGTTTCGCACACCAATCGCAGTGCTTTCTGCAATCGCTTTATTCGCTAAATCTGCGGTTTCCCGCGCAATCACATCGCCGGTAGCAGCGGTTAATGTGCGGGCCACATTTTTGCGGAAATCTCCATCTTTAGGTATTCCTTTGCTATCGGCATAGCGATCCGCCAGGCCATAAGCGGCGGCGGCGATCATATTATCTGTCAGTTTAGCGCCTGTTGTCGCTTCGATGGTGGAGCGATTCTTCGAAAGATCATCATAGATGCGCTTTGCTGCGGCTTGTGCAGAGACGGGGCGATTCGTTTCCAGCACCGCCATGGTGGGGCCAATCGCTGTGGCAAAAACCATCATGTCTGATTGCGATATGTCGTCCTTTCCGATAGCACGCGCAAACTGCTTACGCGTATCAGGATTAGCCAGCGTCACATTGATTTCCTGATAAGTTTGTTGCTGTGCCTGGGCGATAATGGGGTTCAGGCCGTCATTCTTGATTTTACCGTTTTCGTCAAACATGCCGCTGAGTGTTTGCGTTGTTTGTGCCGCTGTTTTATTCGCGATTTCATTGAGCTGCTCGTCGGTGAGTGACGCGTAGCGGCTTCGATTCTCGGCATTAAAGAGGCTTTGTTTGAGCTGGGCGGCCATATCCCGCTCAAAACCTTCTTTATCCTGAGCCTTGGAGTTTTTGATGGAATTACCCACCGCCTTTCCAACGACCGAGGAAACATTTTTAACTTCCTGCTGCTCAGGGATGGGATTGCCCATCCACCCGGCGACCATTTTTTCCAGTCCGATCATCTCTAAAAAACGGAAGATAAAGCCGATGATCGCATCAATGAAGCCGATACCGGTGATGCCTTGATTTTCTGTTTTTCCATCGGCTGTTTTGACACGGCGCATTCCGCCGCGCGCTGCCTCAACACCGCTTTCTACTTCAGCAGAAATGGTCTTCTCCACCTGCGCGGAAACCTGCCTGCTGATATTGCCGGCGATTTCTTCATTGATGCTTTGTAAGTTGGTGTTTGTCATAATTCTATCTCTACACTGCCATCTTACCTTAAATTCTGCCAATGAATCATGAAAGATTCATGACATCGCAGGCGCATCATGCGGGGGAATTGTGACAAAACTGTCTTTTTGATTGATTTTGGTCGGTAATTCGGGCTAGTTCAAGGGTACAAGTGGCTTAAAAAAATACATAATAATCTTTTGTAATCAGGAGTTTAAATTGCCAATTGTTGCGATACGTGTGGCAGGAAGAGATTATCAGGTCGCTTGTGGCGATGGCGAGGAAGACCGTCTGCGCCAGCTCGCGGATGAGGTGGATGAGCGCATTATCTCGCTGACTTACGGCATGAAGCAAACCCCTTCCGAACCGATGGCGCTGCTGCTGGCAGCGCTGATGCTTTCTGACGAACTATCAGAAAAACAAAAAGAAATTGATTTTCTTCGGGCACAGCCCCCCGCGCTTTCAGAAAGCCAGGACGCCGCGCGTCTTGCGCAGGTGGAGCAGGCGCTCGCTGCCACCATGCATGACATGGCCACGCGCATTGAAAAACTGGCGGATTCGATTGAAATCCGCGGTTAACTGCACTATCTTAACAGATGAGTGGTTCTGTCCGGTGCGTCAGGTACATTGTTCCTTGGACCGATAATTAGCATTTCGGGAGCTGTCCCTGGCGAGGGTCTTGCCCTTGCACATATGGCGCCCACCTGTCTCACAGGGTCGAATGCGAACTTGTTTTACCAACGGCCAGTGATGGTCCACTCACCCCATCTTTATTTCTCTGGCCATCTCGCTTGGTTTATTGCGCTTCCGGTGCTCACGTACTAATCTGTACGCTGCGCGCCGGTTCTCATAAACCGTCGCATATGGCTCAGATAAATAAAGATGAAACACTTCGTTGACAAACCCACCCTTCGAAAACAGATGCTCGTAAAGCGCATGGCGCTTTCGGATGAGTTTCGCGCTGAGGCAGCGCAGGCGCTGGTGCCCCATTTGTTGCAATTAATTCCGGAAGGCGCGGCGGTGGCGGGCTATAGCGCCATCAAACATGAGCTGGATGTGTTTCCGTCGCTCGCAGCGCTTTCGGCGCGTGGTAATCCCATTTGTTTGCCGGATATTGCTGGCCGCGAGGCACCACTGATTTTTCTGAATTGGAAGCCGGGTGCGCCGCTTATCAAGGGAAGCTACGCTATTCAGATCCCGCAAGAACAAGAGCAGGTGGTGCCGCAGTTACTGCTGGTGCCTCTCGTGGCATTTGACCAGCAGGGCAATCGGCTGGGCTATGGCGCGGGCTATTATGACCTCACCATTGCATCGCTACGAAGCCGGAATCCTCATGTCAAAGCCTATGGAATCGGCTATAGTATGCAGCAGGT
This sequence comes from Alphaproteobacteria bacterium, assembly GCA_033763775.1. Lineage (GTDB taxonomy): Bacteria > Pseudomonadota > Alphaproteobacteria > Rickettsiales > SXRF01 > JAJTHB01. The sequence continues at coordinate 225,459 of JANRJW010000012.1, read as the reverse complement.
GGATGAGGTGCCAAGCGAGCCGCATGATATCAGGCTTGATGGCGTTGTGACGGAAAAGGGGATCATGTGAGGATTTTATTTCTGGGTGATGTGGTTGGCAGGAGCGGGCGCGACGCTATTTTATCCAGCATCAAAAAATTACGCAGCGAGCACCAGCTGGATGTGGTGATCGTGAATGTGGATAACGCGGCGGGTGGGTTTGGCACTAATGCCAGCATCTGCAAAGAGCTTTTTGCCGCAGGGGTGGATGTGCTCACCGGCGGCGACCATGTGTGGGACCAGAAGGATATTGCCTCTTATCTCGCTACCGAAAAGAAATTGTTACGCCCGCAGAATTATCCGCCAAATACCGTGGGTCATGGCCATTATGTGCTGGAGGTGGTAGGAAGGAAGCTGCTCATCCTGCATCTGCTGGGGCAGGTTTTTATCCGTGATCATGTGGCGTGCCCGTTTGCCACAGCCGATGAACTGCTGAAAACCTATCGCCTTGGCGCGGGCGGCATGGATGCCATTGTTGTCGATTTCCACGCCGAGGCAACCAGCGAAAAAACGGCGATGGGGCTGTATCTGGATGGCCGTGTGAGCATGGTGGTGGGTAGCCATACCCATATCCCCACGGCGGATGCGCGGGTGCTGCCCGGCGGCACCGCCTACCAGACCGATGCAGGCATGTGCGGTGATTATGATTCCGTGATTGGTTTTGCCAAGGAAGGGCCACTCGAGCGTTTTCTCACCAAGCGCCCGAAAATTAAAATGGATGCGGCGCAGGGGCAGGCGCGGCTGTGCGGCCTGATGGTGGAAACGGATGACAAAACCGGCCTGGCGCGCTCGTGCCGGGCATTTGTTTACCCAAATTTCTAATATAATTCAATTATATGATAATATTTACCGAGCTTTTACCGGTGATGTGCTAAGACTGCCGCATGCTCATTGTGTTATCGCCTTCTAAAACGCTCGATTACGAGAGCGAAAGCCGTCTGATTCGTTACAGCCAGCCTGACATGCTTCTCAAGAGCCAGCTGCTGGTGGCGGAGCTTAAAACCTATTCCACGGATAAGCTCGCGGATCTGATGGAGATCAGCGACAAGCTCGCAACGCTCAATGCCCAGCGCTACCGGGCATTCAAAGTGCCTTTCACGCTGCATAACGCCCGCCAGGCGCTGCTGGCTTTTAAAGGCGACGTCTATGAGGGCATTCACGCCGCTGATTATGGTGATGATGACTGGGATTTTGCACAAAACCATGTGCGGATTCTCTCCGGGCTTTACGGCCTGTTAAAGCCGCTGGATCTTATGCAGCCTTACCGGCTGGAGATGGGTACGCAGCTTAAAACTCGCTTCGGTAAAGACCTTTATGCCTTCTGGGGCGAAAGCATTACCAACTCGCTGAATCAAGCGTTGGAGGGGCACAAGAATCCTGTGCTGATTAACCTTGCATCGCAGGAATATTTCAAGGCGGTGAATCCTAAATTGCTCCATGCGCCGGTGGTGGAGATGGTGTTTAAGGAAAAGCACAAGGGCGCGCTGAAAATCATCGGGCTGCACGCCAAGAAAGCTCGTGGTATGATGGCGCAGTACATTATTCGAAACAGGCTGGATAGCCCCGCTGACATGAAAGACTTTAAAGACGAGGGTTATCGCTTCGAGAAAGCGCTTTCAAGCGAAAGCCAGTTTGTATTTGTGCGCTAGTCGCGGTAGATCATCGTTCCGGCGCCGTATTTGGTAAAGACTTCCAGAAGCAATACATGAGGCAAGCGGCCATCTAAAATATGAGCGGCCTCCACATCATTTTCCAGCGCGTGGATGCAGGTTTCGATTTTAGGAATCATGCCGCCGGTAATCACGCCGTCTTTTTCGAGCTTCCGAGCTTCCTTGATCGATAGTTCGCTGATGAGTTCCTTGTCTTTGCTCAGCACGCCCGGCACATCGGTCAGGATCATGAGCTTGGCGGCGGCCAGCGACGCAGCGAGCGCGCCGGCGGCGGTATCTGCGTTGATGTTGAAGGTTTCGCCGTTTGGCCCATAGCCAATCGGCGCGATGACGGGAATAATGTTCGATTCGGCAAATTCCTGTAGCAGGCCTGGATTAATGCGTACCGGTTCGCCCACGAAACCAAGATCAAGAATCTTCTCGACGTTCGATTCCGCATCCTTGCTGTGGCGGCGCAGCTTGCGCGCCTCAATCAGGTTACCATCCTTGCCGGAAATCCCCACGGCCATGCCGCCAGCAGCGTTAATCTGCGATACAATTTGCTTATTAATCGAGCCGGATAGCACCATTTCGACCACTTCCACTGCGGCAGCGTCGGTCACGCGCAGGCCATCGATGAATGAGCTTTCGATTTTCAGACGATCCAGCATCTTGCCGATCTGGGGGCCGCCGCCATGCACGATAATCGGGTTGATGCCGACCTGCTTGAGCAGCACCACATCTTCCGCAAACTGCTTGGAAGCGTCGCCGCCTTCCATGGCGTTGCCGCCATATTTGATCACAAAGGTTTCATCGGCAAACTGACGCATGTAGGGCAGCGCCTCAGACAGTGTCGAGACGGTCTTAAGCCAGTTTTCCTGAGTTTTGAGTTCACGCGTTTTCATGAGGTTTAACTATCCCTAAACCGCGAAAGGCGCAAGCTGCACTTGCAGCGCCTCGATGCCGATTTTGTCTTTAGCGCTGGTCGCCACGATATCGGGATGGGCGGCGGCGTGTTTCTTCAGCATGGCCAGCGCCGCCTGCCGGATCTCGGAGAGCTCGCTGGCTTTCAATGCATCGCTTTTGGTGAGCACCAGCTGGTAGCTTACGGCGGCATCATCCAGCTTATCCATGAAACGTTCATCCACCTCAAGCACACCGCGCCGCGCATCAATCAGCATCAGCACGCGTTTCAAGTTCGGCCTGCCCATCAGGTAGCGTGTGATCAGCTTATCCCAGGCGCCCTGCTGCTGTTTGGAGGTTTTGGCAAAGCCATAGCCCGGCATGTCGACCAGCATCAGCGCATCAGCCAGCAGGAAAAAATTCAGCTGCTTGGTGGCGCCCGGGTTTTGCGAGGTGCGTGCAAGCGCCTTCTGGCCAACCAGCGCGTTGATCAGGCTGGACTTACCCACATTCGAACGGCCAATCAGCGCGATTTCCGGATGGGTGATCTCTGGCAGCGATTCGAGGGTTGCTGCCCCGGCAACAAACTGGCAGGGGCGCGTAAACAGGCTCATGCCGCAGCCTTACGAGCTTTTTTTGCTTCGTAACGCTTCGAGATGACGTGCTGCTGCAGAATGGAGAGCACGTTGCTCCACACCCAGTAAAGCACAAGCCCGGCAGGGAAAGCCGCAAAGAGATACAGGAAGAAATACGGCATGATTGCCATCATCTTCGCCTGCACAGGGTCGGTGGGTTTGGGTTGCTGCTTCATCTGGATGATCATGGTGACGGTAAACAGAATGGGAAGCACACCAATATGCAGCCACGCCGGGTGATCCCACGGCAGCAGGCCAAACAGCGTGAAGATGTTCGATGGGTCGGTGACCGAAAGATCTTTCAGCCAGCCAAAAAACGGCGCGTGGCGCATCTCGATGGTGACATACAGCACCTTATAGAGCGCGAAAAAGACCGGCATCTGAATAAGTAGTGGCAGGCAGCCCGCCGCGGGATTGACTTTTTCTCGCTTGTAAAGCGCCATCATTTCCTTGTTCATGGTGATTGAATCATCAGCATAGCGCTCGCGGATTTTCACCATCTCCGGCTGCAGGGCGCGCATCTGCGCCATGGAGTGGTAGGATTTATTGGCCAGCGGAAACATCAGCAGCTTCACCACAATGGTCAGCAGCATGATGGCGATACCGAAATTGCCAATCAGCGCATAGAAGAAGTTCAGCATCAGAAAGAGCGGCTTGGTAAGGAAATAGAGCGTGCCGAAATCCACCGCGCGGTCAAATAGCGGGATGGGCGGCATCTGCGCGCCTGCATCGCCCGCAGTGTAGCGATCCAGCACCTTGATTTCTTTCGCGCCGGCAAACAGGCGAACCGTTTGCTGGGCAGTATCGCCGGGGGCGACATTTGCCGCCGTGCCAAGATAATCGACCTGGAAGCGGTCGAAGCCTGCTTTTTCATAAAAGCTGAAGGTGGTTTTGTAATTGTTCTGGCCGGGAACGAGTGCTGCCAGCCAGTATTTGTCGGTAATGCCGATCCAGCCGCTGGCATTATCAAACACCTTGCTGCCTTTGTCGCGCAGCTCGTCGTAGCTGACTTCGGTGAGTGTTCCATCCATCACGCCCATCGGCCCTTCATGCAGCACGCCGTAATGGTTTTTCGGGCGCGGATAGATGCGGTTAATGAAAGCATAGGGCACCACATTTGCTGCAGCCGCGCCTTTGTTTTCAACGCTCTGGTTGATGGTGAACATGTAGTCGGCATCCAGCGCGATGCGCAGCTTGAAGATCAGGCCGGCGCCATTATCCCAGCTGAGAGTCACCGGCGCTTCGGGCGTCAGCGTATTGTGGTCTGCCTGCCAGAGTGAGTGGTGATCGGGCACTTTGGTTGCTCCGTCACCTGCCACCCAGCCGACCTGCGTAAAGAAAGTTTTTTCATCGCCGTTAGGCGCAAAAAGCGCAACTTCCGGGCTGTTTTTATCCAGCTCGGTGCGGTATTTGGCGAGCGTCAGATGGTCAAAGCGCGCACCTTTCAGTGCAATGGAACCGTGTAGTTTGTCGGATTTAATCTCCAGGCGCGGCGACAAGGCGAGGCGCTGCTCACGGGAAAGGTTCGGGTTTTCCTCAGCGGTGGTTGGTTTTTCAATGAATTGTTTCGCCTGCTCTTCGCGCTTTGCGATCTGTTCCTGCTGCTTGGCGCGGTGATATTCTGCGAGTTTCTGTTTGCGCGGCGCGTCGACCAGTGCCTGCCATGCAAACAGCAGCAAAGCAGCAAGAAAAACGGCAATCATAACGCGGGTGTGGTCGGGTTCCTGGTGTTTAAATTTCATGGCGGGTGCAATGGTTGGAGGATGAATGAGAAGAATGTGTGAACTGAACCGGATCATGGCCGCTAGCGCCCCAAGGCTGACAGCGCAGCAGGCGCTTTATCGCAAGCCAGCTGCCGCGAAGCACGCCGTGCTGACTCACCGCCTCGGTGGCATAGGTTGAGCAGCTGGGCGTAAAGCGACAGTTTTTGCCAAGCCATGGCGAGATGGCCAGCTGGTAGCAGCGAATTGCGGCAATGGCGATGGTGCGGGCTAGGTTCATGAGCGTTCCGGTTTGCGGTGCTCTTTCTTAGCGTGAATTCTTGAAAAAGCAATTTCGATGTGATGGGCAAGTTCGCTGAAAAGACAGCCCGCACAGGCCTGACGTGCGATCAGTACATAGTCATGCTGCGATCTGAGGTGAGCGGCGGCATGCAGCCGGCAGGCCTCTCTCAGCCGGCGCTTGATGCGGTTACGCACTACCGCGCCACCCATTTTCTTCGTCACGGTGTAGCCGATACGGGCAATGTCTTTAATGGGATGATCGTCGGGGCGCTTACGTGCAACCAGCAGAAAAAAAGGCGTACCATAACGATAGGCGCCATCGTGAAGCGCAAGGAAGTCCCTGCGATTTCGAATGGTTGGAAGCTGGGTCAGCAATGATTAAGCAGAAAGGCGCTTGCGGCCTTTGGCGCGGCGGGCGTTAAGCACATTACGGCCACCCACGGTTGCCATGCGTGAACGGAAGCCATGGCGGCGTTTGCGAACCAGTTTGCTTGGCTGATAGGTTCTTTTCATGTTGATATCCTGCTTGTCTTAGGTGCTTTTATTTAAGAGGCGAGATGTATAGCCGCTGAAGGTGCGCAAGTCAATCCTTTGCATCGCTTTGTGTTGTTTTATAAATTATATTTATAAAACAAAATCTTAGTTGTTTTTTTGTCCCTTTGCCGCGCAACGATTTCTTAATCAGGCTGCGCTAAAATGCATGGATGTTCAATTTCCTGCGTCTTTTTTCTGCCCTCAGCCTGTTTGCCGTGGTGGTGCTGGCGATTGTCGCTGGCATGAGTGTGCGCACTATTGCTGAGGATAACTTCAAGCAGCAGCTTTCGCAAAGTGCGGTCAATATCGCCCAGGGCTACATTCAGGGCGTATGGGCGGATTACCGTGCGGTGGTGGTGCCGCTTGCGCTGGATCCGCAGGCGCTGAAGGATTCCAGCGAGGTGCGTGATTTTGCGCGTGATACGGTGCGTTTTTTTCAGCCGATGCCGCTCGTGCGGGTGAATATTTACAGCGCTGATGGCCGGCTACTGATGACCAGCCATGCGGATGGCAAGGCAAAGCTCGCTGGCAGCAGTGCTTCTCCGAGTGGTGATTTTGTCGCGCGGCAATTTGCTGCAGGCATGGTGGCCAGCCAATGGCTGGCGCCGGTGGCGATTGAGGGAAATGCTTCTGCCACGGTGCTGCAAACGGTGGTGCCGATTCAGGTGCCGGGTATCAGCGTGAAAGAAGGTGCGGTAGAAATTATTCATGACATCAGTAAGCCATGGCAGCAGATTGCCAGCTTCCAGCTTTATGGCACGGCGGGTATTATCGGCATCTTTATTGCGATTATTGCTATTTTAGTGCTCTCCACGCGCAAGGCCGAGGCGATTATTGCGAGGCAATATGAAACCAACATTGAGCTGGCCGCCACTGCCGAAGCGGCGCAGGCAGAAAACCGCCAAAAGTCGCAGTTTCTTGCCAATATCAGCCATGAACTTCGCACACCGCTGAATGCCATCATCGGGTTTTCAGACATTATCAAAAACGAGGTGATTTCAGCGCTGGAGAATAAAAAATACCATGACTACATCAATGATATTCATTCTTCCGGCGTGCATCTGCTCAGCCTGATTAACGATATTCTTGACTATTCCAAGGCTGAGGCCGGCAAGCTGGAGCTGGAGGCAGCGGAAGTGAACATCACCAAGCTGGTGCAAAACAGCATGAGGCTGGTGGCGCCGCGCGCGGAAACCGGCAAGGTCACGCTCACCGACGCGCTTCCCAAAGAACAAATCATCATGATCACTGATAGCAAGAAATTTAAGCAGATTCTTCTCAACCTGCTTTCCAATGCGGTGAAATTTACGCCATCCGGCGGCGAGGTGAAAATCACTGCATGGCGCGACCTCACCACCGATATGTATTATTTTGAAGTAAAGGACACTGGTATCGGGATTGCGCCCAAAGATATCTCCAAGGCGATGGCACCGTTTGGGCAGGTGGATAGCGCGCTGTCGCGCAAATATGAAGGCACTGGTCTTGGCCTGCCGCTAACCAAAAAATTCGTGGAAATCATGGGTGGTCAGTTCACCATAGAAAGCACGGTGGGCAAGGGAACCACTGTCACTTTCAGCCTGCCGCGAGAACTCAAAGAGCGCGACGGCATCACGGTCAAACAGGTGGCGTAAACCAGATGATGGATGACAGATGACTGATGACAGGCTAGGTTTTCGTCATGCGTATTCATCCTTTCAATATCAAACAACGTAAACGCCAGACACCCATTGTGGTGCTTACCGCCTATACCGCGCCTGTCGCACGTCTGCTTGATCCGCATGTCGATATACTGCTCGTGGGGGATTCGCTGGGCATGGTGGTGTATGGCATGCCCGGCACCGAGACGGTGACGATGGAGATGATGATGAGTCACGGCCGCGCGGTGGTGGCGTCTACGCAGCAATCGCTGGTGGTGATTGATATGCCGGCGGGTAGCTATGAGCAATCCGCGGCGCAAGCTGTCATCTCCGCAAAGAGATTAATCGATGAAACAGGTGCGCAGGCAGTGAAGCTGGAGGGCGGGCGCGACCGCGCACAGCAGATTCGTGCGATAGTGGATTCTGGCATTGCCGTGATGGGGCATGTCGGCTTGCTGCCGCAGCGCGCCAGTGAGTTTGGCGGCTTTAAAACACAAGGCAAAACACCTGAGCAGGCCGATTCTATCATGCAGGATGCGCTGGCGGCTGAGGAGGCGGGCGCGTTTTGCGTAGTGATTGAGGCGACCGTTGAGCCGGTGGCGCGCGCAGTCAGCGAGCGGCTTGCCATTCCCACCATCGGCATCGGCGCCTCGCCAGCGTGCGACGGGCAGGTGCTGGTGATTGACGATATGCTTGGCCTCACCGCCCGCGCTCCGAAATTTGTGAAGCGCTATGCGAATATGGCGCAGGTGTTAGAAGGGGCGGTGAAATCTTATGCGCACGAGGTGCGTACAAAAGTTTTTCCTGCCGCTGAACACGTCTCTGCGCCAAAACACTAGCGCTGCTTTATTTTTTGTTGGCGTTCTGCTTCCAATTCCCGTTTGAAAAGATGACTCGCATGTGAACCATCGGCATGCCCTGCGTATCTGGCACATGTGGTTTTGTATGCTTCCCAGCAGGCGCTGACATCAGGGTGCTTCTTTTCCACCGCAGCAAATTGCACCGCCATCGATTCCAGCGTTGCTCTTTGCGAGCCACTCTGGTGTTTGGTGACAGAGGTTTTACTAATGCCAAAATCTTCACTGGTAAGATCATAAACATCTTTGAATGCATTCACAAAATCTGATGGATTCGAACTTGCCTTGAGGCGTGTGGCAATATGTGCGGCATCCAAATAGCGGCCTCTGGATTCCATGACGGTTCGCTGGTCGTCTATCGATAAACCGTTGATCAGGTTGATGAGCCGATCTCGGGGAATGCGTGTGTTTGACCAGAAAAATACAGTATTTGGCTTCTGTGCGATTTTCTCGGCATATTCTCTTACACCCCCTGCCTCTGCTTCCATCAGGTGCTTGATCACATGCGTGGGGGAGATGCGCTTCTGACGCAGAGCATCAACCACATGCGCCTTATCAATAAAATGTTCGGCAGCTTCCAGAAAAAATTCGGCTTCCTGACGATTCAGGTTGAAACAATCCTCGCCAGCCATTGCAAGCATCTTATCGCGCGGTGGCCTGCGCGCGATATTCTGGTTACACCATCCGTGAAAAGTTCCCTGTACAACCCCCAGCTGTCTGCACATATTTTCTTCTGATTTGCCTTGTGCCTTATACATGCTGGTGATGGCCATCCATAGTGGGGCCTTCTTATCGCGTAGTGCTTCGATGGCGTGGTCTTTATCCTCAAGCCAGCCGGCTTTGAGAAAAAAATCTTTTCTTTCCTTTCCGATTAACCCCATTTTATTCGCCAGCTTCACGGCAAATTCGTGTTCCGAAACCCGTTCGTTTTCAACAATCAGCTTCATGGTACTATCGGCAAGGTCGAAAAGCTTGCCTAGCTGGTAGTAGCTGGTTGCTCCTCTGGTGAGACCAAACTGAACGATCTGGTGAGAGACCGTGCTGTTGCCGTTTGGCGCTGCTTTGCTGCTTAAAAAATATTTTTGTCTGGCTGCCATAAGGTTAGTAATCCCGTCAATGACAGGATTATAACATTATCAGCCTGACAAGTTTTATGACAATTCAGTGAAATATTGCGGAGAAGCCTATCCTAATCTGCTGATTTATTTGTATTTTACATCAGCAATTTCGTAGCTTTTTTCACCTTTAGGGGTTTTGACCTGGGTGGAGGCGCCTTTTTTCTTGCCGATCAGGGCGCGTGCCATCGGCGCGGTGATGGAGATTTGTTTTAATTTAATATCCGCCTCATACTCACCGACAATCTGATAGGTCGATTTTTCTTCGGTATCCTCATCAATCAGCGTCACGGTAGCGCCGAATTTTACCACATCGCCGCTCATCGCCGCCACATCGATAATCTCCGCGCGTGAAATCACCGCCTCGAGTTCTTTGATACGTCCTTCGTTGAAGCTCTGTTTTTCCTTGGCGGCGGAATATTCCGCGTTTTCCGACAAATCACCATGCGCGCGCGCTTCGGCAATCGCCTCGATAATGGCTGGGCGATCCACCGATTTACGTTGTTTCAGTTCAGCTTCCGCTTTGGCATAGCCTGCTGCGGTGAAGGGGATTTTTTCCATATCTCATAGACCCTTAAGAAGCGGGTATCCTGTTGTCTGCGGGTTAAAATAAAGACCCCGCTTTCGCGGGGATTTCTTATGCCGCAAAGTACGATTGAATCGAACGCACGTCAAGTCCGCCATTATCGCGGATGGCTTTCATCGCCTGCGTGGCGGCGCGCGCGCCGGCCATGGTGGTGTAGTAGGGCAGTTTCATGAGCAGCGTGGTGCGGCGGATGGAATAGGAATCGGCAATCGCGGCGGCGCCTTCGGTGGTGTTGATGACCAGCGCGATTTTGCCGTCTTTGAGCATATCGACAATGTGTGGTCTGCCTTCGCGCACTTTGTTCACCTTTTCTACTTTCAGGCCGGATTTTTCAAGGAAGCTGGCGGTGCCGCTGGTCGCAACCAGTTCGAATCCCAGTGCGACCAATTGTTTACAGATTTCGGTGGCCGCTGGTTTGTCGGATTCTTTGACCGACACAAACACCCGGCCGGATTTCGGGATGGTGGTGCCTGCGGAAAGCTGGGATTTGGCAAAGGCACGCGGGAAATCCACATCAATCCCCATCGCCTCGCCGGTGGATTTCATCTCAGGCCCCAGGATGACATCGACATTCTGGAAGCGTGCGAATGGGAAAACGGATTCTTTGACGGCGACATGGTTTAATGGCTTTCGGGATTCGGCATTCGGCGTTCGGGAATTTCCCGAATCCCCATTCCCGAGTCCCAAATCCCGAAGTTTTTCGCCGGCCATGATGCGCGCAGCGAGTTTGGCAATAGGAATGCCGATGGTTTTGGCAACAAACGGAATGGTGCGGCTGGCGCGTGGGTTTACTTCGATCAGGTAGACCTCGCTGTCCTTCACTGCGAACTGAACATTCATCAGCCCTATCACTTTAAGCTCACGCGCGAGTGCTTCTGCTTGCCGGCGTACTTCGGCAAGAATCGTTTCGCTTAAGGAATAAGCTGGCAGCGAGCAGGCAGAATCACCGGAGTGAATACCGGCTTCTTCAATATGCTGCATCATGCCGGCGACCATGACATCCGTACCATCGGCAAGGCAATCCACATCCAGCTCGATGGCGTCTTTCAGATAGGCATCCACCAGAATTGGGCCATCGCCAAACATTTTGGCTAGTTCCACCACATATTTTTCGAGGCTTGGCTTGTCGTGCATGATGGCCATCGCGCGGCCACCAAGCACATAAGACGGGCGCACCAGCAGCGGAAACCCAATGCTATCGCTTGCTGCAATGACTTCGGCAGCGGTGCGGCCAATGGCACTTTTCGGCTGTTTGAGTTTCAGCTTGTCGATGAGGGCGCGGAAACGGTCGCGGTCTTCGGCGAGGTCAATCGAATCCGGCGAGGTGCCGATGATGGGCACGCCTGCGGCTTCCAGCGCGCGCGCCAGCTTCAGCGGCGTCTGGCCGCCGAACTGCACAATCACGCCCTTTAGTTTCCCATTCGACTTTTCTTTGGCGATAATCTCCAGCACGTCTTCAGCCGTCAGTGGCTCGAAATACAGCCGGTTGGCCGTGTCATAATCGGTAGAAACCGTCTCCGGGTTGCAATTGATCATGATGGTCTCAAAGCCTGCATCTTTCAGCGCATAGCAGGCATGAACACAGCAATAATCAAACTCAATACCCTGGCCGATGCGATTGGGGCCACCGCCGAGGATGATGATTTTTTCTTTGTCCGTAGGTGCGGCTTCACACACATCATCATAGGTCGAATACATATAGGCCGTATCCGAATCAAACTCCGCCGCGCAGGTATCGATGCGCTTGAACACTGGGCGGATGCCGAGCTTATGGCGAAGCGACGTGATCTCAGCAGTTTTCACACCCGCAAGTTCGGCAATGCGGGCGTCGGAAAAGCCCGCGCGTTTCCAGCGTTGTAACTCGTCATTCCCGCGAAAGCGGGAATCCAGATCTATCTGCGCCGCAGACGCGGCGCGCTGGATCCCTGCTTTCGCAGGGATGACGGCTTTTATTTGTTTCTCCATCTCCACCAATATCTCCAACTGCCGCACAAACCACGGGTCATATTTTGCAATCGCGCAGATTTGCTCTACCGCCATGCCAAGGCGAAGCGCTTGCGCGGCGACCAGCAGACGGTCTGGCGTGGGCTTGGAAAGGGCGAGGGTGGCCTGCTCTAAGGTGTCAATGCCTTCCGGTGCGTTCAGGCCGGTGAGGCCCACTTCGAGCGAGCGCAAACATTTCTGCAGGCTTTCGGCGAAGTTTCGTCCCATCGCCATCGCTTCGCCCACCGACTTCATCGCGGTGGAAAGCAGCGGCTCGGCGCCCGGGAATTTTTCAAAGGCAAAACGCGGGATTTTGGTGACGATATAGTCAATCGTCGGCTCGAAGCTGGCGGGGATTTTGCCGCCGGTGATGTCGTTGGCGATTTCATCGAGTGTGTAACCAACCGCAAGTTTCGCCGCCACCTTGGCGATCGGAAAGCCGGTCGCTTTCGAGGCAAGCGCCGATGAGCGCGAAACGCGCGGGTTCATCTCAATCACCACCATGCGGCCGTTTTCCGGGTTCACGGCAAACTGCACGTTCGAGCCGCCCGTATCCACGCCGATTTCGCGCAGGACCGCAAAACTCGCATCGCGCATGATCTGGAATTCTTTATCGGTGAGGGTAAGCGCAGGCGCGACCGTGATCGAGTCGCCGGTATGCACGCCCATGGGGTCAACGTTTTCAATCGAGCAGACGATGATGCAGTTATCGTTTTTATCGCGCACCACCTCCATCTCATATTCTTTCCAGCCGAGCACGGATTCATCGATCATCACCTCATGCACGGGCGAGGCGTCGAGGCCGGAGAGCACAATCTGCTCAAATTCTTCCTTGTTATAAGCAATGCCGCCGCCAGTGCCGCCGAGGGTGAAAGAGGGGCGAATTACGGCGGGAAGGCCGGTGATGGCGAGTGCTTCGCGCGCTTCTTCCAGTGATTTCACCACCGTGTTTTTCGGCACTTCAAGGCCGATTTTTCGCATCGCCTCGCCGAAGAGCTGGCGGTCTTCGGCTTTATTGATGGAATCCAGTTTCGCGCCGATCAGCTCCACGTTATATTTTTTCAACACGCCGGATTCAGCGAGCGCCTTGGCGCAGTTGAGCGCCGTCTGGCCGCCCATGGTCGGCAGCAGTGCATCAGGTTTTTCTTTGATGATGATTTTTTCCACCATCTCCGGCGTGATCGGCTCGATGTAGGTGGCGTCCGCCAGCTCCGGGTCGGTCATGATCGTCGCCGGATTCGAGTTAATCAGAATCACGCGGTAGCCCTCCGCGCGCAGCACTTTGCAGGCCTGCGAGCCGGAATAATCAAACTCACACGCCTGACCGATGACGATCGGCCCCGCGCCGATGATGAGGATGGATTTTATGTCAGTTCTACGAGGCATGGGAGGATTCAGGATTCAGGATTCGGGATTCAGGGGAATTTAGCTTGCGTTCTAGGCTTGAAAGCAAACCGTTTAACATGCGGCCTACTTCTGCATAGTCTTCCAAAAGTTTCGTAATTTTCTTTTCCGTTGTATAATTCAAATCACAAGCAATAAACAGCTGGGTTTCCACTTCTGCGATCGAGCCGTAGGCAATATCGAGAAATCGCATGTAATCTCTGGTAGCCCTGCGTGATTTTCCTTCCGCAATATTGGAAGGAATAGAAACAGCCGCTCGCCGTAGCTGGTTAGTAAGGCCGTAAAGCTCTTCTTTGGGAAATGTGTGTGTGAGTTTATATATGCGACCTACCAACTTTCGGGATTTTTGCCAAACGTCGAGATCTCGATAGCTTTGTATTTTCATGACGCAGAAGCCTTTTCCTGAATCCTGAATCCTGAATCCTGAATCCTATTCTTCACCAACCCCACAAACTCATCAAACAGATAGCCGCTGTCGTGCGGCCCCGGTGAGGCTTCGGGGTGGCCTTGCACACAGAAAATCGGCCTCACTTTGTGCCGCAGGCCTTGAATGGTGCCGTCGAACAGCGAGATATGGGTGATTTCGACATCCTCCGGCAATCCGTCTTTGCTCACCGCGAAACCGTGATTCTGCGAGGTGATTTCGACATTACCAGTGATGAGATTCTTCACCGGATGGTTCGCGCCGCGGTGGCCTTGCTGCATTTTCTCGGTTTTTCCGCCCAGGGCGATGCCGAGCAGCTGGTGTCCGAGGCAGATGCCGAAGATGGGTAGCTCAGAATCGATCAGTTTTCTGATTTCAGCGATGGCATACTTACCGGTGGCCGCCGGGTCGCCCGGGCCATTGGATAAAAAGATGCCGTCTGGCCTCAGCTTCAGAATTTCTTCCGCACGTGTGTCGGCGGGCACAACGGTGACTTTGCAGCCGCGCTCAGCGAGGTGGCGAAGAATGTTGTGCTTGATGCCGTAGTCGATGGCGACCACGTGGTAAGAGGTGGACAATGGACGGTGGACGGTGGACAATGTCCACAATGGCGATGTCCATTCATATTCTTTTATTGTGGATACTTGTTTGGCGAGATCTAACCCTTTCATGCTAGGGGTTTTTGCTAGTAATGTCCGCGCTGCCTCTATCTGTCCACCGTCCACCGTCCGCTGTCCACTAACAATCACGCCATTCTGCGCGCCGTGCCTTCGCAGGTGTTTCACCAGTGCGCGGGTATCAATGCCGCAGATGGCGGGAATGCCATGCTTTTTCAGCCATTCATCCAGCGATGTTTCACTGCGGAAGTTAGAAGCAGCGGTTGGGCGCTCTCGGGTGATGAGGCCGGCGCAGCGCGGTGTGGTTGATTCAATATCTTCACTGTTGCAGCCGACATTGCCAATATGCGGGAAGGTGAAGGTGATGATCTGGCCGGTGTAGGAGGGGTCGGTGAGGATTTCCTGATAGCCGGTCATAGCGGTGTTGAAACACAGCTCGCCGGCGGACATTGTTTCTGCCCCGTAGCCTTCGCCCCAAAATACCGTGCCATCTGCCAGCATGAGGCAGGCGGAGGCGTTCGGTGGTGGCGTCAGGTCAGTCACAGGTCAGGTTAGCTCCGGGCAAATTGGCGGGAGACTAGAGATAGAGATAGGATTCGTCAACGGCTAATCGCGCTGGCGCACGTAAATGGTAGCGGTTTTACCCGTAAATGCCTTTTTCCAGCCATTTCGGAAAGCAAAACGGTCGTGAAAACGGGCTTTATCCATGCCATTGGTTACGATAATTCCGTCAACATCGTAGCGCTCCAGCATTTCTTCCCAGCCCTGCTTGCCGTCATCAAAGCGGAAATAATCCTCCATTACCTGCGCGGGAAAGGCGGTTTCGGTGCGCGGGTCGACAAAGACGGGGATGCGGCCGCGTGTTTCATAGGCAAGGTAGCCGCCCAGTACAAATTCATTGATGAAACGCCCTGTGGGGTGGTGGGTTTCAAGATAGGCAATCTCTTCCGCCATCCTTGGCCAGCTTGCTTCCATGGGAAATAGCTGCTGGCCGGGCTTACCCACCAGTAACAGGGTAGCCAGCACACAGCTACACAGGGCGGCGGCTAGAGCGTTGCGCGCGTTGCTGATGGATTGTGCGCGGCTGCGAATGGCCAGCGCCAGCGGCGAGGGTGCTTTCTGCTCTTTGAGATAATCTGCGAGCCTGAAGGCAAGCCACGGCGCAGCGAGAATCGCAAACGCGGGCAGGGCGCGGATGGTGGTGAGCGCATAAATCAGCATCAGGTAAGCCAGCCAGCGCTCGGCTGGCAGTGCGCTACTGGGTCTGCCCGGCACCAGAATAACAAACAGCACGACAAACAGTAGCGTCATGAGGTTGTGCAGTGTGACGGTGATGGCCTGCCACTCCATAATATAGTCATTGGCCACGGTAAATAGCGGCCGGCGTACTGTTTCGATGATCTCCGTGCCGTAGGGATTGATAAAGATGGCGATAAGGCACAGCAGGCAGATGGCTGAAAACATAGCAATACGCTGAATGTTGCGCGTAGCCAGCGTGTGGATGCCATACGCCGCGAGCAATAAAAAACCGAGGATAAAGCCGCCATGGCAATTGACCCATAGCACCATCGAAACAGGCAGCAATGCCAGCCAATGGTTGCGGCACTCGCCGCGCGCCCACAGCCCGAGAATCAGCGCCCAGAAGGCGATCATCAGATGGGTAATCTGCAGCGGCCTGAGATACATGGTGAGCAACACAAAAAACAGGCACACAGCGAGCAGCGACGCAATGCCACTTTTCGAACGAATCACGCAGTTTGCATAGGTCAGAGCGAGAATCAGCGCCACGATGATGCTGTTGATCATCATCGCGCCATGCCACCCCCAGTGTTCATGCACAAGACTAAGGCCAATATCCCACAACCATGCAACATTCAGCCAGCGATAATCCCCGGCGGTAAATGACCATGGGTCGGTCAGCGGAATTGCCCCACTTTCTCGAATCAGATCGCCGGCGGCAAGGTGCCATAGCGGATCACTGTCCGAGAGCATATTGTAGCCATCGACCAATATTGCGGCCATGAAGGCAAGAAACACCAGACTGGACTGGATGACAATCGGGCGATGGCTTGAAATAGGGTTCATGTATTCAGCACTAGCAGTGTCGCACTCTCTCGGCAAGGCTGCGCTTGCAACTGCGAGCTGGCGATGGAAGTTCAATGGCTACTATCCGTTCGCACAAAAACTAGGGCAACGGGCCCTTCAAATGCAAGTCGCCAGCCCGGCTTGGTTGCTAGCAGATCAAGAAACCGTTCATGGCCGGGCATAATTTTTTTATTTGGCGTCATGATCGCATTTATTTTATAGCGATCCAATATGCTGTCCCAGTTTTCCCCACCCCGCTGAAAATTCCAGAATTCTTTCATTAGCTCGGCAGGAAAAGCCGTTTCGGCTCTGGGATCAACAAATACCGGCACGCGGCCGCGCGACTCATAAATCAGGTAGCCACCCAGATTATAGTGGTTAAGCACGCGTGGCGAGGCAATATGCTGTTCAATGAAAGCGATTTCTGATTGGATAGAAATCGGTTTGAGGTCGATCGCAAGCCAGCGCATGGCGTTTGGCGAAAAAAGAAATGGCACCAATGCCGCGCTTGCCAGCAACGCAGCAACAGCCGCTTGTTTGCGGTTAAGCAGGGCGAGGCAGCGATCGACGATGGCTCTGGCGGTTGGGTTGGGGTTGGCGGCTGAAGGCTTAAGGTACTGGGCAAGCGCCGCCACCACCAGCGGAAACGCCACCACCGCAAAAATGCTCATATTACGCATGGAAGTCACCCCCATGATCAACCATACATAAGCAAACCAGCGCTCTGCATGAGAAAAATTCAAAGAATTGTTGCGCGGCACCAGTAGAATAAAAATCACAGCAAGCAGGTTTAAAAGTAGCGTGCTGTAGGAAAGTGTAAGTGGCAGCCACTCGCTGATATAAGCTTTGGAAGGAATCGAGAGCATAACCCAGTGAAGTTCATAAACCCGCCAGCCAAAGGGGTTGATAAACGTCGCGGCAAAGCAGGCGGCGCCGATGAAAAAAAGCCAAATTGCTTCAGGTTTTTTCTTTGTAAGCCAGGCTTGAGTAAAAAAGAAGCCCAGCGCCATCAGCCCCACAATGAAGCCGCCATGGCAATTGACCCATAGCAGCATCAGTGGTGGCATGACGAGAAGCCGGCGATGACTGCATAGACCGCGGGAATGCTGTGCCAGAATCAGCATCCAGATAGCAGTCATCAGGTGTGTCACCTGCATTGGCCTTAGAATCATCGTCATCATCAGGATGACGCCTATCAGCGCAATAACAATAGGAATGAGATTATCGCCGCTTCGCAGCAGCCCATGAGCGAACAGAATGGCGAGCGTGATAGCAATCGTTACGGCATTCATCACCACCGGCCCGTGCCAGCCGAAATGTTCATGAAGATAGCTGAAGCCGATATCCCACAGCCATGCCACATTAATCCAGCGATAATCACCGGCGGTGAACGACCAGGGATCAAGCATGGGCACTTCCCCGATCTTACGAATATGATCACCGGCGGCGATATGCCACAGCATGTCAGAATCACCAAACATACTGGGTGCTTCACCGCTGAGAGCCACAGCAAAGAAAATAAACACCAGCGCGCTGGAAACCCAGTAAAGATGGCGGTGGGTGGCGTAACTTATCATGCGCTGAATTTAGCTCGCGGAGCCGTTGCCATCAAATGCTTTTCTACGCTTCGTGCTTGTTCACAAAATCCACAATAATCGGCGCAACGAATTCACGGAATTTGCGGCCGTTGAAAATGCCGTAATGCCCCACGCCTTTCTGCAGGTGGTGTTTTTTCATTTCGGCCGGCAGACTGCTGCATAGCTTGTGCGCGGCCTGTGTCTGGCCAACGCCGGAAATATCATCCAGCTCGCCTTCCAGCGTGAGCAGTGCAGTTTGGGTGATGTGCGACGGGCGAATTTTATGCCCCTCGAAATCCAGTTCATTTTTCGGCAGCGAGTGTTTCTGGAATACTTTCTCGATGCAGTCGAGGTAGAACTCGGCAGGCAGGTCGGTGACCGATAGATATTCATCATAAAACTTTTTATGCGCGGCGGCGGATTCACCATCGCCTTCCACCAGATGCTTGAACAGGTCTTTGTGCGCGTTGATGTGGCGCTCCATATCCAGCGACATGAAGCTGGTCAGCTGCAGAAAGCCGGGATAAACGCGGCGCATGAAGCCCGGGTAATGAAACGGCACCCGGGTGATGACATGGGTTTTAAACCACGATAGCGGACGCTCCTCAGCAGTCTTATTCACCTTGGTGGGGTTGATACGCGTATCAATCGGCCCGCCGATCAGCGTCATGGAGAGCGGGGTTTTTTTGTCTTTCAGCTCGTTCATCACGCTCACTGCCGCGAGCACCGGCACTGATGGCTGGCACACCGCCATCACATGCACTTTCTCATCAAGCAGGTGCATGAATTCGATCAGGTAGTGCACGTAATCGTCGAGATCAAAGCTGCCCGCAGCAAGCGATACGCCGCGTGCATCCAGCCAGTCCGTGATATACACATCGCAGTGTGGCAGCATGGTTTCCACGGTGCCGCGCAGCAAGGTGGCGTGGTGGCCGGACATGGGGGCAACCAGCAGCAAAGTGGGCTGTTTCTGGGTGGTTTTCTTTTTGAAATGAATCAGCCTGCAGAAGGATTTTTCCAGCACCACCGTTTCATCCACTGCGACCTGCTTGCCACCCACTTTCGTATGGGTAATGCCGAACTGCGGCTTGCCATAGCGATCAGTGATGCGCTCGATAAGCTCGGACGCCGCTGCAACATGGCGGCCGTAGCCGGTGTAGGCGAGTGGTGAAAAGGGATGACGGTGCAGCGCTTTGCTGGCTTCTGCCATCGCGTGAAGCGGTGCCATCGCGGCATACTGCATTTCATGCAGATGGTAGAGATGGCTGTTTTCATGCATCTGTATCATGGGTATTCCCTTTTCATCGTAGTATAGCGTGAACATAATAGCTATATTGTAGGAAGAATGATGTGAACATTGTGTTAAATTTTCGAGATTGCCAGCAGAAAGTTGCCTTGCATTTTATCTAATTTTAATCGATACCATCGACTGCATAATAATCGTTTTTCTCAAGATAGCCGCCATGCAAGCCATCCCCTATCATCAGCTGGCAGATAGCATTTTTAACCAATTGGAAGCAGCGCTGGAAGAGGTGGATGCCGATGGCCAGCTAGAGCTGGACATTGCCGGCGGTGTGATGACCATCGTGCTGGAGAGCGGCAAAACCTTTGTGGTGAGCCGTCATGAGCCAAGCCAGCAGATCTGGTTGTCATCACCGCTTTCAGGCGGGCTACACTTTTCGTACCAATCCGGCATCTGGCAGCTGGCCGATGGCCGCGAGCTGACAGCGCTTCTGGCGGGCGAACTTCGGCAACTGGCGGGGCTTCATGTCTCGTTCTAGCCCAGGCGCCGCCGATCGTCCCAAAGGCAAAATAGCAGACCTGCTGCCGATGCTTTCCTACATGCTGCCTTACAAGTGGCAGGTGCTGGGGGCGAGCATTGCGGTGCTTTTTACCTCCTCTGCGGTGCTTGGGCTGGGCTGGGGGCTGAAATATCTGGTGGATGAAGGGCTTTCCAAGGGCAATAGTGGCCTGCTTGACCGCGCTTTCCTTCTGCTCATCGGCGTGACACTGCTGCTGGCGGTGGCGTCGTATATTCGTTTTTATCTCGTGTCGTGGGTGGGGGAGCGCGTGGTGGCGGATATTCGCCGTGATGTGTACCGCACCCTGCTTGCCATGCCGATACCGTTTTTTGAAAAAACACGCACCGGCGAGCTGCTCTCGCGCCTGACCACGGACACCACCCTGCTGCAAACCGTGATTGGTAGCTCGGTGTCGGTTGCGGCGCGTAACCTGATTACCATGGTGGGCGCGATCATTCTGCTGCTTTTCACCAGCGCCAAGCTGACCGGCTATATGTTCCTGATGCTGCCGCTCGTGGTGGCGCCGATTATCATCATGGGTAAGCGCGTGCGCTTTTATGGCCGCGAGTCGCAGGAGCGCATTGCGGAAATCAGCGCCCATGCCGAAGAGTCGCTCTCGGGCATTCGCACGGTGCAGGCTTTTTCGCTGGAGCCGCATGAGGGCAAGCGTTTCGAGCGCCATTTGCAGGGCTCTTTGCTGGCAGCCGGCCACCGTATCCGCACGCGCGCGCTGCTCACCGCGCTGGTCATCACGCTGATATTCGGCGCGATTGTCACGGTGCTGTGGTTTGGCGGTAAGGACGTGCTGGCAGGGCGCATCTCCGCCGGTGATTTATCAGCCTTTGTGTTTTATTCGGTGATTGTGGCGGGGGCGGTGGGTGCGATCAGCGAAGTGATTACGGATCTGCAGCGCGCCGCCGGTGCGGCGGATCGGCTGCGTGAACTGCTGCTGGCGGGTAAGTCCTTTGCCTTGCCGCAGCCGCCGATGAGCCCGGAGCTATCGATGCCGACGGGCGGTGTGGTGGTGTTTGACGATGTGTCTTTCACCTACCCGGCGCGGCCTGAAAAGCCAGCACTTTCGCAATTTTCGCTGGCGGTGAAAAGCGGGCAGATGATCGCGCTCGTGGGGCCTTCCGGCGCGGGTAAAACCACGCTGTTTAATCTCCTGCTGCGTTTTTATGAGCCGGACTCAGGCGCCATACGCATCAATGGCCGTGATATTCGCGAAATGAAGCTGGAGGAACTACGTGGGATGATTGGCATTGTGCCGCAGGATGCCACGATTTTTTCTGGCAGTGCGCGCGCCAATATCCTGATGGGTAATATCGATGCCACCGAGGAGCAGCTGATGCATGCGGTGCGCTCGGCCTCAGCGCTTGAATTTCTGGAAAAGCTGCCGCAGGGGCTGGATACCTATCTGGGCGAAAAGGGGGTGCAGCTTTCCGGCGGGCAGCGCCAGCGCATTGCCATTGCCCGCGCTATCCTCAGAAATCCGCGCATTCTGCTGCTGGATGAGGCGACCTCCGCGCTGGATTCTGAGAATGAACACCATATCCAGCAGGCGCTCGAGCAGGTAATGTGGGGGCGCACGACCTTTGTGATCGCTCACCGGCTTTCGACCATCACCCGGGCTGATCAGATTGTGCTGCTGGATGAGGGGCGTATTGCTGCCGTAGGCACACATAGTGAGCTTCTGGTAGCCAGCCCGCTTTATGCAAGGCTTGCCGAGCTGCAGTTCAAGCAGATGCCTTAAGAAAAAAGTAACCATGGTTGTGCTAGCCTCTATGAGTATCAAACCTATAGCGCTCCATGATCAGCAAGCCCATTAACCTCCCGTGGCATCAGCATGATAGCTACACCATCAGCATCTTTGCCAAGGGTGGTCATTTCACCCCCAACTTAACAGAGGTGCTTAAATCTGCGGGCATGCAGTTTGTTTCTGCTGGCGCGCTCAGTATTAAAACACACCGCCACTGGGAAGATGCGTGGGCGGCGATACGGGCGGCGCTGGAATCCGTCAATGCCCTGCCGATGGTCGAGGTGGCGCTGGCACCAGGGGAAATGCAGGGGCGTGCTGAGCATAAAACGGTGGCGCAGATTCAGGCGATTGCTGATAGCCTGTGGCTGGGCGATGCCATTTTAGAAGATCGCGTGGTTTGTTATCTGCAGCCAATTCTCAGCCAGAAAGACAAAGTATTTGGCTATGAATCATTCGCACGCGTACGCCTGCCGGATGGTCGTATTATCGCGGGTGATGCCATCATCGCTGCCAGCCGTGCGCTGGGCATGGAATTTATGATTGACCGGCTGCTGCAGGTGCAGGCGATTACGACCTTCGTTTCCAGCGATTTTAATGGCTTTTTGTTTGTGAATTTCCTGCCCGGTTTTATTCATCGCCCGGCCATTTATCTTGAGGGGCTGACTGAAACTGTGCGTGCCCACGGCGTGATTGCAAAAAATGTCGTGCTGGAATTTACCAAATCTGAAACACCGCGCGATCTCGCCCATCTGCGCAGTGTGTGTGAATATGCGCGTTCACGGGGCTATTCGGTGGCGCTCGATGATATCAACACGATCGAGGGCGCGCGCAAATTGATTGGCGAAATCAAGCCCGATTTTGTGAAGATTGATATGGGGCTGGCTCAGCGCACCGATGATGCGCGCAGCCGCGATATGATCCGCACCATTGCGGATATGACCCATACCAATGGCGGCACAGTGATTGCAGAAGGGGTAGAAAGTGCTGAGAATTATCAGCAGCTTCAGCCGCTGGGGGTTGATTTGTTCCAGGGCTATTATTTCTCAGCGCCAGTGCCGGTTGAAAAAGCGATGGGGCGCGGCACCGGTACCCGTTAGTATTGACAAATAGCCATATGTTCATATACTCATTTATATGGCTAAATTTGAGTATGATGCCCGCAAAAACCTTGCCAACCAGCTTAAACACGGCGTCAGCTTTGAACAGGCGAAGCAAGTTTTTTATGATCCACGTCTGGTGATCTTGGAGGATCTTTTGCATAGCCACGATGAGCCACGCTATTTTGCTTATGGTCTGGTTGAAGGCGAGGTGCTTACGGTACGGTTTACACGGCGCCAAGGCAAAATACGTATATTTGGCGCTGCTTACTGGAGAAAAGGAAGAAAGACTTATGAAGAAAAAAATTCGCTATGAAAGCAACCCGTTTGGCAAGGTAAGACTTGGCAAGCAAGTCAAGCTTGCAGGCTTGCCGCTTGCGCTACCTACACCCCGCGAACTGGCAGAAGCCGAACAAACCACAAAAATCACACTATCACTTAGCTCGCGCAGTCTTCGTTTTTTCAAAGAGCAGGCGGATCAATTTGATATTCCTTATCAAGTGATGATTCGCCGCCTGCTCGATGAATATGCGTCGCGCTAGCCAATCGTTTGAGCCTGAGCAGCTGCGTTAATCACGGCAGCGATGCGGGCGCAGGATTGCAGCGCCAGCTTGCTGGCACCTGCTTTGATCAGCTCGTGGTTATGCGCTTCGATGCACATGCCGCAGCCATTAATGGCGGAAACCGCAAGACACATCATCTCAAAGTCGATTTTGGCCACACCCGGGCTGCCAATCACGCTCATGCGCAGTTTGGCGGGCATTTTTTTGATCTCTTCATCGTTTGAAAGATGCACATAGCGATAATAGATGTTGTTCATCGCCATCACGGTGGCGGCAGCTTTAGCAGCCTGCTGCATGCTGGCATCCATGCGCGGCGCGACTTCGCCATGCACCGCCGACACCACATCATGATGCTTGGTCGCATAGGCCGAAGCCAGCGCAATCGCGTCGATTTGGGCTTGCGTTAGTTCGGGCGCGCCTTCGGGGGTCATCACGCTGCTTAAATTCAGCCTGATATCTTTGGCATAATCAGCCATAGAGTCGCGCAGCGCTTCCATATTCACAGGCAGCACATGGCCAGCCTTCACTAGAGTGAGGGACATAAAAATTCCTTTCAGTTTTGAAACAGAATGTAAAAACATACTGCGGCGGAACACCAAGGCGGTTTCCCGCCGCAGTAGAAAACAGAAGATTAAGCAGCGATCTTAATCGTGTCCTGACCCTGCTGCCAGTTGCATGGGCAGAGTTCATCGGTCTGCAGTGCATCGAGCACGCGCAGCACTTCTTTCACGTTACGGCCAACCGAAAGATCAGTCACCATTACAAAGCGGATGATGCCATCCGGATCCACGATAAAGGTGGCACGCTGAGCAACGCCTTCCTGCGGGTCGAGGATGCCGAGCGCTTCAGAAAGCTCGCGCTTCACATCGGCCAGCATCGGAAATGGCAGCTTCGAGAGTTCTTCTTTGTTCTGGCGCCATGCGAGATGCACGAACTCAGAGTCGGTCGAAACGCCCATCACCATCGCATCACGATCGTTGAATTCTTTGTTCATTTTGCCGAATTCCGCAATCTCGGTCGGGCACACGAAAGTGAAGTCTTTTGGCCAGAAAAATGCGATCATCCACTTGCCTTTGAAATCGCTGTTCGAGATTTCTTTGAAAGCGGTTTTGATATCGCTTGATACGGTCGCTTTTGATTTAAACTGCGGGAATTTTTGACCAACACTCATCATAAGTAAGTACTCCTTGGGGTTAAATGGTTAGGCTTGGTGCGAGCTGACAAACCATGCAAGTTTGTCGAGTCCGCGGGTAATTTCAGTGAAGATATCGGCGCTCACCTGATCGCTGTGCTCGGCGCTGGTATCGATCGCGGCGCGCATTTTCATGGCGGCAGCGGTCACTGCACCTGCTATCAGCTTCACGTGTTTTTCCGATTCCTGTACGGCAGGGTAGGTAGTGTCGCTGGCGCGTTTATTCAAGTGGGCGATGGTGCCTTCCGCGATGCCGCCCAGCTGCACCACACGTTCCGCGACCAGATCCGCAAAGCCGTCCGCTTCGGTGGCCACCTGGTCAAACAGCTCGTGGAGCTGCTGGAAGTTTTTGCCTTTCACGTTCCAGTGCGCCTGCTTGGCGTTCAGCTTCAGGGCGATCAGCTCCGCGAGCGACTGGTTGAGCAGAGCAAGCATATTGGCGTTGCTGAGAGAGGCATGTTTTTTGGAATTGGTTTTCATAACAGTGTCCTTGATGTGGCGGCAAGTTAGCCCGGGGTTGAACAAAGGTAAAATCTATTGTTTTTATATCATTGATAGATATAATCTATCAATATGAACCTGCGTGATTTAAAGTATCTGGTGACCGTAGCTGAGACCAAGCATTTCGGCAAGGCGGCAGAGCGGTGCCATGTCAGCCAGCCAACCCTCTCCATGCAGCTCAAAAAACTGGAAGAAACGCTGGGCGCGCCGCTGTTTGAGCGCACCAACCGCAAGGTGATGCTCACACGCCTGGGCGAGCAGGTGGTGGCGGAAGCTAAAGTGGCGCTGATGGCGTGCGAGCGCATGATGGAGCATGCAAGGCTGCAGGAAAACCCTGAAAGCGGCGAGCTGACGCTTGGCATTTTCCCCACCCTTGCGCCTTACCTGCTGCCCATCATCATGCCGCCGGTGGTAAAGCAGTTTCCTAAGCTCTCGCTGAAGCTCATAGAAGAAAAAACCGATCAGCTGGTTGTCAGGCTTGAATCCGGCGCAATTGATGCGGCGCTGCTGGCGCTGCCGGTGATGTCGCCGCAGCTGAATTGTGAGCCGCTGTTTGATGAGCCATTTATGCTGGCGGTGTCAGAGCGTCACCCGCTGGCGCGCAAGAAGCGCATTCAGCTGGATGATCTTGATGGCAAGGCGCTGCTGCTGCTTGATGAGGGACATTGCCTGCGCGAGCAGGCGCTGGAGGTGTGTCAGCGTGTGGGCGCCAGTGAATCGCAGAGTTTTCGCGCGACCAGCCTCGAGACGCTGCGGCACATGGTCGCCTCTGGCGGCGGGGTGACGCTGATGCCGAAGCTCGCCGTTCAGGAAGATCGCGGCATTGTTTATGTTCCTTTTGCGCGGCCGCCATGGCGGCGCATTGCGCTATGCTGGCGCAAAACCGCCCATCAGGAGGCATTCATGAAGCGCCTCGCGCAGCTCATTCAAACCGTCATGGCCAAATAGGCACACAATTCCCTGGTCGGGAAGTGGTGGAATAATGAAATATTTGTCATCTTGGTAATAAAATGTTTCACGTGAGACACGGCTATAGCCCTCTCCCCTCGGGGAGAGGGGTGGGTGAGGGGGCAATCTCAGGAATGTTTCACGTGAAGCATTTTGCACCGCTTGTTTTGCCCATGCTTCGCTCATCGAGCTTCGCAGGGCACTGCTTCAGCCTAACGGTCTTCTCTGGCTGCGCCACGCGAAGCCCGTAAGGGCGAAGCGTGGTGCCGCTTATGTGATTTGAACACATGACCTACCGCTTACAAGGCGGTTGCTCTACCCCTGAGCTAAAGCGGCACACCGCGCCATCCCTAAGCGAAGATGAAAGAATAATCAACCGACTTGTGAAGAGCGGCTGCGATCTTTGGTTGTCAGCATATCCATCAGACCCTTGCTGTTCGATAGCGTCAGCACTGCGCCCAGCGAAATACCGGCAGCGGTCAGGGCAAAAACAGCGGCTTCCACCTTCTGGTTGCGGTGGGTGACTTTGGTGTAATCGCGCAGGTTGCGAATGCCGAGATCTTCAAAAAATTCGCGCACTTCGTGGCGATAATTATGAAAATTCTTGGCAAGCCGCGAGGTCACGCTGCTGTGCTCGGCGCTCTGTGCTAATGGCTTTCCGAGGTCCTGCTTCAGACGGCTGGCGGCGCGCTTCATAATCTCCGGGTTGTTCACCAGCGGCGCCACTTCCTGC
This sequence comes from Alphaproteobacteria bacterium, assembly GCA_033763775.1. Classification (GTDB taxonomy): domain Bacteria; phylum Pseudomonadota; class Alphaproteobacteria; order Rickettsiales; family SXRF01; genus JAJTHB01. Next base: position 198,816 of record JANRJW010000012.1, on the reverse strand, counting down.
TCGGTCAATACATTGAATTTCTGGGCATTGCAGGCAAGGCGTTCAAGCTGAGCATCAGTCTTTGCCGTCTGAATACCTTGAACATAGCCATCGCGAACAACCTGCCTGAACTCGTCATGCGTACGCTGCTGAATCCCATCGCACTGGCGGGTTTTTCCGTCAAAAAAACCATGCTTGGCAAAGTTTTTGTAAATGGCATTGCGCACATACACATCGCCCGCCAGATACGCCGAAACAGCGGAAATCGGGTAAGCGGCAAAACGCAGTATGGTGCTTGCCGTGCTCGATATTTCGGAAGGATGTTCCTCAGGATTTGTCATGATTTCATGCTAGCATGTGTATCAACTGGGGTCAAACCAGCCGCGGAGGAGAAGTGCAGGATTAACCTGCTGAAAAAAAATATCTATTCGTCTTGTCACAAAAGTTTAATAAATGCCGCGCTAGTCGCGGCCATATTCGCCGTTATCCAGCCAGCTGCGGTGATTTTCGGGTTTTCCGAAGTAATAGCCCTGCATGCAGTCAACCCCAAGACCCATGAGAATCTTAGCGATTTCACCCGTTTCGACGTATTCCGCGACGGTTTCCAGACCGAATCCCTTGGCAAAATCCAGCAGGGTTTTGACAAAAAACTGGTTATCAGCGCTTTGCGCCAAGTCTTTGATGAATACACCATCGATTTTCACCATATCCACCGAGAGCGCTTTGAGCTGACGGAAGGAAGTGTAACCGGATCCGAAATCGTCAAGCGCTACCGAACATCCCAGCGATTGCAATGAGGCGACAAAATACGCCGTGCGGCGCAGGTCGCGATGAATCGCCGTTTCGGTGATTTCAACAATCACTCGCGAGGCGATATCCGGCCGGTCTTTGAGCAGGTGCTGAATCGAGTCCAGCCACACGGCATTTTCCGTGGTGTGGTTCGATACATTAAACGCCAGCGATATCTGCGGAGATTGCTTGAGTTCTTCAATCACCATCTCCATCACCATGGTGTCGATGATGTCAATCAGCCCCATCTTTTCCGCTACCGGAATGAGTGCGCCCGCCGAGGTGATTTTGCCGGAAGGATTCACCAGCCTGAGCAGCGCTTCGTAATGAACGGTTCGGCCGGTGGTGCTCTGGATGACCGGTTGGTAGGCAAGCCGAAGACGCTTTTCCTTGTAGGCTTTGAGCAGGTAATTTGCGAGCCCCATCTGCTGGCGTGCCTGATCAGCATCCTGCCGGATCATGTCAACCGTGCGGTGCGGCACGGTATGTGGGCTGCTGACAGCAATGTAGGCTTTATCAAGCACATCATGCGCGCTAGTGGACTCAATAGGGAAATTCACGCTGCCAATCACACCGATGAGATGAAGTGAGGCGGTGGCGACATTATCGCGCCCGAAATTCTGAATGGTGTTGTGGATGCGCTGCGCCATGACGGCGGCATCTTCCGGCGCGCTGTTCATGAGGATGATACCAATCTGATCGCGCTGAAGGCGCTGGATCACATCGCCATCATGCAGCATCGATTCAATCGTTTTGCTCAAATCATGAAACACAATTTCGGACGTGTCATGACCATAAGCATTGATGACCATGGCAAAGTTTTCCAGCGAGACCAGCAGCAATGTGCCGCAGGTGTGATCGCGAATCACGTTATGGATGCTGGTTTCCAGCATGTTGATGAAATCAGCCGGATAGAAGGTGCTGCCCGGATAGCTGGGCGCGGCCAGCTCTAGCCCGCCAGATTCGCTGGTGCTGATCGACCTGGCGCTGAAGCCATGCGTGGGTTCGGGGGGCTGGGTTCCGGTTGTGTACATCCAAGGCTCGTGGTGGTGGCGGCATGCCTCGGCACTGTGATCAAATGCTACCATGCCTTGCTGCAAAGACAGGTTTTCTAAAAAACCCACGTTTTTGCTGCGGCCTGACGAATTTGATCACAATGCCTGAACCATCACTTTGGCACATAAAGGTAAAATATCGCTAAAAACACTGGTAAGAAATCGTTACTTCAAAAGGTACATCGGCGCTGGCAGGCGGCGCATGTAAAAATAATAAATTAAATTATTTCAGCTGGTTGCGTTTATCATGCACAGCGCTAGTGCCAGCACCAGCCCAAGCTGGCTGTTTGAGCGGAAGCGACGAAGGCAGTTTTGTGGCGAGTCAATCTCCAGCGTGGTCACCTGCCACCCAAGATGCAGCGCCACTGGCAGCAGCCACACCCACTGCCAAAGCTGCGTGATGGCTGCCGCGGCCAGCAGCGCCCAGCTGGCAAAGCTCAGCAGGTAGCAGGCCGTCACAAAGCTGGCTGTATGTTTGTCGAGCCTGAGCGCGGTGGATTTAATACCAATGCGTGCGTCATCGAATTTGTCCTGATGGGCATAGATGGTGTCGTAGCCGAGTGTCCAAAGCACGCAGCCCGCATAAAGCAGCAATGCCGGCCATTCAACCTCGCCACGCACCGCTACCCAGCCCACCAGCGCGCCCCAGTTGAAGGTGAGCCCCAGAAAAAGTTGCGGCCACCAGCTGATACGCTTCATGAAAGGGTAGATAGCAACCGGCACAAGTGCGAGCGCCGACCACAGTAGCACTGCCGCGCCCAGATACAGTGCCACCAGCAGCGACAGCACCAGCAGCGCCAGAAGCAGCACCAGTGCTTGTTTGACGCTTAGTTCACCGCTGGCCAGCGGGCGGGTTTTGGTGCGCTCGACCTGTTTGTCAAATTCGCGGTCGGCGATGTCGTTGATGATGCAGCCGGCCGAGCGCATCAGCAGCGCGCCTGCGAAAAATACCAGCAGCAGCTGCGGCTTTGGAAAGCCTTCGCTTGCCAGAATCAGCGCCCATGCGCATGGCCAGAAGAGCAGCCAGATGCCCACCGGCTGGTGAAGGCGCATCAGGCGGAAGTGAGGTAAACTCATTTCTATGGCCAATTTCTTCGTCACATCCGTCCTCGAATCCTCATGTAGCGCCGCTACATTCCGGTTCTGCGGGCGGCTGCTTCTCGAACTTGTCTCATATAAATGAGTTTACATTTGGCCTAATATCTTGTCGATGTATTATCATTTTATGAAGCAAGCATTTAAAAAAATCCGCCTCTATGTCCCTGAACCGCTATCTACGCTTGGTTTTATCGAGATAGCAGAACAGCAGGCGCATTATCTTTCGCAGGTGATGCGCTGCGAGGTGGGCGATGGCATCCATCTGTTCAACGGCGTTGATGGTGAGTGGCTGGCGGATATCACCGAGATTCGAAAAAAAGCGCTCAGGCTTCAGCTGAGGCAGCAGGTGCGCGCGCAAGTGGCATCGCCGGATGTGTGGCTGGTATTTGCGCCGATTAAAATGAAAACAGAAGCGGTGGTTGAAAAAGCGACCGAGCTTGGCGCTTCCAATATCATCTGCACCTTCATGAAGCATAGCGTGGTGGTGCGTATTAACCATGACAAGCTTACTGCCCACGCGGTGGAAGCGGCGGAGCAATGCGAGCGCCTTGATGTGCCGATCATTCAGGAGGCGCAGAATCTCGGCCGCCTGCTTGCCGAGTGGCCTGAGGATCGGTTGCTGCTTTACGGCGATGAAAGCGGCCATGGCAAACCGCTGGCAGAAATGGCCGCCAAGCTGCCCTATGAACGGGGCGAATATAAAAAATATGCTATTTTAATTGGCCCCGAAGGTGGATTTTCGAGAGATGAGCACCATATGCTTCAGGTCTATGCACGCGCGCGGGGTTTTGGCATGGGGCCGAGGATCCTGAGGGCGGATACGGCGGCGGTCGCCGCGCTCGCCTGCGTGATGTCGCAGGTTGGTGATTGGAATGAAAAGCCCCATTTTATAGCCAAATCGTCTGAAGATTTGGCAATCACCGCGCAAGGCGCGGCGCGAAGCGGCGAGGTTTGGGGCAAAGAGTCCCAATCGCACGAAGTGCGAGAAGAATAGGAGTATATCGTGAGTGATATTTTAGAGCGGCTCAAAAAACTTCAGGACACGCGCGGCGATGAGATCGAAGCGTGGTTCACCTTGAAGCGCGCCGAGGCCATGCCGTTTCTCACCACCTCGGTGGATCTGCGCCATAACGGCCGGCGGCTGGTGCCGGTGGATACCAACCTGTTTCCCGCCGGGTTTAATAACCTTTCGCCGCGTGCGCGGGCGCGTGCGTCGCGCTTCATTGCCCATTTTCTGGAAGATCATATTCCGCAGGCGAAACGAATTCTCATCATTCCAGAAAACCACACGCGCAATCTCGGCTATCTCGAGAATCTGGCGGTGATGACCCATCTGTTTGCCGCCTTAAACCTCGACGTGCGCATCGGCAGCTTGGCCGCAGAAGCTGGCCAGCCCATCCAGCTTGAAACACCTTCTGGCAAGCAGCTCACCCAATATCCGCTTGTGCGCGAAGGTGACACGCTGCGCCTCGAGGATGGTTTCACGCCAGACCTTGTGGTGATGAATAATGATATGACGTCCGGCGCGCCCGCGCAGCTGATCGACCTTGCCCAGCCAGTGATGCCACCGGTGGGCATGGGTTGGTATAGCCGGAGGAAAAGCATCCATTTTGATGAATATCGCAAGTTGCTGCGCGAGTTTTGCGGTGTGTTTGGGCTGGATCCGTGGCTGTTCAAGGCGGATTTTTTTCATTGTGGTTTGGTCGATTTCAAAGAGCGCACGAACATCAACCGCGTGGCGGCGGCGGTGAAAAAAGTGCTGGATAATGCACGGCGCAAGCATGAAGAGCATGGCATCAAAGATGAGCCCTATGTGTTTGTGAAGGCCGATTCCGGCACTTATGGCATGGGCATCATGACCGTGCGCTCGCCGGAGGAAATTTTCGAGATGAATAAAAAAGAGCGCAACAAGATGAATGTCATCAAAGAAGGCGCGCAGGTCAGCGAGGTGATTATTCAGGAGGGCATTCCCACCACCGACACGGTGGATGGCGCGCCCGCCGAGCCGATGGTGTATATGATTGACGGCGTGCCGATTGGCGGTATGTGGCGCGTGAACGGTGAGCGCGATGCTTTTAATAACCTCAACGCCGCCGGCATGCGTTTTGTCGGCATGTGTGATGAGGGGGAAGAGCCGGATTGTCCGGATTCACGCCCGCTGGTGGATTGCCATTTCCGCTCGTTCGGTATCATTGCCGCGCTGGCGGCACTCGCTGCGGCAAGAGAAAATTACGACAGCTTCATGCTCAATCTCTAACCCCCCCTCTCCCTTGGAGGGAGAGGGTAGGGGTGAGGGTCATTAAAACTCTGCCTTCACACCAGCATAGATCATGCGCGGTGCGCCCGGGCGAGCGCCTGCCGGTCTGCGCGCGACAATATATTCATCATCAAACGCGTTGGTCAGGCTCACATAGCCGCGCACATCATTAATCAGGCGCATCTCGGCATTCACATCCATGATAAAATGCGCATCGGTGCTGCGATTTTCCAGAAGTGGGCCGCTGCCGGCGACGGTGCGCATTTTACCCACATACTTGCCGCCGATGGTGACTGACCAGTCATCATGATCCAGCCCGGCGCTGACATAGAACTGGTGGCGCGGAATGTAGGGCAGTTCGTTGCCTTTGCTCACATTGCCCCACTCACCAAACGTACTGTTGAAACTATTTTCAAAGCTGCTGCGCAGATAAGTGTAGTTGAATTGCAGAGGAAGCTTGAGCTTACTTGTATCAAGCCCTGCTTCTTTGGAGGCTTCGTAGCCGAAGGCTGCCTCCAACCCGTAGGTGCGCACTTCGCCGCCATTGAACTGATCGCCGCCGCCGCCACCAGATGAGAACGTATCGGCGCCCAGCAGGTTTTCATAATCGGTGAGAAAGCCCACGACATCCGCCTTGAACTGGTTGCCGCTGAAGCGTGTGCCCAGCTCGTAGTTGATGCTTTCTTCGGCTTTGGCATTCTCGGCGGCATTCGCGCTGGTGGGCGGTTCTGGCGGCGAAAAACCCTTATGTACACCGGCCAGCAGAATCCATTCGTTACTCAGGGCATATTCGCTGCTGAGGCCGGGGGTGAAGGCATTGATGGTGGAGCGGAAATTCTGCAGGTTTGCACCGCTGCGCGCAGGGTCTGATGTGCCATAATTTTCTGTTTTAAGATCGATATATTCATAGCGCGCGCCGGGGGTGATGCTGAGCGCGCCGTAGCTCATGCGGTTCAGCGTAAAAGCTGACCAGGTGCGCGCGGTGCCGATGCGGTTGGTTTGCGTGCCAAACGCCCCTTCGCTCGTGAGCACCATGACACCATCCACCATCTGATAATTCTTATCGCGGTGCAGGCGGTCGTAGCGATCCTGATGGATGCGAATACCCGTTGTCAGTTCATTCTTAATGACGCCAGCATTAAAATTATAGTTCAACTTGCTTTGAATACCGTGCGAGAAAAATTCGCGCCGCGCTTCGGTGGCGGTGAGTGCATCCGCAGCGCTATTGCCACCGCGCAGAATATTCAGGTAGGCAGCATTGGCAACCGGATCGTTCAAAATGGCGGCAATGGAGCGCCTCGTGCCGCCGATGATGACGGATTCGAGCTTGTCCCAGGTACGTGTATAGTCATTGCGATAAAGCTGTGTGCTGATGCTCGCATGTTTAAATGGTTCGATGGTGTGCGAAAGCTGAAACTGGTTATGCACGGCATCAAACTGGTCGGTTTGAGATGCAGCGTAACGACGGTAGGGGTTGGCGCCAAAATCTGTGCTGGTAAGGCCAAGGTAGGTTTCATTGGAATTATCCTCGTTATAGCCGATTTTTAGCTCCAGCTCCTGATAAAGATCGGCGCTCGCATCGGTTTTGAATTTCAGCTTGCCCATATAGTCCTGCTGGTTGAAGCCGGTATCGCCGCCGACGATATCAACCTCCTTGAAGCCATCGCTGGCTTCGTTATGACCTTCGAGCAGAAACGAGACATTGCTGCTGGCCGAGCCGGCGCGCAGGCTGTTTCTGAAGCCACCGTAAGAGCCAACCGCAGCATCCGCATGCAGCATTGGCCCGCTGGGCACGCGATGGGTGAGCAGGTTCAGCGCGCCATTGGTGGTGCGAGGGCCAAACTCAATCGCGCTTGCGCCTTTGCGCACTTCAATCCCTTCCATGCGCTCGATGCGCGGGAAATAATAGGCTTGTGGTGCGGCATAAGGCGCGGGTGCGGCGAGCACGCCATCTTCCATCAGGGTGATGTCGGCGCTGCGATCAATACGGCTGCCGCGCATGCCGATATTAGGTTTGTTGCCGAAGCCTTCCTCCTCGACAATATTAACGCCGGGCACCTGCTGCACGAGGCGGTTGATGTCGCTGGCATTGGTTTTGTCGATGGTGTTTTCATCAATGTAGTAAGCCGAGCCGGGAAGGTCTTTCACTGGCTCCCAGTACCCTTTGGTGATGTAGACTTTGAGCGGCCGGATCATGCGCCGAGCATCATCCACGCCGGCGCGCGGCGCCTCGGTCTGTACTGCTTGCTTATTCTCAGCTGGCTTCGCTGCTTTCATGCTGCCCGCAGCTGGTTTCGCTGATTTTCTGGGCTCTGCGCTGGTTGCAGCGATAGTGGGGGAGGCGATGCAGACAAAGGCGCTGGTGGCAAGCAGGAAGCGAAGGGAGGAGGGCATGGTGTTATCCGTTATTGAAATTGCGAATCATTATCATTCGCATCAATTAAGGGATGGTTTCATGCTTGTCAAACAGAAAAAAAATCGAAGGAGGAATCAGGTCAGTCTTTGCTTGAGCGCTGAGTAATCCGCCACGGCTGAGATATCCCCCAGCGCGGTAAGGGTTGGCGCGCCGGAAGGCAGCGTGGAAGCAAAGCGGCTGATGTCTTTCGTCGTCACCGCATCAATGCGCTCACGCAGTCGTGGCATCTGGCGGTATTCGCCATAATTAAGCAAATGCCGGCCGATCCACGAGGCGATGTTCTGCGGGTTCTCGCGCGACATGATGAGCTCGGCTTTCATCTGGTTTTTGGCGCGCTGAAGCTCCGCATCGGTGATGGAATCCGCCATACGCCTCAGCTCGTCGCACAGCACCAGTGACAGCTCGCCGCCCTTGTCTGGCGAGGTCGCGGCATAAATGCTAAGCACACCGACATCCGCATAAGCCGAGCCCATGGCATAGACGCTGTAGGCCAGCCCGCGGCGCTCGCGCACCTCTTGGAATAACCGCGATGACATGCCGCCTCCTAAGATGCTGGCATAAAGCTGCATGACGTAAAAATCCGGCGAATGCATGGCCACGCCCGGTAGCCCGAGCGCCAGATGCAGCTGCTCGAGATCGCTTGTTTCACGCCGATCACCGCCGATATAATGGGCGATGACATGGTCAGGCCCTGCAGAGCGTGCCGGCAGATCAAAATATTCTTCCGCCAGCGAAACGAACTCGGCGTGATCCACCGCGCCCGCCGCCGAGAGCACCATGCGCGGCGGGGTGTAGTGGGTGTGCATGTAGCGGATGACATCATCCCGCGTGGTGGCGGCGATTTTCGCTTCGGTGCTTAAGATCGAGCGCCCCAGCGGCTGGTTTGGAAACATCGTTTCGTCGAAATAATCCACCAGCAGATCATCCGGCGTATCGCGATGCATGGCGATTTCCTGAATGATCACATCCTTTTCGCGCGCCAGTTCTTCTTCGAGAAAGGTGGAGTTTTGCAGGATATCGCCAAGGATATCTACCGCAAGGCGCACATCATCTTTGAGCACTTTGGCGAAATAGACGGTGTGCTCCATCGAGGTGTAGGCATTCACCTGCCCGCCGATGGCATCAAATGCTTCGGCAATGTCCTGTGCGTTGCGGGTTTTTGTGCCTTTGAAGGCCATGTGTTCGAGCAGATGCGAGATGCCGTTTTCCGCTTCGCTTTCATAGCGCGCACCGACACCGCAGCTCGCCACCACCGCTACCGTCTCAACCGAGGGCATGAATTCGGTGGCCACGCGCAGGCCAGAAGGAAGTGTGGTGAGCTGGTAGGTCATGGTAAGTTCGTTTCAATAAAACGGGCGACGCCAGCTGCATCATTCGCCAGCACATCAAACCTTTCTTCTTTATCAAACAGGTCGCTCATGTGCGGCGGTAGGGCGGGTTCTACGCCACTTGCGGCTTTCACTGCCGCTGGGAATTTGGCCGGGTGGGCGGTGGCGAGCACGACCAGCGGCGTTTGTTTGCTCACGCGCCCCCGCTCGCCGACGACATAGCCGATCGCGGTGTGTGGGTCGAGCAGTTCGCCGTATTTCTGCAGGACGGCGTTGATGGCAAAAGAAGTTTCATCATCGCTGGCGCGGCCGGCGGAAAAATCGGCGCGCAGGCGCTCAAGCGCCTGAGGCGAGAGGGTGAGTTTTTTATCCGTGCGAAAGCGCGTCATCATCTCACGGATGGCGCTGCCATCACGCGCATAAAGATCAAACAGCAGGCGCTCGAAGTTGCTGGAAATCTGGATATCCATGCTCGGGCTGATGGTGGGCACGACACCTTCCATGCCGTAGGTTCCGGTCTCCAGTGTGCGCGCGAGGATGTCGTTACGGTTGGTGGCAATGATCAGCTGCTCCACTGGCAGCCCCATCCGCTTTGCAATATAGCCGGCGTAAATGTCGCCGAAATTGCCGGTGGGCACGGAGAAACTGACGGGTTTTTCCGGCGCGCCGAGCCTGAACGCCGCATAAAAATAATACACGACCTGCGCGAGAATGCGCGCCCAGTTGATCGAGTTCACGGCGGTCAGATGATGTTTTTCGCGGAACGCATGATCGTTGAAGAGCGCCTTCACGATATCCTGACAATCATCAAACGTGCCGCAAATGGCGAGGTTGTGAATGTTTTTATCGGTCACGGTGGTCATCTGCCGGCGCTGCACATTCGAGACGCGCTCATGCGGATGCAGGATAAAAATTTCCATATTGCCGCGCCCGCGGCAACCGGCGATTGCTGCCGAGCCAGTATCGCCCGATGTCGCGCCGATCACGACGACTTTTTGTTTTTTCTTGGTGAGAATGTGATCCAGTAGGCGGCCAAGAAACTGCAGCGCGAAATCTTTGAAGGCCAGCGTGGGGCCGTGGAACAGCTCGAGAATAGAGGTGCTATCATCCAGTTTTTTCAGCGGCGCGACGTCTGGGTGGCGAAACTCGCGGTAGGATTCACGGATAATTTTTTTTAGTGCCGCCGCATCCACCGAATCATCCGCAAAGCGCGGGATGATCTCGCAGGCAAGATCGGCGTAGGAAAACTGCTTGAAGCGCCTGAGCTCATCGGCAGAAAGCTGCGGAATCTGATCTGGCACATAGAGCCCGCCATCGATTGCAAGCCCAGCCAGCACCACCTGCTCAAAGTTTAAAACCGGCGCCTCGCCGCGTGTGGAAATGTAGCGGATCATGCAGGTTTCCTGCGGTGGTAGATGGCAAACATGACGAGGCCGATGATGGTGAGTGAAAACCAGGTGATGGCATAGCCAAGGTGATCGTTACGCAGGCGCACGCGGCCATCGCTGCGTATCATCTCGCAATCTTTACAGGCGGTGGTTTCTTCGATGACGAGTGGCAGCACCGGTTTTGCGGTTTCTTTTTCCAGCGTGGCCAGATCTTCATACATCCAGATACGCTTGTCATACTGGTTTTCCGGCATGAAATAGCGGCGCTCGCGTGGGTCACGCAGCACGCCTTCGATGGTGACATCGCTGTTTTTCTGCTTTTCGAGCACCTGCCTCACCACTTCCATCCGGCCATTGATAAAGCCGCGATTCACCAGCACGATGCGCGGCTCGCCCTCTAGTTTGAGCGGCGAGAACACCTGAAAGCCGTTTTTGCCGCCTTCCATCGCCATCGGCCGGAAAACGCTGAAATCCATGAGGAAGTCGCCGGTGAGGGTGATTTTACGGTAGCGCTCCTGCATCAAGGTTTCATTTGCAGGAAGGCCGCTGAGCGCTGGTTTATTCTGAACGCTTTGCACCTGTGCGATTAAATCATTTTTCCATGCGAGGCGCTGCACCTGCCAGATGCCGAGCGTGGTGGTGAGCAGTGTGCTGGTGACGATAAATAGCCACGCGAAAGGATGGGGTTTGGTAAAGCTCATAGGTTTGGCTTGAAGCTGATGCAAAGAGTGCTTATATACAGGCGTTCCTACTAGTCATTTTTTTAACTTTCTTCAAGGAGTTTCCCATGCGCCCCTTGCTTGTCATTGCAGCTCTTGCCCTGCCTGCTCAGGCTCAGGCTATGTGCAACATGGATCATCATGCCGGCCACGGTCAGCACGCTGCTCATCACCAGAGTGTTAAGGTGCCGTCAAAACTCAAGAAAAACGCGGCGGTTAAGGAATATGTCGCAGCGGCGAATGCGATGCACAAAGCCATGAACATCACCTACACCGGCGACGCAGATATTGATTTCGTACGCGGGATGGTGCCGCATCATCAGGGCGCGGTGGATATGATTGCAGTGTTAAAAAAGCATGGTAAGGACGAAAAACTGCTGAAACTCGCGGATTATATGAGCCGCATGCAGCAGGTGGAAATCGCCCAGATGAAGCGCTGGCTCGAAGTGCGTGATAATGCAAACCTTGCTGCGGCGAAAGAAGGAGACAAGGTTGTTGCTGAATATGAAGCCGCGATGCAGGCCATGCACAAGGCCATGAATATCAACTATACTGGCAATGCTGATATTGATTTCATGAATGGCATGATCCCGCACCACGAAGGCGCGATCGCCATGGCAGAAATTCTCCTGAAGCATGGCAAGAACGAAACACTCCGTCAGCTGGCACGCGACATCATCCGCAGTCAGCGTCAGGAAATTGCCATCATGAAAGAATGGTTAGGTAATAAATAATTTTTATGACTACTCATCACACCAAAATCCTTATCATTGGCTCAGGTGCGGCGGGTTGCACCGCCGCGATTTATGCGGCGCGCGCCATGCTGAAACCCATCATGGTGCGCGGCATGCAGCCGGGCGGCCAGCTGACCATCACCACCGATGTGGAGAATTTTCCGGGTTTCGAGCATGCCGTGCAAGGCCCATGGCTGATGGAGCAGATGGAAAAGCAGGCGGCGCATGTTGGCACGCAGCTGATTGACGACATGATCATGTCGGTGGATTTTTCGAAGCGCCCGTTTGTCTGTATGGGCGAATCGGGCGATACTTACACGGCGGATAGCGTGGTGGTGGCCACCGGCGCATCGGCGCGCTGGCTGGGCACCGAGAGCGAGAAGAAATTCGCCGGCTACGGCATTTCCGCCTGCGCTACCTGCGATGGATTTTTCTTCAAAGGCAAAGAAGTGGTCGTGGTGGGCGGCGGCAATAGCGCGGTGGAAGAGGCGCTGTACCTTGCCAATATTTGCAGCAAGGTGACGCTGATTCATCGCCGCGATTCGCTGCGCGCCGAGAAAATCGCGCAGGATCGTTTGTTCAAGAACCCAAAGGTTTCCGTGGAATGGAACGCGGAGGTGGATGAATTTCTCGGCGGCGGCGAGCCGCTCGCGCTCACCGGTGTGCGTCTCAAAAACACCAAGGACGGCAGCACCAAGGAACTGACATGCGACGGCGCGTTCATCGCTATCGGCCATTCGCCCAACACCGAGATTTTCAAAGGCAAGCTCGCGATGGATGAAACGGGCTATATTCTCACCACCCCCGGCTCCACCAAAACCAGCGTGGCTGGTGTGTTTGCCGCGGGCGATGTGCAGGATAAAATCTTTCGCCAGGCGGTGACGGCTGCGGGCACGGGCTGCATGGCGGCGCTGGAAGCCGAGAAGTGGCTCGCGGGGCACTAAACAGCGCCTTTGTTTGTCGCAATCGATAAGTTAATTAGGGCTTGTTTTACCGAAGCGGCTGAGATGGTGTCTTCTTGTTGAGTTGATGGGCTGCCTGTTCCATTGTTTTCATGACGTCAGTTCGAACCCTGCTATTATCAATGGTTTTAGGGCATTGTGAAGTGAAACAACCATCGTCATCTGATTCATCAATGAGATAGGGGCTCTTTGGGTTCGTCTCGGAGGATTTGAATAATTTCACGAATTTCTCTGCAATTACTTTTGCCACGTATTCCGGATTATTTTGTGGATCTACTGGCAGAACTGCCTTCGCTGCTACATCGTCTTCTTTGTCGATGTGATAAAGCATGCTCACTTTTTTTACGGAACTTGATAATTCGTCTTCAATAGTAAAATCAAAGACGATATTACCCACTTTAATTGAAAAAGCGTTATCTTCACTGCTCGGATTGAGTTCTGGCTCAGGAATCGGTGATTTAAGGGGCGGCCTTGTTTTTTCTGTCCAGCGTATATTATCCATGAGAGTGCCTTTTGGTTGTATGAATCAGAGCCCGCACTATGCCATATTCATTAATTTGTATAAAGCTTTATTTTCGGGACAAATTTTTGATTGAACTGCTACAGCTAACATAAGTGGTTGATTGGTACATCATAGATCGTTAAAAATAGTGCTTGCTAAACCACTTAGCCACTCTGTCACTTAATCACTTTTTTTATGATCGATTGGGATAAGCTTCGCATATTTCACGCCGTGGCGACCGCCAGTAGCTTTACCCATGCCGGACAGGCGATGGGGCTCAGCCAATCGGCTGTCAGTCGCCAGATTGGCGCGCTTGAAAAATCGCTGGATGTGCAGCTTTTTCACCGTCATGCGCGCGGCCTGATTCTGACAGAGCAGGGCGAAATATTATTTAAAACTGTTTCAGAGATTTTTTCCCGCCTTGCTGCCACGGAAAACGCGCTGCTGGAGAGCAAAGACAGGCCGCGCGGTCCGCTCAAAATTACGGCGCCGGTGGCGCTGGGCACCACGTGGCTCACGCCGCACATGCGCGAGTTTTCAGAGCTTTATCCCGAAATTGTGGTGACACTGCTGGTGGATGACCGCGAGCTTGACCTTGCCATGCGCGAGGCGGATGCGGCGATTCGCCTGTTTCCCGCGCGCCATCCTGATCTCGTGCAGAAAAAAATCATCACGCTGGCGAACTCGCTCTATGCCTCGAATGATTATCTGCGCGAACATGGCGTGCCGAGAAAACCACAGGATCTTGTTCATCACCGCTTGATTACCTACGGCGAGGATACGCGCCTGCCATTTGCCGAAGTGAACTGGATTCTGCGCGAAGGGCTGATGCGCGGCGAAGAGCGTCAGGCGTCGTTCAAAATTAACAGCCTCACGGGAATTCAGGCGGCGGTGGAAAGCGGCATTGGTATTGCCGGTCTGCCGGATTATATGGTGGGGGGGGTGGTGAATGTGACCCGTGTGCTGCCTGAGCTGAAAGGCCCGCGCACGGATGTGTATTTTGTTTATTCCATGGAGCTGAGAAACTCTAAAAGATTAATGGTTTTCAGAGATTTCCTGATGAGAAAGCTGGCCGAGGACGGATTGAACAGGGCTTCCTAGCCATGCATAAAATGCATGACAAATATGTTTTTTTATCTCTGTTCATTAAAAAATGTATAGCTATAGTAAACATAGAGTAGTTTTATACACTCCATTATCAGGCGACGCTTGATAATCCTCCCTGTTATAGCTTATGGCCAGCCCTCGGGCTGGCCTTTTTTTCATCAAATCTTCACATGCTTTTGGCGGTTGTTGCTGGCAAGCTGGGGTATTATTTCGTGGAGAAGATGTATAATGAAAAAGAAAATATTTCTGGGGGAGCGGGTTAATGTACCGCCATTTGATGAGAAGTTTTTTGTGCTGTCAAAGCTTGGCTTGGAAGCTGATCCTCAAATGGTTGATGGTAAAAACTACATGCTGACGCTGCCTGATGCCGTTCTGCCACAAATTGACAAAGCGGGGATAGCAGTGACTGCTTCTGTAAGTGAAGCAACCGGCGGCAAGAAAACTTATGTTATTGATGGCGATTCCGTGACCATTGATACGCTGATTAATTTTGTTGCCGCCATCAAACTTCATGAGGCTGGTTTCAAATCATCAAGTCATGTCTATAAAGCCGTCTTTGATCAAACGCACCAGACCATCCAAAACGCTCTTGATAAAGAAAGACGCATCCAAGGCTTAACTGGCAGAGAAATTGGCCGTGATATCTAAACTCTGCTAGATGAGTTTCTCGCACGCGGTTTTGATGCGGCCAAGCGCATCTTTCAGCTGCGCCTCGCCGGTTGCGTAGGAGATGCGGAAATAGCCGGGCATGCCAAACGCGCTGCCAAACACCGCGGCCACCAGTGCTTCTTCCAGCAGGTAGTCGCAGAAGCTTTTGCAGCTATCAATGGTTGTGCCGCCGGGGGTTTTTTTGCCAATCAGCCCCTTCATGCTCGGGAACACATAAAACGCGCCTTCGGGCTTTAAGCATGCGAGGCCAGGGATGGCATTGATGCCCGCGACGACTAAATCGCGCCTTGAAGCGAAGCTTTTTTTCCACTCCTGAAGGAAGGTTTGATCGCCGTTCAGGGCGGCAACCGTTGCTGCCTGCGTGATCGAGCAGGGGTTGGAGGTGGAGTGAGACTGGATGTCGGAGATGGCGGCGATCAGCTCTTTCGGGCCGCCCGCATAGCCTAAGCGCCAGCCGGTCATGGAGTAGGCTTTAGATACGCCGTTGACTGTGAGGGTGCGATCGTAAAGTTTTGGTTCCACCTGTGCAATGGTTTTGAACACAAAGCCATCATAGCAGAGATGCTCGTAGATATCGTCCGCCATGATCATGACATGGGGGTGTTTCAGCAGCACATCCGCCAGCGCGCGCAGCTCGGCTTCGCTGTAGGCGGCGCCAGTGGGGTTGCTGGGGGAATTTAAAATCAGCCATTTGGTTTTGGGGGTGATGGCTTTCTCAAGCACGGCGGGCGTGAGCTTGAAAGCGTGCTCTTCGCCGCACTTCACTTCGACCGGCGTGCCTTCCGCAAAAATCACCATGTCTGGGTACGAGACCCAGTAGGGCGCGGGGATGATGACTTCATCGCCGGCATTTAAGGTCGCCATGAAGGCGTTGAAAATGACATGCTTGGCGCCCACGCAGGCGACAATTTGATTGGGTGCGTAATCAAGACCATTTTCGCGCTTGAATTTATCGCTGATGGCTTTTTTAAGTGCCGGCGTGCCGGCTACCGGCGTGTATTTCGTTTCGCCACGATTGATAGCTTCGATCGCTGCTTTCTTGATATGATCCGGCGTATCAAAATCCGGCTCACCGGCGCCAAGGCCAATGACATTCTTGCCTGCGGCTTTCAGCTCGGCGGCTTTCGCGGTGACAGCAAGGGTGGGGGATGGTTTGACGTTTTTGAGGCGGGTGGCAATGATTGACGACATGGTTTTTCAAGCAGAAAAAAGGTGAAAATTAAACATCGCCTTATTAAGGCAGCGCTGTCACTTCGACAAGCACGATTTCATTTTTGGGCAGTGCAATATCAATCATCGGCGGATTGCCCTTCATGGTTTTATGGAATTCCGGCGGTACAATGAGCAGGCGCTCGCCTCGGGTCTTCATGCCGATAATGCCCTGCTCAAGGCCAGAAAAAACCTGCGCCATGCCGGGGGTGAATTCCAGTATGGTGCCACGCTCCATGCTGTCATAGATAGTTTTGCCTCGCACATCATGAATTTTGACGTGAACGCGAGCGCGCGTGCCGCAGAAAATAATCTGGCCGCTGCCGGGCTGGGTGTCGATGATGCGAAATGCCGTATCGCCAGCCGCAGGCATGGGCGGGCTGGCCGAGAGGAGTTCCAGAGTAAAAATGACGCTGCTGCCTGCGGGGACATCACTACGCTGGTAGCCGGGTGCATCGTAGGCCATATCGGGCGATGCGATGACCTCGCGCTGGCCGCCGGGCTTTATGCCGATAACGCCGCGCTCCAGCGCGGGCATCACTCGGCCTTCACCCGCTACAAAGCTTACATTCACGGGTGTATCGGCGCCTTCAATCGCCATTTCGCGGCTGAGGCTGGAGCGGTAACTCAGGTTGATGGTCTGGCCGCATACGGCAGGCGTGCCATCGCCCGATTTGAGATCCTGAACGCGCAGGTTGGTTGTAACGGTGGGCAGCAGCCGCGATGATAGATTCTGCAGCGGCGCAACCTGTGATTCGATGGTTTCACGAGTGGTAGGTGCAGGAAGGGATGTTTGTTCCTGCGGTTTATCTGTAGTGCGATTATTTACGAAGAGTGCATAAAGTACAACGGCGATCACCAGCCATGCCGCCCAGGGCGGAGTAGCTTTAGGCTTTCGCTTTTTAAAGATCAGGTCGAACATAATGAGTCCTGACCCTAGGTATTAAATCGGAAGTGGAGCACATCCCCATCCTGTACCACATAATCTTTGCCTTCTAAACGGAATTTACCGGCCTCTTTGGCGCCGGCTTCACCTTTGCCAGCGATGTAGTCCTCATAGGCGATGGTTTCGGCGCGGATAAAGCCTTTTTCAAAATCCGTGTGAATAACGCCTGCGGCCGCTGGCGCAGCGGTGCCTTTCACAATTGTCCAGGCGCGTGCTTCTTTCGGCCCCACCGTGAAATAGGTGATGAGGTCAAGCAGCGCGTAGCCGGCGCGGATGATGCGGGCTAAGCCCGTTTCGGAAAGGCCGATGGTGGCAAGAAATTCCTGTTTTTCGGCTTCGGTTTCCAGCATGGAAATTTCCGCCTCAATTTTGGCCGAAATCACCACCACTTTCGCGCCCTGTTTTTTAGTCGCGACACTGGCTGACAAGCTGTTGCCTTTTTCTGCCGAAGCTTCATCCACATTGCAGACATACATCACCGGTTTGGTGGTGAGCAGCTGCAGATCGCGCAGGATTTTTTTCTCATCTGCATTGTTTGCTTCGGTCAGACGTGCTGGTTTGCCTTGATTCACCACGGCGAGTGCGCGCTCAATCATGGCCACCTGAGCGGCAGAATCCTTATCGCCGCCCTTGGCTTTCTTTTGTAAATTCGGCAGGCGCTTTTCGAGGGACTCCATGTCGGCGAGGATCAGCTCGTTTTCGATAATATCGCTGTCACGCAGTGGATCGACTGAGCCTTCGACATGCGTTACATTGCCGTCTTCAAAGCAGCGCAGCACATAAATAATCGCATCCACCTCGCGGATATGCGACAGGAACTGGTTGCCGAGGCCTTCGCCTTTGGAGGCACCGCGCACTAGCCCGGCGATATCCACAAATTCCAGCTGAGTGGGGATGATGGTCTTGGAATCGGCAATTGCCGCCAGCTTGCTGATGCGTTCATCGGGCACGCTGACACGGCCAACATTTGGCTCAATCGTGCAGAACGGGTAGTTCGCCGCTTCCGCCTGCTGCGTGGCGAGCAGGGCGTTAAAGAGTGTTGATTTGCCAACGTTGGGAAGCCCAACAATACCACATTTAAATCCCATAACTAAAATCCATTTCTATGGCCAATTTCTGCGTCACAATCGCCCCTCTCATCCTCACTTAGCGCTGCTACGCTGCGGTGATGTGGTCGGTTGTTCCTGGAACTTGTCTCATATAAATGAATTTTGATAACAAGCTAGGAAATATCTTGTTTTACTGGTGCGAGTTTATTCATAAATCCCGTCGTGTCGCCGCCTGTAAGTAGCAAGGCAATATATCGAGAGATTTCGGCAAGCAGCGCGTCCACCGTTTGCTTTTCCGCTTTAGAAAAATCCGACAGCACATAATCGCTCACCAGGTTTTTGTCACCCCCCCCTACGCGAATTTGTGGCGCGTCGTCATCCGTGGCTTGGTGCTTCGGGGGGCGCAGCGGGTGGCCAATACCGATGCGAACGCGGTGGTATTCTTTGCCGATATGGGCGTCGATGCTTTTCAGGCCATTATGGCCGCCATGCCCACCGCCCTGCTTGACGCGGATTTTGGCCAGCGGCAGATCCAGTTCATCATGAAACACAATAATGCGCTCCGGCGGGATTTTGTAAAACTGCGCCGCGGCTGCCACCGATTCCCCGGAGAGATTCATGTAGGTGAGTGGCTTCAGCAGAAATACCCGCGCGCCCGCCACTGTGCCTTCGGAAAGCAGGCCGCTGAATTTTTTCTTGAACGCGGGAAACTGATGGTGTGTGGCGATGCTACCCACCGCCATGAAGCCAACATTATGCCGGTTGCCGGCATATTGATCGCCAGGATTGCCTAGACCGACCAAGAGAGTGGCAGAGCGATGAGTGGCTGAGTGGCTGAGTGATTTTAAAAAAAACATAACTCATTTCACCACTCAGCCACTCGCTGCTTTGTCACTATTTCTTCTTCTCGTCCTTCTTCGCATCTTTGGCGGCTGCCGCAGGTGCTGCTGCGCCCGCAGCTGGAGCGGCCGCAGCTGCATCCGCTGCTGCGACTGGTTTTTCTTCATCCGCAGAGCTGCGACCCGCGATGGTGGCAATGGTGAAATTGCGCTTGATCACCGGCGTGACACCGTCTGGCAGCTTCACATCGTTGATGTGAATCGAATCGCCGATATCCATCGTTGAAACGTTCAGCTCAATCGACGCGGGAATCGATTCCGGCTTGCAGACAAACTCGATCTCGTGGCGCACGATGTTCAGTACACCGCCGCGTTTCAGACCCGCACATTTATCCTGACCGGAGAACTTCACCGGCACCTGTACGCGCACTGGCTGGCCAGCTTCCACGCGGATGAAATCCACATGTTCAATCTGATCCGACACCGGGTGGAACTGCACATCTTTCGGCAGCGCCTGAATGACTTTGCCATCGATTTTAATTTCCATCAGGCGCGAGCGGAAACGGCCGCGGCGATATTCGATGGTGACTTCGTTTGCAGAAAGGGCGATGCTCATCGCTTCTTTGCCGTGGCTGTATACGATGCCCGGCACTTTGCCTTCGCGGCGCAGGCTGCGGGATGAGCCCTTGCCCACGCGATCACGCAGGCTGGCGCTCAGTAATGGTTTGGTTGCGGTATTCATAGATATTCTCCTTCGGTTAATCAAATAAGCTGGATACAGAGGTTTCTTCGCTGATGCGCTTGATCGCCTCGCCAAGCAGTGGCGCGACGCTGATGCTGCGAATATTTTTGCACGACCTCACGGATTCGGTGGCCATGATGGTGTCGGTAATGACCAGCGAGCTGAGCGTAGAGGCCGCAACGCGCTCGACCGCTTTGCCGGAGAGCACCCCGTGCGTAACGTAAGCGGAAACGGAGGTAGCGCCGTTTTTTTTCAGCGCTTCGGCGGCGTTGCAGAGTGTGCCTGCGGAATCCACAATATCATCGAGCATGATGCAGTCGCGTCCATCAATCTCGCCGATGATGTTCATCACTTCCGACTGGCCAGCGCGCTGGCGGCGCTTATCGACAATCGCGAGATCGGCACCAAGGCGGCTGGCGAGCGCCCGTGCACGCACCACCCCGCCAACGTCCGGCGAAACGATCACCAGATCGGATGGGTTTTTGTGATGTTTTTTGATGTCGTCAACCATTACTGGTGCGCTGTAGAGGTGATCCAGCGGAATATCGAAAAAGCCCTGAATCTGCCCGGCGTGCAGATCTACCGTGAGCACACGGTTCGCTCCGGCCGCCGTGATGATGTTGGCCACCAGCTTGGCAGAAATCGGTGTGCGCGAGCCCATCTTGCGATCCTGACGTGCATAGCCGTAATAAGGAATCACCGCCGTGACGCGGCGCGCGGAGGCGCGCTTAAGCGCATCCAGGCATACCAGCAGTTCCATGATGTGATCATTGGCGGGAAAAGAGGTGGACTGTACCACAAACACATCCTCGCCGCGCACATTTTCGTGGATTTCGGCGAACACTTCCTGATCCGCAAAGCGTTTGACGCTGGCGTTGGTCAGCGTCAGACCCAGATAGTCCGCCACGCCTTTGGCTAGCGCCGGGTTGGAATTGCAGGTCAGAATTTTCATAATAATAACTCTAGTGTGGCTTCAAATCTGCTTGCGATGTAGCCTCAGCGAGTTCTTGAGAAGCTAAACACCACTGCCAAAAGCAAAAGCACCCATCCGCTTGGCACCGGATAGGTTCGGCCTGTTTAAAGCTGGCTCAGCTTGTTACTTTTCTGAATGCGCGCACTATAGCCACCGAGGCGCCGCTGTCAAAGGTTAATTTGCCTGTGTGGCATCTTTTTCTGCTGTGCGGGTGAGCGCGTAGTCTTCCGCCCGGAAAAGCTCGATAATTCTTGAAATTTCCATCTCACTGATGCCCAGCGATTTCAGCAGCGCGCCGCCCAGCTGCAGGCTGGTTTCAAACATTTCGGCCACGGCGAGGTTGGCGCCGGCTTTTTCCAGTTTCTGCACCTGTTCGATATTGCGTGCGCGGGCAATAATCGGCAGGTCGGGGTGGGTTTCGCGCAGGTTACTGATGGTCTGCAGCGCCACCCGGGTGTCGTTATGGGTGATAATCAGCGCCCGCGCGCGCGCTACGCCAAGGGCGCTCAGCACATGCATGCGCGTGGTGTCGCCATAATAAACAGGCACGCCATTTTTGCGTTCCCGCGCCACCTGAAACGAATCCATATCCACCGCAACATAAGGAATTTTTTCTTCTTCCAGCAGCCGCGCCACGGTGTGGCCAACACGGCCAAAGCCGCTAATAATCACGTGGTAAGAGAGGTCGACGGTTTCATTAATCATCGCCTGCGGGCGGGAGACGGCCATACGCTCCAGCGCAATGGCGGCGCGCTGCCCCAGCTCGGCTGCCAGCGGGGTGAACGCCATGCTCATGGTGACCACCACCAGCAGCACCTGTGCAATTTCCGCCGACAGCATACCGTTGGTGGCCGCAAGGGTAAAGAGTGCAAAGGCAAACTCGCCGCCCTGCGATAGCAGCAGGCCGAGATGAATGGCGGTGGACAGGGTGAAGCCGAAAATGCGGCACAGCGCCATGATAATCAGCGCTTTGGTTGCCATCAGCGCGATCGTCAGCCCGATGATGTTCAAAAACTGCTCGCCGAGCATGTCGAGGTTCAGCGACATACCAACCGTCATGAAAAAAAGCCCCAGCAGCAAGCCTTTATAGGGCATGATGTCAGATTCAACCTGCGGCTTGAACTCGGTTTCGGCAATCAGCAGCCCGGCCATGAACGCCCCCAGCGCCGGTGAGAGGCCAAAACTGCTGGTGAGCCATGCCACGCCGATGACAACCAGCAATGCTGTGGCGGTAAACAGCTCGGTATTATCCAGCGAAGCGATGAAGCGCAGCATGGGGCGCAGCAGCAGCTTACCTGCCAGAATAATCACGGCAAAACACAAGAGTGCTTTGATACCGGTTTCAGTAAGGGCGGAGGAAAGATCCGTGGCTTCGGCGCCCCACATGGCGACAAAGACCAGCAGTGGAATCACCGCAAGATCCTGCAGAATCAGAATCGCGAGCGATAATCTGCCAACCTGCGAGGATTTTTCGCCCTGTTCCTGAATGACCTGCAGCACAATCGCCGTGGAAGAAAGCGCAAGGCCACCGCCAATGACAATCGCCGTGGCCTGATCTCCACCAAAGCCGATAAAAAACGCCGCGCATAGCCCGGCGGTAATCAGCATCTGCCCGCCGCCAAAACCAAACACGTGTTTGCGCATGCTGCGCAGCCGATCCAGCGAGAGCTCGAGTCCGATGATAAACATCAGAAAAATAATGCCAAACTCAGCAATGCCAGCGGTGGTTTTCACATCGGCGATCAGCTGCAGACCGTAAGGGCCGATAAACGCGCCCGCTGCCAGATAGCCCAGCACCGGGCTCAGCCTGAGCACGCGGAACGTGGCCACCGTCAGCACCGCAGCGCTGAGCAGGATAACAATTTCCATCAGATGCACATCATGACCCATGTCACCGCTCTACAGGATATCGCACCTGCTGTCACGTCTGGAGGAGAGGGCAGGGCTGTGGAAAAGTGATGGGCAAAAATTGCCTATATGGGGATAAAATTGGAATGACTCCGGAATGATTATGCACAAAAATGACGCTGGCTGTCACATTTGTAAATATTCTCTTAAATCAGCCTGTGCTTGTACTTAACGAAGTTTCTATATCCATTAAAATCAACAGGATATTTGATTGCCTAAAAAATAGGCAACTTGGCGGCTACTTAAGCTTTTCCGCGTTTGCGATTCCACTCGGCAGGGTTGCGCACAATTTTATCCACAAGTTTCGTGGATAGTTTTTTCGGCGCACTGCAACATCATTGCAAAGCCTTCATTTCACGATAGATTAGCGTGATGAATGACGTGAATGATGCAATGTCACCGCTTGCCCGTGGTCAGGCCGTTATCCGACGTTATGTGGCGGAGCTGCCCGGCAGCCCGGGTGTGTACCGAATGCTGTCGGAGGATGGTACGCCGCTCTATATCGGCAAAGCGAAAAATCTGAAAAACCGCGTGTCTAACTATGTGAATGTCGGTGCGCTCAACACGCGGCTGCAGCGCATGGTATCGCAGACCGTGGCGATGGAATTCATCACCACCCGCAGCGAGGCCGAGGCGCTGCTCTTGGAGGCGAACCTTATCCGCAAGCATGTCCCGCGCTACAATATCCTGCTGCGCGACGATAAGTCCTTCCCTTATATCTTTTTTTCAGGGGATCATGATTTTGCCCGCATCAGTAAGCATCGCGGGGCGAAAACCAAAAAGGGCAAATATTTCGGCCCCTTTGTATCAGCCGGCGCGGTGGATGAAACGCTGGCGCTGCTGCAGAAGGCGTTTTTACTGCGCCCGTGTGCTGATACGGTGTTCAAGCATCGTTCGCGCCCCTGCCTGCAATATCAGATCAAGCGTTGCTCGGCGCCATGTGTTGGAAAAATCAGCAAGGAAGATTATGCCGAGCTGGCCGCGCAGGCGCAGGCATTTCTTGCCGGCAAAAGCCGCCAGATTCAAGATGAGTTACTCGCCCAGATGCAATCGCTCAGCCTGAAAATGCATTTCGAAAAAGCCAGCGTGATCCGCGATCGGCTGCGCGCGCTGGCATCGGTGCAGCAGCAGCACGGCCTGTCTGCGGCGGCGATTGGCGATGCCGATGTGATTGTGCTGGCGCGCAGCAATCAGGATGTGGCGGTGCAGCTTTTTGCCTATCGCGGCGGCCGCAATTACGGCAACCGCACGTGGTTTCCAGCGCAGGCTGCGGAGGTGAGTGATGGCGAGGTGCTGTCGCATTTCATCGGCCAGTATTACCAGACGCAGCCTATTCCACCCACCATTCTCGTCAGCCACCTGATCGAGGATGCGGCCGTGCTGGAGGAGGCGCTGCGACTACACACGGATCACCGGGTGGATATTATTCATCCGCTGCGCGGCGATAAGCGTGATGTGGTGGAGCAGGCGCTGCGTAATGCGCGCGAGGCGCTGCTGCGTCATGTGTCGATGCATCTGTCGCAGCGCGAGGCGCTGGAAGGGGTTCAGCAGCTCTTTGCGCTGGAGGAATTGCCGTCGCGCATTGAGGTGTATGATAATTCGCATATCAGCGGCACCCATGCGGTGGGGGTGATGGTGGTGGCGGGTCAGAGCGGCTTTTTGAAAGGTGAATATCGCAAGTTTAATATCGCCAGCCAAACGCTTACCCCCGGCGATGATTACGCGATGCTGCGCGAGGTGCTGGCGCGGCGTTTCAAGCATTATGGCAGTGGCAAGGATAAAAAACCTGACCTGCTGCTGATTGATGGCGGTGCGGGGCAGCTATCCGCTGCGCGCGGGGTGTTTGAAGAGCTGGGCATCAGCGATCTGGTCTATGTGGGGATTGCCAAGGGAGAGGATCGCAATAGCGGGCGCGAGTGGTTTTTCATGCCCGGGCGCGAACCATTTCAGCTGCCGCCACATGATCCGGTGCTGCATTACCTCCAGCGCCTGCGTGATGAAGCGCACCGCTTTGCCATCGGCGCCCATCGGGATCGCCGCAGCCGAGCCATCTCGCGCTCTTCGCTGGATGGGATAGTCGGCATCGGCCCAACACGTAAAAAGGCGCTGCTGCATCATTTTGGCTCCGTGCGCGCCGTTTCTGCCGCAAGTGTGGACGAGATGATGAAAGTCGAGGGCATCAGCCGTGTGATGGCTGAACTGATTTACAGCCATTTTCATGGCTCATAAAAAAACCCCGCAGCAAAGCGGGGTTTCTTTTTGTCACTTAAAAGCAGCTTATTTCGCGGCTTTTTTCGGGCTGGCAGAAGCAGAGGCTTTGCTCAGCTCTTCCATTTTCTCAGCAACGCGGCGGTTCATCACATCGTAAGCTTCGAAGCTGGATTTGGTCACCATTTCGGTTACTTCGCGCATGTGGGCGAGGGCGCCTTCATAGAAGCTGCGAGCTGCCTGAGCATTTTTAGAGAGGCTGGCTTCCGGGCTGGTGCCGCTCATCATCTCTTTACCTGCTTTGAGCATGGCTTCCACGTTTTCACGGGCGATTTCCGCGTTACGGCGGGAAATTTCCTGCGCGCTTTCCACAGCAATCTGGTTGATGGCGGAAGCGGCCTCGATATCGCGGCGCTGGCTGGCAAACATCTGGTTGAAATCAAAGTTGTTTTTAAAGAAATCATTGAATGCGTAGTTGTAGGTCATAACAGTCTCCATGGCTGGGGTGTAAAGCGGCGGGGTTGCCGTAACTGGAGCGCACTATCGCAAAATAACTGCCCGGCGTCAAGCAAAATTGTTGCGATGCACAAAATAGGCAAAGACGCTATGTAAGTAGCGCTCAGAGCTCTTTTGAGCGGGCGATGGCACGGCTGACCGCATCATTCACCAGCTGTTTCAGCCCGCCTTCTGCCATGAAAGCGGTTAGCGCGGCCTCGGTGGTGCCGCCCGGGCTGGTGACACGCTGCCTGAGCTCTGCCAGTGGTGTGCTGCTGGCGGCAGCGAGTTCGGCGCTTCCTTGCAGCGTGGCCACGGCCAGCTGACGTGCGAGCGGTTCACTGAGGCCGCGCTGCATGGCCGCGTCCATCAAGCATTCCATGAACAGGAAGCAGTAAGCAGGCCCGCTGCCCGCGATGGCGGTTGCGATATCGAGCTGGGCTTCGTCATCAAGCCAGGCGATATCGCCCAGCGCGCGCATCAGGCTTTCGGCGTGTTGCCGGTGGTGGTGGTGTGTGGTGGTGCTGGCGACCAGTGTGGTCATGCCTTTGCCGATGGCGGCTGGGGTGTTGGGCATGGCGCGGATGATGGCCGCATGCTGCCCGAGATGCTGGTGCAGGTAGCTGAGTGTTTTGCCTGCGGCAATCGAGATATAAAGTGGTGATGCTTCGGCAAAGCGCGCACGGTATGCTGGCAGAAGCGTTTCCATCTGCTGTGGTTTGATGGCAAACACGATGCACTCGAACGCGGCTTCGGCGGGCAGTAGCGAGAGCGATGTGAGCCAGCGCAGCCGAGAGCTTTCTGGATGAGACGGCGAGGCAGGATCAATCACCGTGATATGCGGCTGGGCGTGCTCATGAGTTTGCTGCCAGCGCGATAGCATGGCAGAACCCATGGCGCCGCAGCCAACAAGAAGAAGTGAGGTGGGATGCATAGAGGGGGTCAAAAGTCAGAAATCAGGAGCCAGAAAATAATAGAAAATCTATTCCGGTTTGTGATTTCTGGCTACTGGTTTCTGTCTACGCTTCCGCGATGGTTTCAAACAGAGAGATGACCAGCGCCTCAGCGGGCGTTTTGCCACCCCATGCCACAGATTGGAATGCGGGGAAGAAGCGTTCACACTCGCTGACAGCGATATCAAGCAGATCGTTTAAGTGCTCCTGCGTGGTACCGGCGCCATCGCGCAGCAGCAGCGAGTGGCGGAAAGTGACCTGCGCATCTTCCGACGAAATATCAAAATGCCCCAGCCAGATTTTTTCATTCACCAGTGCCAGCAGCGTATGAATTTTCGGCAGTACCGATTTCGGAAATTTGCTGTCGAGTGAGCAGGAGAGCATCAGCCCGCGTGAATCTTCCTGCCAGTTGAGCCACACACGATAGTTGCACCAGCGGCCGCTGACTTCGGCAAGGAGTTCGCTTTCTGCGGGGCGTTCAAACACCCAGTCACGATCCATGATCACCGACTCAGCGAGATCGAGCGGGTTATCGTAGTCCATCGCCTGTAAAACCATTGCAGTCATGGAATTATTCCTTGATCAGAAAGAGTGGAGTTGATTCTTCGCGAAAACAGCAGTGTTTCTGCTGTGTTTCTCAATCAATCCTGTCACGGAATAATATAAAAATCTAGGGAATTAAAAAAGAATAAATAAAAATATTTTTATCTATATATATCAACGGCTTGCGAGGGAGGTTAGCTAAGTGCTTATGGCTGCGTATTTTTTTCCTGATGCAGGCGTGCCAGCTCCTGCTTCATCGCTTCCTGCTCCAGACGCAGCTGGATGACCATCTCGCGCAGGGATTCACATTCCTCACGCGTGGCAAGGTTCATATTTCTCAGTAGCTTATCAAGCTGGGCGGCAACGGCGGCCTCGATTTCGCGGCGAATATCCATGAAGGTGCCGACAGCGCCGCTGGTCATTTTTGCCAAATCTTCAAAAATCTTGTTATCTTTCTGCATGTTAGAATTTCCCATGGTTTTACGGAATCTTAAAGCCTGCATCCTATACTATAATGAGTAAAAGCTCAAACAGCGTAAGTGGCTCAAAACTATGAAAACGATACTGGTGACTGGCGGTGGTGGTTTTGTGGGGTCGAATCTGGTGGCGGCGCTGATCGCGCGCGGCAGCCACGATATCGTGGTGTGCGACCATTTCGGCACGGGCGATAAATGGCGCAACCTTGCCAAGCACCATCCGTATGAGCTGATTACGCCGGCGCAGCTATTTGACTGGCTGGAAGCGAATCATGCCTCGCTGGAGATGGTGTATCATCTGGGTTCGATTTCATCGACCACCGAGCAGAATCTGGATCTGGTGCTGGAGCATAATCTGCAAACCTCCATTCGCCTGTGGCGCTGGTGCCACCTGCGCAGCAAACGGCTGGTTTATGCCTCGGCCGCGGCCACTTACGGCGATGGCGCGAACGGGTTTGATGACACGCTGGATCTTGCCTATCTGCGCAGGCTCGAGCCGCTCAGCGGCTATGGCTGGAGCAAGCATTTATTTGATGTGCATGTGGCAACCGCGGCATCACGCGGGCAGATTGCGCTGCCGCAATGGGCGGGGCTGAAGTTTTTCAACATGTATGGCCCCAACGAATATCACAAAGGCGACCAGCAGAGCGTCATCACCAAAATCGCCTCGCATGCGATCCAGGCTGGCCGCGTCAATCTATTTCGTTCCTATGATAAAAACTATGCGAACGGCGAGCAGAAGCGCGATGTGATTTATGTGAAAGATGTCGTGCGGGTGATGCTGTGGCTGCTCGATAAACCCACCGTCAGCGGGCTGTTTAATGTGGGCACAGGCAAGCCAAGCACCTTTAACGAGATGGCCAACAGCATCTTTGCTGCGCTGGGGCGTAAATCAAACATTCACTATGTGGATATGCCGGAAGATCTGGTAGCCAAGTATCAGTATTTCACACAGGCGCGCATGGATAGGCTGCTGGCCGCCGGCTATGATGGCGGTTTCATGTCGCTGTCGCAAGGCATCACTGATTATGTGCAGAACTATCTGACCAAAGAAGATCATTATCTTTGATCACGCGTTGATGCTCAGCCGCGGGCGAGATCCTGTGCGCTTGAGCGGTAGATGAGCCCCACCGGATCGGGGGTGGCTGCGCAGGTTTTAACAAGCCCTTCTGCTTTTTTGCCCGCGCCGTAAGGGTTATGGTGATTGCTTCCCTCAATAAAGTCGCGGTTGTCATGATCGATGAGTGACAGACCATCATACTCAAAGCGTTTCCAGTGACGCGTTTGGGTGTGCTTCTTCAGCGGTTCGGCCATAGCATTGGGCAGGGCATTGCCGGGCAGGGTATAAAAAAACAGGTTTTTGCAATGCGGTGCCAGCGTATCCACGCTGTCACGCATCACGGACATGCGCGGCACATAACGAAGACCAAGCACTTTCTGGTTTTTCAGCGGGTAGGGTGGTGGTGCGGCGCTGCTGGAAGAAGATGGGCTTCGCGGCGGCGTGGTGAGCGTCATATCCAGATAGATATCCTTGCTCATGCCCTGGGTGAATTCTGCGCCGGCTTTGATAAGTTCATGCCTTAGGCTGGAGCTACGTGCATTCAGGCCATCGTTAAGCGGTTTCATGCTTTTGCTCTGATCATCGTAATGCACATGCTCGCAGAATACGACACGCATTCCCCTCGACTTAAGCCAACGCACCATTTCCGGCAGGTGCTGCTGGTCGCGGTCATGCATCAGTGGTTTGGTCAGGCTGAGCGATTCAACCATCAGGCCGTCAAATGGAGGGTGTGCCTCGCCGATCATCGCCATGTAGGCAAGAATTGCTTTGCTATCATGCCCGCGAATCAGCGGCGGCGCGATGCGTGCGTAGTGACGATCGCCAGATGGTGCGGGGATGGCGGCCGCCTCGTAGGCAGCAAGCGGAGTGATATGATGATTGCTGATATAGGTAACCGGGCTTTGGCTGCGCAGTGCGTTGGTCAGGCGCGAGGATATTTTTTCAAACTGATTCAAGACATCATGCACCACATATTGCTTGCTATCGGCATATTCCGCGCTGATGGCAAAAGCGCCACTCATCTGCTTGGCGGCGAGCGATTTGCCCGCCTCAAGAATCCCGCGCACGAGATCCGGCGCATCGCACACCGGCTTCATTGAGCTGAGGAAGATGATTTTTTCACCACTTCCGGGCTGTAGGTAGCCGCGGCGCGCCAGGTCGCGCGCGAGCATACCGGAATACCAGATAAGCGCATCGGTGCCGCCGCAGATCAGCGGTGTTTTGTGTTCACTCAGCGCCTGCTCGGCGCTTTTGAGTAGCAGCGAGTAGTGGGTGTCGATATCAAAATCAATGCTGTCGATGATGTAGGGCTTGACCACGTCGGTAAAACCCAGCGTTTTCGCAAAGCCATCGAGGCTGGTCGCAGAGGGTACCAGATGGCCTTCGAGGTTTCGTTCGGAAGCAAGCGTGCCGCCAGTGAGAATGAGTTGATGCGTTGATGTCACGGCGTCAGATTAGGCGATTCGTTGCTGCATCAACACCAGATTTTCTTTACAATTTGATGACAGCAGACCCCCGGCCTGCACATGCGGCAGTCTAGCGGCCGATATAGCCCTTATAGGCCTCATCCACCCCTGCGATACGGCGTTTCAGCGCATCGCCCATGATGTCCTGCATACTGCCGGAAAGCTGCAGGCTGACACCCTTTGCCTCTACGCCAAAAGCAGTTTTAGGCAAGCTGCCAGCCACGCTGCCGGAAATATGGTAAGCAAGATTGGCCGAGGTGCCCACCAGCTTTGCCCAGCTCGCATCTTTTTGCTTCAGCATGTTCATTTCCGACCACACCTGCTTCACTTTGAACTGATGGCGATGATAAAGCGCCAGCGCCAGCTTCACACGCTCGCGGTGCGAAAGACCGGTGATGGAGGAAAATAAAATACGCTCATACGCCCACTCGGCGCGATATTCCGGATGAATATGCTGCGCGATTTCTGAGAGCAGGCAAAACGCCATACGCAGGCGGCGGTCGCGGTCGGATTCATCTTTCAGCAGCGGGTGCATCCAGCTGTAAAGCTCATTGGCATAGGCGGTGGATCGGCCGCCTTTGGTTGCAAACTCGGTACAGGAGGCAAGCAGGCCGTCCTGCGCGCGGATGTAGGGCGAGAGTTTCTCATAAAGATAGCCCTCGCGGATACCGCTGGCGGAAAAGACAATACCCTCTGGTTTGGCAACGGTGATGATTTTATCCAGAATCATTGCGCCGCCGGGCAGGGTGGGGATGCGCTTTGCTGCCACGCCCGGGAATTTTTCCAGTTTCTCGGCAGGCATGGCCGCAATCTGGCGCACGAAAGCCTGAAACTCTTTGGCCTCCACGCGGTATTCGTGGAGAATACGCAGCGGATAGTTGCCTGATTCCATGTGCATTTTGGCCAGCGCGCGGAAAGAGCCGCCGATGGCATAAAAATGCTCGGTTTTATGGTCTTTCAGCCAGTCGAGTTCGCCGAAGCGCTTGTCGATCAGCTTTTTCATTTTCTCGCGGTCGCCTTTTGTTTCGTCGAGCAGGCGCAGGCTGCCCAGCAGCACGCTGGCATGATCAGCAATCTGGCCATCATCCACCCACACCAGCTCAAGGCTGCCGCCCCCCAAATCGCCGGTAATGCCGCGTGGCTTGAACATCGAGGCGCAGACGCCGTAAGCGCCAAGCTTGGCTTCTTTTTTGCCGGAGATGGTGTCGACATCAATGTCGTAGGTATCTTCGAGGTAGCGCGCGAAAGCCTCGCCATCCTTGGCGTCGCGTACGGCGGCGGTGGCCATCACATAGAGCGAGGTAATCTCCATGTTGCGCCCCATGGCGAGAAAGCGTCTGAGCGCCACTTTGGCCAGCTCCACACCGGCGGGGTTCAGCATGCCGGTGGTGGCGAGGCCTTTGCCCAGCTCGCACATTACTTTCTCGTTATAAATGGCAACCGGCGAGCGTTTCTGCTGGTCGTAGACGACCATGCGGATGGAGTTGGAGCCAATATCGATGATGCCGATACGGCCATCGCGAAATGGCTGGTCGGAAAGTTGCAGTGGATCCTGATTAACCTTTGACATATGCGCCTTATGCCTAATTTGCCTGCTTTCCGCAAGGTACAAGTCGTGATTTGATCAATCTCAATTGCCCCTCACCCCACCCTTTTGCCTTCAAGTCAGAGTAAAGCAGCGGCTTTGCCGCAGCGGGTGAGGGCGTGTAATGAAACGGGAAATGCTTTAACTGCCCCTCTTCATTGCCTTATTTTTCAGCATCTGCGTTGATTTGGCTTTTTTCAGTGCCTTGCCGCGGCCAGACAGGCTGGGGTTTTTAATGAAATAATCATGAGCCGAAAGTGCGTGACCACCGCCGCTATAGACACGTTTGTAGAGCCCATCTGGCTGCATCACCCAGCTTTGGGTTTCGTCTTTGAGATTCGCCATCATGATCTGCCCGAGCACCTGCTCGTGCACGGTGGGGTTTTCGATCGGCACCATCACCTCCACGCGCCAGTCGAAGTTGCGTGTCATCCAGTCAGCGGAGCTTAAGTACACTTTGGCGTTTGGGTCTGGCAGCGCGTGGCCATCGCCGAAGCAGTAAATGCGCGAATGTTCAAGGAACCGCCCGACAATCGATTTCACGCGGATATTTTCAGACAGCCCCGGAATGCCCGGGCGCAGGCAGCAGATGCCGCGCACCACCAGCTCAATCACCACCCCCGCCTGCGACGCTTTATACAGCGCATCGATAATTTCGCGGTCGACCAGCGAATTCATCTTCGCCCAGATATTGCCCACCCGGCCAGCGCGCACATGAGCAATTTCTGCATCAATCAGCGTGAGCACATGGCTGCGCATATCACGCGGTGCCATCACCAGTTTCTGGAAGGATTTGGGCGGGGCATAGCCGGTGATGTAATTGAACAGATAGGCCGCATCGCGGCAGAGATCGGGATCGCAGGTGAAGAAGGAAAGGTCGGTGTAGATTTTGGCGGTGTTCGGGTGGTAATTGCCGGTGCCGAAATGGGCATAAGAGACGAGTTTTTTCCCCTCACGGCGTGTGACCAGAATAATTTTCGCGTGGGTTTTGAGTGTGACAAAGCCATACACCACCTGCACACCGGCGCGTTCAAAATCACGCGCCCATTGCAGGTTGGCCTCTTCGTCAAACCGCGCTTTGAGTTCAACGAGTGCGGTGACGGACTTGCCTGCTTCTGCTGCGGCAATCAGCGCGCGTGCGACCGGTGAGTCCTTACTGGTGCGATAGAGCGTTTGCTTGATGGAGACGACATCCGGATCCGCCGCGGCCTGGCGAATGAACTGCACCACCACATCAAAGGTTTCAAACGGGTGGTGGATGACAATGTCTTTCGCGGCAATCGCGGCAAAACAATCGCCGCCAAAATCATTGATGCGTTCTGGAAAGCGCACCTGGAACGGAGCAAAACGCATCTCGTTTGGTGCCTGATCCACCAGCTCGCGCAAGGAAGAAAGCCCGAGCATCCCATCGACTTCGATGATATCGCCAAGATCGACCCCCATCTGCTCCGCAGCAAACTGGATGAGTGCGCGTGAGGACTGCTTGGTGCATTTAATCTGGATCACGCGGCCGCGCTGGCGCTGTTTGACTGCCTTTTCGAAGTAGCGCACAAAATTCTGGTTGGCATCTTCTTCAAGGTCGAGATCGCTATCGCGGATAATGCGGAAAAAAGCGCTGGCCTGCTTTTCAAAGCCCGGCAGCAGCATGGAAAAATAGGTCTCAATCGTTTCTTCCAGAAACACAAAGCGCGGCTTGGTGCCCGGCAGGCGGATAAAACGGGGCAGGCGTGCCAGCGGCACAATGGTGATCTGCTCCTTACTGGAGCCGGCAAGGCGCAGCTGGAAAATCAGCGCGAGGCCTTTATTAGGCAGAAACGGGAAGGGGTGAGCAGGATCGATGCTGATCGGGGTGAGCACCGGAAAGATGTTATCAATGAAATACGCCTCCAGCCACGCCTTGTCTTTGGCGGAAAGGTCGCTATGGCGGGCAACGTTAAAGCCGCTTGCAGTAAGCTCGCCCTCCAGCTCCATCCAGCAGCGGTGCTGGCGCTCGATCATCACCTCGGCGCGCAGCTGGATCATTTCCAGCTCCTCGGCGGGGGTTTTGCCGTCGATCGATTGCTTGGTGATGCCGCGCAGCACATAATCTTTCAGGCCGGCGACGCGGATCATGTAGAATTCATCGAGGTTGCTGGCGGTAATCGCGAGGAAATTCAAGCGCTCCACCGGCGGATGCTGCGGGTTAAACGCTTCGTCCAGCACGCGGTTATTAAACGCCAGCCACGAGGTCTCGCGGTTGATAAACCGCTCGTGCGAGTGGGTCAGTATCGAGTTGGTTTTGCTGGACATAGCACAAGGATTACTAGATGACTCATCTTAACAATATGATAACATGATGTGTGTTATTTATCCAGTCTGCGTACTATGACTAAAACCTTGATTTTACTGCGCCATGCCAAGACGGAGACCGGCTCGCCCGGTCAGGACGACCGCGATCGCCACCTCACCGCGCGAGGCCAGAAAGCCACCCAGATTGTCGGAAACCACCTTCGCGCCAGCGGCATTAGGCCGGATATTACGCTCTGCTCCACTGCCGTGCGCACCACCGAGACATGGTTTGGCATTGAGCAGGTCTATCGCGATACACTGCCCATCAGCTACAGCGATAAACTCTACCTCGCCACAGCCGGCGAGATTTTGTCGGTGATAGCAGGGCTTGCCACCGATACGGTGCAGCAGCTTATGGTGGTGGCGCACAATCCCGGCATCCATGAGCTGGCGATGAAGCTCGCGCATCAGGGCGATGAAGAATTAATCGAGCGCATGGCGATTAAATTTCCCACCTGCGCCAGCGCTATTTTCCGCTGTCACACGCCGGACTGGCAGGTTCTCTCACACGCGCGCTGCGAGCTGGTTGATTTCAAGTCGCCGAGGATGCTGGGTCAGGAGATTAGGGATTGAGCACAAATCGCTCATCTCTCAACGCTCATCCAAATTAATACCAGACAGCCTGTAAGCCGGGTTCTGTACCCTTGCGGGTGATAGCCATTCATCTGGGATGCCTGTCGCCAAGCACCTCACGCAATCTACCCGGGTGGTATGGTGCGTGGAGGCACACCACCCCTATTTGATCTTGCTCCCGGCGGGGTTTTCCCTGCCACTTCTGTTACCAGAAGCGCGGTGCGCTCTTACCACACCTTTTCACCTTTTCCCACTTGCGTAGGTAGTTTGTTTTCTGTGGCACTGTCCCTGAGATTGCTCTCGGCGGGTGTTACCCGCCACCGTTCCACGTGGAGCCCGGACTTTCCTCGAGCTTGCGCCCGCGGCTATCCGGCTGTCTGGTGTGGGTAGAGTATAGAGTTTAGGGTTTAGAGTCTAGCAAGGAGTGCAGTATCAGCGCGCACTCTCGATCCCATTGTCCCGTCAATAGCTTAGGCCGGAAGTGGCGCTGAAAGGCGGTGATGGTGGCGGGCAGGTTGGTGGTTTGGTAGCCAAAGGATGACAGATGACCGATGACATATGACAAATCAATGGGGTGATCCGTCATCCGTGATCCGTCATCCGGAAGTGGCCAAAGGCCAACCCCCTGACTCGCCAGCCACGGCCAATCAAACAGTTCGCCCGGATCCTGTTTGCGCTCCGGCGCGACATCGGAATGGCCGACGACATTGCGCTGAGGAATGCTATGCCGCGAGAGAATATCTTTACATAACTCAGCCACCGCTTCCATCTGCGGCTTTGGAAATGGACGATAGCCGAATTCATGGCCGGGATTGACAATTTCAATACCAATCGAGCGCTGGTTGATGTTGGTGTGGCCGCGCCAATAGCTGACGCCCGCGTGCCATGCGCGCATGGCTTCATCCACCATCGCATAGACCGTGCCATCTTCATCCACCAGATAATGGCAGCTTACCTTTTTCTCATGATTGGCGTTGCACAGCTTATCGCGCGCATCATCGGCATTTTTCATGCCAGTGTAATGCAGCACCAGCATATCGATTTCGTGTCCTTCGCGGTCGTTGAAATTGGGCGAGGGGCAGGGGATGATTCTCACGTGGCTTCTCCGTGGGCAACAATTTTCGGGCGGCGGATCACGATAATAGCAACTCCCGCGAGCGTAATCAAACCGCCAAGCAGCACATGCCATGTTACCTGCTCGCCAAAAAACAGCGAGGCAAACCATGTGCCGAGCACCGGCACCAGCAGCGAATAGGGCGCGATGTAGGTCACCGGGTGGTTCTTAATCAGGAAATACCACAGCCCATGCGCCACCAGCGTGGAAAGCACCACGGTGTAAAGCAGGCCAAGCGCCGCGCTTTGGGGCATGGTTTCGAGTGTGCCCCATGCGCCGGGTTCTAAGGCGGCGCTGAGTAGCAGCAGCTGCGGCGCGGCAAGCAGCGACATCCAGCCAAGCATCTGCATCACATTGACTTGTTCAACATGTTCCATTTTCATCACGATGTTGGAAAGCCCCCAGAAAAAAGCGCCGGCAAGCGTGAGCATGAAAGCGAGCGGATGCTCAAGCGCATTGGGGCTGCCCAGCACAATGCTCATGCCGAAAAACGCAATCGCCATGCCGGAAAGCCTCCATTTGCCGAGCCGGTCGCCCAGCAGAATCGCGCCCAGCAGGCAGGAAAACGGCACGCCCATCTGCGCGACAATCGCGGTGGAGGCGATATTCAACCCCATCGACATGCCGACATAAGGCAGCGAAAAATGAAGCGTGGCGAGCACCGATAGCACCGTAATCGCCTTTAGTTCCCGTCTGGTTGGTATTTTTACAAACGCGACCAGCAGCATGGCCACCAGCGCGAAGCGAAGGCCGGTTGCGAAAAATGGCGGCATATGAAACAGCTGGTATTTCGCGGCGATAAAGTTCCCGCCCCACAGGGTCACAACAACAAGTGCAAACAGGATGTGGAGCAGGGGCATGAGCGAGAACGACGAGAGAGTCAGATGAGTAGATGATTAGATGAACTTCATCATCCAGTCACTCAATTATCCACGCTATCCTTTCATCGCCTGGTAGGCGGCATTAATCTCTGAGGCCTTCAGCCGCAGGATCAGTGCTACCTCCGGTGATGTCTCGCGGCTTGCGTGGAGG
The DNA here is from genome assembly GCA_033763775.1 of Alphaproteobacteria bacterium. Classification (GTDB taxonomy): domain Bacteria; phylum Pseudomonadota; class Alphaproteobacteria; order Rickettsiales; family SXRF01; genus JAJTHB01. The sequence continues at coordinate 162,314 of JANRJW010000012.1, read as the reverse complement.
TCGGGGTGAAACTCACGCATCAGGGCATGGTAGCGTTTTTTGAGAGCGCTGCGCCCCGCATATTTGCTGACACCCAGCACCTCATGCGGCGGCGGCGGGCTCATGTGGCGCTCATATATCTCGCTATATTCGCTGGCACTGATATCCAGAATAAAGGCGATGCGCGAGAGCATGCGTTCCTGACTTTTGCTTAAGTGCCCGCCCGCCAGCGCCACCCCGAATAACCGATCCACCAGCGAAATGAATAAATCCATCTGGCGGGGGAACAAATGTTTCACCTGCAGTGCGTAATGCTCGGCCGGGGCGCTGTTTTCACAGGCGAGCACAAAAAGCTTTCGCAGCTTGCCGCAGATGCCGCCGGATAGCGGGAAAGCAGCGCGAAAAGCGAGGTAGTGGTCGCGTGTCAGGTTGCCGCTTTCGGTGGCAATGCGCGCCGAAAGCGCAATCAGCGCGAAAGTGAAGGAGAGGTGGCGAAACGGGTCGGGCTGTTTTGCTGCTTCCTCTTTGGCTTTTTCTGGCGCGTGCGTGGGCTCGTGCGTCAGTTTCTGGAGCTGGTAGCGCGCGCCGCTAATTGCGCGTAGCGGCGCCAGCATGCGAAGCGGAGAGGTTTTGCGAAGCTGCATGAAATTGATTATCAGTCATCCCGGAAAATTTTTCAGTAGAAAAATTTTCCGGGATCCAGAAAAGCAAAATATCAGGAGATATTTTGCGTCTTGTAAAAAAGTCAGATCCCGGCCTTTGCCGGGATGACAATTTCCTAAGCGGTCTAGCCGCTAATGAAATATGTCATTTTTTATCTGCCAGAATCTGGTCGTGGGCGATCGGCAGCAGACGCGCCATTTCCGCGCGAATTTCCTGCTCGCTGACCGGGAGATTCTGCAGGGTGAAGTCTTTAATCAGCTTGAAAACGACATCGTTATCGCCTTCTGTTTCAAAATCGGCCATCACGACATCTTTGGCGTAAGCTTCTGCTTCTGCACCAGTTTTGCCAAGTTTTTCTGCCGCCCACAGCCCCAGCAGCTTGTTGCGCCGGGCACCCGCCTTAAAGGCTAGCTCGGAATCGAGCGCAAACTTATTTTCATGAGCTTTTTCGCGGTCTTTAAGGTTTGTCATGGGCTGTCCTTGTGTTATGGTAGATTCAGGCTATATAAAGCCAAGTCGCGCCAACTGCAAGATTGCAGATTAAGCGCGTTTATTTTACAAGGATGCCATGAAACCTCCCACCATGAAACCACAGAAGCGAAAGATCTACACCATGCCACCGCGTCGCCCGATTTATGAAGGTAAAGCCAAACAGCTGTTTGAAGGGCCGGAACCGGGCACGCTCATCCAGCATTTCAAGGATGACGCGACCGCTTTTAACAATCTCAAAAAAGGAACCATCAGCGGCAAGGGAGTGCTCAATAACCGCATTTCTGAATATCTGATGCTGAAGCTGCACGATATCGGCATTCCAACCCATTTCATCCGCCGCATCAACATGCGTGAGCAGCTCATCAAGCAGGTGCAGATTGTGCCGCTGGAAGTGATTGTGCGCAACTATGCCGCCGGTTCGTTTGCCAAGCGTTTTGGTGTGCAGGAGGGTAAGGCTCTCGGTCATCCGCTGGTTGAGTATTGCTACAAAAACGACAAGCTCGGCGATCCGTTTGTGACCGAAGAACACATCTATGCGTTTGGCCTTGCCACCCCGCAGGAGATGGATGAAATCCGTATGTATGCGTTTCGCATCAATGATTTTCTTTCGGGCTTGTTCCTTGGCATCGGTATCCGGCTGGTGGATTTCAAGCTGGAGTTTGGCCGCCTGCAGGAAAATGAGCGCGAGCAGATTATCCTTGCGGATGAAATCAGCCCGGATAACTGCCGCTTGTGGGATGCCAGCACTGGCCATAAGCTGGATAAGGATCGCTTCCGCCAGGATCTGGGGCAGATTGAAGATGCCTATCAGGAAGTGGCGCGCCGTCTTGGCGTGCTGCCGAAAGGCGAGGCGGAAGGCAGCTATGTGATTTCGGTGAATGTGAAAGAGCCGAAGAAAAAAACCACAAAGAAGGCAAAAAAGAAGTGACGGTAAGCCTTAGCAGCTTGCTGCTTAGGCTCCCGTCATCCCGTGGAGATTGTCAGTAGACAAGCAAGCACGGGATCCAGAAAAGAAAAAAGTCAGGAGACTTTTTTCGTCATATTAAAAAGCTCGATCCCCATTGTCACGGGGATGACTAGAGAAAGGAAGAATATGAAAGCAAAAATCCACATTACGCTGAAAAATGGCGTGCTTGATCCGCAGGGTCGGGCGATTGCAGGTGCGCTGAACACCATGGGCTTTTCTGAAGTAGCGGATGTGCGACAGGGCAAATATATCGAGCTGGTGGTGAGTGAAACCGACCGCACCAAAGCGCAGGCGGCCGTTGAAAAAATGTGCGCCGGCCTGCTCGCCAATACGGTGATCGAAAACTACAAGTTCGAGCTGGTGGACTGAGGTGGTTTTCGCCTACGACATCGTCTTTCGTTTCTGGGCTTATTCACTCGGCCTTACCCTTGCTCTTGGCTTATTTATTGCCATGTGGAAGACGGCAGCATTTTACGATCGAGTAAATAGAAACCCGGAAGCTGCAGGCATGGTGGCGCGTATTATTGCTGTGCTACTGGCTGTGTTGATGCGTCAACCGATAATGGGTCGGCATGGCTTCATCACGCGACGCAGATGGCAAGGATCAAGCGCGGTGGTGACTCGCGACAATAAATACTTTTTTTGTATGAAAGCTGCGTTCCAGGTAACGCTGGTGATTTTTATTATTTCTAGCCTGATAATGAAATGGATGGGTGAGCCATGAAATCCGCTGTGATTGTTTTTCCTGCCTCGAACTGCGACCGCGACGCCAAGACGGTGCTTGCTGCCACTGGCAATAACCCGGTGATGGTCTGGCACCGTGATAGCGAGCTGCCGAAGGTTGACCTTGTCATGCTGCCCGGCGGTTTTTCCTACGGCGATTATCTGCGCTCTGGCGCGATGGCGGCGCATTCGCCGATTATGCGTGAAGTGAAGAAACATGCGGAGCGCGGCGCTCTGGTGCTCGGTGTGTGCAATGGGTTTCAGATTCTGACCGAATCTGGCCTGCTGCCGGGCGTGCTGATGCGCAACGCGAAGCTGAAATTCCTTTGCCGCGAAGTGTTCCTTCGCGTGGATAACAACACCGCACCCTTTACCAGAAACTATGCCAAAGGGCAGGTGATTACGGTGCCGATTGCTCACCATGACGGCAATTATTTTGCTGATGGTGATACGCTGAAGGCGCTGGAAGATAACGGCCAGATTGCGTTTCGCTATGCTGAGGCAAACGGCTCAATCACAGCTGAAGCAAACCCCAACGGTTCGCAGCTGAATATTGCTGGCATTGTGAACAAGAAAGGCAACGTGCTTGGTATGATGCCGCATCCCGAGCGCCACGCTGAGGCGTTGCTTGGCGGCACTGATGGGGTGAAGTTGTTCCAAGGCCTGGCCGCCTAGCAATCACACTTGTATTATTTGGGAAACGTGACCACTACGCCGCGCTGCTTGAAATAGGACTGCATCATTTTGCGTCCCTGACGGTTGGCTTGCGGCAGGCGCGCTACATCGGCTTCTACAGAGCCAACGGCTTCCTTCACCATGGCTTGTTTCAGCGCTGCAATATGCGCGTCGATCTGCTCATTGTTGTTGTGCAGCGACGCATAAACCGCTTCCATTGCTTCCTTCACTGCGCTCATGGGTGATTATGCCGCCCGCACAGTATTCAGGAAGTTGTCAACCTCGTGGCGAAGCAGCTCAGCCTGCTTGGAAAGCTCGCTGGTGGCAGCCATCATCTGGGTGGCAGCGGAACCAGCTTCATTGGAAGTCTGGCTGACATCGCTGGCATTTTTAGACACCTGATCGGTGCTGCTCGCAGCCTGCTGGACGTTGCCGGCAATATCACGCGTGGCGGCACCTTGCTCCTCAACCGCCGCCGCGATGGTGGTGGAGATGGAGTTGATATCGTTGATCTTGCTGCTGATAGTTTTAATCGCGCCCACCGTTTCGCTGGTTGCGCCCTGAATGGAGTTAATGTACTGCGCGATTTCTTCGGTGGCTTTGGTGGTCTGTCCGGCCAGGCTTTTCACTTCGCTGGCGACCACGGCGAAGCCTTTGCCTGCCTCGCCTGCGCGAGCCGCTTCAATGGTGGCATTGAGCGCGAGCAGGTTAATCTGGGCGGCAATGGAGTTGATCATTTCCAGCACCTCGCCAATTTTCTGCGAGGCGGCGGTCAGGCCCTGCGCGGTAGTATCGGCCTGCTGTGCTTCGGTCACCGCCGTTGAGGTAATCGACGTCGCTTTAGCCACCTGCGAGCTGATCTCATTAATGGCGGAGGAGAGCTGGCTGGTTGAGCTTGCGACCATCTGCATGTTGCGCGATGCACCGCCGATCTGGGTGTTGAGCACATTCAGTTTCGAGCGGTTATTCTCTGCAATGGAGGAGACGGATTTAGATGTCGCTTCCATTTCTGTGGCGGCGGAGGCCACCATGTCCACAATGCCCTTCACGCTGCTTTCAAACTTCTGCGCCAGCTCGTGCATGGCGGCTTTTTTCTGTTCTTCGGCTGCTTTTTTCTGTAGCTCGCGTTCTTCTTCCATTTTTTTCATGGCAATGGAATTTTCCTTAAAGACCTGTAGCGCGCTCGCCATGTTGCCGAGTTCGTCTTTACGACCTAGCGAGGGTACACTTACAGCCAGCTCACCTTCTGAAACTTTCTGCATGGCTGTGGTCAGGCCGGTGAGTGGTTTGCTGATGCTGCGGGCAAACACAATGCCAACAACTGTCATAATGGCAATGATAATGAGCGATACAGTAATCTCCTCATTACGTGATTTAATCACAGGCGCCAGAACCTCGCTGTCATGCACTTCGTAAAGCAGCCCCATCTTGACGCCGGAAAACTCATATGGCGCATAGGCCACCATAACAGAATGGCCATGCTCATTCACAACATTATCTGCCAGACCGCTTTTGCCTGCCAACGCCGCTTCAGCTGCCGAGGTCTCTATTTTCAGCTTCAGGATGGTGGATTCTTTGGCAAAGCGGACATCATTGCGCACCAGCTTGTCCTCGCCAATGAGCATCGCACGGCCGGTTTCAGTTTTCTCTGAGCCAGAGAAAATATTGTTGATTTTATCAATCGGCATTTGGAACACGAGCGCGCCGATGTAATTGCCTTTCACATCCTCAATCGGGCGCCCCATGAAGGCGGCGGGCACATTGTTGCTGGGAGCGTAAGGTGCGAAATCGACATAAGACACGTCTTCCGCATCTTTCTGCTGCATAATTTTTTCGAACACTTTGGCAAGGCCACTGTCTTTCCAGGCGCCGGTTTTCAGGTTGGTGGCATAGTCCAGCTCTTTGAACACGGTGTAAACGACATCACCCTCTTTATTAATAAGAAAAATGTCATAGTAACCGTTTTCTGCAAGAAATTCGTTGAGATAGGGATGCATCTCACCATGCAGGCGGCTGTAGTTTGAGCCGTCTTCAGCCTGCATCAGTTCATTTTTTTTGCCAGTTTCATGCGGATTTTTGGTGATGTAAAGATTTTGGAGTGTTTCCATGGCGCTGGATCCAAGCTCGCCATAAGCGCCGCTGAAGTTGTTCATGGCGCGAATGACCTCCGGGCTGTCCGCTAGTGCGTGCAAATCGCCTATGATATTCTGCATGAGCATGTCGATGGTATAACCGCGTTGCTCTATGACGGACTGCATGTTTTTTTCGGCAACCGCAATAGCATTGCTTTGTGCATGCATGGCTGAAAAGAAAGTGATACTCAGCCCGCTGATCATCGAAACCAGCGTGATAGCAAGGGGGATTTTTTTGGAAATAGTAAGGATCATGGCGCACATCCTGTGACAAGAATAATACGTCACTATTGCACCAAAAAATTTAAGGAATAATTAACACTGGGCGGCGGCGCCTATCAGTGCACTGAGTGCTCAGCTCATGTAGTTTGGCATCCAGCTTTCATGCGCTTTTTTCAGCTGCTCTACCGGCAGTTTCTCGCTAGCAAACTCGAGCGTGGCTTTCTGCGTTTTTCCGATAATGGCGGCGGGTACACCAGCCTTCTTCGCGGCCTCTAACATAGCGGCAGCGTTTTGCGTGGTGAGCAGGTAGCGCGCCTGGTCTTCGCCAAACCAGAAACCAATGTCATCCCGAGCTTGTCGAGGGATCTTAAGATCCTTCGACTCCGCTTCGCTACGCTCAGGATGACAAACCGCACCCACCCCATGCCGATAGGTCATCTCGGCGATGGCAACGAGCAGGCCGCCGTCGGACAAATCATGGCAGGCGGTGACCGCGCCCGCAAGAATCTGCGCGCGCACAAAATCACCATTTCGGCGCTCGGCGGCGAGGTCAACAGGCGGTGGCGATCCTTCTTCGCGGCCAAGAATTTCGCGCAGATAAAGTGACTGGCCGAGATGCCCCTTGGTTTCGCCAATCAGCACAATATCTTCGCCCTCGGAGGCAAAGCTATTGCCCACGGCTTTACTGACGTCTTTCAGCAGCCCAACGCCGCCGATAGCGGGGGTGGGAAGGATGCCTTTGCCATTCGTTTCGTTATAAAGCGAGGCATTGCCGGAAATAATCGGATAATCGAGCGCGAGGCACGCCTCAGACATGCCCTGCAAACAGCCGACAATCTGCCCCATGATTTCGGGTTTTTCCGGGTTGCCGAAATTAAGGCAGTTGGTGATGGCGAGCGGCTGCGCGCCCACAGCGGTGATGTTGCGCCAGGTTTCCGCCACTGCCTGCTTACCACCCTCGATAGGGTCGGCGAAGCAGTAGCGCGGGGTGCAATCCGTGGAGATAGCGAGCGCCTTATTGGTGCCATGCACGCGCACGACGGCACTATCGCCGCCCGGGCGCTGCACGGTGTCATTGCCGACCATGTGGTCATATTGCTCGTAAATCCAGCGTTTGCTGGCGAGGTCGGGTTTGCACACTAATGTGAGCAGGATCTCGGATAACGGATGACGGGTAACAAGATCTTTTTCCGTCAACCGCCATCCGTCATCTGTTATCCGCCTTACTTCGTAAGGCCGTTCATACATCGGCGCATCGGTGGAAACGGGCGCAATTGGCATATCAGCCACCGTCTCGCCGTGCCATTTCAGCACGATATGGCCGGTCTCGGTGATGGTGCCGATGGTGGCGAACGCCAGCTCCCATTTTTCGAAAATTTTGCGGGCAAGCTCGGTTTTTTCCGGCTTCAAAATCATCAGCATGCGCTCCTGCGATTCGGAGAGCATCAGCTCATAGGGTGTCATGCCTTCTTCGCGCATCGGCACTTTGTCCAGCCACAGCTCAATGCCGCATTCGCCTTTGCCGGCCATTTCCAGCGAGCTGCTGGTGAGCCCTGCCGCGCCCATATCCTGAATGGCGATGATGGCGTCCTGCTGCATCAGCTCGAGGCAGGCCTCGATCAGCAGTTTTTCAGTAAACGGATCACCCACCTGCACGGTGGGGCGTTTTTCTTCCGACGCATCGTCGAACTCTGCGCTGGCCATGGTCGCGCCGTGGATGCCGTCGCGTCCGGTTTTAGAGCCGACATAAACAACTGGGTTGCCGATGCCGCTTGCTGCGGAGTAGAAAATTTTGTCCTGCTCGGCGATGCCGACCGTCATGGCATTGACCAGAATATTGCCATTGTAAGCCGGGTGGAAGGTGCACTCGCCGCCCACCGTGGGCACGCCCACGCAGTTGCCATAGGAGCCAATGCCCGCCACCACGCCGGAGAGCAGGTGCTTGGTTTTGGGATGATCCGGCGAGCCGAAGCGCAGTGCGTTCATGTTCGCGACCGGCCTTGCACCCATCGTGAACACATCGCGCAGGATGCCGCCGACACCGGTGGCCGCGCCCTGAAAGGGCTCAATGTAGCTCGGGTGGTTGTGCGATTCCATTTTGAAAATGGCGGCCTGGTTGTCGCCAATATCAATCACGCCGGCATTTTCGCCGGGGCCGCAAATCACCCACGGCGCTTTGGTGGGGAGTTTTTTCAGGTGCACGCGGGTGGATTTATAGGAGCAGTGCTCGCTCCACATCACTGAGAAAATGCCCAGCTCAATAAGGTTGGGCTCGCGGCCAAGAATTTTCAGGATGCGCTGATATTCTTCCGGCTCGAGGCCGTGTTCATCAACGATTTCAGGGGTAATGGCGGGTTTTTGTGCGGTGGCGTGTTTCATGCGCCATGTGTTAGCATGGCGCGTGGTTTTTACAACTAAAATTCATATCTCAGGAAGGCCTTGAAGCTGCCATCTTCGGCGGCGCGGGTCAGGCCGATGAGGTAGCCCGCCTGATATTTCACGCCCGGGGCAAGCTCGCCGTAGGCCATGGGGCCGATGCGGTGCGGCTGGTTACCGAGCGAACGCTGATCCACCAGCTGGCCGAAATTGCCATGATATTCAAAGCCCGGCTCGAAATATTTGGAATATTTATATTTGGTTCGCCAGCCGATGGTTAGCTCGGCGTCTTTGGTGGTGTAGCGCCCGACTTCTTTTAATCCATTGAAATTCACAAGATGGAACCATTCTTTCAGGTCTTTCTGCACCAGTAGTTTGGTTTTGGCGATATCGGCTTTCTGGTTGTCGTGGCGCAGCTCGTAGCCAAATTTAATGGCCGCATCCAGCCAGTATTCGCCGGGGTTATAAAGCCGCAGTTTGGTTTCCAGCTCGGTGCCGACATATTCATAGCCACGCCCCGGTACATCATGCCAGAAGCCCTGCAACTCAATGGTTGCGTAGTTGGTCAGGCCATAATCGAACTTCAGGGATTGCGCAGCATAGCCATCTTTACTCGCACGGTCGTCCTCATCCCAGCGATTGCGTGATTCAATATAGCCGCCGCCTTCCTTGATGGTGGTGGCGTTGACATTGAATAGTGCGTGTGATGGGCTGCTGTGGCAGCTTATCAGCACCGCAGTGGCAAATAGTGCAAGGCGATAATGCATAAAAATCACATCCGAATAGCTGATTGGATGGCTCAAGATTATCGCTCATTAATTAATGATTTGGCGGTTTATAAAATATTAAAATGAAAATTCGTGTTCCAAATTGAGCTTGAAGACATGGTCTTCCGCTGCGCGCGAAATGCCCGCCAGCCAGCCAATTTCATAGCCAATACGCCCGCCCAATAGCGCGCCATAAACGGCGGGGCCGAAGCGGTGTTTCTGGTCTGCCCAGCCGCCCATACTGTCTGTCGCGCCGAAATCCGCATGGTATTCAAGGCCGATATCCAGCTTGTCATGAAGCTCATATTTGCTGCCTAGCGCCAGTTCAGGGGTGGGGTTGCCATCACGGCCGCTGCCGGTTTCCGTTTCAAAGCCGATATTAACGAGGTGCTGCCAGCGATCGGTGGCGTGGCCAAGCAGAAGCGCGGATTCGATGGTGTTTTTTTCATCCTGCTGGTGGGCAATGCCGTAGCCGAACTCAACGCCAACATCGATCAGATATTCGCCTTTACGTGTGAGCTGAAAGGTGGCTTCAGCGCCGGTGGCGCGGTAGCGCATACCGCGATCTGCTGGTTTTTCCAGCGTGCCTTCCACTTCAAACGCCCACCAGTCGGACGGGGCATAGCCCACACCGAGCACATGACGCCGGTAACCATCTTCTTTCGCTCGGTGGTCGCGGTCAAGGCGGTTTTTCAGCTCAATTTCCATTTCGCCCTTGGTGATGTAGGGCGAGTCGAGGTCAAACGCGCTGGCGGGAGCCGGAAACAGCGCAAGCAGTAAGAGAAGCAGTCGTTTCATCTTAGCCTTGATTTGTGTAGCAAAACTCATATATAGGGCGGATGCCGATGACCGCAAGTGAAATAGAAACCAGAATCAAACGCGCCCTGCCAGATGCCCAGCTGGAGCTGAAGGATCTCGCCGGTGATAATGATCACTGGCAGGTGACCGTCACCAGCAGCGCGTTTGCTGGCAAAACCCGCGTGGCGCAGCACCAGATGGTGATGGCAGCGATCGGGGAGGGCATGGGCACCACGCTCCATGCGCTCAGTATTACGACGAAAATAGCTTCGTGATTGTCGTGGTTCGTGGTCGTCGTGGTTGACGTGCGGCCATTTTTTCACGATAACCACGAATCACGATAACCACGCTAACCACGAGTTTTTCTATGACCAACCCCATCTTCGACCAAATCAAGTCTGACATCACAAGCAACGACATTGTGCTCTACATGAAGGGCACCAAAACCATGCCGCAATGCGGTTTCTCCGCCACGGTGGTGGAGGTGCTCAGGCGCTCTGGCATCGAAGATTTCAAAGATGTGAACGTGCTCGCCGACCAGGAAATCCGCGAAGGCATCAAGCAGTTCACCAACTGGCCGACCATTCCACAGCTTTACGTGAAGGGCGAGTTTATTGGTGGCTGCGATATCGTGCGCGAGATGTATCAGTCCGGCGAGCTGGAACAGCTGCTTAAAGACAAAGGCGTGAAGGCGGCTTAGAACCTTCCTCTGCCTTGGCCGCCTGCCGTTGGCGATTGGGAGGATGGATTAGGAGCATCCGATACGCGGTTTTGTCCTTCAGATTCTTGGCGACGAGCTTCTTCTGTTTTTACAAAACCTTCATAAGCTTGGGTGTGCGTCACGGCTGGCACTGCCAGACGGCTTGGTTCAGTAGCGCGTGGAGCGCGACCCAGCGACTCGGTAGGTTCAGCACCGCCAGCTGCCTCATAAGCTTCAGGAAGACTTAAGGGGTTTTTTGTTTGCTCAATTCGGCTTGGGTCGCTTGGGTGTGACATTTTTTTCTCCCTGATTGTTGCTGAACTATTTTTTCGCTGGGAGAGTTACATGATCACCGGGCGTTGTAAACCGCCTTATTATGAAGTTTTGATGACGCTGCAGCGCAGCAGACTACTTCATTTTTTCTTTGGTTTTTTCTGATGTACCGGTGATGGCTTCGCCGGCAGCCTCGATATCTTTGCCGACACCGCTCATGGTGTTGCAGGCGGCAAGGGTGGTCAGAATCAGCAGTGCAAGAATCGATTGTTTCATGGCGTTACCTTTCGTTATTAATGTCATCCCAGAATAGTAAAAGGTCAGTAGACCTTTTACGTTTAAAAAGTCTACTGACTTTTTAATTGTGGATCCCGTGCTTCCGCCGTCGCTAAAGCTATGGCGGACACGCGCATGCCTACTGACATGCTCCACGGGATGACGAGAACCTAAATGGCAAGCCATTAAGGTTTACCGTCATTTTCTTTTACTCGCATCCCTCAGTTCACCCAGCCTGCTGGCCATGCGGCGCAGTGGGCGTGAGCAATCATCACGCGGGATAATAACCTCAATCAAGTGCATCGTATCTTTTTCTTTTACTGCGGCGGCGAACGCGGCGTCAAGCTCGGATTTGGTCGTTACCTTGTAGGATTTGCCATAATTCAGCACATCCCGCAGCTTCGCATATTCCCAGCGGTGGATGTTGTTAAACGGCCCATCAATGATGTGGCGCTGGGTGCCGTAGCCGTCATTGTTGAGGATGCAGACAATCGGGTTCATTTTATATTTCGCGGCGGTAGAAATTTCGATGCCGGTCATCTGGAACGCGCCGTCCCCGATAATGGCGATCACGCGGTCTTCCGGCTGTGCGACCATCGCGCCGATGGCGGCGGGCATGGCAAAGCCCATCGAGAGATAATAGGCGTCCGAAAGGAAGTTGTTGGATTGCGCGGTGCGCAGGCCAATCGCGCCCAGTAGCGAATCGCCGGTGTCACACACCAGCGTGGTGGTGTCATCCATGTGCAGGCCGAGGATGCGAAAGAACGATTCCGAATCCAGCGGATCGTTTTTCTCGGTGGCGGTTAGCGGCTTTGCCTCTTCAATATGGTAAGGATTTTTGAAGATGCGTTTTGGGATATCTTTCGCTTTCAGCCCTTCGAGAAAATCCTTGAACAATACATTCTCATAGGAATGCAGGCCGATGCGTGTTTTTTCGGTATTGGCAAGGATGGTGTTTTTGCGCTCAAGCGAGGCGGTGTGCATGCCCATGAACACATCAGATAAAAACGCGCCCAGCAGAATCAGGCAGTCGCTTTTTTCCACATAGTCCTGCGTCACCTGCTCGGAAAGCCCACCGGAATACACGCCGATATAAAGCGGGTGATTTTCCGAGACAATACTCTTGGAAAGCAGGGTGGAGGCGATGGGGATCCCCAATTTCTCCGCAATCGCGATGGCGGTGTCGGTCAGGCCGTGGCGGTGCAGCTCCACATCCAGCACAATGACCGGCTGCTTCGCATTTTTGATTTTATCTGCTGCCTCTTGCAGCGCGGCCTCCAGGTTTTCTTTGTCTGATTCCGCAGGCGGAACATTCCTGAGCGTGGGCAGCTTGATCGGCATATCCACCACATCATAAGGAATTTCGATATAGCCCGGGCGACACTGCGCGCGCATGGTTTCCACCACGCGGATGATCTCGTCCGCAGCGGTTTCCGGATCGGTCAGCACCGCACTGGCGCAGGTGACCTCTTCAAAGATTTTGCGCTGCGTATCGAAGGTGCGCACTTTGTGGTGCACCAGCGGGTCGTGCTTGCGGTCGGCGGGCGAGGGGCCGCCGGAGATGACCAGCACCGGGCTTTTTTCGGCGTACGCGCAGGCAATCGAGTTCAGCATATTCAGGCCGCCGACGCAGTAGGTCACACACGCGACACCGAGGCCGCGCACGCGTGCATAGCCATCGGCAGCGAAGCCCACGGAGGGTTCGTGTGTCAGGGTGTAAAGCTGGATTTTTGAGTTCTGCAGCCAGCGAAAAGTTGGCAGCGCAAAATCCCCCGGGATGCCAAACGCATGATGCACGCCTTGGTTATAGAGATAATCAAACAAAAAAGAGCCGACGGTGGGTTGCATAGCGGATGACGGATGATGGATGACAGATGATGGAGGGAAATAGCAAATTATGAAGTGGATGTCATCTGTTGTTGTCATTTTTGATCAGCGGCCGACCCATTCTCGTCATCACCCGGATTTGCATGCAAATCCTAGGGTGATCCAGCCTTAAGAAACTGGATGGCCTTAGAATCGCATCCCCCTGCGCTCAGGAGCTTCGGGGGACAAGAGCGATTCAGGCCATGACGCGAACTTATCGAACGACGATGAATTCCCGCTTAAGCGGGAATGACAAAAAACTTACGCCCCGCGCCCCGCGCCCTGGCCTTTGCTCATGTAAGCGGCAAGCGCTTTGTTTTCGCGCAGGACTTCGGCATAAGCATCTTTGATGGCTTGTTCGAGGCCTTTAGTTTTTGTCTTTTCTTCAGATTTGCCGGTCTCAATTGTCAGGCATAATTCTAGCTCTCCATCCCCCTTTATGCCTAGCTTAGGCTTTTCATGATTTGCCATCTTTACTGCGTAGCCCTTGGCTTTTAATTTAAGTCCAACACCATCCAAAATCTGTAGGGCAATCTCAAAATCCTTGGCAGCCTTTGCTAATCTTTCAGGAAATGTTCTTGCTATCGCTCCCTCTTCTAAATCATCGCTGGCTAATTCTGTAGCACGCGCATTTATCCAAACGCAGCTCTCATCGTTTTGGGAATTTGCTGCATCCGCGAAGCCCGGAAATACATGAACGTCTAATTCGACATTTTTCATTTTGCCGAGCCTGAAATTCTCAAAATCCACAGTCATCGCATCCCCCATTAACTAATAAGCGCAAACCTTAACACAGGGGGGTGTAAAGCAAAGAAAAATTAAGGAATGGCAATCTTTATTCGTATTTTTCTGTGTAGCTTTCAGCGAGGGCGCTGATCATGCGTTCGGGGGCGATATGGTGCTTCTTGCCCTGCTTCGTGAAGAATTCAAGGCTGCGGCGCGAAAGCGGTATTTTTACTTCGATCATTTCTTCGCGAAATATCAGATCTTTTGGTTTGGGTAAGAAATCCTTGATAATCGTAATCTCACCCAGTGGCTCATTTGTGTATTTTATTTTCTTTTTCATAAACTGCTCTGCCTTCTCTCCAATAGCCCGCACCAATAATACGAATAGCTGCTCCACGCATGGTAAATCTAACGGTCATGATACCACCATCCACCCTGCCAAAACAATAAAAACGTTTCTCGCCATTGCTATGCTTGTAATCTGGTGCAAAAAGCCTATAGGGGTCGCCGAAAGCGTGCTGGGCTTGAAAGAAGGAAACGCCGTGCTTGCCGATATTTAAGCGATTTTTTTCTTCATCCCACTCAAACCGCATCGCTACTTCCCGCTCGCCCATTCGGGGCGGACATTCACGTCAATGCCCAGCGCCCAGGCCACTAAGGTGAAGGTGGAAATGAGGATGACGGCGATGGAGAAAATATCCAGCCAGAAGCCGTTTTTCACCATATCTTTCACGGTTAAGTGGCCGGTGCCAAAGGCAATGGCATTCGGCGCAGAAGCCCCGGGCAGCATGAAAGCGCAGGACGCAGCGAGCGTGGCGGGGACGGCGATGAGCAGTGGGTTTACTTCCAGCGCAGCGGACAGCGCCGAAATAATCGGCAGGAAGGCAGTGATGGTCGCGATATTGCTCATCATTTCCGATACACCGATGATGATGATGGTGATAATGAGCACGACCATAATCAGGCTCATGCCCTGCATGGTGGTGAGTTCGTTTGATAGCCAGCGTGTGACGCCGAGGTCGGTTAGCGCATCGGCAATCGAGAGTGCGCCGCCGAAGAAAATCAGCATGCCCCATGGCAGCTTCTGCATATCTTTCCATTCGAGCGGGAAGGTTTCAAAATTCCTGCGGGTGGGAATGACAAAGAGCAGAAGCGCGCCAAAAATGGCAATCATCGCATCGTCCAGCTGGCGGCCAATCAGTGCTTCCAGCTGCGAGGAAAACACCCAGAGGCCAGCGGTGAGAAGGAACACGCTGAGCACAATTTTTTCCTCACGCGTGATGCGGCCAAGTTTCGAAAGCGAGTTGCCCACCATCTCCTGCACATTGCTCACGACATAGGCTTTTTTCATCAACGTCTGGCAGAGCAGCAGCCATGTCATACCGAGCAGGATGAGGGCGATCGGCACGCCAAACGCCATCCAGTCCGCCAGTGATATATCATAGCCATACTGTTTGTTCATGTGGCCTTGCAAAATGGCATTGACCGGCGCACCGACAAACGTGCCAAGCCCGCCAAACACCGCGCCGTACGCCACGCCGAGGATCATCGCCTTGGCAAAATAGTTGCGGCCGAGGGGGATTTCTTCGCCATCTTTACCCTTGGAAAGCAGCAGCGCCATGGAGATGGCCATCGGCATCATCATGATGGTGGTGGCGGTGTTGCTGATCCACATGCCCATGAAGGCGGTGGCGAGCATCATGCCGGCGAGCACGGTTTTGCCGCCAAAGCCAACGGCTTTCAGAATATTGAGGCCGATGCGCAGATGCAGGTCGTATTTTTCCATGGCCAGCGAAATCACAAAACCGCCAAGGAACAGGAAAATGATCGGGCTGGAAAACGGGGCGACAACTTCCTTCAGCGGCATCAGACCAAGCAGCGGCAAAAGTACAATCGGCAGCAGCGAGGAAACCGGCAGCGGCATCGCCTCGGTCACCCACCATGTGGCCATCCACAGCCCAACGCCGCACGCCCGCCACGCCTCAGGCGACATACCCTCCGGCGCACCAACAACAAAGGTCATGAAAAAGAGCAGTGGGCCCAGAACGAGACCGGTTTTTTTTAAGGATGCGCTTGCGTCATCAGTAACAACGGGAGTGGACATGCGAGGCTCAACTCAGTGCGGCAATTAAGTGTTTCATATCTTCAGGTAATTCACATTCAAACTGCATGGCCACACCGGTCGTGGGGTGGATGAAGCCGATTTTTCGTGCATGCAGCGCCTGCCGTTCAAAGCCGAGCAGCGCTTCTTTGGCTGTGTCGGGCAGCTCTTTGCCGGCTTTGGAGTTCAGTTTGCTGGCGGCGGGCGCACCATAAAGCGGATCCCCCACCAGCGGATGGCCGATATGGGCGAAATGCACGCGGATCTGGTGTGTGCGGCCAGTTTCCAGATTACATTCCACCAAGCTGACGACTGGCGATGGAAGGCTGGTGAGCGTCGTGTAATGCGTCACTGCCGGCCTGCCGCCTTTTTTAACCACCGCCATTTTCTGGCGGTTGGAAAAGGAGCGGTCGATATTTCCGGTGATGGTGCCGCTCGGTGGTTTCGGCTCGCCCCAGACCAGCGCGAGGTAGGTGCGTTTCAGGCTGCGATCCGCCAGCTGCGCGGAAAGGGCAAGGTGCGCGGCATCGTTTTTGGCAGCAACCAGTAGGCCGCTGGTATCTTTATCAATCCGGTGGACAATGCCCGGCCGCGCCACACCGCCGATGCCGGAAAGTGATTCGCCGCAATGGGCAAGCAGGGCGTTGGCCAGCGTCATGTCCGGATTGCCGGCGCCGGGGTGAACGGTGAGGCCGGCTGGTTTGTTGATCACCAGCAGGTCGCTATCTTCATAGATAATATCCAGCGCCATCGCCTGCGCCTGCATGTGGGTGGGTGTGGCTTCGGGAATGGAGACGCAGTAAGTTTCGCCTTCCTTCACCTTGGCCGAAGCATCCCCGGCAGTTTTGCCCCAGCAGGTCACATGCCCTTGTTCGATAAGCGTTTGCAGGCGCGCGCGGGAGAGATCTGCCAGCGCACCCGCTAGAAATTTATCCAGCCTGGTGCCAGCCCAGTCGGCGGATACGGTCGCAGTCAGCACATCGGAGGCGGTCATAGTATCGCTCATAACCATCCTCTATAACGACAGTTTTTTCGATGGGAAAGCTTAATTGTCACAAAAGATTCATTTGGCACAATTCTGCGAACCATGGTTTAATGTGCTGATGGAAATACAGGAGCAAGACAGCGCGAAGCTTGCCTATCTCGCCATTACAGCACAAAGCGATGGCAAGAAAGACCTGCCTGTAACTTTGCCGGAAGCGACGAATCATCGAGATGAAACCACAGAAAAAACATCGGCTGAGGCCTATCAGATTAGGCTCGCAAGAATAGCTGAAGCACAAAAACAGATTGATGCTATCAGCGATCCTGACCTCAAGAGAAAGGCGCAGGAAGTTCTGGATAGCGCCATTTCATCGGGTGGCTCGATTGCTGATGCAAAAAAAGAAATTGCGGGGATCGAGGGACAGCAGATTCAGCAGGCAGTTGCGGAAGGATTGGGAAAAGCGGCAGCTTTTGCTGCATTTATTCCCGCCGCAACATTCAGCGGGCTTGCAGCGCTCAGTGATGTGGCAAAAAAAGAAGGCGCAGCCATGCTTAAGGGTGGCATATCGACGGCTGTGGAAAGCCTTAGTCCAGCGGATCATTTCTCGCCTGCGGTCTTTGCAGGCAGACAGATTGCGTATGAAATGACACCGATTGATCGAGGCGCCGGCCTTCCGGGGCGCTCGCTTCCTGGCGCAAGCGCTTGATTATTAATCAATAAATTAATAATGACGCT
The DNA here is from genome assembly GCA_033763775.1 of Alphaproteobacteria bacterium. Lineage (GTDB taxonomy): Bacteria > Pseudomonadota > Alphaproteobacteria > Rickettsiales > SXRF01 > JAJTHB01. The sequence continues at coordinate 144,858 of JANRJW010000012.1, read as the reverse complement.
TTTGTGACGATGGGCTTGCCCGGGGTGGGTGTTCGTCATAAAAGCTTCATTTGATTTCTGGACGCCTCTTGTGGGATACTGCAAGGGTAAAGAGAGGTTTAAGGCCATGTCAATGTTCGATACCATCAAGGAAACGCTTGGTTTAGGCGGCAGTGAGAATAATCACCCGGCGCTGAAAAACTACAGCCGTCCGCTGGAGATGGGCAAGCATGTGGTGAAAAAAACCATCAAATCCGCGCTGTGGACGGCGGCAGTGGTGGCGGTCGCTGCGGCGATTCTGCCGGGCGCTGTGGCGGCGATTCCGATTATTGGCGGGCTAGTGGGCACGTCGGGCGTGATCAGCGCGGCGATTGGCGGCGCGCAGGTTGGCGCGATTCTTGGAGGGATTGTAGGGTTTGGCAAGGGCGTCTCCGGCATGGACTAGGCGGCGGATGCGGCGGAAGAGCAGCGTGTGATGGCGTATTCGCGCAATGTCCAGCGTGCTAAATCGGAGGCGATGTTTGCGATGCAGATGGGGCAGCAGATGGGCGGTATCAGCCCGCAGGCGATTGGTATGGCGCAGGCGCAGTCACAAACTCGTCATGTTTAAAGTGGGGTGTCACAAAAGTTTCACTGTAGAAACGACACTCGATATGGAATCATAAGGTCAAGTTAAAACAAAGGTTGGATGATATGGTAAAAAGCGTAGATCATGGCGTAGTCAGCGGTACGGCAACAGTGGCGTATGATACTGTCAAAGGCGGTGTCAAGGGTCTGCTCGCAGCGGCAGCTATTGGCGCTGTGCTGGTTGGGGGCGGTGCCGCTATTTTAGGTGCTGGACTTGCTGGTGTCATTGGGTTTGGTGTGGCAGGCGCTGCAGCATCGGCATTGATTGGTGGTCCTGTTGCAACGGCGGTTGGCGCAGTGGCCGGTTTGTTTGGTGGTTATGGCCGCGTTAAAAATGAGAAGGCTGCTTTTGAAAATCGTGAAAGCACGGTTCGTGAATCGCTCGCGGCGCGCGAGCAGGCGATTGCGCAGCAGGCGTTTGCCATGGGCGCGCAGGCTGGGCAGCAAAGCGTAATTGCTGAACTGCAAAAACATCAGGAAATGATGATTCGTTCGCAGATGGCGCAGGCCGCCGGCCAGAAGCCGGTGCTGGGCAGCCATACGGCCAATGTTGTGGATAAGCGCGCGGCGCAGCAAGCAGCTGGTGCGCAGCCTCAGGTAGCGTGAGGATCAATCTATGGGTATCGCAGATACATTTAAATCATGGATGGGGCGTGGTGCGGCAGGCGGCTCCAGCGTTGCCAACACAGTAAATAGTGTTGGTGGTGCGGTGGTTGATGGCGCCGCTGCCGCAACAGGCGCTGGCATAGGGGCAGCCGCAGGTGGCGCTGCCGCTGTTGGCGGTGGCATTGCCGGGTTTTTAAGAGGCATGGTAACGCGCCCGGGCGCGGCGCTTAAAGGTGCGGTTGGCATTGGTATCGCCGCCGCTGCGGCTGGTGGTATTTATCTGGCGATTCGCGGCGGAAAGAAACAGCAATCTTCATCCGAAGCCATGACCGCGGCGGCGCTGAATGATCTTCCTCCGCCGCTGGCGATGGATGTGCCCCAGACCATGATGGGCATGCAGCCCCAGCCAGGCGAGCACGCAGCCCGTGTTCAGGCCAGCCGCGCGGGTGGCCAGCAGCTGGGCATGTAATCCCCATTGACAGCGCGTAATTTATCATTATATTCCGCAGTCCGTTAGTGTTTAACCGTCATCTCGGCGTACAGCGCCGTTATCCAGATACATCAGGCTGGCTGCCAAAATTGGGTGGGACAACAGAAGGAATGACATCGTGAGTAAACGTATTAATGCCAAGTACAAAATCAGCCGTCGCTTAGGTGCAAGCCTGTGGGGCAATGCCAAAGATCCTGTGAACAAGCGCGCTTATGCGCCGGGTCAGCATGGTGTAGCCAAGCGCAAAAAAACTTCCGACTATGGCACGCAGCTGCGCGAAAAGCAGAAACTGCGCGGCTATTATGGCAACATCACTGAGCGTCAGTTCCGCAAAATTTATGCCGAGGCCTCGCGCCGCCGTGGTGATACTGGCGAAAACCTCATCGGCCTTCTCGAAAGCCGTCTGGATACGGTCGTCTATCGCATGGGCGTGGTGGCAACGGTGTTTGCAGCGCGTCAGTTTGTGAACCACGGCCATGTGAAGGTTAATGGCAAGCGCGTGAATATCGCATCCTACAACGTGCAGGAAGGCGATGTGATTGAGCTGAAAGAGAAATCCAAGCAGATGGCGACGGTGCTGGAGATGATCCAGAACCCGCAGCATTCGGTGCCTGAATATATCGAGTTCGATCAAGCGGAAATGAAAGCCAAGTTCGTGCGCGTTCCGAAGCTTGCTGAAGTGCCTTATCCGGTGCAGATGCAGCCAAACTTCGTGATCGAATTCTACTCACGGTAAGATAAATCCCCGCCCCGGCCTTCGCCGGGGTAAAATCCGCGGGGATCAAGTCGATTTAAAAAAAGCCGGCCATGTGCCGGCTTTTTTTTATGCGCCTATGAATTACCGGCGGCGCTGTGCATAAATCGTAGGTTAATTATTTCTGTTGCCGTTAACTCACAGCGCCAGATAATTGCGAAACGCAGACTGGCTGTGGATTTTTGTTATTTTTCCTATGATTTTCATGCTGTTGATAGGGCTGTGGATAATATTTCCGCTAAAATAGCTGCTTGACACTCCCATCTAATACCAATATTTTCCCATCTATACCCATGTCGTCCCATCAAAGAACGCCTGCTATCCAAATGGCTTTCTTGGGCGGCGATGGCAAAGGGACAATTAAAAAATAAAAAAAGCGCAGGGCGGGGATGTTATTTTTATCCACTTATCACAACCGGATCGATAAGAAGGGCAGGGTATCCATTCCTGCTCAGTTCCGCGCCGTGCTGACGGCGCAGGAATCTCCGGCAGTGATCGCCTATCCATCGCCTATCAATGAGTGCGTGGAGGCCTGTGGCATGCAGCGCATCATGAAATTCAATCAGCGTGTGGAAAAATTCGAGCCCTATTCGCCGGAGCGTGATGCTTTTTCGGCCATGCTCTTTGGTGATTCGGTGCAGCTGGCGATGGATGCGGAAGGGCGTGTCAGCCTGCCGCCGCAGCTGATTGAGTTTGCCGGGCTTTCCGAGCAGGTGACGATTGTGGGTAAAGGCGAAACTTTCGAGCTGTGGGCGCCGAAGGCCTTTGAGCGCTACATTGAGCGCGTGCGCAGTATTGTGCGCGAGAAGCGCGCCGCACTCAAGGGGGATGTATTGTGACTAGGTTGAGTAGGTTTCGTGTGTTGGGGAGGTTTCGTAGGTTGGAATGCTTGACCTGCGCGACCTGCACAACTTCCGAAACTTTCGCAACCTACGAAACCTCCCCAACCTTCGCAACTTATGTTTCCCGGGGGGGATTATGATCCCGCACCATCCCGTCATGCTTGCGGAAATGCTGGAGTGGCTCAGGCCGCAGGATAACGAAGTCTATATCGATGGCACGTTTGGTGCGGGCGGCTATTCGCGAGCGATTCTGGCGGCGGCGGATTGTCAGGTCTATGCCATTGATCGCGACCCCAGCACCAAGCGTTTCGCGGAAACGCTTGAGCAGGAATTTCCCGGGCGCTTTGTGTGGATTCTGGGGAACTTTGCCGATATGTGCTCGCTCGCGGCGATGCATGGGGTGCGTCGTGCAGATGGGGTGGTGCTGGATCTCGGTGTGTCCTCGATGCAGCTGGATCAAGCTGAGCGTGGTTTCTCGTTTAAAAAAGACGGCCCGCTGGATATGCGCATGGGCGAGGATGGGTTGTCTGCAGCCGATGTGGTCAATGAGGCCAGCGAGTCTGAGCTTGCGGATATCCTCTATTATTACGGTGAAGAAAAAGCGGCGCGCGCGATTGCCCGCGCGATTGTGGCGGAGCGGGCTAAAGCGCCGATTCTTCGCACGCAGCAGCTGGCGGCGATTGTGCGCGGCGTGCTGGGCGGCAAACATTCGAAGTCGGATCCTGCGACGCGCAGCTTTCAGGCGCTTCGCATTCATATCAATCAGGAGTTTGAATCCATCGAGCGCGGCCTTGTCGCCGCTGGTTCACTTCTGTCGCCGGGTGGTCGGCTGGTGGTGGTAACATTCCACTCACTGGAAGATCGTCTGGTTAAACGGCACTACCACTCCCGTTGCGGTAGATTGGGGGAGCCCTCGCGCCATGTGCCAATGCACGCGGCGGCAAACGAGGCTCCCCATTTTTTTCTGCCCCGTCCGGAGAAAAAAACCGCCTCCGAGGCTGAGATAAACGATAATCCACGCGCGCGTTCTGCCACCATGCGTTTGCTCATGCGCCAGCAGGAGAGCGCTCTATGACCCGCCTGTCCACAACGCTGTGGGTGCTGGTCATCATGGTTGCTGCGCTGAGTCTCTATCAGGTTAAATATGAAGTTCAGCGTGTTCGTGCTGATATTGCGAGTGTTACGAGGGTGCTGGAGCAGGAGCATGAAACGCTGGATGTGGTCGCGGCAGAGTGGGCCTATCTCAGCCGTCCCGAGCGGATCAAAAAGCTTGCGCAGAAGCATCTTGCGGCGCAGAACATGATGGTGCAGCAGGTGGCGGATGTGGAGGCGATTGCATTTCCGCCGCGCCTTGAGGCATCGGCACCTGCGGTGATGGCGGTGGTGCCGGCCTCGGCTGTGGTGGGGGATAGGCAGTGAAATCACGCAAGGTGATTGTTCAGGAGAGCAGTAGCGCACGGCTGATGGATCAAAGTCGTGTTCGCCTGATGATGATCGGATTTACATTTGTGCTGTGTTTTAGTGCGATTGGTGGTCGGCTGCTCGATGTGGCGGTGCTGCAGCCTGCGCGCGCTCAGACCTATGCGATCTCCAACGCAGATGATGATGCGGTGGAGCAGGTGCAGGTATCGGAGGAAGCAGCGCACCACAAGCGCCGCGATGTGGTGGATCGGCGTGGAGAATTGCTGGCAACCAGCCTGCGCACCGCTTCTGTTTTTGCGAATCCGAAAGAAATTCGTAGCCCCGAGCTGGTGGCAGCCCAGCTTGCGCCGGTGCTGGCGATGGATAAAAACCTGCTGATGATCCGACTGAAAAGCAACAAATCATTCGTGTGGCTCAAGCGCAACCTGACGCCGCGTGAGCAAGCGGCAACCAACCGGCTTGGCATACCCGGCCTGTATTTTCTGCCGGAGGAGCGTCGTGTCTATCCGTATGGCCAGCTTGTATCGCATGCGGTGGGCTATGTCGGGGTGGATAATAAGGGGCTTGCCGGCATTGAAAAGCAATTTGACCAGCAGCTCAGGCGCAGCAGCCAGCCGGAAGAACCGCTGGCGCTATCGCTGGATATGCGCGTGCAGGCGATAGTTCGCGAAGAAATGCAGGCCTATGTCGAGCGTTTTCATGCCATTGGCGCGATTGGTGTGGTGATGGAAATAAAAACTGGTGAGTTGCTGGCCATGGTGTCGCTGCCGGATTTCGATCCGCACAAGCCGTCACGCGCAAGCGATACGCAGAAATTTAACCGCGTTGCGCTCGGCACGTATGAAATGGGTTCAACCTTCAAAACTTTTACCATGGCCATGGGTCTGGAATATGGGGTGGTGGATATGCGTGGTGGTTATGATGCCACCAATCCTTTCCGCGTGGCCACCTTTGCCATCAGTGATACGCATCCTAAAAAGCGCTGGCTTTCGGTGCCGGAAATTTTTGCCTATTCTTCCAATATCGGCACGGCCAAAATGGCGCTGGAAGTGGGCGGCAAGCGCCAGAGAGAATTTTTGGAAAAGCTGGGCATGATGAAACCGGTAGAAATTGAGCTACCGGAGAAAGCTTCGCCGCAAGTGCCGGAGCAGTGGCGTGACATCAGCACAGTCACGATTTCTTACGGCCACGGCATTTCTGTTACACCCCTGCATCTTGCGCGCGGGATAGCGGCTCTGGTCGGGGATGGCACACTGCCAAGGCTAACACTGCTGCGCGATGATAAGAATGGCGCCAGCCATCAGGAACGTATTGTCAGCGAGGAAACCTCGCAGAATATTCGCAGGCTCATGCGACTGGCGGTGGATCATGGTACAGGTAGCAAGGCCGATGTTCCGGGCTATCGTGTGGGCGGTAAAACCGGCACAGCGGAAAAAATCAATGCCTCCGGTGCCTACAACGAAGATGCAAAGATTGCCTCCTTCATCGCTGTATTTCCCAGTGATGCGCCGAAATATCTGGTACTGGTGATGATCGACGAGCCGAAGGGCGATAAATCGACCTATGGCTATGCCACCGGCGGCTGGATTGCCGCGCCGGTGGCAGGGAATGTCATCTCGCGCATGGGCATGCTTTATGGTATTTCGCCGCGCTATGATGTGCCGCAGGATGATGCAGAGAAATATTGGACGCAGCGCGACGAAAAAACAAAACCAGCAGCCCCCAAGGCGGTGATCCATGCCGCGACTTATTGATTTACTCTCCGTACTTCCCTCTCCCTCTGGGAGAGGGTGGCGCGAAGCGTCGGGTGAGGGCATTGGGTTGGAACAAGAAATCACCGGCATCACGGCAGATTCACGCGCGGTGCGGCCGGGTTTTGTGTTTGTGGCGCTTGAGGGCGAGAAGGTGGATGGCCATGAGTTCATTTCGCAAGCGATACAAAATGGCGCGCTTGCGGTGATCGCAGATAAGAAACGCGTTCTGGCGGAAGATACGCGTGTTATTCCTGCGGCGAATACACGGCGCGCTTTTGCCCAGCTGGCGGCGGCGTTTTATCCGCGCCAGCCAGAGCATGTGGTGGCGGTCACCGGCACGGACGGCAAAACTTCCACTGCGGATTTTTATCGCCAGTTCTGGTATCTGATGGGTGCACGCTCGGCGGCGATTGGCACGCTGGGTATCACCGGCGGTGATGGCAGGCTGCTTTCAGAAGGCACGCACACCACGCCTGATCCCATGACACTGCACCAGCAGCTCTCAAGCCTGCCTGCGGATTATGTGTGCATGGAAGCTTCCAGCCATGGCATTCACCAGTCGCGTCTGGATGGCGTGCGGCTTGAGGCGGCGGCTTTCACTTATATTGGCCGCGATCATCTCGATTATCATAAGACAGAAGATAATTACTTTCTCGCCAAAGCGCGGCTGTTTGACACGCTGCTGGGCGAGGGCAAAACGGCGGTCATCAACCAGGATGACAAGCGCTACAGCGAGCTTCACGCACGCTGCTTGGCGCGGCGCCACCGTATCATCGGCTTCGGCCGCGGCGGCAGTGATTTTCGCATTCATTCGCTTGAGCTGCTGCCGCATGGCCAGCGCGCGCAGCTTGAGCTTTTCGGCAAGCATTACACGGTGGAGGTGCCGCTGGTGGGGGCATTCCAGACGATGAATATTCTCGCCGCGCTCGGGCTGGTGGTGGGAAGCGGCGGCGATATTCAGCGCGCCGTGAGCGTGATTCCGAGGCTTGCCGGCGTGCCGGGGCGGCTGGAAAAGGTGGCGGATTTAGATTGCGGCGCGGTGGTGTATATTGATTATGCGCACACACCGATGGCGCTTGCCAATATCCTGCACACGCTGCGTCCCCACACGCCGGGGCTTTTGCATGTGGTGTTCGGTTGCGGGGGTGATCGTGATGCGGGCAAGCGCCCGGAAATGGGGCGCATTGCGGCCGAGCTGGCCGACCGCGTGATTGTCACCGACGACAACCCAAGAAGCGAAAACCCGGCGACGATCCGCAGCCAGATCATGGCGGCAAGTAGCGGTGCTAAAGAGGTTGCGGATCGGCGTGAAGCTATTTATGTTGCGCTCGGTGAGCTTCGCGCCGGCGATGTTCTGGTCATCGCCGGCAAGGGGCACGAGAAAACACAAACGATTGCCGGCAAGGTGCTGCCTTTTGATGATGCTGAGGTGGCGCGCGCTGGTGTAAGAGAATTGAAACTCTAAGGAAATACCCTCTCTCCCAAGGAGAAAGGGCAAGGTGAAGGGGCTTAAATTGAGGAAAAATATGTTCGCCTGTTTATTGAACCCTCGCCCCATCCCTCTCCCTGGAAGGCAGAGGGGGAAATGAGCGATCTCTGGAACGATCGCACTGCTGCGCTTGCCACTTCCGGCACTGCTAATCGCAGCTGGCAGTCATCGCGCGTGGTCATCGATAGCCGCAGTGTCCGGCCGGGCGATTTATTTGTGGCGATTAAAGGCGAGCGTTTTGACGGCCACCAGTTTGCCAGCGATGCGCTGGCAAAGGGCGCAGTTGCTGCCGTGGTGTCTCGGCCGCTGGAGGCGGGCGCCAGCACGCTGCTGGTTCCTGACACGCTCAAAGCCCTTGAAGATTTAGGCCGCGCTGCGCGTGCGCGCTTTAATGGTCGCGTGGTCGGCATTACCGGCAGTGTCGGTAAAACCAGCACCAAGGACATGGTCAGGCTGGCGCTTGCGGCCTATGGCGAGACCTATGCCACCAGCGGCAACTACAACAACCATATCGGCACGCCGCTGAATCTTGCCAACCTGCCGTCGGATATTCCGTTTGCGGTGTTTGAGATGGGTATGAATCACGCCGGAGAGATTGCGCATCTGACGCGCATGGTGCGCCCGCATGTTGCGGTGATTACCACCGTGGAGGCGGTGCATCTTGAGTTTTTTGAATCGGTCGATGGCATTTGTGATGCCAAGGCAGAAATTTTTGAAGGGGTCGGCGAAGGCGGTACAGCGATTTTGAATGCTGATAACCGCTATTTAAATCGTCTGAAAATGGCGGCGGCGCGTCAGGGTATCAGCCAGGTGCTCACGTTTGGTGACTCGCACGAGGCGGATCTGCGCCTGATTGCCTATCAGCCAACGGTGCGTGGCTGCGATATCGACATCAGCGCCAGCGGCGATCTGCTGCACACGCAGCTGGCGGCGATTGGTCGCCATTGGGCGCGCACGGCGCTGGCCACCATGGCAGTGGTGAAAGCGCTCGGGCTTGATCCTGCGGCGGCGGCGAAGGCGCTGCCTGATTTCAGCGAGCCGGCGGGTCGCGGCCGGCTCAGCGTCATCAAGGCGCGCGGGGGTGAAGCCACGCTGATTGATGACAGCTACAATGCCAGCCCCGCCTCGATGCGGGCGGCGTTTGCTAAAACCAGCGAGCTCTGCGAAGCGCTGGGCACGCGCGGTCGCAAGGTGGCGGTGCTGGGCGATATGCTGGAGCTGGGTTCGCAGGAAATCGCATTTCACCAGCAGCTGGCAGAGGATCTCGAAAAACACGGCTTTTCGCAGGTGCATACCAGCGGTGCGCGCATGAAATACCTTCATGATGCCCTGCCGGCCGCCATGCGCGGCGAGCATGTGGCGGATCCGCTGCAGCTGGAAGGGCTGCTTGCAGCGCGTCTGGAGGCTGGTGATATTGTGCTCATCAAAGGCTCGCACGGCAGCGGTATGTATCGTTTAGCTGCATGTTTTATCACTCACGGAGACCGCTCTCATGCTGTATAATCTCCTTACGCCCTATGCGAAGGAATTCGCGCTGTTTAACCTCTTTCAATACCTCACCTTCAGGAGCGGCGCGGCGGTGATGACCGCATTGCTGCTCAGCTTTTATTTTGGCCCAAAAATCATCCGCTGGCTGAAATCAAAGCAGGCAGAAGGCCAGCCAATCCGCGAGGATGGCCCACAGTCTCACCTGCTCACCAAAAAAGGAACCCCAACCATGGGCGGCACGATGATCCTGCTTGCGGTGAGCTTGTCCACGCTGCTGTGGGCGGATTTGACCAATGCTTATGTGTGGATTGTGCTGCTGGTGACGATCGGTTTTGGCGCGGTCGGTTTTGCGGACGACTATTTGAAGCTCACCAAGCGCAACAGTAAAGGTCTTTCCAGCCGCAAAAAACTGCTGTGGCAGTTTGTGGTGGCGACACTTGCCGTGGTGGCGATTAACGCGGTAGCGCCCAGCGCTCTGGCGGGGCAGATTGCGGTGCCGTTTTTCAAACATATCCTGATTGATGTTGGGGTATTCTACCTTGTGTTTGCTGCGGTGGTGATGGTGGGGGCATCGAACGCGGTGAACCTCACGGACGGGCTGGACGGCCTTGCCATCGTGCCGATTATGATTGTGGCCGGCTGTTTTGCGCTCATCACCTATCTCGTGGGCAATGCTATTTTCGCTAATTACCTGCAGCTGCATTTTGTGCCGGGCAGCGGCGAGCTTGCGGTGTTCTGCGCGGCGCTGGTGGGTGCGAGCCTTGGCTTTTTATGGTTCAATGCACCGCCGGCGCAGGTCTTTATGGGCGACACCGGAAGCCTCGCTTTTGGCGGCTCGCTGGGGGTTATCAGCGTCATCACCAAGCATGAATTTGTGCTGGCGATTATCGGCGGCCTGTTTGTAATTGAGGCACTTTCGGTGATGATTCAGGTGGCCTCGTTCAAAATGACAGGAAAGCGCGTGTTTAAAATGGCGCCGATTCATCATCATTTCGAGAAAATGGGCTGGGCAGAGCCTACGATTGTCATTCGTTTCTGGATCATCGCCTGCATCTTCGCGATGATTGGGCTTTCCACCCTGAAGCTGCGATGATTGTTGTTTCTGAATATCGCGGCCAGGCTGTGGGTGTGTTTGGTCTTGGCAAGGCAGGCAGCGCGACCGTCGCCTCGCTCGCGGCGGGCGGCGCTCAGGTCTTTGCGTGGGATGATAAACAGCCATCAGGCACTGCAAATCAGCAACCTGAAATAAAGCTGATGCCTTTCAGCGAGTGGCCGTGGGACAAGTTAAAGGCGCTGGTGCTTGCGCCCGGCGTACCGCTTACGCATCCGGCGCCGCATCCGGTGGTGGTGCTGGCGAGAGAGCATCATGTACCGGTGATTGGGGATATCGAGCTGCTGCAGCGCGCCCAGCCAGCGGCGCGCTACATTGCGATTACCGGCACCAACGGCAAATCGACCACCACCGCGCTCATCGGCCATATTCTGAAGGAAGCGGGGCGCAAGGTGCAGGTGGGCGGCAATATCGGCACGGCGGCGCTCACGCTGGAGCCACTTGCGGATGATGGCATCTATGTGCTCGAAACTTCGAGCTACCAGCTTGATCTGGTGCACAGCACGCGCTTTCATGTAGCGGTGTTTCTGAATATCACGCCGGATCATCTCGATCGCCATGGCTCGATGGAGGGCTATGTTGCTGCCAAGTGTCACATTTTTGATCGTCAGCAGCCGGGCGATGTGGCGGTGCTGGCGGTGGATGATGAGTGGACGAGGAAAGTGGCGGGTGGCAAGTGGCGAGTGGTAAGTGATGTCGAGTTGATAAAGGTTTCAAGCCAGCAAATTCTGAATGAAGGCGTATTTGTTGCTAACGGTGAACTTTTTGATACGTCTTTTTCTCGCCACTCGCCACTCGGCACTCTGCACGCAGTGACTTCCCTCACTGGCCGCCACAACTGGCAGAATGCCGCGGCGGCTTATGCGGCATGCCGGGCTTCGGGTGTGGCGCCGGATGTGATTATTGCCGCGATGAAAACCTTTCCCGGGCTAAGGCACCGGCTGCAGCTGGTGGCAGAGATTGGCGGCGTTCGTTTTATCAATGACAGCAAAGCCACCAATGCCGACGCCACCTCCAACGCACTAGCACCTTACGATAGCATTTACTGGATTCTCGGGGGTAAGCCTAAGGAGGGCGGTATCGTTTCGCTTACGGAATATTTCCCAAAAATCCGCCATGCGTTTCTGATTGGCGAGGCAGCCGACGCATTCGCACGCACGCTGGAGGGCAAGGTGCCCTACACGCATTCAGTCACGCTGGAGGCCGCCACCAAACAAGCAGCAGCATTGGCGTGGCGCGAGAAGAAACCGCAGGCGGTGGTGCTGCTTTCGCCGGCCTGCGCCTCGTTTGACCAGTGGAAAAGTTTTGAACAGCGCGGTGATGCGTTCTGTGGCTACGTGGAGGCGCTGAATGCGGCTGGATCGCACCAGTAATTCGGCGCTGGCGCGCTGGTGGTGGACGGTGGATCGCCTAAACATCACGGCGCTGGTTTTGCTGGTTTTAATTGGCGCGATTTTAGTGGCGGCGGGCAGCCCGCCTGTGGCCAAGCGGCTGGATCTGCCGGATTTTTATTTTGTGCAGCGCCAGCTGGCGTTTCTGGCTCTGGCCGGGGTAGTAATTGTGGTGATTTCGATGCTCTCTCCGCCGATGATTCGCAGGCTGGCGGTGGTTGGTTTTTCGGTCAGCATGCTGCTGATGGTGCTGGTGCCATTGATTGGCATGGAAACCAAAGGAGCGCATCGCTGGATTGCGATTGGTGGTTTTTCGCTGCAGCCGTCTGAGTTCATGAAGCCCTGCTTTGCGGTGGTGATGGCGTGGGTTTGCGCGGAAAACCAGAAGCGTGTGGATTTTCCCGGCTACACACTGGCGATCGGCTTATACCTGCTGGTGGTGCTGCTGCTCATCGTTCAGCCGGATTTTGGTATGACACTCACCGTGACGGCGGTGTGGGGTATTCAGCTGTTTCTAGCGGGGCTACCGATGGTGTGGGTAGTGCTGATTGGCGTGGCGGCGGTGGTGGGCGCGGTGATGGCCTATATGTTTCTGCCGCATGTGGCCAGGCGCATCGATGGATTTCTGGATCCATCATCGGGCGATAATTATCAGATCAGCCGCTCGCTCGAGGCGTTTAAGAGTGGCGGCATTTTTGGTCGTGGCCCCGGTGAGGGCGAGGTAAAGCACACATTGCCGGATTCGCACACGGATTTTATTTTCGCGGTGGCGGGCGAGGAGTTTGGCGTGGTGCTGTGCCTGCTGATTCTGGGGCTATATGCGTTTATTGTGCTGCGTGGGCTATCGCGTGTGTGGCGACAGAACGATTTGTTTATTCTGCTGGCGGTGGCGGGTATTTTGTCGCAGTTTGGCATTCAGGCGATCATCAATATGGGCGTGGCAGTGAATTTATTTCCGGCCAAGGGCATGACGCTTCCTTTCGTAAGCTATGGTGGCTCCTCGGTTGTGGCGATTGCGATTGCGGTAGGCATGATGCTGGCGCTGACACGCAAGAAATACGGTAGCTCTCAATAATTCCCTCTTCCGAGCGGGGAAAAGGAGTTCATCGCATGCGGCAATTCTGCTTGAAGATCGAAGGGGCTGGACTAATATCCCCCCATGGAACATGACACACCGATTATTCTGGCAGCTGGCGGCACAGGCGGCCATATTTTTCCGGCAGAGGCACTCGCTGAGGTGCTGATAGCGCGCGGCAAGCGCGTGGTGCTGGTCACGGATAAGCGTTTTGCTCATTTCAAAACTGGCATTTTCTCGCAAACAGAAATACGCACCATTCATGCTGGCTCGCCGTCTGGTGGGCGCTGGCATCAGAAACTTCTGGGAGCGCTCGGGCTGATGGTGGGGGTGGTGCAGGCACGCAGCATATTGCGTGAGCTTCGTCCGCAGGCGGTGGTTGGTTTTGGTGGCTATCCTTCTTTTCCCACGGTGTTTGCGGCAAGCGGGTGTGTGCCCACCTTTATTCACGAGCAGAATTCGGTGCTCGGGCGCGCTAACCGCATGCTTGCGCGGCGTGTGGATGTGATTGCCACCTCTTTTCCGATGACACAGATGATCAGCAGCCGTGACAGCGCCAAGGTGGTGATGACCGGTAATCCCGTGCGCGGTTCGGTGCGTGCCTTGAAAGATGTCCCTTATCCAACGCTGGCACAGGATGGCAAGATGCACCTGCTGGTGACCGGCGGCTCGCAGGGCGCATCGGTATTTTCTGAGGTGGTGCCGCAGGCAGTGGCGTTGCTGCCGGCGAATTTGCGCTCCCGCGTGCGCATCGATCAGCAATGCCGCGGCGATGGCGAGCTCACCCGCACCCGTGATGCGTATAGCGAAATGGGCGTGAATGCCGATTTATCGACATTCTTTGTGGATGTGCCGGCGCGCCTTGCCGGCAGCCATCTGGTGGTGGCTCGCGCAGGCGCATCGACGGTGTCAGAGCTGGCGGTGGCTGGCCGCCCGGCGATATTAGTGCCGCTGCCCAGCTCGATGGATAATCATCAATACTACAACGCGAACGCATTGGAAGATGTCGGTGGTGGCTGGGTCATGGCGCAGGATGGTTTCACGCCGCAGGCGCTTTCAGCGCGGCTTGAAGCGTTTCTGACAGCGCCCGATACGCTGGCCAAGGCGGCAGCCAATGCTAAAACGATAGGCCATCCGGATGCTGCGCAGAAGCTGGCGGATCTGGTCATAGAAAGAGTGGGCGGTGGACAGTGGACAGTGGACAAAAATAATGCATCTTTTTCTTCGTCCACCGCCAACCGCCAACCACTAACCGTCATGGAGGCTGCATGATACAGGCGCTACCAATAGGCCATAAGCTGCCGCTTTCGGTGGGTATCATTCATTTCATCGGCATTGGCGGCATCGGCATGAGCGGCATCGCCGAGGTGCTGCATAATCTTGGCTACAAAGTGCAAGGGTCGGATGCATCAGAAAGTTACAACACCCAGCGTCTTATCAAGGCGGGTGTGGCTGTGTTTGTGGGGCATGCGGGCGAGCATGTGAAGCAGGCGTCGGTGGTGGTTATTTCGTCGGCCATCAAGGCGGATAACCCCGAGTTGCAGGCGGCGCGCGCGGCGCGTCTTCCCATCGTGCGGCGTGCAGAAATGCTGGCGGAGCTGATGCGTCTGAAACTCTCCATTGCGGTGGCCGGCACCCATGGCAAAACCACCACCACCGCGCTGGCGGCGGCCATGCTGGAGGCGGGGGGGCTTGCGCCCACCGTCATCAATGGCGGCATTTTGAATGCGCGCGGCACCAATGCCTATCTTGGCAAAGGGGAGTGGATGGTCGTGGAGGCCGACGAATCGGACGGCAGCTTCACCAAGCTTCCCGCCACCATCGGCATCATTACGAATATTGACCCTGAGCATCTCGATCATTACGGCTCGTTTGATGCCGCGAAAGCTGCGTTTCAAACCTTCCTGACCAACCTGCCATTTTATGGTTTTGCGGTGCTGTGCACCGATCATCCAGAGGTGCAGGCCTTAGCGGCGCGCGTGCCTGACCGGCGCATCATCACCTATGGCACCAATCCACAGGCGGATGTGCGCGCACAGCGCATTCGCTCCACTGCCAGCGGTGAGTGTTTTGATGTGGTGATGGATGGCCGCGTGATCAGTGATGTGCTGCTTTCCATGCATGGCGAGCATAATGTGCGAAACAGCCTCGCGGTGATTGCGATTGCGCGCGAACTGAAGTTTGAAGATAGTATGATTGTTTCGGCGCTGAAATCATTTGGCGGGGTGAAGCGGCGCTTCACCAAAACCGGCGAGGCGCGTGGCATCACCATCATCGATGATTACGGCCATCATCCAGTAGAAATTGCAGCAACACTGAAAGCAGCGCGTGCGGCACAGTCATCGGGCGGTGGCCGTGTGGTGGCGGTCGTGCAGCCGCATCGCTACACGCGACTTCGCGATCTGTGGGATGATTTCTGCACCTGCTTTAACGATGCCGATAGCGTCATCGTGGCGGATGTGTATAGCGCCGGAGAAGAGCCGATTGATGGCGTGAATGCGGACAGGCTGGTGGAAGGCCTCCAGCGCGCCGGGCACAAGCAGGTACATAAGCTTGCCTCGCCTGAGGCGCTGGCGGCGCTGGTGTGCGATGTGGCACAGGCGGGCGATATGGTGGTGTGCCTTGGCGCCGGGTCGATTACGAAATGGGCGTATGCGCTTCCTGGCGAAATGGAGTCTCTGGGTGGTGGCCTTCGCGCTTCGGCAAATAAAAAGATTCGGCCATGAAGCTAGCCATGACATCATCGCCGCCGCGTGAACCATGGAAACCATCGCCCAGCTTTGCGGATCGCATCAGGCCAGATGCTGATCTTTCCAAAACCAACTGGTTTCGTGTCGGTGGGGTTGCCCAGTGGCTCTTTAAGCCTGAGAGCGCCGAAGATCTTGCTGATTTTTTCCGCGAGTTGCCGTCGCATGTGCCGGTTTGTGTGCTCGGTGTGGGCTCCAATATCATCGTCCGCGATGGTGGCATCGATGGGGTTGTCATCAAGCTGGGGCGGGGGTTTACTCAGCAGCGTATTGTTGAATCATCCAGCCATCTAGCCATCGAAGTGGGAGCCGCTTGCCTTGATGTGCATGTGGCGCAGTTTGCCTGCGAACATTCCATTGCTAAAATGGAATTTCTGTGCGGTGTTCCGGGCACGATTGGCGGCGCGGTGGCGATGAATGCTGGCGCTTATGGCGCAGAGATGAAGGATATTCTCGTGCGTGCGTGCGTCGTACTTCGCAGTGGTGAAATTCGCGAGATCAGTGCCAGCGAGCTTGGTTTTTCTTATCGAAAAAGCAATTTACCGGAAGGCGCTATCGTTGTGGGCTGCGTGCTTCGCGGCGAACCAGGCGATCAAAAAGTCATTGCGGCGCGCATGCAGGAAATTCAGTCAGCGCGTGAAAGCACCCAGCCCATTCGCTCGCGCACTGGCGGCAGCACGTTTAAAAACCCGCCGGGTCACAAGGCCTGGGAGCTGATTGATCGCGCTGGTTGCCGCGGGCTTGCCATCGGCGGTGCGCAGGTGTCGGACAAGCACTGCAACTTCCTGATCAATAACGGCAGCGCCACTGCGGCCGATCTCGAGCAGCTTGGCGATGAGGTGATTCGCCGCGTGCGCGAGACCACCGGCATCACGCTGGAATGGGAAATCAGAAGGGTAGGTAAGCCATGAGCATGGTCGTCAACTATACGATTTTTATTTATATCAGCGTGGCGTTTGTGCTGCATGTTCTCTTGCACTGGGCGTATGAGGAGTCCGAGGGCATGTCTTCGGCGGATTACCTGTTCATGACGTTTTTCATCTATCTCGGCGTGTTTATTTTTTATGTCTATCACCTGCCGATGTGCCACGATCAGCAGATTCAAGGTCTGGGGTTGTGCTGGATGAATATGAACGAGGCCAAAGCGCCATGAAACATATTGCGGTTTTGATGGGTGGGTGGTCGGCGGAGCGCGAAGTGTCGCTGAAGTCTGGCGCGGCGTGTGCAAAGGCGCTGCGTGAGCTGGGCTATAAGGTGAGCGAGATTGATGTTGGCCGTGATGTGGCTGAGGTGCTGGTGCGCCTGAAGCCGGATGTGGCGTTTAATGCGCTGCATGGCACGTTTGGTGAAGATGGCGGCATGCAGGGGGTGCTGGAAATGCTGCAAATCCCCTACACCCATTCGGGCGTGCTTGCCTCCAGCGTGGCGATGGACAAGCCCATGGCTAAAATGATTTTTGAAGCCGCGGGGCTGCGCTGCCCGAAGGGCAAGGTGATAGCGCGAAGCGCGATGCTGGGGGGTGACCCTATGACACGCCCTTATGTCGCCAAGCCTGCCTGCGAGGGTTCCAGCGTGGGGGTTCATATCATGCTGCCGGACGATGCGCGCACGCTCGCACAGGTGGTTCAGGAAAGTGCCGAGGAGTGGCTCATTGAAGAATATATTCCCGGCCGGGAAATCACGGTGGCGGTCTTAAACAACAAGCCGCTGGGGGTCACCGAGATTCGTCCCAAAAGCGGTTTTTATGACTATGAGAATAAATATACGGACGGCAAAACCGAGCATCTCTGCCCGGCGCCGCTTGCCAAGGAACGCTATGACGAGGTGATGCTCCTCGCGCTGCGCGCGCATCTGGCGCTGGGCTGCCGCGGCCTCACGCGCGCGGATTTCCGCTTTGACGACAAAGAGTTTTACCTGCTTGAGGTGAACACGCAGCCGGGCATGACGGCGCTGTCGCTCTCGCCGGAAATTGCCGCGCATGCGGGCATTTCTTTTAACGAATTGGTAAGATTGTTGGTAGAGGATGCAAGACTGGGGAAGTAGCGTCGGCTTGATATCATGGCACGCAAAAACGAAACACTGACACCACGCCAGAAGCAGTCGCAGCGCATCATGCGCGAGAAGGCGCAGGCATTGCGCCGCAAAGAAATCAAAAAGCGGTTGCAGGCGGCGGGTGCGGTAGCGGCGTGCGCTATCGGGCTTTTTGGCGGTTTCTGGATCTGGAAATATGAAGTGATTAGCCGCACGCTGCAAGCCGCCAGCGATGGCGCCTACCATGTCAGCGCCAAGGCAGGATTTCAGCTGGACAGGCTCTATCTCGAAGGTCGCAGCCGCACCTCTATGGATGAAATTATGAAAGCGATTGGCGTGCGTGAAGGCTCGCCGATTCTGGGTGCCTCGCTGGATGAAATGCGCCGTCAGCTGGAGGCGATTCCCAGCGTGAAGCAGGCGGCGGTGGAGCGAACGCTTCCTTCCACGCTTCATGTGCGCATCATCGAGCGGGAGCCGGTGGCGCTGTGGCAGCATCAGGGCAAGCAGGTGCTGGTGGATGATAATGGGGTGGTGATGGATGGTGTGGCGGCGGCGTCCTATCCTCATTTGCCGCTGATGGTCGGGCCGGATGCGCCAAAGCATGTGGCAGAGGCGCTTGCGCTGATGGCAGCGCAGCCACAGCTGGCGGAGCATGTGATAGCGATGGTGCGTGTGGGCGAGCGGCGCTGGAACATGCGTCTGAAAGATGGCAAAGAGGTTCGCCTGCCGGAGCAGGGGGCGCTGGCGGCGTGGAATCAGCTGGCGGAGCTGGAGAAGCAGCAGCAACTGCTCAGCCGTCAAGTGCAAGTAATTGACTTGCGTGTGTCGGGCAGGTTGTTTATTAAATTGTCTCCGGATGAGGTGCCTGCGGTGGATGCGGCGGGCGCGAAAGAAACCTAGATATTACACCCTCCCCCCTGCACGGAGGAGGGATTGGGTGGGGGTCAATCAACCAGACCCTCTCCTTGATCCTCCCCCTGACAGGGGAGGAAAAGAGGGAGCATGAAAGACAAAAAAACACTTCGCAAAAGTGGTGTGGGCAGCCTCGCGGTGCTGGATGTCGGCACGTCGAAAATCGCCTGCCTGATTGCACATATTGATTCAGCCGGGGAAATTCGCGTGGTGGGCATTGGCCACCAGCTTTCCAAAGGCATCCGTTCAGGGGTGATCACTGATTTTGCTGAGGCCGAAACATCGATCGCTGCTGCTGTGCACGCGGCGGAGCAGATGGCTGGCGAGACGGTGGAGCATGTCACGGTGTCGCTGTCGGGCGGCAATATCACCTCGCGCAATGTCAGCGTGGAAATGGCCATGCTTGGCGAAGAGGTGACGGATCGTGATATCATGGACATCATCGAGCAGGGGCGTTCATCCATTGCCCATAGTGAGTCGGACATCATTCATTCCATTCCGGTGTCGTATTATCTGGATGGCGCCCGCGGTATCAATGATCCGCGTAAGATGTATGGGCGCAAGCTGGGCGCGGATCTGCACATCATCACTGGCCTGCCGAGTGTCACGCGCAACCTTGCACATTGTGTTGGCCGTTGCCATCTGGATGTGGATGAGTATATCACCTCGCCTTATGCCTCGGCGCTGTCGTGCCTTGAAGAGGATGAAAAACAGCTGGGTGTGACACTGATTGATATGGGCGGCGGGGTCACCAGCTTTTCCATTTTCTCCGGCGGCAAAAATATCTACACGGATGCAATCCCGATTGGCGGCATGCATGTCACCAACGATATTGCGCGCGGACTTTCCACCGGCCTGGTGCATGCAGAGCGCTTAAAGACGCTGCATGGCAGCGCGATTGCCTCTGCGAGCGATGATCAGGTGATGATTGAAGTGCCGCCGCTGGGCGAGGAAGATGACGGCGAAATCAATTCGTTGCCACGCGGGGTGCTGGTGGGGGTGATTCGCCCGCGCATCGAAGAAATTTTTGAAATGATTCGCAGCAAAATTGAAGTGGGCGGCGCGGCTGGGCTTGCTGGCAAGCGTGTGGTCATCACTGGCGGCGCGTCGCAGCTTCTTGGTGTGCGCGAAATGGCGGCAAGCATTCTCGGCAAACAGGTGCGTCTTGCGCGGCCGCGGCCGCTGCCCGGGCTGGCCGAGGCGGTGAGTGGGCCGGCCTTTTCCACCGTGCTGGGCATGATTGAGTACAGCATCAAGAAACCCATGGAAGAACAGATGTTTGATGCGCATCGTCGGCGCACGGGGCTGGCTGCGGGTTTTGAAAAAGTCGTCAGCTGGTTTCGCGAGAATTTTTAATCTCTTAAATTCTCTCTTCCTTCAAGCCAGAGGGCTGGGGCAAGGGAGCGTCAATCAATGGTTCATCACTTCGGTTGTAAAAGAAGTCTAATGATTACAGCTGTTTCTTTTCGTCACATCAGCGGATGATCTTTCATCAATTTTTTAGTGCAAACCACAAAATATAGTGGTAAAACACATTTAATTATTCCACATCCGGTATCACGCCAATATCGCGATCAACGATGACGACACTCAAGGGGGCAAGCGCATGACCATCAACCTGCAGATTCCATCGAAAAATGATATTCTCCGCCCCACCATTACTGTGGTTGGTGTTGGCGGCGCGGGCGGCAACGCGGTCAATAATATGATCATGGCGAATCTCGAGGGCGTGAATTTCGTGGTCGCCAATACCGATGCGCAGGCGCTGGATCGCTCGCATACCAATCGCACGATTCAGCTTGGTGCCAGCATCACCAAGGGGCTTGGCGCCGGTGCCAAGCCAGAAATTGGCCGTGCTTCGGCGGAAGAATCCCGTGAAGAAATTGCCGCGCATATTGAAGGCTCCAACATGGTGTTTATCACGGCCGGCATGGGGGGTGGCACGGGCACTGGCGCTGCGTCTGTCGTGGCGCGTGTGGCCAAGGAGCAGGGCGCGCTGACAGTGGCTGTGGTCACCAAGCCGTTTCAGTTTGAAGGCTCCCACCGCATGAAGCTGGCCGAGGCGGGGCTTAAAGAGCTGCAGGATTTCGTTGATACGCTGATTGTCATCCCTAACCAGAATCTATTTCGCGTTGCCAATGAACGCACCACTTTTGCTGATGCGTTCAAAATGGCGGATGAGGTGCTGCATTCCGGCGTGCGTGGGGTCACCGATCTCATGGTGCGCCCGGGGCTGATTAATCTCGATTTTGCGGATATCCGCACCGTCATGCAGGAAATGGGTAAAGCCATGATGGGAACGGGCGAAGCTTCTGGTGAGCGCCGTGCTGTTGAGGCTGCCGAGGCGGCGATTTCCAATCCGCTGCTCGATGATGTGTCGCTGAAAGGAGCGCGTGCGCTGCTCATCAACATCACCGGCGGTGCTGACATGACGCTCTTTGAGGTGGATGAAGCGGCTAACCGTGTGCGTGAAGAGGTGGATCCGGAGGCTAACATCATTTTTGGTTCCACCTTTGCGGATGATATGCAGGGTAAAATGCGTGTGTCGGTGGTTGCTACCGGCATTGATGCACAGCAGATGCAGCAGCATGCACAGAAACAAACCGTGTTCAGTGAGCCAAAGCGCCCTTACAGCTTTGGTTCCAGTGCCAAGGCCGAGCCTGCCAAGCCGGTACAGACCATCACGCGTGCGGCCAGCTTTGAGCCGCCGCAGCGCGAGATGCCGCGCGCGGCACAGCCGATCGCAGAAATGCGCGCAGCGATGCCAGCGCCGTTGGTTCAGCCAGAGCCGGTGGCCGCGGCTCAGCCAGCTGCGCCCGTACACTCTGCCATGCCCGCTGAGAGCGCGCCTGCTGCCTCTTTGCCGCAGCGCTTGAATGAGTTTCGCGTGGAAGAGCGCATGCCAGCCTCGGCGGCGCCGGTGATGCCGGATTTATTTGCGCCGCAGGATATGGCGCCTGCCGCCCATGCGCCGCGTCGTGAGCCATCAGCGCCAGCACAGGAGCGTGATGACGCTCAGGCTGCATCGCGAGGCTTTCTGCAGCGTGCGCTGGATGTAGGGCGTGCTTTTTCCAATAAACCTCAGGAGGCGGGCGAGCGCGTGCAGGTGGTGCAGCGCAGCAGCATTGCGGAGGCAGCGCAGCGCAAGCCGCAGCCCAGCGAAGAAGAGCAATATCTCGATATCCCAGCATTCCTCAGAAGACAAGCCAACTGACCGTTTTCTTAGCAGCTTGCTGCTTAGAAAACGGTCATCCTCGGGCGCGCATTAGCGCGAACCGGGGAACCGGTGCTCTCCATGATTCATCCCTTTCCAATCTGGTTTTCAAGGCAGCGCTGGCTTCCTTATAAAACGAGGCGATCGCTGCTTAAGCTCATCTGCCCGCAGATGCTGAAAGACTACGCCTTCACCTGTGATTTTTATGGCGAGGGGCTGGGGCTTCGTTTCTCTGGTAACATTGTAAATTATATCGACAGGCTGGTTTATTTCTGCGGTGCGCATGAAAAATACATGCTGCGATTTTTGCAGGAATATGTTGTGCGGCTTCGTGCCGCGCGCCAGTCACTGGTTTATGTGGATGTTGGTGCCAATAGCGGCAACCACACTATTTTCATGTCGCGGCTGGTGGATCGGGTGGTTGCGTTTGAGCCCTTCGAGCGCGTACGAAACCAGCTGAAAGAAAACCTGGCGCTTAACAACATTACCAACGTTACGCTGCATGAATTTGCGCTTGGTGAGCGCGATGAGCAGCTGCCATTTTATACGGCACCAGAGACGAATCTCGGTGCGGCATCGTTTCAGCCTCACCACCGGACGGATAACACGCTGCTTGGAGTGCTTGAGGTGCGAAAGGGAGATGATGTGCTCTGCGACATCGCGGGCATATCCATCATCAAAATCGATGTTGAGGGGTTTGAAAAACAGGTGCTGAGTGGCCTGAGGCAAACGATTGCAAGATATCGCCCGCTGCTGATTGTTGAGCTGACGCCTACTACGCGTGATTCCATCGGTGATGAAGTGACATTTCGTGCACTGTTTCCTGATCGCTACTGCTTCTATTATTTTGCCGCCGGTTGCAAGGATAGCGGGCGCTACCGACTCGCACCGTATCGCTATGGCATGACCCCGAAAATTGAAGATGTGATCGCCTGCCCGGAGGAGATGCTCAGCGTACTCGAAGAGGTGTGGGTTCCGCCTTCCTTATAACCTACTGAGATAGATTATTTTTAATTGTAACAAAGTGTAATAAAGCGTGATTTGAAAAATGCTCGCGCAATCCTTAAGTTGCGTGGTGTAGAAAACCACTGAAAGAGCAACACGTGAATCAGCAAACCACTCTGCAAAATCCTGTCACCTGCGTTGGCGTTGGGCTGCATAGCGGCAAGCAGGCGCGCCTGAGCGTGCTTCCTGCGCCAGCCAATCACGGCGTGGTGTTCAAGCGTCTTGATGTGCCTGCCCAGCAGGCGCTGGTGGCAGCTAAATACAATCTCGTTGCGGAAACACGCCTTGGCACCACGATTCGCAATCAGTTTGGTGTGGGTGTTTCTACCATTGAGCATCTGATGGCGGCCATGTGGGGCGCGGGCATCGACAACGCGCTGATTGAGCTTGATGGGCCGGAAGTGCCGATCATGGATGGCAGCTCCGAGCCATTTACTTTCATGCTGGAATGCGCTGGGATTAAAACGCTCGCGACGCCGCGCAGAATCATGAAGCTGCTGAAAACGGTGGAAGTGAGCGAAGGCGGCAGCGTGGCTTCGGTTTCGCCCAATACGGAGGGTGATGAGGGCTGCGTCATTGATATCGTGATTGATTTTGGCGATCAGGTGATCCGCCGCCAGAGTGCGCGCTATGATTTCCGTGATGTCTCTTTCAAGCAGGCGCTTTCGCGCGCACGCACTTTTGGTTTTGAGCATGAGGTGGATGCGATGCGCAAGGCTGGCCTTGCGCTGGGTGGTTCGCTGGATAACGCCATTGTCGTAGGCAAGGAA
Source organism: Alphaproteobacteria bacterium (assembly GCA_033763775.1). GTDB lineage: Bacteria > Pseudomonadota > Alphaproteobacteria > Rickettsiales > SXRF01 > JAJTHB01. The sequence goes on along the minus strand of JANRJW010000012.1, from coordinate 121,151 downwards.
CGCGTGCTGAACGAGGGCGGGCTGCGTTTTGATGATGAATTTGTTCGTCATAAAGCGCTTGATTGCCTTGGCGACCTCTATCTTGCTGGTGTACGCATGGACGCCTCGTTCAAGTTTATTCGCCCGGGTCATGGCATTAATAATAAGCTGCTGCGAGCGGTATTTGCGGATGCTTCGGCCTATGTGATCGTGCGTGCGGATGAGGCGCTGCAGCCTGTTTCCGCCGCGGCTGACCTGCTCGTCGCTGCCCACGCCTAATGCCCGCGCAAAAAGCGTTGTAAGCCGCTGGTGCGCTTGCTATAACAAGCGCTATGAAACGACTCCTTTTCCCTGTCATTGCTGTGCTCACGCTGACTGCGTGCAGCGATAATGATACCGCCAGCACTGCTGCCACAGCGGCTGCCAGCCCCGAGCAGCTATACACGGATGCTAAAAATCTTTTTGATGAAGGTAGCTATAAAGATGCGGTGCTAGCCTTTGCTGAGGTGGAGCGCCAGCACCCTTATTCGCCGTGGGCGCTGCATGCGCAGGTGATGTCCGGCTATGCCAGCTACCTGCAGGATGATTATGGCGGAGCCATTTCCACGTTGGAGAGATTCGTCAAGCTGCACCCCAGCGATGAATCCACGCCCTATGCTTATTACCTCATTGCGCTTTCTTATTATGAGCAGATTTCCGATGTCGGGCGCGACCAGAAAATGACCGAGCTTGCGATGCAGGCGCTGCGCGAGGTGGTGCGCCGTTTTCCTGAAAGCGACTATGCGCGCGATGCAACCATCAAGCTGGATCTCACGGTGGATCACCTCGCTGGCAAAGAGATGCAGGTTGGCCGTTACTATCTCGTGCGCGGGGACTATCTGGCCGCGGCCAATCGTTTCCGCTTTGTCGTGGATAATTACCAGACCACCAGCCATGCGCCCGAGGCGCTGCACCGCTTGGTGGAAACCTATCTCAGGCTTGGTGTTGCAGAAGAAGCGCAGCGCTATGCGGCGGTGCTTGGGCATAATTTTCCTGACAGCGTGTGGTACCGCGATAGCTACAAGCTGATGACGGGTGAGTCTGCACAGGCTGCGACAAGCCCCGCGCAGGATGCGTCGTGGTGGGATAGCGTCATACCATAGGTGATGCATGCTGCGACGGCTCACCATCCAGAATATTGTCCTGATTGAAAAGGCTGAGCTTGTGTTTGAAGGCGGCCTGAGTGTGCTTTCTGGCGAAACGGGTGCGGGTAAATCCATTCTGCTCGATTCGCTGGGGCTGGTGCTCGGCGCGCGCGCTGATAGCGGGCTGGTTCGCCGAGGCGAGGCCAGCGGGCAGGTGGCTGCAGAATTTGACATTACCGGCAGAAACGATATTCGCGCTGCTCTCAGCGAGCTGGAGATCGAGGCGGACGACCAGCTGATTATTCGCCGCAGCATCGCCAGCGATGGCAAAACCCGCGCGCTTGTTTGCGACCAGCCGGTGACGGTGGCCGCGCTCAAGAAGCTGGGTGAGCTGCTGGTGGAAATCCACGGCCAGCATGATCAGCGCAGCCTGCAGGATCGCACCATTCACCGCGATCTGCTGGATGGTTTCGGCAAGCTGCACAAAGAGCGCGCCGGCGTAGCGCAGTGTTTTCAGGCATGGCGGGAATGCACGCGGCAGGTAACCGCGCTCGAGGCGGAAATTGCACAGGCTGAGCGTGAGCAGGATTACTTAAACCACATGCGCGGCGAGCTGAAGGCGCTGGATCCCAAGGCAGGCGAGGAAGAACAGCTCAGCGAAACGCGCACGCGCATGATGCAGAGTGAAAAGCTCTTTGAGGTGCTGAACGAATCACTGAGTGAACTATCCTCTCCAAGCCCGATGTCCATGCGTGTGCGTTCTGTGCTGCGCACGCTGACTCGCTCGCAGCTGACCAGCGGCGAGGCGTTTCAGGGTGTGTGCGATGCGCTGGATAAAGCCGCCACGCTGCTGGACGAAGCGCAGGAATCGCTGGAAGCGATCGGCCGCGAGGCGAGTTTTGATCCGGCGAAGCTAGAGGCCATCGAAGAGCGGCTTTTTGCGCTGAAAGCAGCAGGCCGCAAATATAATCTGCCGGTGGAAGAGCTGGTGGTGCTCAAAGCACAAGTGGCGGATAAACTCGCGCTGCTGGCGTCGCAGGCAGAGCAGCTCAGCGCGCTGAAATCCAAAGAGGCGCAGGCGCGCAGCGCGCTGATGCAGGCGGCAGCGGTGCTTTCCGACAAGCGCGTCATGGCCGCTAAAAAGCTAGAAAAAGCAGTGATGAACGAGCTGAAGCCTCTGAAGATGGAAGGCACGCAGTTTCATATTCACATTGAGCGGGAAAGCCAGGAGCACTGGTCGCAGGCGGGGTTTGACCGGGTGGAGTTCACCTGCGCGACCAACGTCACCAAAGGTGAAAAAGCTGAGATGGCACCGCTTTCTAAAATTGCTTCCGGCGGTGAGCTGTCGCGTTTCATGCTGGCGATGAAAGTGGCGCTGGCGGAAGGCAGCCAGACAGCCACCATGATTTTTGATGAAATTGATACCGGCACGGGCGGCGCGGTGGCGGATGCGATTGGCGCGCGCCTCGCTGCGCTTGGTAAGCAGGCGCAGGTGCTGGTGGTGACGCACCTGCCGCAGGTGGCGGCGCGCGGCGCGCAGCATATCAAGGTCAGTAAACAGGAAAAATCCGGCAAAGTGACAACCACGGTAACCAGCCTGAGCAGCAAACAGCGCGAAGAAGAGCTGGCGCGCATGCTTGCGGGTGCCAGCATCACGCCGGAAGCGCTCAAAGCCGCGCAGAAACTCTTGGAGCAGGCGGCCTAGATGCTTGCTCTCTTTGGGAGAGGGCGGATTGAGGGCTGGTAAACAGCATGGAACAGCAGAAAATGAATCAAGATCAGGCGCAGCGTGAGTGGCACTCGCTCGCAGAGCAAATTCGTCATCACGACCGGCTCTATTACCAGCATGATGCGCCAGAAATTTCAGATGCCGAGTATGATGATTTGAGAAAAGAACTTGAAGCGCTGGAAGCTCAGTTTCCTGAGCTGAAAACGAAGGATTCACCCTCGCAGCAAGTGGGCGCGCCGCCGCTTTCAAAATTCGCCAAAGTCAGACACAGCGTGCCGATGCTTTCGCTCAGCAATGCGTTTACAAGGCAAGATGTTGAAGACTGGCAGGAGCGCATGCGCCGCTTTTTAAACCTGCCGGAGCAGGAAACAATCGACTATATTTGCGAGCGCAAGATTGATGGGCTTTCTTTTGCAGCGCGCTATGAGCATGGGCGCTATACGCAGGGTATCACGCGCGGTGATGGTCTGGAAGGGGAGAACGTCACCGATAATCTGGCCACGATTCTGCCCGCGCAGCTTCGCGGCCAGCCGCCGGCGCTGCTGGAGGTGCGCGGCGAAGTCTACATGACGCATGCTGCCTTTGCTGGCCTCAATGTTTCACGTGAAACAATCGGCGAGCCGCTCTTTGCCAACCCGCGCAATGCTGCTGCCGGTAGCTTAAGGCAGCTCGATGCAGCCATCACCGCATCGCGGGATTTGCGTTATTTTATCCATGGTTGGGGCAATGTCAGCGCGCCGCTTGGCGCCTCGCAGTCCGAGGCTTATGCTCGGCTTTCGTCCTTTGGTTTGAACGTGGTTGAAAATGTTTCACGTGAAACATTTTTAGACGGGCTGCTTGCCTATTACGAGCAGGCCATGGCCGCGCGTGCTGCGCTGGCATATGATATTGACGGCATTGTCTACAAGGTTGACCGGCTGGATCTGCAGGAAAAACTCGGCTTTGTCGGCCGTGCGCCGCGCTGGGCGATTGCCCATAAATTCCCCGCCGAGCAGGCCATCACCACCCTCGAGGCGATTGATATTCAGGTTGGGCGCACGGGCGTACTCACGCCAGTCGCACGCCTGAAACCTGTCACGGTGGGGGGCGTGGTGGTGAGTAATGCGACGCTGCACAATGAAGATGAAATTGCGCGCAAGGATGTGCGTGTGGGGGATGTTGTCACTGTCCAGCGGGCAGGGGATGTGATTCCGCAGATTGTCTCGGTAGATCTCAGCAAGCGTCCAGCCAGCGCGGCGGCCTATGTGTTTCCGGAAAACTGCCCGGTTTGTGGTAGCAAGGCGGTGCGGGAAGAGGGCGAGGCGGCGCGGCGCTGCACCGGTGGTCTTAGCTGTGATGCGCAGCTGGTTGAGCGCCTCAAGCATTTTGTTTCACGTGGAGCGCTCGATATTGAAGGGCTCGGTGAAAAGCAAATTAGCGCGTTCTGGCAGGATGGCCTCATCAAAAACCCAGCGGATATTTTCAAACTTGAGACGCACCGGATTGCGATTGAGCAGCGCGAAGGGTGGGGGGCTAAATCCGTTGATAATCTGATGGCGGCGATTGACCGCGCGCGTGATGTGCCGCTTGCAAAATTCATTTTTGCGCTAGGTATCCGCCATGTTGGCGAGATCACTGCCAAGCTGCTCGCGCGGCATTATGGTTCGTTTGATGCATGGAGCAGCGCTATGAAAGCGCTTTCGTTCAGCGAAGAAGCAAGGCAGGGGTTGGAGAACATTGATGGCATTGGTGCAAAGGTAGCTTCTGCGCTGGGTGACTTTTTTAGCGAAGCGCATAATCTTATGGTGCTTGAGTCTCTTGCCCAGCAGCTGCGGATTGCGGATGCTGAAACCGTAAGCGCTGCCTCGCCGGTATCAGGCAAGACGGTGGTGTTTACCGGTACGCTTACCACGCTCTCGCGTGACGCTGCCAAGGCTCAGGCAGAGCGGCTGGGGGCGAAAGTGGCCAGCTCAATTTCAGGAAAAACAGATTTTCTGGTGGCGGGCGCTGATGCAGGCAGTAAACTGGCTAAGGCGCGCCAGCTCGGTGTGAAGGTGCTGAGTGAAGACGAATGGATAACAATCATAGAAAGTAAGATGCATGGCTGAATCCCGTAAACCAAAACGTTTCGTGTATGGAATGAATGTTAGCCGTTCCGATGATAATAGTATCAAAATGCTGGATGGAGCATTCGTAGTTTCTGCTAAAGTAGCAAGCCAGCCAAAAGAAGATGGCTCGGTCGGGATCAATATTGAGTGTGGCTTTAAGTGCCCGGATAGTCGAGAGTCATTCAAAAAAGAAGTGCCAGAATTTTTGCAAAATCATGGTGAGCAGGCGATTGAATGTTTTGAGGCAATCAACAAAAAGTTTCTTGAGAGTGTAAAAAATGCTGCCGATGTCGCGGAACAATATCATAATATCAAGCTCAATCTTGGTAAAAAAGCAGGATCAAAAGATAAAAGAATTGATTCAATGCGCGCTCTGGCAAAGCAGCTAATAAGGAATTTGATCGCGTCTTATGAAAACCAAAATGAATATAATTTCAGAACGATGAGAGGGATTGAAGAGCTGAAGGATTTCGCTCAGTCAATGCCGACCGTTTCTATCGGTTCTTTGCTGGCAGAAAGCGCAGCCATTATCAAAAAAAATAACGCACTCTATCCATACCAGCCTGATTCTGTTGAAAAAGATTTGGCTGACTACAAAGAAATCATCGAGTCTAATTTTCAGCACATATTAAAATTTCTGCTTAATAAGCGTGATCGTAATCATGCCATCATGACGACTGAAAAAGCCGAAGAGCAATGGAATAATAATACAGCACATATGCTGGCTGCAAAAGATGCGCTTTTTGACGTTGTGGCCACGTTTTATGATCAATGGTTTGGTTTGATGAAACTTATGCGTAGCCCGGCGCGCGAAGCAGCGTTCATCAACAAGCAGGAAGCTGAGGCGGCAAGAGATGTCGTTATCAAAGCGATTGACTCTGCGGCGGAGAAATACGCTCAATTCAAGCTTGAAGCTGGCTATCTGCCGGAAAGTATGGAAGGACTGGCCGAGAATTCCATTAACTCTAGAGACACATTCGATGACATTGAAGATACGCTGGAGCATATGAGAGAAATGGCAAATAAAATCTATGCCAACCCGCTGGAATTTCGTGAAAAAACGCTTGGTAATGTGGAATCAAAAAGCGCGAAAAAACGCGGTGGACGCCGTGGACGCGGTGAATGATCATGCAGCCTAACCCTTTCGCACAATCCCCGCATTACTGGCGGGTGGGGTTTGAGCTGCCGCAGGCAGCGGCGCTGCTTGCAGAAGAATCGTTTGCGGATGTGGCGATCAGCGTCTCGTCGTTTGAAGTGGACGATGCGGGAAAGTACTGGAAGCTTGATCTGCTTTTTGGCGCGCCGCCCGCAATGGATGAGCTGCGCCGCCGTCTGCTCATTATCAGTGCGATGCATAATATTCCGCTTCCGGAACTATCATGCGAGATGGTGGCGCCGCAGGATTGGCTGGCGCAGGTGGCGCGGGATTTCCCGCCGATGCATATCGGCCGGTTTTATGTGCATGGCGCGCATGTGAAAGATACGCCGCCCGCCGGTAGCCTTGCGATTCAGGTGGAGGCGGGGGCAGCGTTTGGATCCGGCGAACATGGCACCACGCGCGGCTGCCTGGAGGCGCTTCAATGGCTTTCGCAGCGCCGACGCTTTTCGAATGTGCTGGATATGGGCTGCGGCTCCGGCATTCTGGCAATTGGCGCAGCGAAGCTGTGGCGCTGCCCGGTGCTGGCCGCGGATATTGATGCGGTGGCGGTGCGGGTGACGGCTGAGAATGTGCGCATCAACCGTGTGGGGGCGCAGGTGGCGGCGCTGGTTTCCGATGGCTATGCATCCGCCCGTGTGATGCGCCGCGCGCCCTATGACCTGATTGTGGCGAATATTCTGGCGCGGCCGCTGATGGCACTGGCGCATGAGCTGCGGCAGAACCTTGCGCATGACGGCGTGGCGGTGCTTTCCGGGCTGCTGACCCATCAGGAAAATATGGTGCTGGCGGCGCACCGCATGCAGGGGCTGCATCTTCAAAAGCGGATTGTGCATGGTGATTGGTGTGCGCTGGTTGTAGGATGAACAATAAAAAAACGGGATGAGCGATGAATAAATTGCAGTTGGTGCGCGAGTGGCTGGCGCGTGAAGGGCTGGGCGGCGTGCTTGTTCCTGTGCATGATGAATGGCTGAATGAATATCCGCCTGCCTGCAACCGGCGCGCCGAGTGGCTCACGGGTTTTTCCGGCTCGGCCGGGTTGGTGGTGGTGCTTGCTGGCAAAGCAGCGCTGTTTGTGGATGGTCGCTACACTTTGCAGGCGCGCGCCGAAGTGAATGGCAATGAGTTTAAGATTATCAATAGTGGGGAGATGAAGCCTGAGGCGTGGATTGCAGCGCATCTTAATCATGGCGCGATCGCTTATGACCCGGCACTCTTTACCTTGCCGATGCTCAAGCGCTACCAGACTATTCCGGGCGTGGAATTAAAATCATTGCCATGCCCGGTGGATGGCTTGTGGCAGGGGCGGCCAGAGGCACCGCATACGGCGCTGATTGCTTATCCCGAACGTTACAGCGGCGAAGCAAGCAGCAGCAAGCGCGCACGCATGGCAGAGGCCATTTCCCGGCTGGGCGCGGAGGCGGCGGTGATGACTGCGCCGGACAGTGTGTGCTGGCTGCTGAATATCCGCGCGCGGGATGTGGTGCATACACCGCTTGTGCTGGCGCCGGTGATAGTAAGCGCAGGCGGCGAGGCACAGCTTTTTGTGGATGCTGCGCGTGTGAGCGCAGAAGTGAGTGCGCATCTGGGGAATCACGTGGTGCTGCGCGATCCTTCGCAGCTGGGGCAGGCGCTTGCCGCGCTGGCTGGTAGCCGCGTGCTGCTCGACCCGCAGACATCCAGCCTGTTTTATCGCGAGGCGTTACTCGCCAGCGGCGCACAGCTGATTGAAAAAGAGGATCCCTGCCAACTGGCGAAAGCTACGAAGAACGAGGTGGAGCTGGCGGGTATTCGCGAGGCGCACCGCGCTGATGGGATCGCGGTTATCCGCTTGCTTTGCTGGCTTGATAAGACAGCGGGAAAACATTCCGTAAGCGAAATGGATGTAGCGGAGAAGCTGCTGGAGTTTCGAAAGCTGCATCCTGAGTTTGTGGAGCCGAGCTTTGATACCATTGCTGGCAGCGGCGCTAATGGCGCGATTGTTCATTACCGCGCGAGTGAAAAAACAAACCGCATACTCAAGGCCGGTGAGCTTTTCCTGCTTGATTCCGGCGGCCAATATTTCAGCGGCACCACCGACATCACCCGCACGGTGGCCATCGGCCAGCCGAGCGCCAAGCAGCGCGAGCATTTCACGCTGGTGCTTAAAGGGCACATTGCCATCGCTACTGCGCGCTTTCCGGCGGGCACCTGCGGCAGCCAGCTTGATAGCCTGGCGCGGCAATATCTCTGGCGCGCGGGGCTGGATTATGACCATGGCACGGGGCATGGTGTTGGCTGTTTTCTTGGGGTGCATGAGGGGCCGCAGCGCATCAGCAAACGTGGCGGGGATGCACCGCTGCTTGCAGGCATGATCCTTTCCAACGAACCTGGCTACTACCGCGAAGGTGCCTATGGTATCCGCACCGAAAATCTGGTGGCGGTGGTTCGTGTGGATGACAAATGGCTCGGCTTTGAAACGCTGACACTCGTCCCGATCGATGCGCGCCTGATCGATCCCGCCATGCTTACAAGCGAAGAGCGCGCGTGGCTGAACGATTACCATGCGGCAGTGCTGGCAGCGCATCACGGTAGGCTGGGCGCGGATGAGCAGCGCTGGCTGGCAGCGGCCTGCGCGCCGATCTGACCGCTTGACAGCAATGTTATAATATAACATACAGCGTGCATGATGCGCGCGCTCATAGTTCTTTTCATGGTGGTGATGTTTTCGCCTTCGGCGATGGCTAGCGGTGTGGTGGTCAGTATTAAGCCGCTTCATTCGCTGGTGGCGGCGGTGATGAAGGGGGATGAAAACCAGCCCGAAGTGCTGCTTTCTGGTGGCCAGTCGCTGCATAGTTTTTCACTGAAACCTTCGCAGGCAAAGATGCTGGCAGATGCAGATCTGGTGTTTTACATCAGCGATGAATTTGAACTGTTCATGGATAAAGCGCTGGATGGTGCGCCGAGGAGGTTGCAGCGTATTGCGCTTTCCAAGGTCAGTGGCCTGACGCTGCTACCCTCGCGCATGGGGCGAGGGTTTGAGCCGCATGAGCATCATCATGAGCACGGGCATGAGCATGAAACGCAGGAGCGCCATGATCTGCATCTGTGGATGTCGCCTGCCAATGCCAAGGTGATGGTGCAGGAAATTGCCCGCCAGCTATCGGTTGCCTATCCTCAGAAAAAAGTACTTTATATGCACAATGCCGAGCTACTCGTTGGTAAGCTCGATGCGCTGGATGCATCGCTTGCCGCGCGAATGGAAAAGCTGAAAGGCCGACCATTTGTGGTGTTTCACGATGCGTATCAGTATTTTGAGCAGCGCTATGGCCTTCGTGCCGCCGGCTCGCTTACCGTGCATCCGGAGCGCGGCCTGAGCGCGGGGCACCTCGCCGATCTGCGCGCAAAAATCGCAAGCGCGCAGGCGGTGTGTGTATTCCGTGAGCCGCAGTTTGATGGCGCTGTGATCGATAATCTGCTGGCCGGCACTGGTGCGAAAAGCGCTGCGCTTGATCCAGAAGGTGCGCTGCTTGCGCCGAGCGAGGCTCTTTATTTCGAGATGATGGAAGCCATTGCGGCAGGCTTTGAATCCTGCCTTGCGGCATAAGTTTCGCCCGCTTATAACCTAGGGCATGAGCACAACTGAAATTTTCCTGCTGCTGCTGGTGGCGATTTGTGTGGTGGCTTACGGCGCGCCGCGCCTTCGTGTGGCGAATCCTATTGCGTTTGTGCTGGCGGGGATGGGGCTTGGGCTGATTCCGGCTTTTGGTAATTTTGTGTTTCCGCCAGAGCTGATGCTGCTGATTTTTCTGCCGCCGCTACTTACCTCAGCCGCGTATTTCACCTCGCTGCGCGATTTCAGGGCGAATAAGCGCCCGATCATGCAGCTCGCGGTGGGGCTGGTGGTGTTTACCTGCGCGGTGGTGGCGCTGACCATGCACTGGCTGGAGCCTGAGATTTCGATTGCCGCCGGGTTTGTGCTGGGCGCGATTATTGCCGCGCCAGACGCCGTGGCGGCAGTTTCCATGACTAAAAACGCTGTGCTGCCACGCCGTGTGATGACGATTCTTGAAGGTGAAAGTCTGGTGAATGATGCAACCGGCCTTGTTATCTACCAGTTTGCTGTGGCGGCGGTGGTCACCGGCGTGTTTTCGCTGCTAGGCGCAAGCCTGCATTTTCTCTGGATGGTGGTGTCGGGGCTGGCGCTTGGCTGGTTTGCCGGCTGGCTCTACATGAAGATTTTCCCGCGTATCCGCGAAATGTCGGTGGAGATTTTAAGCACATTTCTTGCGCCTTATGCCGTTTATATCGCTGCAGAGGCGGTGCACAGCTCGGGCGTGCTGGCGGTGGTGGCGTTTGGCCTGACGGTGGGCTGGTATGCGCCGAAAGTATTTCAGCCGGTGTTTCGCGTGCCGGCCGAGGCCATCTGGAAAATGGTCACGTTTGTGATGGAAGGGCTGGTATTTCTGCTCATCGGCCTGCATTTCCCCGGGCTGGTTTCGCGCCTTCAGCAATATGATGCCGAAACACTCTGGACGCTCGGTCTCATGGTGCCGCTGGTGGCGGTGGTGTCGCGCTTTGTGTGGGTGTTTGCGGTGGCGTATGGCACGCGGTTTTTCTTTGCCGGTATTCGCGCGCGCGACCCATACCCGGCATGGCAGAACGTGTTTATCATCGGCTGGGTGGGGGTGCGCGGGGTGGTGGCGCTGGCAACTGCGCTGGCTGTGCCACTGACTGTGGAAGGCGGCGCGCCCTTTCCCCACCGCGACCTGATTTTATTCCTCGCCTTCTGCGTGATTATCTTCACGCTGATTTTTCAGGGGCTGACGCTGCCGTGGCTGCTGAAGCGCGTGCGCATGGTGTATCATGAAGATGCGCGCGCGGCGCAGGAGCAATGGATTGCCCGCAAAATCGCCGCAGAAACGGCGCGCGAAAAGCTGCAGCAGCTGCGCCGCGACGGCAGCCATCAATCCGCCGCTTTTGAACGGATTGTAAGCCACTATGAAGACAAAGTGCAGGCGCTGGGCGATGGCCCTTACACCCCGATCCACGCACACGAACCGCCTCCGCAGCAGCGCCACGATGAACACCCGATTCTCGCCGTTGAAAATAAAATATGGAAAGAAGTGCTGGAAGCCGAGCGCGACGCCATCATCAAACTGCGCCACGGATTTAAAATCAGCGACGATATCATGCACGAAATGCTGCGCGATATTGACCTGCTCTTCAACCGCTTTGCCGGCAGGGCTTAGACATCTCCATCTGCGGCGGGAAATCTGCTTGCGATGAAGCCTCCCTCGGAAACGTCATGTAGTTTGATGTAGATTCGTTTCCTCGAACTCCATCGCTGTGCGATTTCCTCACCGCAGCGAGATGTAGGGATGGGTGGAGTTGTATGGCGTTAACTAAATTTTGTTTTACAGACAAAAATATACCCTGTAGTGGTACTTGTCTCGTTTATCATCTTCCGAAAGGATGCTTATGTCGTTTGCTAAATACCTTGTTAAAAAACCGGTGGCGCAAATTCAGGCGGATTCTCAGAAAGGCGAGCTGAAACGCACGCTTTCTGCTGCGAATCTTACCAGCCTTGGTGTCGGCGCGATTATCGGTGCGGGTATTTTTGTGATCACCGGTCAGGCCGCTGCACAGCATGCCGGCCCGGCCATTATTCTTTCTTTCGTGCTGGCAGGGCTTTGCTGCGCGTTTGCAGCTTTGTGCTACGCCGAGCTGGCTTCGATGCTGCCTGTTTCCGGCAGCGCTTATTCTTATGCTTATGCCTCACTGGGGGAGCTTTTTGCGTGGATTATGGGCTGGCTTCTGCTCTTGGAATACGGCATTGCCGCCTCGACCGTGGCAGTGGGCTGGTCGGGCTATATTGTGAGCTTCCTTAAAGATTTTGGTATCATCATATCACCGATCTGGGCGGCGGCGCCCGGCCTGCCGGTGACGCTGGAAGATGGTACCGCAGCGGTCGGCATTTTCAACGTTCCTGCGTTCCTCGGATCGCTGATCATTGCCGCACTGCTAGTGATTGGTGTGAAAGAATCCGCCACGGTGAATAATATCATCGTAGTCATCAAGGTATCGGTGATTGTGCTGTTTGTGGCGGTCGGCCTGTTTTATGTGAATGCCGATAACTGGACACCGTTCATCCCCGAGCCGACCGGCAAACCCGGCGAATTCGGCTATGATGGCATTCTGCGCGCCGCCGGCATGATCTTCTTTGCTTATGTTGGCTTTGAAGCGGTCTCCACCGCCGCGCAGGAAGCAAAAAACCCACAGCGCGATATGCCGATTGGTATCATTGGTTCGCTGACCATCTGCACCATTCTTTACATGCTGGTGGCGCTGGTGCTGACCGGGATTGTGCCTTACACCATGCTCAATGTGCCGGATCCGATTGCGGTGGGTGTGGATGCGATCGGTCTTGGCTGGCTCGCTTTCATCGTTAAAATTGGTGCAATCACTGGCCTGTTTTCGGTGATTCTGGTGCTGCTTTATGGCCAGACCCGTATTTTCTACACTATGTCAAAGGACGGCCTGCTGCCTGCGGCTTTCAGCAAGGTGCATCCAAAATTCCAGACGCCGTATGTGAATACGATCGTGGTGGGGGTTGTGGTCGCGGTGGTTGCCGGTATGACCCCAATCAGTGAGCTCGGCGCCCTGGTGAGCATGGGCACGCTGCTCGCTTTCGCTATCATCTGTTTTTCGGTGCTTTACTTGCGCAAAACTCAGCCTGACCTGCACCGTCCCTTTAAAGTGCCGTTCTCGCCGGTGATTCCCATTCTGGGGATTCTCTGCTGCGGTTATCTGATGTGGGGGCTGCGTGATGTCTTCTGGACACTGAAGTTCTACTTCCTTGCCGGTCTGGTAATTTATTTTGCCTATGGCCAGTTCCATAGCAAGCTACGCAACCCCGAGAAGCGTTAATCGGTAGTATTCAACCTTCGCTGGCACTCGGTATCTGGTTTCAGGTGCCGACTGTCATATTTCTAGGTTCTTGTTTTATATTGCTTTTTGCGATGATTTGGGGGTGTTGCCACCAAAGCCACCCGGATGCAGCGCGCCTGCAACAATAATGTAACATAATTTCCGTGTAACTCTTTGCCATTCATTGCTATTCTATGAATGATACAAGGAGTCTGCAGCGTTGGGCGTCTATAAATACGATAGTTCCAAGGTCATTAAGGATGTGACCGTCCGCAAAACGGATGGTGGGCATGTGCGCGCCTATCTTGGCGCAGCGGATGGCGTTTCTCAGGCGCAGCTGAACCAGATTATTGAGGATTGCGCGGCGCAGGGCTGGCAATGCACGCCGTACAACCTCGATGGCAAGCCGGTGCTGCAGGTGGATGGTTTCGGGCTGGAGTCCAAATTTATTCATACCGCCGAAGAAAAGGGCTGGCTTTCCGGCGCATCCACTTACAAGCGCAGCAAAGATGACCATGTCAGCTTTGGCGAGGCGCTGAAGAAACGCAGCCTCGCTGCCAGCGGCCTGTTTTACCTGATTGGCGATGCTGCTTTCATGACCTATGGCTACAAGGGCGCGGGCACGCTGAATACAGTCGCTGGTGGTCTTTATGGTGCAGGCACCGCTTCGCTGCTGACGTTTGGCCGTAAGGATCAATCTGATTTGCAGATTCGTGATGTGGCTAAAAAGCTTGCACAATATATGAAAGAGCACGGCGCCGATCTTTCCAAGGATTGTTCGCTTGATTCCATCATCGATGATTCAAAGCGTGGGCTGATTCAAAAAGCTGATGATGTGCTGCGCCGCTATCCTTCGGAGTTGATGAACCTGTTTTATGCCGGCGCCGGCGCGTGTATTGCGAAGTCGGCTTATGATCACAGCCAAAGCCATGTAAAGCCTGAAGACGTTGAAGATGTGTTTCAGCGCAAGTTTGGCAAGATTAGCGAAGGCTTTCCAAATACGAAATTCCTAGATGTCGAGAAAGATACTTTTAAAGTAAATCTCGAAAAGCAGATGAACAAAATGCATAAGCTCGAAGGGCAGCTGGATATTGGTCTGGGCGGCATGACCGGTGCGTCCGGCCTGTTTGCCATGCTGGTGAAAGAAAAAGGGCGTGATCCGGATGCCGAGCCGAAAAAAGGCGCCGCCGGATTATGGGAAGCGATTCAGCAGAAGCCGCTGGCGATCGCTGGTGTTGGTTACATGGTGAGCACGTTGTGCCATGCGGTGAGCACCACGGTGGCGTGGAATAATGCCACCAGCGATCGTCGCAAATCAGTGCCATTTCGTGCGATTTTTGTCGGGGCAAATCTGGTGGCGGAGGTGCTGCTCGCTATTTCGTCCAAAGGCCATGGCAGCGGTGTGAAAAGCGATACCAGCGTGGATGACACGGTGGTGGCGCTGGCCGCGGAGGCCATTGCCAAGCAGCCCGCCAAAATGCAGCAGCTTTTAATCGAGCACACCTCAAAATTCCTCGGCAGACCGGATACGCTGGCGCTTAAGGATTATGAGGTGGCAGAAAAACTCACCCGTCAGGTGGAGCTAATGCGCCAAAACCCCTGGGCGCTGGCCAGCAGCCATCCGAACAGCGCGATCCATGCTGTGCCCGCCAAGTCAGAGGTTAAATCTTGCGCAACCAAGCGTTGCAAGCTCACCCCGCCTGCTGCTGCGTGGCAAGGCAAAATGGCCGAGCAGAAGGCGAGTCAGAGCACGGCACCGCAGATTACTGGATAATTTGCTTGCTATCCCATCATTTCTGTGCATAATAACGATTGAGTTTTCGAATTACTCTTTATTTAAGTTGCTTGTTTTGGTCGCCTTCGCGGCGGGGTGTTTTAAAAAAAACACCATGGATCTTAGGTCTTTTCCTCCTCGCGTTTGATGTAAGAGTGCCCCCGATTTTTCGGGTGACGGAACTCTTATCAAGCTTGCCCATAGTGGGCAGGCATTAACGCTATGAATAGGAGATTTTCTCATGGCAACTGGTACCGTAAAATGGTTCAACCCCACCAAAGGTTTTGGCTTCATTCAACCTGATCAGGGTGGTGGCGATGTATTCGTTCACATCAGCGCCGTTGAACGCGCTGGCCTTTCGAACCTCAATGAAGGTCAGAAAGTGTCGTATGATCTTGCCACTAATAAAGGTAAGACCTCGGCTGCGAACCTCAAGCTGGCTGACGCCGCTTAAACTTCTTTCGGTCTCTCTACTGCGGCGGAAAATCTGCTTGCGATAGAGCCTCCCTCGGACATGTCATGTACTTTGACGTACACTCATGTCCTCGGACTCCATCGCCGCGCGCTTTTCTCGCCGCAGCGAGATACCATAAGAAGTTCCATAAACTTAATAATGAGGCGAGCCGGTCATGTTGCTTGCCTGATAGAAAGATAAGCCATGAACGATTTTCTCTCGCTGGGACTTCCCCAGCCCCTTCTTGATGCGCTGAAGCGGATCAATTTCAATACCCCGACCCCCATTCAGGCGCAGGCGATCCCGCCCGCACTTGAAGGCCGCGATATTCTCGGCTCTGCCCAGACCGGCACCGGCAAAACCGGCGCGTTTGGTATTCCGCTGGTAGCCAAGCTGCTTTCCAGCCCACGCGGCAGCGCGCTGGTGATGACCCCCACACGCGAACTGGCCAACCAGGTTATCGAGATGATCGACACCCTGACCGCCGGCCCTTACAACACCATTAAAAGCGTGCTCCTGATTGGCGGTGAATCCATGCCGCAGCAAATCCAGCAGCTGCGCAGCCGCCCACGCCTGATTGTTGGCACCCCCGGGCGCATTAACGATCATCTCGAGCGCGGCAGCCTGATGCTGCACGACACGAATTTCCTCGTGCTGGACGAAACGGATCGCATGCTCGATATGGGCTTTGAAACCCAGATTGAGCGCGTGGTGAAGTTTCTGCCGCCCCAGCGCCAGACACTGCTGTTTTCAGCCACGCTTCCGGACAATATCGTGAAGCTTTCTTCTAAATACCTGACCAATCCGGTGCGCGTTTCCGTGGGTTCCACCAATGCGCCGATTGCGAAAATCAAACAGGAAGTCATCCACACGCGCGAAGATGCCAAATATCAAGTGCTGACCGAGCAGCTGGCAAGCCGCACCGGATCGATTATCGTGTTTGTGAAAACCAAATGGGGCGCGGAAAAAATGGCCGCCCGCCTGCGCAAGGAAAAGCACACGGTGGAAGCCATTCATGGTGACCTGCGCCAGAACCGCCGCGAACGTGTGATTGATGGTTTCCGTGACTATAAATACCGCATTCTGGTGGCGACCGACATCGCCGCGCGCGGGCTGGATATTCCGCACATTGAGCATGTCATCAACTATGACCTGCCGCAAGCGCCGGAAGACTATATTCACCGTATCGGCCGCACCGGCAGGGCAGGGGCGGAAGGTTCGGCGCTGAACCTGATTACTTCAGCGGACGATCTGAAATGGCGCGCTATCCAGCGGCTTATCAACCCGAATGAAAAACACCCGCCGCGCAGCCCTCACGGTTCCGGCCAGAGCCAGCCACGCGAGCAGCGAAACGCAGATCGCCGCCCCGGCGCAGGCAGCAGCAAAAATCGCCGCCGCCGCCCATTCCGCGGTGGTCAGCATGGCCAGCGCCAACCACAAAAATCCGCTGCATAATTGTCAGTTGTACTTCTAGCCATTTTTGGCTAGAAGTGCAGCCCTGATATTTTTTTACATGCCGTCTTAGCTCAGCTGGTAGAGCGGCGCATTCGTAATGCGTAGGTCGTAGGTTCGAATCCTATAGACGGCACCACTTTTTCATCTCATGGCGAGGTGGAATCCAAACAATCTGAAATTTTCCGGGCGAGCAGTAGTGCTCGAGAAGCTTGCTTGCCCTGAATCAATATAACCGCAGGGGGTTTCCCTGTGGTTTGTTGTAGCGCCCTGCTATGGCCAAGATTTCCGCGCAAATTCGATAAGTGAAGGAAAAGCAGATATTTCGCAAAAATATCCACATTGCATATTGGCAATTTATATGCTATATAGGAAAAAAATACCTAGTTGACTAAGCCCATATTTATTAATATTGTGTAAATAATATAACCGCAAATTAATGGATTATTAACTTATGGATTTTCTTGCTGGCACACCCAAAGCTTCTAAACCTGCCGCGACTGCAGCAGAAAAAGAAAAAACATTTCTGGAAGCTGCTCAGGAAGCACTTATTCGTCGCTTCAGCCGTCCGGCGCGCACGCCTGAGCCGGTGGTTTTTGAGTTTACCAACGACAAGGCGATGCTGCATCAATATTACCGGCTGCGCGATCAGACCTTTGGCCGTGACTTCTTTAATTCAGATGGTAGTGGTGGTGCGGATGCGCTGGATAAAATCAGCGAGATTTTAGTTGCGCGCCGTGGAAAGCTGCTCATTGGTGCCTGCCGGCTGACCGTGCGCGACGGAGATGAGAGCTTTTTGCTGCCGATGGAGAATGATGAATTCAAGATTCGTGAAGCGTTTCCCAACCTACCACTGAATCAAGTTCGTCATGCTGCGATTTCTAAATTCGCTATTCTCGAGGAGCACCGGCAGAATGAGATGATGTATGGGTTGTGCAATCTTATGTTTGAGAGAGTTGTAGCACTCGATATTCACTATGTGTTTGTTCGCACGACCGCTGTTCTGGCGCGCAACTGGCGCATGATTGCGAATAGCTTCGGCGCAAAGAACACGCGCATTTGTAATGAGATAAACGTGCCAATGATTCCAAACTTCGAAGAGCGCCCTTATCTTGTCATGTCAGATATTTCTGAGCTTTGCCAACAGAAGTTTCCGCGCATCTACGCTCCTAAAGAGCGCAAGATAGAACTGGTTGCGGATTAGAAGAAGCTGATAAGCTATTTTGCCTTGGCTGATAATTTCTGCCGGCGCTCGCTGAAGGTTGGCAAAAATTCGTAATATTTCCAGAATGCCTCTTTAAGCGGTTTGCGATGCATTCTAATATTGGTCTTATATTCTGGTTCAATCTCACCAATAGCTGGGGCAAATTTGCACATAATGCCGTGTGCCTTGTCGAGCTGCGTCCAATGCAACGATGGATAGAGATGGTGCGCTTGATGATAATTGAAATTCAGAGCATAGAAATGATTAAAAGGGTACGGAAGCGGCGAGCATGACTTTGTATATTTCATTTGCTCGTAAAAAGGGACATTGCCTTCAATATCATCAATGGGAGAGTCAAGATGATGAGGGGCGTTAAAATATTCCACCAGCAGCATGTATAAATAAAATGTTGGCATAAAAATGGTAATCAAGAATATCAGGACACTTAATGGCGAGGTTAGCAGCGCCGCCGAAAAAACCACAAACAGGTAAGCGCAAATCTGCATCTGAGCTGATTTTCGATGGCTTGAGGGGGCGCCTTTATCAAGTGACATCTTCCAAAGCATGAACTGCTCATTGGTTGCAAAAATAGGAACCCATAACTTCCAGCACGCTGAAATCACCTTGAACTGGAGGGGCTCGATGGTTAGAAAGCGTTCCATAGCGCGCCAGTTCGTACCTTCTTGAAAGCTGCCGGCAACCCGGTGGTGCATCGTATGTTCTTCACGGCGCGTATAAAATGGCATCAGGGCAAAAAAAGCGGCGATATGCCCATAAAACACGTTTTGCCGTGTGTTCCTGAGGAAGCTTCCGTGACAAGTTTCATGAACCAAAAGATAAGCATGGTTCATTTGCAGTCCCCATAGCATGATCGCGGGGATCAGTAGAAGAGGGCTAGATTGTGCCTGCCAGAAAAGAGCGATTACGCCTGCAAACATCATTTTATTGAGCAATATCACCGCATAACTATGCAAATAGCCGGGGGCGCCTAATGTTTTTACTTCCTGTTTTGATAGGGTGAATTGTTCTTTGTTCATATGGCATCATCGAAACTGATAAGAATCGCTAATGAGTGATTAATAGCATTAACAGATTATAAAGTAAAGAATCTGGCTAGAATTTTACGGATGCGCTGCCATAGATGCTGCGGCCAATTTCAGTCGCGGATCGATAAACGAACGGCTTAAACTCTTGGCGGCGATCATCCAGCAGGTTGCGGCCAATAATACTTAGCTCTACGGCGTTACTGACAGGATATGAAATTCTTGTGTCGAGATTATAATAGCCGTTGATATTGATTCCATCCAGATCATCAACATAGCCAAATGAATTAGATAATTCTAAGCCGCCTTCAAATTCATAGGTGGAACGTATATTGAATTGGTGCTTCGGGGTTTTGCCTACAAACGAAAAAGCAGCACTATTTTTCCTATCAAAAACTTCGCTTATGTAGCTATAAGCACCTGAAAGCTGCCAGCGATTTGTTGCATTCCACTTTGAAGATATTTCAATGCCGCTTGATTTGCCGGTGCCATCATTGCTTGCTTCCAAAGGAATGATGGTCGTTGGGGTGCCTTGCCTGAAAAAGATCAAATTATCATACTCACTATAAAATGCGGCAACATCAACCGATAGCGACTTGGTGGGTTGGATCCTGTAGCCGAGCTCATAAGATAGCATCGTCTCTGACTTGAGTGCGCGGTTAGGAACAAACTCAACAAAGACCGGCACCCCAATATCCACGGCTGATACAGCTTGCTTGCCATCATCTGAAAAGCGATAAGGGGTGTGTACAGCGCGAGAGACCGCGCCCCACAGGGTTTGATTGTCTTCAATAAGCCACGAAAAGCGTGCGCTTGGTTGAATTTCTGTTCCGGTGTAGTCGTTATTTTCGAATTTCGAGCCAAGCGTGAGAAACAGCTCATCTTCTACCAGCGCAATCCTGTCCTGAACAAAAGCGCTGAGTAGGTCATCGTTGCGCTTTTGCGGGGTCAGTGAATATTGCGCTGATTGTGGGTCGTTTTCGCTGCTGATAAAGCGATAGCCAGCGCCCCATACGATTTCATGGTTATTCCAGCCTGTCCAAACGTTTTGCACATCCAAGTCGGCAGTATTGGTAAGATCATTAAAGAAGCTGGTTTTATATTTGGTATTGTCGAAATAGGCCTGCACCGTGGTCTGTGATTCGTCATTATGACGGTGTTCATAGCGTGTCAGGATATTGCCGCCACCTGCTTTGATACCCTCGCGAGATCTAAGAAAAGGAGAGGTAATGGTGGTATCAGGAATTAAGAAATTCGCATCCTCATCAATCGCGTAGATGTCGCCCTGAACGGTAAGCTTGTGTGCGCTGTCCAGTTCCATATCGCTGCGGAAACCAGCCTGACTTTTTCTCCAGTTGTCGTTAGCGCTGTTGCCGCTGGTCGTGTATTGAGAATTATATTGCGATTGTTTCGCGTAGGTGCGCAGGTAGGCGTTATCACTGACCTTGGCGCCGTAACGCACCGAGCCAATGCCCTGAATCTGATTGCCGGCAGTATAAGAAGCATAGCCGCCCTGCGTCTCTTTGGCGTTTTTAGTGATGATATTGATCACCCCATTGACCGCGTTGGCGCCCCACAAGGTCGCCCCGGGGCCACGAATGACCTCGATGCGATCAATATCCTCCAGCATGGTGTCCTGCGTATCCCAGATTACGCCCGAAAAGAGCGGGGAGTAGATAGTGCGGCCATCCATCAGTACGAGTAATTTATTGGAAAACTGATCGTTTGATCCACGCGCCGTGACCGTCCAGCTGCCGGCGGCAGCCTGTGTCACAGTAACACCCGGCGCCATTCGCAAGATGTCGGGGAGGGTGGTTGAGCCGGAGCGGCGGATATCTTCCTGCGTGATGACATAGATGGCAGCGGCAGCATCAGTTTCCAGCTCGGGTTTTTTGGAAACCGAGGTAACTTTGATTTTTGCCAGATCTTCCAGCGACAGATCCCAGTTGTTTTCTTCGATGGTTTGGTTGGCTCGCGCATCCAAGCCCGAGATGCCAGTCATTAAAAAGGCGAGAACCGTTACCGTTGACAGAGAATGCGCCGCAACGTCAGACGCCCTGATAAAAGCCGGAACTGTTCTACTCAGCATGGGTACTACACTTTTGCAGGTCGAATTGAACCAGCTATTGCAAATAATTGAATAAACTTAAAAAAAGATTAATTCAGCGCGGCACACGCCTGTGGCATGAATAATTTTGCTGGCTGCGTCATTTTAGACGCAGTAGTGATGGGATTGGCTGTGTTTTATGCCGCGTTCATCCATTGCTTTTGCTGGCTGAGATCTTTTTCAACGCTGAGGATCATCTCATGTAGCCGATGAATGGCAGATCGCAACTCGATCGTATCCGCATTGCTACGAGCCATGGTTTCAATCATGCGTGACAGCAGATCGCTGGTGCTGTGGGCGCGCTGCGACGCGTCGCGCAGATCCTGCTCCATAAACCCCGCAAGATCGCTGTGCTGGCGTAGCTGCTGCTGCGTCTCGACCGCCGCTTTCTGCGCATGATCGGCCTTAAGGCTGGTGGCCTCCAATGCAGCCTGAAGCGTTTGGCTTGCGTCTTTCAGCGCCCGAACCTGCGTTTCAATGGTGCTGGCTGAGCGGCGCGTTGCTTCCGATAGCTGCTTGATTTCCCCGGCGACAACGAGAAATCCTTTGCCTGCCTCACCAGCATGCGCGGCTTCGATGGTGGCGTTGAGTGCGAGCAGATCAATTTTTTCGGTGATGGTGGCGATGAATTCCAGCGATGCCTGCATGGCGTCGCTTGTTTGGCGCGATCCGGCGCAGGCATTGATACTATGCATGAGGCCATCGCTGGTTTCGCGGCTTGCCTTTGCCACTTCGCTGATGCCCGCATCGAGTGATTGAATGGCTTCGTGCAGCCGGTGCATGGTTTCGGCTAGCTCGTGAAACCTATCCGATGAGCCGCGCAGCATGGTGTGCGCCTCGTGGGTTTGTGCCGTGCTTTGGGTGATGAGATCCGTCAATGCGTCGCTACGCTGATCCAGCTCGCGTGACCCCATAAGATGGGTGCGTGTACTGCCTGATAGCTGGTTGTAGGCACTGCCTGCCTGGAGGCGAATGACCTGCCGCTCGGTTTGCTCACGCAGCAGGCGCCGATGCAGCTGTATGAGATGCCGTGCCAACAGCGCCGTGCAGACCAGCGCTACCAAAAGCGATGCTGGCACCGAATGTTCTGGCCACAGCAACAACACCACAGAAGGTGCAAGCGGCAACATTGCATAGCCGTAAAGTGAGCCGGGGCGGGAAATCATGCCTCTCAGGCTAATGGAGTGAATTTAAAAAGCCTTTAATAGCGAACGGTAAGACCGCCGTAAATTCGGCCATGATTGTCCCGATCTGAGGCAAGATCACGCGTGAGCGGCATAGCAAGCTCGAGATTGACAGAAACATGCCGCCCCATTTCGGCGCGCATACCAACCCCGGCAGAAGAAAGACTCAGTTTTGATTTTTCGTTACTTTGTGTCTGGCGCCGCCAGGTGCTGCCGATATCATAAAATCCATAAAGTTGCACACTATCCATCAGCGGATCGTTCATGCTGGTATCGTAGCGCAGCTCGATTTTTCCCGCGAGCGCATGATCGCCGGAAATCTCTCCTGGATCATAGGCGCTGCCATAGCTTGGCCCACCAATGGCGAATTGCTCCGACGACAGCAGCGAATCCATCGCCAGCTGCCCGGAGCTACTGATCAGGACAGAAATACTGCCATCAATAGGTTGATAATGGGTGGCATCCAGGGTCAGCTTACGATAGCCGTGCTTGCCAAATTCGCTGCTGCGACCGCTGCCATTATCGGTGCTTCCCAAGCCAGAAATCCCCTGACTATATTCAACATCCAGAATGCTGGCTGAATTATCACCGGAGCGATCAAGGCTGATGCCGCCACGCAGGCTGCGGATGCGATCATCGGTGAGGTTGGCCTGCGCAATGTCGGTGCTGGTGTTGCGCAAATCACTGCTAAGGCGAACGGCAATGTTGTGTGTGCGTGTCCGTTTTAGCGATTGCACGAGGCGTAGCTGCGCAAACGAGGCCTTGCTCTGGACGTTCAGTGATTTCAGTGATTCCCCGGGGATGCTTTTTACATGGCTGCCACTGAACAGCAGCTGCGTGCCATGGGTGTTCAGAAAGCGTTGATATTGCAAATCGTAATAGCTTAGCTCCGCATATGGGCTGGCGTTGACGGTGCGCAGCGTGAGGTGTTCGTCTGTGCCGAGAAGGCCGTTTAAATCAAGGCGTGCGGTATGCTGCCATGGCCCAAGCAGTCGTGAGCCTCGGTTATCGGTGGAAAGGGTCGCTTCAAATGGCGCATGGTGGGTATAGACCAACATGTCGCTGGCACCGGGGAATTGCTTGCTCGGTCTGAGGATGACACGCACAATGTGGCCGGCAATGTCATTAAGCAGCAGTAGATGGCGATCCAGTGTTTCTTTGGTCAGTGGTGTTTCGCTGCGCAGCGCCTCAATATGTGCGTAAAATTGTGGGTGGCGCGCTGGATCCGGCGTTTGTGCAGGAAAAATAATGGATCCGATACGCCCTTCACTGACATCCATTATCAGCTGACTATTATCAACCAGCCGCTGTTTAGGCAGGGTAACCGAGGCGAGCGGATAACCACGCTGCACATAAAAATCGGTGATACGCTGACTGAGGTCAATGATATCATCGCGCTGTAATCGTTTGCCAATCAGCGATGCATATAAAAATTCAAGATCGCTGCTTGAAAAACGCGTTAGCCCTCGCAGCACGACGCCGCCAAGGATAAAGCTTTCAACCGCGGCAGAGTTTGCCTGTGCAGGCGCCTGGTAGCCAAAGCTATCAGGGAGCTGCTGCGGCTGCGGCTTGCTTTGAAAACGCTGTGAGGCACGTGTCGGGTCAGCGCTGGCTGGCACCTGGCTTTGTGCCGCAGCGCCGGTTTGGCCTGTCGTCAGAAGCGATATTCCTATGAAAGCGCCGGCAGCTAGCTTGAAGATTCTGCTCATGCTTCAGCCATAGCAAATAAACATTAAAGAAAATGTAATGGCGATGGTTTGCCAAAAAAAACCCGGGCATTGCCCGGGTTTTTGTCGGCTAGCCAGAGGCTCAGGAGGAGGCCTCTTTCGGCGGCGCAGATAGCCCACTAAGCAGGCGCTGCGTTTCTTCTTTCAGGGCGAGATTCTGCTTTTTCAGCTGAGTGATGAGCGCGAAATCCGGCGACGGACGCGCTGATTCCAGAGCAATGGTTTCTTTTAACTGCTGACGTTTTTCCGAGAGGGCATCAATATGTGATTGAATTGACATGGAACGTGAACCTTTCTGACGTAAATGTTGCCGGAGTGCAACATGTGGAACACAAAACTACTAACAAGTAGGTAGATTATAAGAAAAGCTTGACCCGTGCTTCAAGCCCAAAGATAGTCAAGCTTTTTTTATTTTTCTGTGTCGTGTTTTTTGGTTGACGGCCGATTTCAAAAAAGAGACAGCGCGAGATCGGGCATGCCTTATTCTTAATCGAAGCTTAAGTTTGCCCTGTTTGCGCTTAACCCTATCTTAAAAAAAATCGATTAGGGTGGCACTTAGTGAAATTCAAACCCGAGCAATCTTATGACCGTTAATAAAAACATGCCCATTCTGGTGGTGGATGATTACAACACCATGCGCCGTATTGTTCGTAATCTGCTGAAGCAGCTTGGCTTTGACAATGCTGACGAAGCCGCAGATGGCACCGAGGCGCTTAAGAAGCTGCGCGAAAAGCCGTTTGGCATGGTGATTTCCGACTGGAACATGGAGCCGATGAGCGGCATGGAGCTGCTGAAGCAGGTGCGCGCCGATGAGAAGCTCAAGATGCTTCCATTTATTATGGTGACGGCGGAAAGTAAGCCGGAAAACGTGATTGCCGCCAAGCAGGCTGGTGTGAGTAATTATATTGTGAAGCCTTTCAACGCCGAAACGCTCAAGACCAAGCTGGTCAGCGTGCTGGGCGAATTTTAATACGGAGATCATCATGAGTGATACGCAGGCAAGGCTTGGCCATTCGCTGCTGAAAAGCATCGTCGAGCTCAAACAGGAGAAAAAGGAAATCACGCTGGAAGATCTTGGCGGAATTTTCGAGGAAATTGCTAATCATTTCGGTTCGCAAACTTCGAACACGGATCGCTTCATGCATCAGGAAATTGCGCGGCTGGCTAAATATATTCAGGATGCCAAGCGCGAAATTTTCTCGATTGCAACCAACAATAATGCCGAGCCGGCGATTGTGGATGCCTCGGCGCATCTGGACGAGGTGATTAAGGCCACCGAATCCGCCACCAACAGCATCATGGACGCGGTGGATTCCATCTCCGCCGCGGCAACTGGTCTGGGGGGCGATGCTGAGCAGAAGATTCTCGACGCGACCACCCGAATCTATGAAGCTTGCAATTTTCAGGATGTGACTGGCCAGCGTATCCGCAAAGTGATTAAACTGCTGGAGAATATTGAAGAGCGTATCGGAAAGCTTAATGAATTATTCGGCAATGATGACGAACTCATGCAGCAAGCAACCAGCAACGCACCCGACCCGATGAGCGATGCCGCGCTCATGAATGGGCCGCAACTGACCGGACAGGCGGCATCGCAGTCTGATATTGATGCGCTGTTTGCCAGTCTTGGTGGTAAATCGTAGGCATTTCCCCCAAGTCGCGACATACCGATTAAATACTTGTAAAAAAATCCCTCTGGCCTAGGATTTGCTACGCATGGTGTGAGCGTAGCAACAATGAATCTTTTACGGCTGTTTTTCTCTGTTTTGATGCTTTCCACGGCGCTGATGGCGCTGCCAACTGCATCGCCCGCAGAAAGCGCTGCCGTGCCGGCAGTGAAGGGCGCGGTGATTCGCGACTATGCGCGGCTGACATTCGAATGGCCGCAAACGGTGTTTTTTACCGCCACCACCCAAGGCAAGCAGCTGATTCTGCGCTTTGATCGCAAGGCCAATCCAGATATGGGGCGGCTTCTCAGTCAGCTCAGTCCATACGTCACCCATGCTGAGCGCAAGGCTGATGGCCGAACCATTATTCTCTCGCTGAATCGCCCATACCGCATTCGCACGTTTGTGAGTGACAACATCAATGGGGTGGATCTGCTGGGTGTTGACCCGAAAGCCAGACGTCAGATTGCGCGCGCTAAGT
The DNA here is from genome assembly GCA_033763775.1 of Alphaproteobacteria bacterium. Classification (GTDB taxonomy): domain Bacteria; phylum Pseudomonadota; class Alphaproteobacteria; order Rickettsiales; family SXRF01; genus JAJTHB01. Next base: position 95,074 of record JANRJW010000012.1, on the reverse strand, counting down.
CGGAAGGGAAGCCACATGCAGTTAAGCCGCTGACTAAAAATATTAATACCGCTAAAGCTGCGCCTGTAGATCCGACGAGTGCTGTGGCATTATCGAAACTGAAGCCAGCTGCCGGAGAGGCAAGTGCGAATCCATCTGTTTCTAATGCACCAGCAACTGCAGAAGCCGCATTGCCGCCTGTGCCTGTCGTTCCTCCAGCGCCGGTGGGGGACAGCATGCCTGTGCCGCCTGCACAGGTGCAGCTGACGCTGCCCAGCGATGGCACACTGAAAGTGAATTTATCGGCAGCGTCTGATAGCGCCGTTATTCGCTTACCATTCGCGCAGCGAACAGCGCTGGCGGCATTTGTGCGCAACCGCCATTTGTGGATTGTGTTTAATCAAGCCGTGCCGCTGGATCTCAGTGATTTCGCGGATATGCCGCGCACAGTCGTTGGGAAGGCGGAGCAGGTGGCCGCCGGGCGTGCCACGGCGATACGTATGCCAGTGGATGACGGCGTGTTTGTTCAGGTCACCAAACAGGAAAAAGATGGCCTTGATTGGGCAGTGCTGGTGACGAGCCAACGCCAGGAACTGGCGCTGGCAACGAATGTGATGGTCAATACCGAGCCGCCATCGCCGGCGCATGTGTTTCTCTACGCGCTGGATGCGGCAGAGCCGGTGAAGCTGCGCGACCCACAGATTGGTGATTCGCTAGTGGTGGTGCCATATTTCAGCCCTGGCCATGGGCTTGCGGCAGCGCGCGAATTTGTGCAGTTTGCTTTACCAGCAACATCGCAGGGCGCGGTGGTGGTGAAGAAAGCGGATGAAGTGCAGGTGGTGCCGCTTCGCAATGGTGTGCGTATTTCTATGCCCGGCGGCGCGGTGCTGACGCCCGGTTTACCCCCTCCGCCCGCAGCAAAAGCCGGTAGCGCTTCTGTGGCGGCGGCGACATTATTTCCGCATCAGCTCTGGTCGCTTGTCGATGAAACGGATGCTCGTCGATTCACAAACTCGCTGTTTCGTCGTGTTGTTGAGGCGCCATCGCCGCAGGAAGCTAACGAAGCGCGGCTCAGGCTAGCGCAGTATTATTTGTCTCAGGGTATGGCGCCAGAGGCACTCGCGCACCTGGATGGCATTAACCGCGTGAATCCTTCTTTTTATCGTAGCAGTAAGCTGTCAGCGCTGCGTGGCGCAGCCAATTTCCTGATGGGGCGGTATGTCGATGCCGCGCGCGACTTTAACGCATCTGAACTGAATAATAATAAGGAGATTGATTTCTGGCGCAGCGTGCTGGCTGACCTGCTGGGCAATAACGAGCAGGCTTATGATTATCTTGCGCTCAACGAAGATTATTTCAGTAAATATCCGCCGATTATACGCCAACGTCTGGCGATTGTGGCAGCCGATCGTGCAATTGCCGCAAAAGAATACAATACAGCACTCAAAATTTTTGACTCGCTGCAGAAAGACCAGCAGATTGATACCATCAGCAATTACATTAATTTTTTAATGGCGAAGATTTCGCTGGAAACAGGGCAGGTGGACGAAGCGCTTGCAACGTTTGACAAGCTTGCCGAAGATTACGATCGGCCATTTGTGCGCGCCAATGCAGAGCTTCACCGTATTCTTCATGGGCTGAACAAGGCAGGCATGAGCAAGCAGGATGCTGCGGACAGGCTGGAACGACTGCGCCTCAGCTGGCATGGCGATAACCTTGAGATTCAGGTGCTCACCCTGCTGAGCGATATTTATACTGAGCAGCGTGATTTTTTGAACGCCATGCGTATTTGGCATAATACGATCCAGGCGTTTCCTAACACTGCGGTGGCCATTCGCATGAACCGGCAGATGCAGGATACATTCGTACAGGTGTTCAATGAAGGCGGATTTGATGCCCTGCCGCCACTGGAAGCACTGGCGCTGTATTATGAATATAGTAGCTATGCGCCCGCTGGTCAGACCGGAGATCAGCTGGTGGAGCGGCTGGCGGATCGTCTGGTGTCGGTTGATCTTCTTTCACAAGCCTCAGCGCTGCTGGAGCATCAAATGAAATTCAAGCTGGAGAAAGAGCGCAGAAGCCGCATCGGTGCGCGCCTCGCCAGTATATATTTGCTGGATCGCCAACCGTTGAAAGCCATGGCTGCGCTCGAAGAATCGCTATTTGGCAATAACCCGCCAGAACTCAGGCTCTATCGCAACCGACTGACAGCAGAAGCGCTGATAGCGACCAACCAGCTCGACCGTGCGCTGGAGATGATTGATAATGATGAGAGCCTCGACGCAGAGAAAATCAGGCAGCATATTTACTGGCGCAAACGTGACTGGCGTCAGGTTATTTCTATTACTGAAGCGATATTGAAAAAACGCACTGACGTGTCTGCGCCTGTGACGCTTGATGAGAGCGAGATGCTGATGCAGCTTGCCCTCGCATATGTCTTCACCAACGATGTGCCGCAACTTAGCTATCTGCGCGATTATTTTGGCCCGCTGATGGCGGATAATCCAAACCGCGCCATGTTTGATTTTGTGACTGCGCCGGATGCGTCGCTCACTACGCGCAATTTTGATCAGATGGTCGAACGCCTCTCGGCGACGCGAGAATTTATCGGCAGTTATCAGGCGCGTCTTGAAACCGCTGGTCTGGCAGCGACACCAACCACCGCTACTGCTGCAGCAAACAACAACACCCCCACCCCTTAAAGGAGAATTATGCGCTGGCTTGATATTCAGGAGATTGCCATTCGGCTTGAAGAACTTTACCCCGACGCTGACAATGTCAACCTGCGCTTCACAGATTTGCGCCAGTGGGTGCTTTCCATTCCTGAGTTTCAGGATGACCCGAACGGTTGCAACGAAAAAATTCTGGAAGCCATTCAAATGGCCTGGCTTGATGAGCGCGACTGATCTGCTGACGCTGTATGTGGCGGATGAGGCGCAGATGGCAAGGTTTGCCGCGCGTACTGCGCCATTCATTTCGGCGCCTACCTGCCTTGCCCTGATCGGCGATCTTGGCGCCGGTAAGACCAGCTGGGCGCGCAGCCTGATTCGCGCCCTGTGCCTGCCAGACGAGGAGGTGCTCAGCCCCACCTTCATGCTGCAGCAAAGCTACCAGACGCGTCGCGGCGAGATGCTGCATCACTTTGATCTCTACCGTGTCAAAAATCCTGCTGAACTGGTGGAATTGGGATTTGAAGAGTCACTGGAGCAGGCAATCTGTCTGATTGAGTGGCCGCAGGTGGCGCAACACTTGCTGCCTGATGATTGTTTGCAGCTGAGATTTCATCACAACCACGAGACAGCAGCGCGCAACGTGGTGCTTGCATCTGCCAGCAGCCGCTGGCAAAGCTTGATCAACCATTTCAAGGAGCAACCAGCACTGTGACGACCCTGAGCCACCACGATGATGAGCGCCTGATGCGATTTCTGTCTGCCACTCCCATGGCTGGCGCGAGCCTCGCGCCGCTTCCGGGTGATGCCTCATTTCGCCGCTATGTGCGTGTGCATCTGGGGCAGCAGACCGCCATGCTCATGGATGCGCCGCCGGAGCGCGAAGCACTGGCGCCGTTTGTGCAGGTGGCTGAGTGGCTATCCCAGCATGGTTACAGCGCGCCGCAGATGATTGCGCGTGATGATGCGCAGGGGCTGATGCTGCTGGAAGATCTTGGTGTGGATTCACTCACCAGCTTGTGCCGTACCCACAGACAAATGGAGCCGATGCTGTATGAGGTGGCGGTCGATGTGCTGGCGGATTGGGCGCTCGGTGCAGCAACCGGCAGGCTTTCATCGCCACCGCTACCGCGCTACGACCATGCGCTCATGATGCGTGAAGTGATGCTTTTTTCTGAGTGGTTTCTGCCGCAAATCATCAGCGATGCAACGCTGGCTGAGCGTCAGGCGGAATTTTCAGCGCTCTGGGAGCGGCTGATTTCTGACGCCGAACTGCAGGAGGATGTGTTTGTTCACCGCGATTTCCATGCGGATAATCTGCTATGGAGGCCGGAGCGTAGTCATCTTCAGCGCCTTGGGCTGCTTGATTTTCAGGATGCGGTGCTGGGGGATCCGGCCTATGATTTAGTGTCGCTGATAGAGGATGCTAGACGCGATGTTGGTGCGGATCTTGCGGCGCAGCTGCTGGATCGTTATCTTTCTGCCACGGGGTTTGATCGCCCGTCATTCCTGGCGAAATACAGCCTGCTGGGCGCGCAGCGTAATTGTAAAATTGTGGGCATTTTTGTGCGCCTTGCCGTGCGTGATGGCAAAGCGCATTACCTGAGTTATCTGCCGCGTGTATGGGCGCATTTAAATACGGATCTGTCGCATGAGCAGCTGCGGCCTCTGGCGCAGTGGATGCAGCGCGTGGTGCCCGAAGCAGCGCGCAGTGTGCCGGCTCTGCGGCCAGCTGCGCCGGTCGGCGCTGCAGCGGGTTTGTCATGATGGCCTGCAGGCGCGCGATGGTGATGGCCGCTGGGCTGGGAAAGCGCATGTTGCCGCTGACCGCGGACAAACCAAAACCGATGGTGCGCGTGGCAGGTAAATGCCTGATTGATCATACGCTGGACTGGCTTGCAGCATCGCAGGTGGATGAGGTGGTGGTCAATACCCATTACCTTGCGCCGATGCTGGAGGCGCATCTGGCCAGCCGCCGCCGCCCAACCATTCATATCTCACGCGAGGAGGTGTTGCTGGAAACAGGCGGGGGGGTTCAGAAAGCCATGCCGCTGCTGGGGCGGGATCCATTTTTTATCGCTAATAGTGATGTGATTTGTCTTGACGGCGCGACACCCGCACTGGAGCGCCTGCGCAGCGCCTGGCGCGATGAAGCGATGGACGTGCTGCTTTTGTTGCAACCCGTGTCCCGCGCGGTGGGCTATGATGGTGCAGGGGATTTTTTCTTGAGTGATGGCAAAATCAGACGCCGCCTGCCCGATGAAAAAGCGCCTTATGTGTTTACTGGTGTGCAGCTGCTGCATCCGCGCGCGCTGGCACACGCGCCCAGCCAGCCTATTTTTTCACTGAATGTGATTTATGACGCGCTACTTGCAGCCGAGCCATGCAGAATCGCCGCACTGGTGCATGATGGCGCATGGCTCCATGTGGGCGACCCGGAAGGCGTCGCGCTCGCTGAGCGCTATCTTCTCGCTCGCCGTTAACGCGCCGTATCAGCGTATCAGAGATTTCGGGAAAAAGAAGTGCTGCTCGCCCGGTCTGGTGCTGCATCCCGTGTTTGGAATCACAAGGCCAGTTGCATCTTTCATATGAGGCAGCGGCGCACAGATAGTGGTATCCGTGATCGCACCGGTCATTGCTCCCTTATATTCCAGCGAGAAGTGGCTTGGTGGATCATAACCCGCATTCACGCACCATGACCAAAGGTTGGTGGGTACTTTCTCTGTGCGCGATTGATAGATGACTTCAGGTTTTGGTGGCTCCAGCTTGATTTCGCCGGAAGGCCCGGTCTCCCACTGTGCTTTCCACTGGTATGTTTTAGAAAGGTCTAACGTCACATCGGAAATGGTCGGCATGGTAATACCGGGGTTTGGACACTGACGTACATCTGTGTCTGGCCTGTAGATTGTGACCGCATCCCAATCTAAGGAGCCGTTGGGAAGTACGCATGCACTGTAGCTCGAATCAAGGCAGCTAGGCTGGCAATTTTCTGTCACACATTTTTCTTTGTCGAGCTCTTCCTTATTCATATTATCACGGCAGTAACTCGGCATTTTTTTGCGGTCATTGGAATCATACACCACAAAATCAGTCAGCGCGCGCATGGTTTTGTCACAGATATCATTTCTGTAATTTTCTGGCACTGCCGATCTGTAGATAGTTCTTTCAATCCCCATGCCCCAGTAAATGCTCATGCCGGTTGCAGAAGGAAACTTGCCCTGATCCCAGCTGCGAACAAAAACTTTGGTTGGATAAATTTCTTCGCCACCAGCATTAGAAGATGAAAGGCGGAACTTGGCAGACTGATAGTCGAAATATGATTCCTGACTATCCTGAATCAGCTCGCCTGATTCTTTCCTGAAACCACCAATATCAGTGACAAAGTAAATTTGTGGCATGCCATAAGGCTGAGCCGGGCTGGTTGAGCGAATCACGGTATTTGCCGGGTAGCGACGTGGCTGGTAGACGATAATGTCGCCCGGTAGTGCATTATCCAGACCTTTGATTTCTCTGACTGATCCGGTGCTGCCAAAGTTCGGGAATTTATCCTGCTCGTCAGTAGCGGTGACATAGCCGCGCCAGCCAAGCGGCCATGGCCACTGCTCGCCCACCCGGCTGGTGTAGCCCGAGCCTGCCTTCGAAAGCACAAAGTTTTCCGCGCTGCCAAGCTTGAACATTTTTTCATAGCGGCCAATGCAGGAAAGGTTATTGCGGCGAATCGTCCACATCTGGTGCGCCTTCAGCTCAGACCAGCCACCGATACGGCTTACCTGACTGGTCTGCTCCTGCTTGACCCGGTTTTTGACCTCGCTGGATGAGCCAAGTTTTTCGTAGAGTTCTTCCGTCTGTTTAGCGGCTACTTTTTCGCGTCCCTCGCGGCCAACACCGACAATCACATCATAGGTGCCGAGCGTGTTGACCGGGCTGCCGCCGATATAGGCATTGCCTGCGGAAGCGCCGGTATCCCACCAGCGCATGTAAGGCAGGTGAGAGCCTATTTTTTTGCCATGCAGGCATGAGCGATCCGGTAGCCAATTATCATCCTTGCACTCATCAGGCTGCGGCGATGGGTTCGGCATTTCCTGATTGATATGCTGCGGGAACCAGTTTTCAAATCGATACTGGGTTGGCTCCGTGCCATCACAGGTGATTTCGTTGAGCTTCGTGGTGATGTGCTTGGCGATGGTTTCACCCGCGCCGATCACTGCAATATGACGGCTTTTCATGCCCAGCAGGGGGTCATAAAATTCAACTGGCTGGATGGGTGAAGCCATGGTCAGGTGAGTGCGCGGATCATCCAGATCAACCCAGGCTCCATCCCGGAATACTCTGCGTTTGCCATTGAGATAATGTGCTTTTTGTAATTTTTCATTCTCACGGCGTTTCTGAATCAGCCCTTCGCAGGTTCGGATTTTGAGAATATTTGCCGGCACGACATCCTTGGTAATGATGTTGCAGCATTGCTGAATGCTCATGCGAACCGGACAACCAGCGAAATTGTTCATGTTGTCTTCTGCGCCATCCTCGGCTGTAGGCGTTACAGCGTCTGTTTCCCAGTAGCGTGTTTTGCACGGTGGATTGAAGGTGCCGGGGATTCTTCTGCCAAAGCGATCATAGCTGGTGCCAACTGGGGCAGAATCATCAAGAATCGCCAGATAATACATGAACACGTTAAAGTTCCAGTTGATGCGCTGCATGATGCAGCTTCGAAAAGCGCGCTCGCGGAAGCTCAGAATATCCACCGGCACAATGCCGCACTGCACGGTGGGCATCGCAGCGCGATAGCGATTCATGTCGCTATGTCGCTTGGGCGTTTGCAGAGAGCCTCTCTGGGTGATCTGATCCACCCGATAATCTGTGTAACCGGCGATACGGTCGGGACATTCATTGCGACTTGGGATGCGCCTTGCTACCTGTGTGGAGGTTAACTCTGAATAGTCGCGGTCTGTTTTAAATCCCTCTGTTACGATCGAATGACGGGGCGAGAAAGGATGGGATGGCTCTAAAATCTTTTCAACATTCGGGCAGTAGTGCGGCCCCGTGTTACGTGATATGTGAGTCTCATCGCTGCGAATGGTGAAGAATCGTACCACGCACTCGGCAGGCGTATCTGGGGAAGGCTCGTCAGGTTCGCAGGTGTTGAACTGTCTTGGGCGCCTGAGATCAGCGGGTTCGATTGGGTGAGAAGTGGCAGGCGGCAGAGTGCCGCCGGCTTGTATACAGGGAAGAGGGATTTGCACGTCTTTGAATGGGTTGGGGAAGACTTTGTCGATCTCTTGGAGGGTGCCTTGCGGATTCTTGTATTTTTCAACAATGGTAAAGGGTGTTCCTGCAAGCATCCCATCAGGTTTGAAGTTAGCATTCCAACTTTCCGAGAGCACCTCACTCAGCAGATATTCGGCCTGATCCATATCTGCGCGGCCGGGGAAGCTATAAACCGGCGCAAGGCCGGACTGCTTTTCCATAAACGAGGTGTAGGGCTTTTTATTCCACGCCGCCCACTGAATTTCACGCGCGCCGGGAATATACATTGGGTCATCGCGTCTTGAGTTTGCCTGATCATGCAAATCACCGCGCCAGACATCCCAGCATGCCTCGCGGGTTTGTGGTTTAGGCAGCTGATCAGGGGGTATGAATGGTGGTTGTTCTGGCGTTGGATCGCAAGCTGTAGCTTTACGTGGCGGCGGATTGAGTGGCAGGCCGCAAACATAAGGCGGAGCGGGAGAGGGCAGCGGATCCGGGCTTGGCAGATCACGATCTGTAATGCGGTAGATGCTGGCGCCGCGCGTGAAGGGTTGGCAGCTGTTAAGGTAGGTGCGATCCGGATCAAAAAACGATAGCGGATCATCGGTACTGAAGCCGGGGCGTTCCAAGTTAAACCATGGAAGAAGTGACCGGCCCAGCATATAGTAGTTGTAGCAGAAATCTGCCGTGCGCTGCATCAATTCCGCACGGATATGAATCGTCTCGCGGTCATGGATGCGTTCATAGCCGCCAAAACCAAAAGCGCTTGCTTTTGGTCGCCAAAATGCGATTGGCTCGCCTTCGGGGATACCCCGCACAAACCACGGCTTATCCTGATAATTGCGCTTATAATCAATAATATCCGGACAGCCAAGCACCCCTTCAATGAAAAAGGTTTTGGAAAGCGAAGCATTGCTTCGCCGATAAGCGTCCGGCGATTCTGCGCCTTCAAGAAACGGTTTGTCATCAATATTCAGCAAATATTGGAAGGCCAGCGCTGGGTCAAATCTGTAGAGCCCTGTATTGACCTTCGGCGTGTCGCGCAGCGGCATGCAGGCACCACCGGTGGGCTTGGAGCCGGTGACACGGCCAACATAAGCCTCATCAAACTGGGAGATGCTATCCGGCCAGTAGTTATAATAATCATAACAGCTATATTCGTAGCTTTCGGAAGACTCACTCGAAGACTCACTCGAAGATGAGGGCGCGTCCTCAACATAGTCATAGACCTCAACATCGCGCGCGGTGAGCAAGCCTGTTTCCTCGTCAAAGGATGTCGGAGGAAGGGTTGCACCCGTCACGCACATGTCGCGGTAGCGGACATCGGGTGGCAGTGCAGGTATGGCATTATTACCGATTCGTTCAGGAAAAGTGAGCCAGTTGAACTGGCCTTCAGTGTAAACATAGCAGTCATAATAAGAATCATATGAGCTGCTGGAGGAGGAACTGCTACTGTTACTGCTACTGCTGCTGTCGGAGCTGCTGCTGTCGGAGCTGCTACTTTCCGACATGCTCATTGACATACTCATCGACATGCTGGCGCCGGAGTCACTATCATTGCTACCATCATTATCGGAGCTGCCATCCATATCCGGTCTATCGGACAGCGAGTCACTTTCGCTGAATTCAATACTGGTGGAGATGACAATATCATCAGAAAAGCTAGCTGATTCTGACATGCTGAATGATTCAGATGCGCTGGCGGAAGCTGAGAGTGTATCAGAATCAGATTCAGTGGGGCCCGGCGATGGGCCGCTTTCAGTGGGGCCCGGCGATGGGCCGGTTTCGTTGGGATTGGGGGTGTCTGAAGCGCCAGCATCCATCGTCTCGTTAGGGTTCATGGCCTGATTCGCCGTGAATGCCGATGCGTTTTTTATGAACCAGTCCGAAGGCGAAAGAAACTGCTGAACAATATCGCTCACGGTAGATTCAATCCAGCGGTTCTGATTGGCCTCGACCAGAAAATGACCCGCGTGCCCCGCCTCTTTGGAGATCTGAGCCTCTTGATTATGGTTTGAAGAACTGGATGCGAGCAGGCTGGAAGTCAGGCACGAGCCAAGCAGCAGCAGAGAGCCGTTGCCCAGTTTTTTGATGGTATGGCTGTTGCCAGCATGGTTGCTGCTTGGTTGATTTGGCACGTATTCCTGTCGTCTGTAAAAAAAATGAATTCACCACCACTGATATACTAGCGCAATATTGTGTCAATTTGATGACAAAGTCACGCGGCAAATGATGAAAATGATAAGCTCTATCAGGCGGCGCAATGCGCCAGAATTTGATTGGCAGCTAGCTGACTTGGCGATTGTGTTCCATCAGGAATGAGTGTGGTAAGCGCTGTATTTGATTCGGTTTTCTGTGCAGTTGCAAGCGCTTCATTGGTCATTAGTCCATAGAGTGCGTCAGCAATCGAAAGCGGGGTGCAGAGTTCTTGCAACAGTTCGGGAAAAATTTCTTTCCCTGCGATAATATTCACCAGATTGACGTAGGGCGTTTTAATGATGCGCCGGAGCATCCACGCTGAAATGGGATTGACCTTGTAGGCGACCACCATGGGAATGCCTGCTTTTGCAACTTCAAGGGTCACCGTGCCGGACTTGACAATCGCCCCGTTACTGGCGGCAAACAGGGCATTTTTGTCGGCCGGATCCGCCGTGACAATCGCGCGAAATGGGCAGTTTTCAAAATAAGGCGCGACCAGCGGCAGCACATGGCGTGGCACCGCCATGCCAATGGCTAATTTTGGGAAACGCTGGGCAAGCAGCGTGATGGCGCTGGCAAAAATGGGCATATGGCGCTCAATCTCGCCCTTTCTGCTGCCGGGCAGCACAGAGATCAGCGTTGTGTCAGCGCTGAGTTCATATTTACTGCGAAATGTGCCCGCATCTGGCGGCGGAATTTCAGCCACCACCGGGTGGCCAATAAAAGTGCAGGGCAGGCCAACGCTTTCAAAATAAGGCGGCTCAAACGGCAGCAGCACCAGCATGTGGTCAAAGAGCTGGGCGCAGAGCTTCGCGCGCTGTGGTTTATAAGCCCAGACGGTGGGAGCAACATAATGGATGAGCTTTCCTTTGAAGCCGAGCTTTCTCAGCTTCTTCGCCACGCGCAGGTTAAAACCTGGCACGTCGATGCTCACCACCACCTCCGGCTGCTTGGCAAGAATATCCTCCACCGTGCGATCCACGCGTGCGAAAATCTTCAGCGCATGGGGCAATACTTCCAGAAACCCAAGCATCGAAAGCTCGTGATAGGGAAAAAGACTATCAAGGCCTTCTTCGCTCATTTTTTCGCCGCCCACACCAAAAAAACGCACCGGTTTTTGCGACTGAACCTTGAGCGCTTTCATCAGCTGCGCACCAAGAAAATCGCCAGAAGCTTCGCCGGCTATCAGGTAGATTTTCCTCATGTTGCTCATGCGATGCCCATTACAAAAATACCGTGTTGATCCGCCCGCCGGATGAGCTCGGCGCGCGCCAGCACCAACGCGCCGCCCGCTTCAATGGCCACTCCTGCATAGCCGCCTCTGGCAAGTGCATCCACCGTATCGGGACCGATGGCGGGCAGGTCGGCGCGCGTATCCTGCTGCGGCTTTTTGGCTTTGACCAGCACACCGGCGTGGCGCTCGCGTTTCAGGCCGGCGCAGCGCTCAATCAGCGCCTGTGTGCCTTCAATGGCCTCCAGACCCAGCACCAGCCCATGCTCAACGATCACACTCTGGCCAACATCAAGCCTGCCCAGCTCGCGCGCCAGCTGCAGCCCTTTGATGATGTCTGCCTCATCGGTGGCGCTTGGCCGGCAGCTGCCATAGCAGCCGGCGCTCGCCAGTAGTGATTTCAAAATATCCTGCGCCGCAACCACGCGAAACCCTTCGGATTCCAGAAACTCAATCAGGGCGCGAAGCAGTGCATCATCGCCGCTGAAAAAAGCTTTGCCGAGCTTTGCCAGAAGTTTGGTGGCGGCCAGGTCAGGCTTCAGGCTCGTCAGTGATGGACGTGCCACACGCCCCGCCAGCACCACCTCAGACACATTCGCCTGCCTGAGCGAGGCAAGCGATTGGCCGATACTACCGAGCGGCACCACGGCATGGGGCGCCATACTTGTGGCTGATTCATTTGGCTGATCGCTGAAAGTGAGCACAAAGCAGCTGCGGCCGGTGGTTTTGCAGGCCTCGATCAGCTGCAGCGGCAGCTGTCCGCCGCCTGCGATAATGCCGAGCGCGCCAGCCATCTCAGGCGGCCTGCGATACGGATTTGGGCACGCACAGCGAGCGCGACCCTTTATCATGCATAAAGGAAAGCACCTCTTTCACCGCCTCGAACTCGCCAAATGTTTCGGCAACTTTCTGCGCGCGCTCGGCAAGCGTGCCGGATTCTTCCTCGAAGAGCATTTTGTACGCATTGCGCAGACCGTGGATGGTGTCGCGGTCAAAGCCGCGTCGCTTGAGCCCCACCAGATTCAGCCCGGCAAGATTAGCGCGTTCGCCCATCACCGAGCCAAACGGAATCACATCATGTTCTACACCGGACATGCCGCCAATCATCGCATGGGTGCCGATGCGCACAAACTGGTGCACAGCCGACATGCCGCCAATAATAGCATGGTCGCCAATTTCTACATGGCCGCCAAGCGTGGCGTTGTTCACAAGAATCACGTGATTGCCAATCTTGCAATCATGTGCCACATGGCTGCCCACCATGAAGAGGCAGTGGCTACCAACACGGGTGAGCAGGCCGCCGCCTTCGGTGCCGGGATTCATCGTGACATGTTCGCGGATGACGTTGCTATCGCCGATCACCAGCTCTGATTTTTCGCCTTTATATTTGAGATCCTGCGGGGCATGGCCGAGCGATGCGAATGGATAGATGGTGCAGTCCCTGCCGATGGTGGTGTTGCCACTGATCGCCACATGCGACATCAGCTTCGTGCCAGCGCCAATAGTGACTTCGCTATCGATCACGCAGTAAGGGCCGACAGAAACATCCGCGGCGAGCACAGCGCCCCGGGAAACAACAGCGGTGGGGTGAATGAGCGCCATGGCTAGTCCACGATCATGGCGGAAATCACCGCTTCGGCAACTTTCGTGCCTTCCACCGTGGCTACGCAGGCGAATTTCCAGACATTGCGGCGCGCCTGTTGCTTGTCCACGCGGATATGCAGCGCATCACCGGGTACCACTGGCCTGCGGAAGCGCGCTTCGTCGATGGTCATGAAGTAGACCAGCTTGCCTTCGGCATCCTTACCCATGGTATGCACCACCAGCACGGCGCAGGTTTGCGCCATCGCTTCGATGATCAGCACGCCGGGCATGACCGGTTTATCAGGGAAATGGCCAATGAAATGCTGCTCGTTGATGCTGACATTTTTCAGGCCAATCGCATATTCGCCGGGTGCGAAATCGATGATGCGCTCAATCATCAGAAACGGATAGCGGTGCGGAATCATCTGCATGATGCGCTCAATCGGGATCACGTGATTCTCACTTTTTTCAACAAGGTTCATCGTCATGGTTACTACTCTTTTTTACTTGCCAGTTTATAAAGCGCCGCGCTCTGGCGGTGCCAGTCTTTAATCGGGATGGCCGGTGCGCCGCCGAAGGTTGCGCCGTCGGGGATGTCGGTCATCACGCCGGATTTAGCCGCGAGCTTGACTCCTCTGCCGATGGTCAGGTGACCAGCGATACCGACCTGACCGCCAAGCATGCAGCCATCGCCAATGCGGGTGCTGCCAGCTATACCACACCCGGCGGCAATGACGACCATTTTTCCCAGCTGCACATTATGGCCAATCTGCACCAGATTATCAATCTTGCAGCCATCGCCGATGATGGTGTCCGGCCCTGCGCCGCGGTCAATGCAGCTGCCAGAGCCAATTTCCACATCATCCCCGATGATGACGCGGCCAAGCTGCGGCACTTTCAGGATGCCCCGGGCGCTGGGCGCGAAACCAAAACCATCCTGCCCGATATGCACGCCGCGATGAATGACAGCGCGGCTGCCGATGATGGCGTGGCTGATGGTAGAATTCGCGCCGATCACGCTGCCATCGCCGATGATGCAGCCTTCGCCGATCACCACGCCGGGGGCAATGTGGCAATCTTTGCCGATGGTGGCGCTGGGCGCGATATGGGCATGGGGCGAAATGCCGGGCTTTGGTGCTGCGGGGTAGAAATGCTGCGCGGCAAGCGCATAGGCAGCGTAGGGGGCTTCGGTGAGCAGGAGTGCCATGGTTTTGGGCGCGCGGGACGCATATTTCTCGCGCACAAAACAAGCCCCGGCGCGGCTGGCCGCAAACTGCTCAAGATATTTCGGGTTGTCAAGAAAGCTCAGCTGCGTTGGTGTGGCGGTATCCAGCGCTGCCACATCCTCGACCTGCGCGTGTGCATCCGCGCCGGCGGCAAGCACTGCGCCTGTCAGTGCAGCGAGCTTTTCAAGCGCAATCGGCAAGCTGCGAACAAAGAAACGTGGATCGGCCATATCGCATGCTTTGCTTTGTTCGCAGTTGTTACTGGGCTACTTTTTCTCGGGCGCTTCGAACTTGACATTCACCTTCGGGAGTTTTTCGTTCAGGCGCTTCAGCACTTCTGCCGAAATATCGAGCTTGTTATCGGCATAGAGAATCTGCGAGGTGGGCACCGCCATCAGGAAGCCTTTTTCTTTTGCCAGATCCGCAATGATGTCGGTGGTGGCTTTCTGGATATCGCCCAGCGAGCGCTCGAATGCGCTATCCAGCATTGCTTTTTTAGACTGAACTTCTTTTTGCACTTCCGTGGCTTTAGTACGGAATGCGCGCGCTTTTTCTTCAAAAGCTTCTTTCGCAAGCACGCTTTTCTGCTTACCGAGTTCCTGATCTTCTTTTTTCAGGGCCTCTTCTTTTTTGGTGATATCTGCCTGAAAAGCTTTCTGCTTGCTTTCCAGCTGCTCACGCACAGATTTTGCTGCGGTGGAATCTTTCATCACCTGCTGCACATTCACCACAGCAATGATTGGCTTGCTGTCTTCAGCGAGAGCCGGGGCGGCAAAAGAGAGGGTAGCCACGGTGGCCAGCATGGCAAAACGACGTAACATCATAACAATCCTTTCATGGGGTAAACTAAAAGCGTGTGCCGAAGCTGAAGCGGAAGGTTTCCGTCTGGTCTTCGTCCTGTTTCGAGATAGCGCGGGCAAAATCCACGCGAATCGGGCCAAATGGGGATGTCCAGAGCACGCCAACGCCGGCAGAGGTGCGAAGCGCGCTTTCATCAAAAATGCCCGCGCCATTATCATCAATTTTCCACAAGCTGCCAGCATCACCGAACACGGCGCCAGACAGGCCGACTTCTTCCGGCAGGCCAAGCGGGAACTTGAGCTCAACAGAGCTGGTGTAATAGGCATTACCGCCCAGCGCATCATCGGTAGCCACGTCACGTGGGCCGATACCGGCGGTGCGGAAACCGCGCAGGTCATCACCGCCGACAAAGAAGCGATCATTAATACGCACATCCTTACCGCCAAGGCCGAAGATATAGCCACCAGTGCCGGAGACACTTGCGACCCATTTCGGATAGACTGGATAGAAATAGGCGGCTTTCACATCATGCTTGAGGTAGCGTGAATCACCACCAAGGCCTGCAAATTCCTGGCTAAGGCGAACCGTGGTGCCACGGGTGGGGTTGAATTTATTATCGCGGTCGTCGTAGGTGAAGGACTGGCCAATCGAGGAATTGACGTTCTTACCCTCCTGCTGCTTGATGAAGGTCGATGCAGTAGGCTCGATATCCGTTACATCCGTCTGGCGGATGGAGTAAGTGATACCATGCTGCAGATGCTCCTGCAGGGCATAGCTGGTGCGTAGATTGATACCGCGAATCGCCATGTCATAGGAGCTTTCGCGCTGGAAATCGCGGTCGGTGCGGTAAATGTCAAAGCCGGTGGCCAGCTCGCGGTTGAGGAAGTAGGGCTCGGTAAACCCAAGCTCATACTGCCGGCGGCGCGCAGCATAGGTGACGCGTGTTTTGATTTCCTGTCCGCGGCCAAGGAAGTTATTTTCGCGGATGCCAAATTCACCAAGCACGCCATCGCTGGTTGAGTAGCCAGCGCCAATATTTACTTCACCCGTGGATTTCTCAACAACATCGACATTCACCACCGTTTTATCCGGTGCGCTGCCTGCCTCGTTTTTTACCTCAACTTTTTCGAAAAAGCCGAGATTATTCAGGCGTTGCTCAGTGCGCTCCAGCTTGGCGCTGTTGTAGGGGTCGCCTTCGCTTAAACGGAATTCGCGGCGAACCACCTCATCGAGCGTGCGGACGTTGCCGGTGATGTTGATGCGCTCAACATAGACGCGGGGGCCGGGTTTGATGATGTAGGTGATGTTAGCCAGTTTTTTCTCGCGGTCGCGATCCAGTTTGGGCTGAATATCCACGAACGCATAGCCGAGATTGCCGAGCTCATTGGTCATGGCCTCGACGGTGGCCTCAACCTTACTGGCATCATAGGTTTTGCCGCTGTGGGTCTGGATAATATCCGAGAAATCCGGCTTCTCTTTATCCTTCAGTTCGCTGACAACTTCGATGGCGCCAAAATCATAACGATCACCTTCATCAATGACGAAGGTAACAAAGAATGCATCTTTGCTGGGAGAAAGCTCGGCATGTGCTGACTTCACCTGGAAATCGGCATAGCCTTCACTGATATAGAAACGGCGGAGCATCTCCTGATCAAACTGCAGGCGGTCGGCATCATATTTATCGCTGTCAGTGAAGAATTTATACCAGCGAGATTCTTCCGTGCGGATCGCTTCTTTTAAGCTGCTGGCAGAAAATTCTTTGTTGCCAACAAAGGTGATTTTTTCGACGCGCGCCGGTGCTCCCTCGGTAATCTCGTAGACGAGATCCACACGGTTTTGATCCTGGCGGATGACTTTTGGTGTGGCGGTGGCACTGTAGCGGCCACTTTTACGGTAGATATCGAGGATGCGTTTTACATCGCTCTGGACTTTTTCCCTGGAGTAAATCTCGCGTGCTTTCAGCTCAATCTCTTTTTCAAGATCTTTGGTTTCGATGCGATCATTGCCCTCAAACACCACCTGATTAATAATCGGGTTTTCTGTGACCTTTACTACCAGCGTTTGGCTCGAGCGAATCAGCTGCACATCAGAAAAGAAGCCGGTGGCATAGAGATTTTTGAGGCTGCTGTCGATTTCCGGCTGGTTGAAAGTGCTGCCCGGTGCGAGGTTGAGGTAGGTGAGGATGGTGCGACCCTCGACACGCTGATTGCCTTCGATTTTAACATCACGAATGACGTCGCTAACAGCAAACGCAGGCGCGGCTATCAACGCTGAGCTGACAACACCGCAAAGAAGAGCATGAGAGAATTTCATGGCGCTAGTTTTGCTGCATAAGGGGCGAACAATCAAGCGAAAATAAGTCGTTTTATGTCGTTAAACAGCGTGAAGGCCATCAGCGTTGCCAGAATCGCAAAACCAATTTTAAAGCCCCATTCCTGAACTTTCTCTGCAAGCGGCCTGCCGCGCACGGCTTCCGCGGCATAGTAAGCAAGGTGACCACCATCAAGCAGCGGTATGGGTAGCAGATTCACCAGCCCCAGATTCGCTGAGAGCATGGCAATCAGCCAGAGTAGCGTGTGAAAATCTTTCTCAGCGGCTTGGCCGGAAAGTTGGGCGATGCCGACCGGCCCCCGCAAGTCATGCGCACCGCGCTGGCCAGTGATAATCTGGCCAATGACATGTAGTGTCGTTTCGCAGATCATGTAGGTGCGGCGGATGGACTCGGCGAGCGCAGTAACCGGGCCCACATCTTCATATTTAATATCCGCACTGCGGATGCCGATTAATGGACGCTGAATCTGGTTGCCGAGGCCGTCGTCCTCTTGGGTGATTCTTGGTGTCAGCACCACGCTCTTCTCACTGCTGCCGCGCTGCAGATGAATGGTCACCGGTGTGCCAAGATTGGTGGAGATCAGATAAGTTATATCGCTGAAACTTTTGACCTTTTCATCATTGATTTGAGTAATGCGGTCACCCGGCTTAAGCCCTGCTTCCTCGGCCGCAGAAGCGGGCATGACTTTGCCCACCACCGGGTCAATCGATGGTAGTCCGCTGGTCATGATGAAGTAGGTGAAGACAGCAATCGTGAGCAGGAAATTGGCGATGGGGCCGGCGGCGACAATCGCTGCTTTTTTAGAGAGCGGCTTGTGGTGGAAGGTGAGCTTTTTTTCTTCATCAGTCATGTTATCGAGCGCGCTCATATCGGCGGTGCTGGCTTCCGACGCATCGCCATACATTTTGACATAGCCGCCGAGCGGGAGCAGCGAAAGCTTCCAGCGCGTGCCGGAACGATCCGTCCAGCCATAGATTTCTTTGCCAAAGCCGATGGAGAAAGCAGAAATTTTAACACCGCACCATTTGGCGACGATGTAATGACCGAATTCGTGGATAAACACGATCACCGAAATCACGATGAAAAATGACAGCAGCGTGTGGCCGATATTCAGTAGAAAATCCATTACAGTCTCTCCGCGTTGCGACGTGCGCTGCTATCGGCGGCGAGAACATCGCCGATACTGCGCAGCTGGGTATTGTCGGTGGTTTCGAGCGTTCGTTCAACGATTTTAGCAATATCCAGAAAGCCAATCTCGCCGGCAAGGAAACGTTTCACCGCAATTTCATTGGCGGCATTCAGCACGCAAGGCGCGCTGCCGCCTGTGGCCATTACCTCACGAGCCAGCCTGAGCGCCGGAAAACGTGTTTCATCCGGCTGTTCAAACGTGAGGCTGCCAATGGCGGCAAGATCAAGCGGCCTGACCGGAGCGCTGATGCGCTGCGGCCATGCCATGGCGCAGGCGATGGGGGTGATCATGTCCGGGTGGCTCATTTGCGACAGCACCGAGCCGTCTTTCAGGTGAATCAGGCAATGGATAATCGATTGCGGGTGAATCAGCACACTCAGCTTATCCGGCGTGATTTGAAACAGCTGCTGCGCTTCGATCAGCTCGAGGCCTTTATTCATCAGCGTGGCAGAATCGACAGAGATTTTGGCGCCCATCGACCAGTTGGGATGTTTCACTGCCTGCTCAGGCGTGACCGTTTTCATCTGCTCATGAGACCATGTTCGAAACGGCCCGCCGGAGGCAGTGAGGGTGATGGACGTGATAGCGGGCAGAAGCTCCGGTGAAAGGAGCTGAAACACGCCGTTATGCTCGGAATCCACTGGTAGCAGCGTGGCGCCGTGGCGGCTTACTTCCTCCATCATCAGGCTGCCGGCGCAAACCAGTGATTCTTTGTTGGCGAGCGCCACGGTTTGTCCGGCGCGGATGGCGGCGAGTGTCGGCCTCAGCCCTGCGATGCCGACAATGGCTGACATCACCAGATCCACAGAGGTTGCCGCAGCTTCTTCGAGTGCCTGCGCGCCTGCTGCCGCATGAATGTTGCTACCGGAAAGCAGATTTTTCAGCTCGTCATATTTATCCGGGCTGGCAATCACTGCGCGGCGTGCGCCAAAACGGATCGCCAGCTGCGCCAGCTCAGCGACATTATCGCTGGCGGTGAGTGTTTCGATCTCGAAACGATCCGGATGCGCCTCAATCAGTTTCAGCGTGCTGCGGCCGATGGTGCCGGTTGCTCCCAGAATGGTGACGCGCTTTGACCCTCTCCCCTTGGGGGAGAGGGAAGGGTGAGGGGGGGAGATGGTCTTACCCTCACCCCGACCCTCTCCCTTCAAGGGAGAGGGAGATATAAATGTTGGCTTCATGCGCCAGCCACGCCTGAAAGATAAACCATCAGGGCGAAAAGCGGCGTGGCAGTCACCAGCCCGTCAATGCGATCAAGCAGGCCGCCATGGCCGGGAATGAGCGTGCCGCTATCTTTGACGCCAGCGCGGCGCTTGAGCCATGATTCAAACAGATCCCCCGCTTGCGCGACCACCGCCAGCAACATGGCCAGCAGCGCGCAGCCCACAAGCGAGAGCGGGTAAGGGGTGAAGCTGGCGCAGATGGCGCCAACTGCCGCCGCCGCCGCCATGCCGCCGAGCAGCCCCGCCCAGGTTTTGTTCGGGCTTAGGGCTGGAGCAAGTTTGGGGCCGCCGATACGCTTGCCGGCGAAATAGGCGCCAATATCCGTCGCCCAGACGACAAACAGCAGGTACAGCACCACATGCGCGCCGCCATTCAAGTCGCTCGCAAACTCAGCATTTCGAAGCCAGACCAGCGAAGCGCAGGGCAGGGCGACATAGCCATAGCCGGCCAGTTGCCATGCGCGGCTTTCACCTGCAGTTAGCGCATCCCATTCCTTTTTCATCAGCAGCCCGGCCAGCACCACCACCAGCGTAAACAGCCAGCCGCCCAGCCATTCGGCCGTCAGCAGCAATGCTATCATCACAACGCCGGAGATGGCGCGTAGTTTGAGGCCGTCCCAGCGGCCTTTATCCGTTGCCTGCGGTTCCATAGCGCCTTTCCCGCGTGGCGAAATCCGCCAGCGCTTCGTTTAAGTGGCGGGCGTCAAAATCCGGCCACAGCGTGTCAGTGAAGAAAAATTCGGTGTAGGCCGATTGCCACAAAAGGAAGTTAGAAATGCGGTGCTCGCCGCCGGTACGGATGAGTAGATCCGGATCCGGAATCGTGGCGGTATCGAGCGCGTTTTCGATGGTTTGTTCGGTAATCGAATCAGGCGAGAGAATTCCGGCGGCCACCTGTTCTGCAAGCCTTCGCATGGCGCGCACCAGCTCCTGCTTGCTGCCATAGGACAGCGCCACCGTGAGGTTAAAGGAGTGGTTATTTTCAGTTTCCTGCATGGCTTGCTGCACCCGCATCTGCATGTCGCTATCGAGGCGCGAAAGATCGCCAATAAAGCGCAGCCGAATATCGTTTTTCTTCAGCTCCGGCAGCTCTTTTTCCAGATAGTGTTTGAGCAGCTGCATCAGATCGCTGATTTCTTCTTTGGGGCGCTTCCAGTTTTCGGAAGAAAACGCATAGACGGTTAAATATTTCACGCCTGATTCGCGGCAGGCTTCCATCGTACGGCGCAGGCTGTCTGCGCCTTTTTTATGGCCGGCAGAACGGGGAAGGTGGCGCGCTTTTGCCCAGCGGCCATTGCCATCCATGATGATGGCGATGTGGGTGGGAGTAGTGCTGGTGGCTAGTGCTAGTGGCTGGTGTGTCATGGGTTTCATAAGATTACATTCTTTCACTAGTCACCAGCACTAGTCGCCAGCACTAATTCCCCAGAATTTCTTTTTCTTTCACCGCCAGCGCATCATCAATTTTTTTGATGAATTCGTCGGTGAGTTTCTGAATCTCGCCTTCGCGTTTTTTCACATCATCCTTGCCCATATCTTTTTCCATTTTTTTGAGGGCATCATTGCCATCGCGGCGGATATTGCGCACGCTGACTTTGGCATTTTCGGCATATTTACCAGCAATTTTGGAAAGCTCAACGCGGCGCTCCTGCGACAGCGGGGGAATCGGCACGCGCACCAGCTGGCCATCGGCAATGGCATTCACGCCAAGGCCTGCGGCGTTAATCGCTTTTTCAACTGATTTTACCACGCCCTTATCCCACACCTGTACCGAGAGCATGTGCGGCTCCGGCACGCTGATGTTGCCCACTTGATTGAGCGGGGTCATCGATCCATACGCATCCACCTGAATGTGGTCGAGCAGCGCGGCATTCGCACGGCCGGTGCGCAGGCCGCCAAATTCAGAATGGAGGGATTTCAGGGCGCCTTCCATGCGGCGGCGCAGTTCGTTGATGTCAGCGGTCATGGCAATATCCATCGGTTGTGTTGAATGGGCAGAAGAGT
Source organism: Alphaproteobacteria bacterium (assembly GCA_033763775.1). Classification (GTDB taxonomy): domain Bacteria; phylum Pseudomonadota; class Alphaproteobacteria; order Rickettsiales; family SXRF01; genus JAJTHB01. The sequence goes on along the minus strand of JANRJW010000012.1, from coordinate 73,393 downwards.
AGCGCTAAGCGTTGCTAGTGCAAGGATTATTTCTTATCGCGGATGACGGTGAATTTGCCTTTGCCCTGTGCGGCTGCAGCAATAGAATCTTTACCCGCCAGTGAAAACACCACAATCGGCATCTGATTTTCGCGCGATAGCGCGATGGCGGAGGCGTCCATCACCTTTAAATCACGCACCAGCACTTCGTGATAGCTGAGTTCTTTGAAGTGTTTGGCGTTTTTATTTTTCTTGGGATCGGCATCATACACGCCGTCGACCTGTGTGCCTTTCATCAGCGCATCGCAGCCCATTTCATTAGCGCGCAGCGCGGCGGCGGTGTCGGTGGTGAAAAACGGATTGCCGGTGCCGGCTGCAAAAATGACTACGCGCCCGCGCTCAATATGGCGGATGGCGCGGCGGCGGATGTAAGGCTCGCACACCTGCATCATCGAAATCGCGGAAAGCACGCGGGTTTCAACACCAAGGCGCTCCAGCTGGTTTTGAAGTGCAAGGGCGTTAAGGACGGTGGCGACCATGCCCATATAGTCAGCGCTGGCACGCTCCATGCCGGCATTTTCACCTTGTTGGCCACGAAAAATATTGCCGGCGCCGACCACGATGCATACTTCAATACCAAGATCGATGGCGCTTTTCACATCGCGGCAGATGCGCTCGATGGTTTTTGGATCCTGCCCATATTTTTGATCGCCCATCAGCGCTTCGCCGGAGAGCTTGAGAAGGATGCGTTTATAGAGAGGTTTGGATTTGGTCATGGGGGTAGTATTAGAGGGAAGTGTTCGGGGATGCAAGCGGGTCGCAAGTTTGAAATAAAAAAACCATATAAAGCTATTTTAATCAATTGGTTGTGTTTTTTCTTGGTTTTTGTGTTGGTTGTGTGCGGTGATTCGTTCGAGCTGGCGGCGGCAATATTCACAAAATCTTCATACTGTACACCACGTTGATTCGCTATCATCATGATGTGAAAGACATTAAATCAGACCCTAACGATGCACGGATCCGAGCTGTTCTTGATGTGGAGCCCAGCCCGCTTAGCCCTGAACTGACATTAGCCGCCAATTATAGCGCGCATCTTGAAGATAAGCTGAGGCGTGACCGCGCTGAGCTGATTAATCGCAGCCATCGCGAGGGCAGCCCTATCACAGGCGAAAAAATTACAGGTCTTGATGCGCGCTACAATACGGAGCTTTCGATAGCGCAGGATCAATCATTGCATGACATGATCCTGCGCGCTGCGACCAAAGAGCAGAAGGCCAATCCCGGCGCGGCAACCAGAGCGATTGACGCTGTTAAGGACATTCCGGTGGTTGGGGCATTGGCGGCCTCGCCAGCCATCGGCGGGATGGCAAAAACTTTTGAATTATTCCGCGCCTATGACCACGTTGAATCTGAGTATTATTATGCCTGGGGTAAGGCTGATGATGCGTTGGAAATTAAGCGCAATGCCGACACAACTCTGGATGCCGATCGTCTTCAGCAAAAAGCCAATGAGAATTTTCTCAAGCACTATGTGGCAAAAGCAGACCACAAGAAAAATCTCGATGTTCCGCGAGATGTAGCGACAGTGCCGGAGCTGGTCTCGGTGTTGCTGAAAAATAATCCGGGCATTGCGATTGGTGATATTCATGTTGAGCAGGAACCGCCGCAGCTGCTGGTCGAACTGATGCCGCAGCTTAAGCGCGATGGGGTGGATACTATTTATCTCGAGCAAAGCCCGAAGGATGTTGCCAAGCTTAATGCGCTGAGCCGTGACGAGCTTAACTTATTACTGGAAGAGCGAGCGGTGCCGGATAAGGATGTCTATGCCCATACGCAAGAATCGCTGGCTGAGGTGTGGCAAAAACCTTCTGTTGATGATGTGGAGAAGCAATGGATACGGCTTCATCAGGCGGCGCGCGATCATGGTATTCGGCTGGTGGGAATGGATAGCGAAGGTCTGGTGGGCGGCAAAGATAGGGTTCTGCGAATCGCTTTAACCAACCCAGTCTGGACGGATTATATTAAAAATGATCGAAAAATACTTGCCAATGAAGGAAGGCATGGCGGTAAGTATGTTGTAATTGGCGGCTTAGGGCATTTCGATAATGAGATGGTGGGAAATTGGCATGGTCTGGTCGATGAGGCGCTGGGTATTCCGGTGTTGAGTTTTGACCGAACGCACGATGGCGCCCCTGCTTTTGTGAAACCATTGAACGGTGCTGCTGATTTTTACCTTGCTGCGAATCCATATTACAAGCCGATAAGCCTGGAGCGCATGTACGAAAAAGAAAAGGCCTTGATTAAGGCGCTCGACAAGCAGGTAGAAAAAATAGATTCTACCCCGCTAAGTTCTCGCTTCAAGCAGGCGCTGAACGCATGGGAAGAGATGAATTCTAAAAAAATAGCCCGACTTCATCTTACCTATTATGATCAGCAGCTGCCTGAGAATATTGGCCAGCAAAGCGTGCTGCCTTCAGCGCCCGCAGCTCGCTATCCGAGTGATGGCAAGGCGCGCTAGTTATTTCAGCAAGATATCCGTGATCTCGCGCATCTGGGTGCGGGCGCGCATCAGGTAAAAGCCCTGGCTGGCAAGGTGATTCGCAAGGAGCGTGCTATCAGGGCTGAAGTTCAGCACAAAAAAATGATTATAGGACATGCCGATGCGAAGAGATTCCAGCATCCGCGCCCATGCGGTGGAAAGCTGGCGCTCCTCAATGACCGAGGCGTAGTCTTTTTGCAGCGCCGCGAGAATCATGTAATTGGCATAAAGACGGCCTTTGGTGAAGTAAAACAGCTCCGCCGCCGAGCCAAATGACGACTGGCTGCTGCCCTCGATATAGTGGCTGATATCAGACGACGACGAACCAAGATCCGCCGCCATGCGGTTCATCGCCTCAAGCAGGTTATCGGCGCGGCGCTCAAACACCGCTTCACCTTTGGCAAGGCGCTGGTTGTAGCGGGTGAGTGCTTCGAGCCCAGCGCGATATTGTGTGGCAGAAGAGGCGGTGGGCAGCCATGAGGTGCTTAAGTCCCACATCCAGACATAGGGCGAATAGTTAAACAGCCCGTTGGCTTTCTGCACATCCTCATCCACGCCGGAGGAGCCGCGTGTTCGCGCGATCTGATCCGACAGCTCGATGGTGAAGCGGGCGACCGTCGCCATGATGCCGCGCTGGAATGCAGGCATGCGGGTGAGGGCAGCACCGGGGTAGAAAAATGGATCGCTGGGTGCCCAGTGATGCTGGTTCACTTCGCGGTCAACGAGCGAGGCAGCCACCGCCACCGCGTGGCTGCCGCCTTCGATTTCAAACTTGGAGGCGCTGTAATCCGGTGAATCGCTGATGGTATGCACCCAGATCATGCCAACCGGATAATACACCAGCAGGATGAGGAGCAGCAGGCTGATCAGTGTTGTCAGGGCGAGGCGTGGGATGGATTTGAGAAAATTCAGCATGCGGGTCTTTTAGCAGCTTGCCATCAGCTGCGCAAAATAAAAAAGCCGCCCGGGTTAGGGGCGGCTTTTTTAAAACTATCAGGCTTGCTTTAAGCGGCGGCGGTGCCAGCAGCGGCAGCTACTTCTGCAGCGAAATCGCTCTGCTGTTTTTCGATGCCTTCGCCAAGCTGGAAGCGCACAAAGCCAGCGAGTTTCACTGGTGCGCCCACGGTCTTTGCAGCATCGGCAACCACCTGTGAGATTTTGGTTTTGCCGTCGATCACGAAGAGCTGCTCCATGAGCACCACTTCTTCGTAGTATTTGCGAACGCGGCCTTCGACCATCTTCTCGATGACATCAGCCGGTTTGCCGGAAGCCTGAGCTTGCTCGCGGAAAATGGCGCGCTCGCGCTCGAGCTTCGCGCCGTCAACATCCGCCGTGGTGAGCGCTTCTGGACGCGCTGCGGCGATGTGCATTGCAATCTGTTTGCCGAAAGCTTCAACTTTATCAGCAGCGCCTTCCGACTCAACCGCAAGCAGGATAGCGATTTTGCCCATGTTCGCAGCAACCGCGTTGTGCACATAGCTGCACACCACGCCTTTGCTCACTGACAGCACCGCGCTACGGCGCAGGTTCATGTTCTCGCCGATGGTGGCAATGGCATTCGTAACATCAGTTGCAACGGTGGCTTTCAGCGCCTCAACGTCCTGACCATGGTCAAGCGCGAGACCAGCAATTTTGCTGGCAAGTGCCTGGAACTGCTCATTGCGCGCCACAAAGTCGGTTTCAGAGTTCAGCTCAATGGCCGCACCCTTGTTGCCTTTGACAGCGACAGCCACCACACCTTCAGCCGCAACACGGCCAGATTTCTTAGCCGCGGCAGAGAGGCCTTTTTTGCGCAGCCAGTCGATCGCTTCTTCCATGTTGCCGTTTGTTTCAGCGAGCGCCTTGCGGCAGTCAAGCATACCCGCGCCAGTGGTTTCGCGGAGGGTTTTAATCTGTTCTGCAGAGATACTCATGAGCTGTAATCCTTATTCCAATCGTTTAGGTGCTAGTGACTCGTGCTGGTGACTAGTGTTTTCTGGCCACTAGCACTAGCCACCAGCACTCATTATTATTTTTTTCCCGGCGTTTTTTTGACCGTGACAACAGGCGCTTTTTTGGCCGCTGGCTTGCCGCGACCTTTGCCTTTTTTGGCTTCTTCCGCGTCTTCTTTCGCATCGGCAGCTTTTTTCTCTGCCTGTGCATCAACGGGGATGATTTCGCCAGCATCTTCACGTTCGCCTAAGTCTTTGCTGGAACGCGACAGGCTTTCCTGAAGACCGGCCAGCACCGCATCGGACACCAGCTGGCAGTAAAGGCGAATGGCGCGCGAAGAGTCATCATTACCCGGAACAGGGTAGCTGATGCCGTCAATCGAGCAATTGCTGTCTACAATCGCGACAATCGGGATATTCAGGTTGCGCGCTTCTTTCACCGCGAGATCTTCTTTGCCGGTGTCGATGATGAAGATAAGGTCGGGCAGGCCACCCATATCTTTAATGCCACCCAGCGATGCTTCCAGCTTGTCGCGCTCGCGGTTCATTGAAAGAAGTTCTTTTTTGGTGAAACCAATGTTGGGCGTGTTCAGGTTTTCATCGAGCTTGCGAAGACGTTTGATCGAAGCCTGAATAGTTTTCCAGTTGGTGAGCAGACCACCCAGCCAGCGCTGGTTGATGTAGTACTGGCCACAGCGTCTGGCGGCTTCTGCTACAGGCTCAGATGCCTGGCGCTTGGTGCCGACAAACAGCACGCGGCCATTTTGCGCTGCCACATCTTTCACAGCGGAAAGCGCGGCATGCAGCATCGGCACGGTTTTGCCGAGGTTGATGATATGAATATCGTTACGAACGCCATAAATGAACGGCGCCATGCGCGGATTCCAGCGCTTGGTTTTGTGACCAAAGTGAACGCCAGCTTCGATGAGCTCGCGCATATTGAATGCGGGTAATGACATATGCCAAATTCCTTTTCCGGTTAAGCCTCGGCAGGGTGAAGTGACTCTAAAACGAGCACCGGACGGATGATTTGCACCGCAAACCAGCCACACTCTGCCTGTGAATTTTCCCTCTCACCATGAGAAGGGATGCGCTTTTTAAAGGATGCAGTGACGCTTGGCAAGCGTTAATTCACGCGGTGGCCGCTGGGTTCGTGGCTGTGGTTGCGTTCATGCTCAAGCCGTTTTTGATAACCAGTTTGATAGTCTTTGATAATTTTATCAACGGCTCCCTTGGCGCCGAGCGTATTAGCAATCGCGCCAGACCAGCCATTCTGGGCAATCGTGGCGTGGGCGGGGTCAAGGCCAATATGGCGCAAAGTGTCTTCCAATCCATGGCCTTTGAGATGCTCCGTCAGCTCTTTTTCCAGATCTTTTTTGAGATCTTCCGGCACGCCGCCTTCACGGAAATATTTGTCACGAACCTTGTGCACTTCCATCACAAACGCTTCGATCTGGGCGGGGGTAACGTTTTTGAACCATGGCTTGAGGATGCCGATGGCTTCCGTTTCGAGCAGTTCAGGATCAAAACTTTTATTATTCACGGCTTCTTTGATGAGCATGTTGATCATGCCTGGGGGGCCGTACGGAAAAAGCGTCGCATTGTTCGACCATAGCTTGCCAAGCACCGGCAGAGAAACTTTGCGACCCGCGCCCAGCGAGTAGCGCGTGCCAAGGCTGGTGGCATAGTTGGTAAACGGCAATACCTGCAGGCCAGAAGCCGACCCGAACAACGACGAAACCGCCGCCACACGGCTCCATGGCTGTGATTGTTCATAGGTGGCGCGCGCCTCCACCTCATCAAGCGTTTGGGCTTTTTTGACCTCATTATGGCGCTTGCCAAAGAAAATGCGGCTGCCCTGAAGCACGGCGGCCGCGCCCATGACACCGGGGACGCCCCAGCGCAACACCTGCATCCATTTATCCTTGGGCAGGTCGCTGTGCGGGTTGAATTTAAGGATGCCGTGGAATTTCTGAAGCGGTTCCCAGATATCTGCCTTGTTGATGGCGCCGCCCTGAAAGTTCACACCAGTCAGCGCATCCATGATTTTATCGCCGAGCCAGCTGCCAACCGTCAGTCCCATGGCGCAATGGACGCGGTGTGAGCCGATGCCGGCCTGCACCATGCCGGTGATGCCTTCTGCGGTGTCAAGGAGCTTGCCATTGACAAAACCATGGTCGCGTTTGGAATGGACATGATGGCGGCGACCACCAGAGTCAGTTACGTTGCTGATATCGCTGCCGGCGCGCGACCCCTCCAGATCCCCCATTTCAGAATCTTTTGAAAGCGCGACCATGCCAAGACTGGCAGCCGATACACCAAACAAGCCGCCAGCAAATGCCCTCCGGCTGGCTGTATCGGTGGCCAGATGCGCCTGTGGGTTGTAGGGTTTTCCTGTTAAACCATGACGTTTTTCAATGCTTTCGACCAGTTCGCTGCGAATTTTATCCCGCTCTCTGGCGCTGGAAGGGGAAAGAGCTTTTCCTGCCCAGCGAGCAATGGTCGAGAGCGTTCCCATGTCGCCAACCGCGGCTTCGCGCGGATCGAGTCCTATGTTGAGCAGCAACTTTTCAAAGCCCACATCGCTGAACATCTGCTTCATTTCATCAGCGATTTTTTTCTGCGTTTCGGCCGGAGGCAGACCTGCTTCAAGAATTTTGTTGCGACGCGTCAAAACCAGATCTTTGACTTTCTGCATCTGCGTTTCGTTGACGTGATTAAACAGCGGCTTGATAAGGCCGCTGAGCATTTCTTCGAGTCTTTCCGGCGTGGGTGATGGATTGTGAACCAGATATTCCTGCATTTTTCCAATCAGCTTGTGCCAGCGCAGCGGAAAAGACGAGTAGCCATTAAACAGCTCGCGCAGCACGGGCAGACCAGCGGCCATGTTGCGCTCGGCACCCGTGGAAAAAGCACCGCCAAGCGCTGTGCTGTAGTTGCTGACCGAAGGAATGATGCCAAGGCCTGACGCCGAACCGGGAATGGCGGCAATGCCTGCCATGCGCGCGAGTACTTTGAACTGGTTAAACAGCATCAGCTGTTCGGCATGCCGAAGTGTGAGGTCCTTTGGCGAGACGCTCAGCATCTCTTTTGCCATTTTTTTGTAAGGCTCGCGGAAAAACATGTAGCTGCCAGCAACGGCGCCCACACCGCCGAGAATACCAGGAATCATCTGATCCGTGACGCGCAGCCATCGCATGGCCGGGTTATCGGAAAAATGATCATAAGCCAGAATACCGTGCAGCGGCCGAAGTGGCGGCACCAGCTCCTCACGATCAATCTTTTCGCCCTCGGGGGTTTCGCCCACCATGATATTGAGCACCTGCCGGCCGACATAAAGCCCAGCCATCAGCCCGAGGGCGTTATACAGCCGGTGCTTGCTGGGCGGCACGTTCAGGTATTTGGTAGAAAATTTGGCTACCTGATAGACCGGGCCGTTGATGAGGTCGCTGGCAGGCATAAGGCTGCGATAAATCCTTACTAAAAGCGGCAAAGCAATATGCCGTGAAATTAATACACTAAGATTAGCATCTGCCGCTGACCATCTCAACCCGGCAAGCATGGGGTTTTTTAAATTTCACAGAACTGTCATAAATCAGGGTAAATTTATTATTGCAGCGCAGCATTTTAGCGACTGCTGGCCGTAAATCGATTGTCATAAAAGTTTCATCTAAGTCTGCTGGTTGGCGTGCTATAAATGGATGATTGCTAAGTGTGCGCCGTGGTGCGCGCGGTTAGTGACGAGCGCTAATATATTGAAATAACTTGATGAATCTGCATGGCGAAAAAGCCTGACATGCCTTACGATACACCGCCTCCGGCGGGGCAAGATGGCGCTGCGCCGCCGCAAGCCGGATCGGCGCGAGCCAGCCAGCCCGAGGCGCTGAGCCGTGAGGCATGGGAAAAAGAAGGTGCTCAGCCATGGAAAGCCACGCCGCAGGGGCGTCTGGCGATACGTCTGGTCACACGCGGGGTGCTTGGTTCTGCCTTTTTCACGGTGGGCGGCGCGCTGACCACTAAATGGCTCCAGAATTATAATTCCGAGGCATCGCTGCTGAAACAGGACAACCCGCTGGCGTTCATCTCCAAGCTGATTGATATGGGTGTTGGCAAGCCGATTGAAGCGGCGGTGAATGCCATTGGCAAGGACGGCGCGCGCGCTGTGACCTTCCGGCCAACGGGATTGGGGCATACCAGCCACCGTGTCAGTGGCCGCAGCCTCGGCCATGAAGTATCGGCGGTGTCGTTTGACTTTTTCTGCGCGTCAATTGGCGATGCATGGGGGCGTGATATTGCCGGATGGATTGATCCGAATGTCAAAAAAGACTGGATGAAAGACGGCAAAATCGAATGGCCGGCGGCGATTAAGCAGGCGATGAAATCCACCTGGCGTTACGTGACCTATAACGGTGGCGAGGACTGGGCGGTGGCGATTCCTTATGTTTATTTCATGAAGGGGCATCGCGCGCTGGTGAATCATACCAGCCCGGGCTTTAAGTATGATTTTGACCATAACTTGAACGGCGGCAGCAGCAAAGTTTCCGGCGGCGAGCATGTCGGCAATTTCAACCGCGGGGGTATTGTTGATCTGCAGCACCGCTTCGTGGTGTATAACATGGGCACGGTGGCCTACCGCGAGCTGTACACGTTTATTGGCGAGAAGCTTCAGGGCAAGCAGACCTCGCTTTACGGCGCGCAGGATAAGGATCCGCCGAAAACCATCGGTGAAAAGCTGGGCAATGCTGCTAAATGGATGGTGCGCAGTGTGGTCAAGGCCGGTATTTACATGACACCGGCGGTGCCGTTTTTCTGGATTATGCGCACACCGCAGACTAAGTTTCGTGGAGCGATCATTGATCCCGAGCATGGCATGTTGGTACGCAAGAAAAAAGACGGCGATCATTTTGTCATGGTGGGAGGCAAGCGCGTTTCTGAACAGCAGCTTGCCAGTGCGCTAGAAAATGGGATGCAGCACAGTTACGAGTTGGTTGCCGCCAATCAGAATGTCACGGGACACGTGTTGGAGTGGGCAAAGCATGATCCGCAAACAAACACTCTATCATTCACGCCTGCTCATAAACATCCGTTTCACGAAGGAGTGTTTCACCCCAATGCCAAAAGCTTCGGTACGTTGGATGCTGGCTTGAACACCATCGCTAAAGCCAGCGATGCGGTACGCGTGCCGATTTCAAATGCAGGAGGCAAGCTCGATCAGGTGATGGTCAACCAGCAGAAGGTTGAAAAAATAGCACAGCGGCATCTAGGCAATAGCGTCCGTGGTATGGCCAATACTTATGTTAATTCCGCCATGTCCTACACGCCCTACATGTATGCCAAAGCCGAATTTGCGAATTTGTGGGACGATGGCAAGATGGATATGTCGATCGAGCGCGCGATTGATGGCGCGGTGAAGCTCAATTTCGGTGAGTTTAAGTCGGGGCTGCGCGAGATTGGTTATTCGATTCTTCATAAGCCATTGCCTGATGCTGATCGCGAGCGTGAGGCGCAGCGCCGGATCGAGATTGACGAATCGGCCGCCGATGTGCTGAGCGAAACCAAGGGTCAGATGAACCAAACGCACGAATCCACGCCGCGCTCCCATGCCGCCGCGGATCGCCACCGCCATCAGCCACGCGAGCAGCTCAGCATCCGTGAGCGTGTGGTGGCTGGCAGGAAAGAGGATGCGCCGGTCGTGGGTGCCAAGCGGCCGAAGAGCTATGCCGAAGCGGAAGAAATGCGCCGCATGCTCGAAGAGCTCCAACCGCCAACGAATTCGATTAATTGACTTATTTTCTTAGCAGCGTGCTGTTTAGAAAATTGTCATCCCGGAAAATTTTGCAGTAGCAAAATTTATCCGAGATCTAGAGAAGAAAAATATCAGCAGATATTTTTCGTCGTATAGATAAAGAATGGATCCCCGGTACGCGCTATGCGCGTCCGAGGATGACGGGAATCTAAGCTCGTTAGCGAGCTAAGATTTACCGTCACTTCGGCCCGACCATATCGCCTGGCTTTACCCACTCATCGAACTGCTCAGCGGTAAGCAGGCCGAGCGCAATGCCCGCTTCTTTCAGCGTGGTGTGTTCTTTATGCGCTTTTTTGGCAATTTTTGCGGCGTTGTCATAGCCGATATGCGGGTTGAGCGCGGTGACCAGCATCAGCGATTCGTTCATCAGCTTGGTAATGCGCGCCTCATTCGCTTCGATGCCGACGACACAATTTTCGGTAAAGCTGTTGCAGCCATCGGCCAGCAGGCGGATTGATTGCAGCACGTTATAAATAATCACCGGCTTGAACACGTTCAGCTCGAAATGACCATTTGAACCACCGATGGTTACTGCCACGTGATTACCCATCACCTGCGCGCAGAGCATGGTCATCGCTTCGGATTGGGTGGGGTTGACTTTGCCGGGCATGATTGATGATCCGGGTTCATTTTCAGGCAATGATAATTCACCGAAGCCGCAGCGTGGGCCGCTGCCCAGCAGGCGAATATCGTTTGCGATTTTCATGAGTGATACGGCCATGGTGTTCAGCATGCCGGAGCATTCCACCAGCGCGTCATGCGTGGCGAGTGCTTCGAATTTGTTCGGCGCGGTGACAAAGGGCAGGCCGGTTGCGGCGGCGACTTCGGCCGCGAAAGCTTCGGCAAATCCTTTTTTGGCGTTGAGGCCGGTGCCGACGGCGGTGCCGCCCTGCGCCAGCTCATAAAGCGCGGGCAGGCAGCTTTGCGCGCGGCGAATGGCATTTTCCACCTGCTTGGCATAGCCGGAAAATTCCTGGCCGAGCGTGAGCGGCGTGGCGTCCATCAAATGCGTGCGGCCGATTTTGATGATCTCCGCAAACTCCACCGACTTTTTCGACAGCGCGAAATGCAGTGCGCGCAGCGCGGGGATGAGCGATTTTTCGATCTCAACCGCCGCGGCAATATGCATGGCGGTGGGGAAGGAATCGTTGCTCGATTGCCCCATATTCACATGGTCATTCGGGTGTACCGGTTTTTTGCTGCCCATCACGCCGCCGAGCATCTCGATCGCGCGGTTGGAAATCACCTCGTTCACGTTCATGTTGGTTTGCGTGCCGCTGCCAGTCTGCCACACGACGAGCGGGAAATTGCCATCCAGCTTGCCGCTGATGACTTCATCCGCCGCTTTCATGATCGCCTCTGCGATTTTTTTATCAAGGCCAGCGATCTCCATGTTCACCTTCGCCGCCGAGCGCTTGAGGATACCAAACGCTGTGATCAGCGGTTTTGGCATCGTCTCGCCGCCGATTTTGAAATTGCCAAGTGAGCGCTGCGTCTGCGCGCCCCAGTATTTATCTGCCGGGCAGTCGATGTTGCCGAAGGAATCGGATTCAACTCTGGTTGCTGGTTGCTGGTTGTTGGTTACTAGCTTGGGCATAATGATGACCTTAAAGTTGTTTCCGCTTGCTTTTAATCTAGCAACTAACAACTAGCAACTAGCAACTCAAAAAAGTCAAATGCTCCATCTTGCGGGTATTCCGTCATTGCGAGGCTTTAGCCGAAGCAATCCAGCGTACCGAGTCTGCGGCACGATGAGTACTATAAACGCGCGCACGCTACTTTGCTGGATTGCTTCGGAGCTTAAAGATCCTCACAATGACGAACTAAGTACTGCAGTGTCGAGCTTGAATCGAGCCAATCGGTATTCATGCTTTCAATCAAAGCTACCATCCTCGCCGCCGACCGCGATTGGAAGAAGATCAAAGCCAGAAAACCTAAAGATTCAGTTGATTCGCTGAAGAAACGTTTCGCAATTCACATTGGTTTGGTTAAGCAATTTAATGAATAATATGAATATTTAGCTGTTCTGGCTGAATAATTATTACAAATATGCAAAGACCTTGCGAGCCTTGGCTTACTAATTTCATACAATTGTCATAATCATCTTCATACAAAATCGCTATAATCCAGATATTCAGGGGGCTGTTACTAGTTTAGAGGTTATTATGGTCGGCACGACTTTAGATGTTTACAATGCACTACAACTGCAGGACGTTAGAGATGATGCAAGGCGTAGCTCTGCTATTATGGAGCTTGGGCAGAGGGCGGATTATGTGCAGCGTACCACAGGCGTAAAGCCTGAAAGCTGGTATGAATATAAGCTAAAAAATGCCGAACCTCTTGAATTGAAACCGTTACGTAAAGCACTGGTGGGGGCACTTGTTGGTGTTGTTATTGGTACGGCTTTACTCGCCGCTACGGTATTTGCAGTCGGCTTATCTATGACGGCAGCAGCGGCACCGATTTTAATAGCTGCGCCGCTGTCATTGGGTTTTATTGGAGCCCTTGTGGGGCAGAATATAGAAGTGAAAAGAGAAAATGAGGCTGAGCAGAAACTTATAAAAGGCTACACCTCGTATCTTGCTGGGTTCGAGCAAGCTAAGTCACAAAGCATTGCTGCTGCCATAGATTATCGGGATGACCATGTAAAAAGACTAAAAAGCAGTCAGGCGAATAGTATAGGACAATCTCGCTAATTTTTTCATGGTTTTAAGAAATTAACATGCCCCATTTTGCGGCCTGGGCGGGATTCTTTTTTGCCGTAGAGATGTAGCTTCGCGTTTGGCATGGCGGCGTATTTCTGCCATTCATTCACATCATCGCCAATGAGATTCAGCATGCGCGCATCGCATAGGCGCGAGGTGTCGCCGAGCGGCAGGCCGCAAATGGCGCGGATGGTTTGCTCGAACTGGCTGGTCATGCAGGCATCGAGTGTCCAGTGGCCGGAATTATGGGGGCGGGGGGCGAGCTCATTGACCAGAATATCCCCTGCTTTCGTCACAAACATTTCCACCGCCATCAGCCCCACCAGCTGCAAGCCCTCGGCGATGGTTCTGGCCATGCTCTCTGCTTTGCCTGAAAGCTCTGGTGAGATGGGAGCAGGGGCGATGGTTTCATGCAGGATGTGGTTTTTGTGGGTGTTTTGCACGGGCGGGTAGCAGCGCACTTCGCCGGATGCAGAGCGTGCGACGATCACCGAAATTTCCATCTCAAAATCGACGAAGCCTTCGAGGATGTATTCGTTGTCATCCCGAGCGAAGTCGAGGGATCTTAAAGATCCCTCCGTGCGCTTCGCTTGGTAGGGATGACAAATACTCTCAATATCTTCTTGCGACTCTATTTTCCATTGTCCCTTACCATCATAGCCCATGGTGCAGGTTTTCAAGATGCAGGGATAGCCTAGTTTCTGCGTCGCGGCGCGGAGGTCATCCAGTGAGCGAACGGGGGCGTAGGGCGCGGTTGCGATGCCAAGACCAGCTACCGCCTCTTTTTCACGCAGGCGATGCTGCGCTGTTTTGAGTACCTGTACACTGGGAAATATTTTGTGGCTTGAGGGGATAGTGGCGAGTGCCGAGGTGTCAACATTTTCGAATTCGTAGGTGATGATGTCCACCTTCTGGGCGAAACGCTCCAGCGCCTCAGGATTCGTGTAGGAGGAAACGGTGAAACTTTTAGCCGCTTCGTAAGCGGGGGCGTCCATTTCCGGGGAGTAGATGTGGCAGTGATAGCCCATCTCCACCGCCGCGATGGCCAGCATTTTGCCGAGCTGGCCGCTGCCAAGAATGCCGATGGTTGAGCCGGGAGCGATAACGGATGATGGATGACGGATGACGGAGTTCACGGTTTCAGCTTTACGGAATTAGTTTGTGCCTCTCGCCATGTTTCAAGTCGCGCGGCCAGTTTTTCATCAGAGATGGCTAAGATCGCGGCAGCGAGCAGGCCTGCGTTTTTTGCGCCGGCTTCGCCGATGGCCAGCGTGCCAACCGGAATGCCGCCCGGCATCTGCGCAATCGACAGCAGGCTGTCCATCCCTTTGAGCGCTTTGCTTTCCACCGGTACACCGAGCACCGGCAGCGAGGTCATGGATGCGGTCATGCCAGGAAGGTGCGCCGCGCCGCCAGCGCCGGCAATGATGACCTTAAAGCCTTCATCTTTTGCGCCTTTCGCAAATGCAACCAGACGATCCGGCGTGCGATGGGCAGAGACAACCCGGGCATCATAATCCACCTTCAGCTCATCCAGCATGTCGGCGGCATATTTCATGGTCCCCCAGTCTGACTGGCTGCCCATGATAATGGCAACGGCTGGTGCTTGGTTTGGCATAGAACCTCTTCAAAAAGCAGGGAAGCTAGCTGATTTTGTGCTAAAAATCAAACCACAGCTTCGTTAATAAAATTATTAACAAATTAATTAATAATTAACCAAAGCCCACTATAACGCCCGCTCGCTGTGAGGCATGTAGCCCCTGCCGCGCCGTGGTTATGGCGCGGATTGCACTTTTAAACTTGCTCATGGGATGGTATAGATGACATTGCTTCAGAACCAATCGCAAAGCGCCAGCCGCTGGATTGATGAAATAAGGCAGGCTTTTGCCCATATTGATGGAGAGGCTGCTGATATGCAGACGCTTAAACCGCAAACGAAAATGCCGCAATCCGGACGTCAGGTGGCTGACCGTCTGGCGCGGCTTGGTGTGCCAGATTGCGAGATGACACCGGCGGTCGAACTGGCGCTTTCGGCGCTTCTGGAAAAGCTGGACGATGTGAGCCGCGAGCTGTCGCGCACGAAAGAAAATCTGACGGAGCTGGAGCGGCTGGTGGATGTGGATCTGCTGGCGCCGATTCCTAACCGCCGCGCGTTCATGCGTCGTCTCAGCTGGGCGATTACCATGCAGGAGCGTTATAATCATCCGTCTTCTGTGTTGTTTTTTGACCTGAACGATTTCAAGCGGATCAACGACGAACATGGCCATGCTGCCGGTGATATGGCGATTCGCCATGTTGCGCAGCTACTCGCCAGCACTATGCGTGAGTCAGATTTTCTGGCGCGCATCGGCGGCGATGAATTTGCTGTCATCATGTATTATGCACAGGAAGAGGCCGCTAGAAAGCGCGGGGAGAAAATAGCGGAAAAACTTGCTAAAACACCGCTGGTGTTCGGCGGCAAGCGACTCTCGCTTTCTACCGCGTTTGGCTGCTACACGCTCCAGCCCGGCGATGATGCGCAGTCCGCTCTCGCTTCTGCGGATACATCGATGTATATTGACAAGCGTCGTGGTCAGGGCTCGCGCAAAGGCGCTTCGTGATCGGCGCTTGCGCGCTGATTTTCACTTTGCTATGGTCGGCGTTCGTTTAACCTGCAAAATAGGATTACCATCATGAAACCATGGTTGCTTGCCGCTGCGGCATTTGGTTTTGCCGCAACATTCTATGCGCCGTCTTACGCTGCTGACAAGCTGGTGACGATTGGTACTGCGGGCGTGACGGGTGTGTATTATCCGGCGGGCGGCGCGATTTGCCGGCTGGTGAATCGTGGGCGCAAGGATCATGGTGTGCGCTGCGCCGTTGAATCGACCGGCGGGTCGATCAATAACCTTGAGATGATTCGCAAAGGTGAGATTGAGCTTGGCGTGGTGCAGTCTGATCTTCTTTTCAATGCTTACAACGGATCAGATATATTTGCCGATGTTGGCGCTGACAAAGATTTGCGCATTTTGTTTTTCCTCCATTCCGAACCATTCACCGTGGTTGCGCGCAAAGATGCGAAAATCGAGAAATTTGAAGACTTGAAAGGCAAGCGTGTGTCTATCGGCGCGCCGGGTTCTGGCATGCGCGCGACGATGGAAGAGCTAATGCGCGCCTATGGCTGGACAACCAAAAGTTTTGCCAAAGTCGTGGATATTAAAGCGAATGATATGGCAGGGGCACTGTGCGGCAATAAAGTAGATGCACTGGTTTATTCTGGTGGCCATCCCAACGGCGCCATTCAGCAGCTGACCACCGCCTGCGAAACTCGCCTCGTCGAGGTGACGGGGCCGGTCATCCAGAAGTTGATTGCCGATAATCCCTTCTATGCTAATGCCACGATTCCCGGCGGCATGTATGCTCATAATTCAAAAGATATTCACACGTTCGGTGTGAAAGCCGTACTCGTCGCATCGAAACAGCTTGATCGTGAAACGGTCTATCTGCTGGTGAAATCCACATTTGATAATCTGGAAAATTTCAAAACGCTGCATCCAGTCTTTGCATCGCTGGATGCAAAACGCATGGTGCGCGACACTCAGCTTGCACCATTTCACGATGGTGCGCTGCAATATTTCAAGGAAAAACGGCTGATTGACTAGCCTGCTTCATTTGCTATAAACGCACCTTCGCTTGACTCACCAACGAAAGGATGTGCTGCGAATGACCACTGCCACCCGTAAGCCGCTTATCAAAGAATTATGGTTTAAGGTATTACTCGGCTTGATGCTGGGGATTGCCGTTGGATTCGCGATGGGCTCGGTCGCCGATGTGGCGGGCACGGGGGTTACGGGTAAAGAATTTATCACCGCTTATGTGAAGCCCATTGGCACCGCATTCATCAACCTGATTAAGATGGTGGTAGTACCGCTGATTTTCTTCTCGCTGGTGGCTGGCATTACCAGCATGACGGATGCCGCTGCTTTTAAGCGTGTCGGTATTAAATCGGTGGCGTGGTATCTCACCACCGGCGCGTTCGCTGTGTGTATCGGCCTGACATTTGCCTCATTGTTTCACCCCGGCGTGGGTGTGGATCTCAGCCATCTGAAAGAAACTGCCGGCAGCGCCGCTTCTGCGCCGCCGCCAACCATGAATGTGAATGGCACCGGCTTAGAGATGATTATCCAGCTGCTGGTGGGGATGATTCCCACCAATGTGATTAAAGCGATGGCCGATGATCATATTCTGCAGGTGGTTGTGTTTGCGATTTTTGTTGGCATCAGCCTCAATGCGCTGGGTGACAAAACCAAAGATCTGCGTATGCTCTGCCAGCAGGCGGCGCTGCTGGTGTTCAAGCTCATTGAAACCGTGATTAAATTTTCGCCGTATGGTGTGTTTGCGCTGACCTCGTGGGTGGTGGCGACGCAGGGGATGGATATTCTTTATGCGCTGCTGAAGCTGGTGCTTGTTGTGATGGGCGCGCTCTTCACCCAATACCTGCTTTTTGGAGTGATGCTGGTGGTGTTTGGCCGCCTGTCGCCGATGCCGTTTTACCGCAAAATGGTCGAGCCGCAGCTTCTGGCCTTTTCCACCAGCTCGAGCAAGGCTACACTTTCTACTGCCATGCGTGTGGTGAATGAAAAAATCGGTGTGTCGAAAACCAATACTTCGTTCGTGCTGCCGCTCGGCGCGTCGATCAATATGGACGGCACGGCGATTTATCTTGGTATCTGCGCGATTTTCTTCTCGCAGGCTTATGGTATCCCACTGGATTTCCATCACTACATGATTCTCATCTTAACCGCCACGCTCGGCTCCATTGGCGCGGCGGGCATTCCCGGCGGTTCACTGATTATGATGGGTATGGTGCTTACTTCTGCGGGGCTGCCGCTCGAAGGTATCGCGCTCATTGCCGGGGTTGACCGCATTCTCGACATGATGCGCACGACGGTGAACATCACCGGCGATTCGCTGATCACTGTGCTGGTGGATAAGTCCGAGGGCACGCTGGACGAGAAGCAATATTATAGTCAGGAATAAAGGGTTGCGCCGCGCAGCTTGACTTTATGTCAAATCTGCTTCTGGCCGCTGCGCGGGTTATTACGGCGGGTTGAGCTGCCGCGTTGGCTGCGGTTTTGCTGCTGTTCAACAAAACTCTGGCCATCCGGCGCCATGACGGTGCTTACCGGTGCCACCTCGAGCGGCAGCTGCTGATCGGCTGCCATGCTGCCAAACTGATCCCCCATGCCACGCAGGTTGCCGCCGAGCTGACGGATGGTGATCATATCTTTTTCATTCAGGCCAAGGCCTTGAAGCTTGTCGGCCACGCCGTCGCCGTTTAAGTCATTTGCATTGCGGCGCTTGGCAGACTTTTTGAGCGAAGCTGACGCACTGCCGCCGGTTTTGCTACTGCGGCGGCGGCGTTTTTTCTTGCCCGCCATTTCGCCAAGGAGCTGGTTTTCAACACTCTTGCTGGCGAGTTCTTCATCCTGTTGTTGCTGCTGTTCCTGCTGGCGTGTCTGCAGATCCGCTACAGCGCGCTCCAGCCCGCCATCCATCGCTTGGGTAAGGCGATCCACCGTTCGTCCTTCGAGCTTTTTCCATTCTTCCGGTGTATTGGCAATATCAGCAGAAATCTGCTGGGAGGCGGCATGGCTGGTGGGAATTTCCTTAGCGGCCATCAGTTTGATGGCATGTGAGAACTGCCCGACGGCTTCGTTTGCCTCGCGGATGCGTTTGTCGCTGAACAGCTGCGGATTTTGTTGCAGGGCTTCCGCCACAATATTCTGATAGACGTCTGTCATCTCAGCGAGCTGCTGGGCGAGGTCGGCTTTTGCCTCAGTGTTGCTGGATTTCATCAGCGAATCAAGCGAGCTGCTACCCAGCCCAAGTTTTTTGAGCTTGCGAAGAATGTCTCTGGCAAGCTCAACGGATTCAAGGCGTGCCGGCGCTTCCATGGCGGATACGGACTGTAGCTTGCGCGCGCTGCGCTCGATGCGGCTGCTCATTTCCACCAGACGGTCGATGGAGGTTTTGTCGCTGACATTCTGGCGCGATGAAAACTCAATGCCGGTTTCAATCATTTCGATCAGGCGGCTGACGCTGTGGTTCTGGCGATGCTCCCATGATGGCGGATAATCGGTGAGGGCGTCTTCCAATGTCATGATGCGCGGATGGCCGTCGGGCAGGGTGTCCAGCGTGTGTCCGGCAACTTCAAGCGCGATAGTGCCTGCGGCTTCATTCGCGCTGGTGGTGACCATGCCATGGCGCACTTCGTTGGACTGCCTGTCGCCGGATTTAAGCTGTCCGGCATAAATTTCCACCAGCTGCGCCAGCGCTTCAGACTTCGCCTGCTGCTCGGCCGGGGTGCCCATGTCCAGCCATTCTTCAATCGTTGATTCGGTGCCGCGAAGATTTTTAAGATAACGCAGAATGGTGCGCGCTTCATCAATGGCGTTTTCCTTCACAGGTACATCCAGCGACTGCGGGTCATTCAGCCGGCGGGCGATACTGACCATACGCAGCGCCTTACTTGCAGCCAGATCACCTGCCTCCTGCGTGTGTGAAAGGTGTGATAGGTCGGCGCCAATCTCGATACCAGCATCTTTGGCTGAGGGCGCGGCAGAGAGACCTTCTGCACTGAAAGGTGTTTCTTCCAGCGGTGGCAGGCGCCAGTTTTTCACCGGTATGCGCAAAATCGCCATCAGCTTGTTGCGCAGCGGCGTGTTGCGTGCCTCGGGGTCCTGCGATTCGAGGAGATGTTTATATAGCTCGCGCGCGCCAACGCCCTCCACATTCGCTACATCCACGCTCACCGACCGCAGAAACGGCCGCTTATACCATTTGTCGTTATTGAGCGCATCGCCGATGGTGGTTGCCATGCCGACAATATCCGGAAGCACCCATTCATCACCCGGATCAAACGAGCCATCTTTGAAAAAGATAGAGTAAATATCATTGCGCAACACTTCAAGATTCGTGCGAAGCCCTTCATATT
This sequence comes from Alphaproteobacteria bacterium, assembly GCA_033763775.1. Taxonomy (GTDB): domain Bacteria; phylum Pseudomonadota; class Alphaproteobacteria; order Rickettsiales; family SXRF01; genus JAJTHB01. Next base: position 53,457 of record JANRJW010000012.1, on the reverse strand, counting down.
TAGCGTAGTCGGGATGGTTTGGGTCGGTCAGCGCTGGATTTTTGTAGCGCTCGGCAATGATTTTATCGAAATAAACATATTTTTCTGGGTTGAAGCCCAGCCCGGCGCGGTCTGTTTTTACCAGATTAGCATGAGCAACCCACGACGTTCGATTTTCAGGAATGATGAACTTGCCGACATTCGGCAGCATCTGCACACGGCTTTGTGCGCGAATAAAAGCATCGCGGCCTTCCGTCAGGCTTTGCTCATAGGCAAAGCGTGCTTCATCAAGTTGCTGCTGATTGGCGGGCTCTAAGCGGTTGCTGAATTCCTGAACCGAAAACGGATCATAACGGCGTGAATATTCAACGCTTTCGCCAGAGTTCCCCGGGCGACGATCAAAATCATCATTGATGCCGTCGCGGTTGCTATCACCCCATGCTCCTGAGCCTCGTACCATCAGCCTGCTGCCTGTTCGACTTTAATCTGTTTGCCTTCTTCTGCGGCGGCGGTGCCCAGCGCATACACGCAGAGATCTTCAAAGGACACATTGTTTTCGAGAGCGATTTTGTGTAGGCGCTCGAAGCTGTCCATCACTTCCTGCGGAATCGTGCCGCCGCGGATGGTCGACAGCCACCACGCCTGATGCTGCAGCGGATGGCGCTGCGGGTGCGGCTCGCCCACATACACATGGAACGGGTATTTGGTGCCGTTAAAATCGCAAGGAACGGTAAAGCGTTTCATCGCATTTCTCCTACTTTGCTATTCTAAATCAAAACGAAACCAATGTCATATGACGGTATGATGACAATGGTTTTTGATAAAATTTATAAATATCAGCGTTTTAGCCGATCTTGCCAAATTTAAAATTATCAGCGTAGGCTTTTTTCACGATGGCGCGCGGCTGCGGGTCATCCAGCTCGTAGGCGATACCCTGGCGCTCGGCATAGCGGATGGCGGCCTCTTTGCTCGGAAATTTGAGCCGGATTTCCTGAGCCATGTCGGTCATGCCGTTCCAACCCATCAGGCTATCGCTGAAATAGGGTTTTTCCGGGGCGAACTCCAGTAGCCAGTCATCCTTGGCTTTACCGGATTGCATGGCGTTTTTATCGGGTTGGTAAATGCGTGCTTTGGTCATAATGCAAACATAATAATCTCTGGCACGACTGTCAAATCATCTGCGGCGTTTGTAATGTCTTAGAGGATGCCCGCTATCGTCTGGGGCATTGATTTCAAAAATCAGGCTGCCGGTCAGGCTGTTGGCATCCGCCACGCGCACAAACAGGCTCATGCCCATCTGGTAACGCGTGCGGGTGCGGTTTCCGATGAAGCTGGCTTCTTTTTTGTCATAGCGGAAAAAATCACCGCCCAGGTTTCGAACGGGAATAAAGCCGGTCACACCGTTTTCCGGCAGGGTGATAAACAGGCCATATTCATTCAGCCCGGTCACCACCCCGGGAAAGGTGTGGCCAATGCGTTTGCTCATGAAGGCCACTTTGTAGCGATCCATCGCCTCGCGCTCTGCCATCATCGCCTTGCGTTCGGTTTCCGAGATGTGAAGGGCGATGGAGGCAAGGTGCTTGCTATTGGTTGGTTGGTGCTTGGTTGGTTTTTTGCCTGGCACATGGCACAAGTCACTAAGCGCCCGATGCACCACCAAATCCGCATAGCGGCGAATGGGCGAGGTGAAGTGGCAATATTTCTGTAGGCCAAGACCAAAATGGCCGAGATTTTCATGGGCGTAAAATGCCTGCATCTGCGCGCGCAGCACAGCGGTATGCACTAGCGGTTGCTCCGGCTTTCCTTCCGACGACTTCAGCACACGGTTTAAGTGTTTCGCGGTGATGGCGCCTTTGGCGATGCCGTAGCCGGAGAGTTTGAGCAATATGCGCAGCTCCTCCATTTTTTCTTCGGCTGGGTTTTCATGCGCGCGGAAAATGCCGCCAGCTTTTTTCTTCAGCAGAAAATCTGCTGCGGCGACGTTGGCGGCAATCATGAAGCACTCAATCAGCTTGTGCGCTTCTAAGCGCTCGCGCTGTTTGATGGCTATGACATGGCCGCTTTCATCAAATTCAATTTTATATTCCGGCAGGTCAAGCGCCAGCGCGCCGCGCTCGTCACGCTCTTTGGCAAGCGCGGCGTAGGCGAGCCAGAGATTTTGGATATGAGTAGCGATGGGTAAAGCCGTATTCTTCTCGCGTCTTGTTTTTTCTACCTCTTCATAGGTGAGCCGGGCACGCGAGCGCATCAGGCCGCGCATGAATTCATATTTTCTGGTCGCGCCGCCTGCATCAATCCACAGCTTGACCGCAAGGCAGTAGCGGTCTTCATTCGGGTTCAGCGAGCACAGGCCGTTGGAGAGCCGCTCGGGCAGCATGGGAATCACACGGTCAGGAAAATACACCGAGTTGCCACGCTGGAATGCCTCTTTGTCCAGTGCGCTGCCTTCGGCCACATAATGCGCCACATCGGCAATCGCTACCACCAGCATGAAACCATCCTTGGTGGGCTCGGCATAGACGGCATCGTCGAAATCACGCGCATCCGCACCATCAATCGTCACCAGCGGCAGGTCGCGAAGATCCACGCGGTCTTTAGATAAGGTGGGGGCTTCAGCTTTTTCTGCTTCGCGAATGGCCTCGTCACTAAAACGCTGAGGCAGGTCGTGCATGTGTGCGGCGATCAGGCTTGCGGCTTTTGGTGAATCGAGTGAGCCTAGACGCTGCTCGATTTTCGCATAGGCCATGCCCATGGAGGGCATGCCAGGCAGCGTCACGCCGGAAACCAGCTCACCGCGCTCAGCGCCGCCCGTATCACCCCGCGCTACCATGAAACTTTCTTTCATTTTGCGCGACACAGGCTCGATCAGGCCGCCGTCACTGGTGGGCATGAACACACCGAGCACCGCTTTCGGTGCTTCGCTTGGCAGCACTTTAATGACGAGCGCCTGATACAGGTGAGGGCTGATTTTGCGCAGCTTGCAGAGCACTTTGTCGCCCACGATGGCCGCGCGCGAGCGGCCGGACTCGGTGACAACGATGTGCGGTGGTTTCTTTCGTGCATCCCAGCTTACTGGCTCAGCAATCAGCTCGCCATCGCTATCGGTGCGGGTGATGGTGAGGACGGCGACTTCCGGGATGCGTGTTACAGCGCGCGCTGAACGTGAAGAAGATTTTCTTCGCCCGCGCTCCTTCATCCCGTTTTTTTCCTGCCGCTGAATTTTTTCTTGGCTGGCGCGCTGGCTTTGGCTGCGAGCAGTGGCACCGCGTCTTGGAGCGTAAAGGCATCAAGATCCGCGCCCCTCGGCAGGGTGGCGTTGATTTTGCCATGCTTCACATAAGGGCCATACTGGCCTTTGTAAAGCGCGACATCCGCGCCATCATCCGGGTGTTTACCAAGGCTGCGCAGCGGCTCGGCGCCGGCGCGCTTGCCTTTTTGCGGGGCGCTGGCCAGCACTTCCACTGCGCGATTGATGCCGATGGAAAGCGGGTCTTCGGCAGCGGGCAGGGTGGTGAATTTACCGTCATGCAGCAGGTAGGGGCCAAACTTGCCGTTATTGACCACGATGGGTTTTTTCGTATCGGGATGAAGCCCAAGCTCGCGCGGTAGCGAGAGCAGCGAGAGTGCAATCTCCAGCGTGATGTCTTCCGGCTTCATGGATTTGAACAGGCTGGCGCGTTTCGGCGTTTTGCCATCGCCCAGCTGCACATACACACCATAAGGGCCTTTTTTGAGCGTCACTGGTTCGCCGCTTACCGGATCATTTCCAAGAATGCGCGGCAGGGTGAAGCTGTTGCCCTCGCTATCGACCATGGCAGGCACGGCGCTTTCACCCAGCTGGCCTTTATGGGTGCAGGTGGGGTAGTTGGAGCAGCCGGTATAAGGGCCGAAGCGGCCAAGCTTGATGCCAAGTCTGCCATCTGCGCAGGCAGGGCAGGCGCGCGGGTCTTTGCCATCGCTGCGCGCACCGAACGCATAGTCGGCAAGCAGCGTGTCGAGCGCAGCAAGTACATCAGTGATTTTCAGTTTCTGGCTGTCTTCAATTTTGGCGATGAAATCTTTCCAGAATTCGGTCAGCACGGCTTTCCAGTCGCGCTCACCGCCGGCAACATCATCAAGCCTGTCTTCGAGGTCGGCGGTGAAATCGTACTCCACATATTTGGTAAAGAAGCTGACAAGGAACGCATTGACTAGCCTGCCAAGAGACTCCGCTACGAAGCGTTTTTTATCAAGCACGACATAGCCGCGATCCTGCAGCACTGAGATGATCGAGGCATAGGTGGAAGGGCGGCCAATGCCCAGCTCTTCAAGTTTTTTGACGAGGCTTGCTTCTGAGTAGCGTGGTGGTGGCTCGGTGAAATGCTGCTCGGGGGTGATGTCTTTTGCGGTTAGCGGTTCATCCTGCTTCACGGCGGGCAGGCGGTTTTCGCCTTCTTCTTCCTCGTCGTCTTTGCCTTCGGCGTAGAGCGTCATGAAGCCATCAAACTTCACCACGCTGCCGGAAGCGCGCAGCACCGCCTTGCCGTCGCTGGCGGCAATGGTGATGATCAGCTGGTCAAACACCGCCGATTCCATCTGGCTAGCGATGGTGCGTTTCCTGATCAGCTCATAAAGCCGCGCCTGCTCATCAGAAAGGCCGGATGATGGCGGTGTGCGGGAAATATCCGTCGGGCGGATCGCTTCGTGCGCTTCCTGTGCGTTCTTGGCTTTGCTTTTATAAACGCGCGGGGCGTTTGGCAGGTAGCGATCGCCGAACTGTTTGCCAATAAAGCTGCGCGACTGGCTGATCGCATCCTGCGAGAGATTCACCGAATCCGTACGCATGTAGGTGATGACGCCGTCTTCATAAAGCTTCTGCGCCACCTGCATGGTGCGTTTCGCGCCAAAGCCCAGCTTGCGAGCGGCTTCCTGCTGCAGGGTGGAGGTGGTAAAGGGCGGGGCGGGGTGGCGGCGTATTTCTTTTTCTTCCAGCTCTGCCGTGCGGTAGGATTTGCTTTTCAGGCTTTCGGCGATCTGCCTGGCGCGAGCCTCATTTGGAACCGAGAATTTTTCGAGCTTCTCGCCTTCATACTCCACCAGCCTGGCTGCGATGGTGCTGCCGCTCGCCTGCGCGAGAATGGCTTTGATATCCCAGTATTCCTGCGACACAAATTTTTCGATTTCTGCGTCACGCTCGCAGATGAGGCGCAGCGCGACTGACTGCACACGGCCTGCCGATTTGCTACCGGGCAGTTTGCGCCACAAAACCGGCGATAAGGTGAACCCCACGAGGTAATCCAGCGCACGGCGCGCCTGCTGGGCGTTCACCAGATTCATATCAATGTCGCGCGGCTCTTCAAATGCGGCTCTGACTGCTTTCTGCGTGATTTCATCAAAGGTCACACGGTGAACCTGCAGTTTTTTATGAATGGCTTTGGATTGTTTCAGTGCTTCGAGCACGTGCCATGCGATGGCTTCTCCTTCGCGGTCAGGATCGCTCGCGAGATAGAGGTGGTCTGCTTCTTTGGTGGCTTTCGCAATGGCGGCGATGTGTTTCTTCGCATCGCTATCAACCTCGTAGGTCATGGCGAAATCTTCATCCGGGCGAACCGAGCCATCCTTGGCTGGCAGATCGCGCACATGGCCAAACGAAGCAAACACCTGATAGTCCTTGCCCAGGTATTTATTGATGGTTTTGGCCTTGGCGGGTGATTCAACAATAACAACGTTCATAAACCCATTTCTGCGGGCGATTGCTTTGTCGCCCCCGTGCTCGAATCCTCATGTACGTTTTTGTACACTCCGGTTCTGCGCGCGGACGCTTCTCGCACTCGCCTCGCATCAATGGAGTTTCTGATGAGGAAAAATTAATTGCAATGGAATGGGGCAATGCCACAAAATCTGCTGTATAGCAAGTGTTAGCTTTTTGCATTTGGCCTTCCTCCCCTATTATATAGGGGAGGAAAATAAAGAAGGCGCTTCATGGGTATCTGCTACCAGCGCCACTTTGCCACCGGCGCTGCGGCGGGCAAGCCCGGCCAGTTCGAGTTCAAGAATCGCGGAAAGTACGGTGGGGGTGGAGATGCCGGTTTGTTCCACCAGCGTATCAATGGCAATCGGTGTGAGGCTAAGCTTGGCTAGGATTTCCTCGCGCGCGCGCGGGAGCGCTGATTCATCCATCACCAGCGATTCACGCAGGCTCGCGTAGGTTTTGGGCGGTGCTTCGAGCAGGTTCTGCTGATTGATACTGCGCAGCACGGCGAGCACATCGTCGGTGCTTTCAATCATGTGAGCGCCTTGTTTGATCAGCTGGTTGCCGCCGCGGCTGCGCGGATCAAGCGGCGAGCCGGGCACGGCCATCACCTCACGGCCATAGTCTCCGGCGAGGCGCGCGGTAATGAGTGAGCCGGATTTGGGCGATGCTTCCACCACCAGCGTGGCGAGCGCCATGCCCGCGATGATGCGGTTGCGCGCTGGAAAAGCGGTTGAAAAAGGCGCCTGACCGAAAGGTTGTTCGCTGATAATCGCGCCCATTTCTTTCATCTGCGTATAGAGCATCTGGTTTTCCGGAGGGTAGGTGGTATCGATGCCGCCAGCGATGACGCCAACGGTAGCGCTGGTGAGCGCGCCTTTGTGCACAAAGCTATCAATGCCGCGTGCCAGGCCAGAGACAACACACAAACCTGCTTCAGAGAGCTCGCGGCTAAGTTTCTGCGCCAGCTGGCAGCCGGCAGCAGAGGCATTACGTGCTCCCACCATGGCGATGCAATTTTTTTTCCACAGATGCGCATGACCAGCCACAATCAGAATGGGCGGTGCATCGGGGCATTCCATGAGTAGTTCTGGATAGTCCGGCGCGCCGTAGAGAATCATCCGTGCGCCAAATTTTTCAGTTTGTTCCATCTCGCGCATGGCGCGGCTCTTATCATAAACCAGCAGCGGTGTTTTGCGCCCACCGCGCGCCGCCATTTCGGGAATTTTTTCCAGCGCTGCGCCGGCGCTGCCAAAGCGCGCAATCAGCTGGAAAAAAGTGATTGGGCCAACATTCAGCGTGCGGATGAGTCTTAAGACATCAGCGACATGATCTGCCGCCAGCGACGGGTAGTGGCTCATGGTTTTTTCTCGTAGCGCGGCTCGGTGTTTGCTTTCAGGCGTTTGATGTTCTCGCGGTGTGTCCAGGTGATGAGCAGGGCGAGAGCGAGGCAGAAGTAAAATCCATTTGCATTGCTGAGGAATATTGGCACCAGCGACACCAGCCAGAAAGCGCCGATGGAAGAAACCGATACGAATTTTGTGATTTTGAATTCGATCAGCCAGATAAGTCCGGCGATGATGCCGATACCCGGCGCGAGGCCAAACAAAACACCAAACGCAGTCGCCACGCCTTTGCCGCCTTTGAATTTTAGCCACACGGGAAATACATGGCCAATGACGGCCGCAAACGCGATGAGATAGAGCGCATCTTGAGGGATATCAAATTGACGCGCGATGATGACTGGCAGTGCGCCTTTGAGTGCATCCAATAATAATGTTGCGATGCCTAATTTTTTATTGCCGGTGCGCATCACGTTAGTGGCGCCGATATTGCCGCTGCCGATCGCGCGGATATCACCAAGCCCCGCTGCGCGCGTCAGCAGCAGGCCAAAGGGAATGGAGCCGAGGAGGTAGGAAATTAGAAGTGCGGTTATTATCATTTTTTCTCGTCACCCCCGCTTTATGCGGGGGTCTAAGGCCACACGCACCTGCGGAATTTGTTGCACTAGATCCCCGATCAAGTCGGGGATGACATTTGATTCATCCGATCCAGACATCCCTGCAACATATAGCTTGCGGCGAGTTTGTCTACCAGCTCATCGCGGCGTTTGCGCGAAAGATCGGCTTCTTGTTCCATCATGCGAACAACCGCCATCGTGGTCAGGCGTTCATCCCACAGCAGCATCGGCAGATCGATATGTTTTTTTAAGTTGGCGATGAAGCTCTGGGTCGATTGCACGCGTCTGCCGCTGGTGCCATCCATATTGATGGGGTTGCCAATGACCAGCCCCGCAACCTGCTGCGCCGCAAGCACCGCCATGAGCGCCTCCAGATCTTTGCCGAATTTCGTTCGCTGGATCGTGACATGCGGCGAGGAAATCAGGCGTGATGCATCAGAAAGCGCAAGGCCAATGGTTTTATCCCCCACATCCAGCCCGAGTAAGCGGCCAGCAGAGGGCAGGGCAGCAGCAAAATCATTTGAATGGTTGAAAATCATCAGGAAGGACTATATGGATTCGTGTTAGCGAGCGCAAGCGTAGCATCCATTGGCTGGATGGCTTCGCAAATAATGCTCCTGCCAATGACGGAGAATTCATGACCATTACCGCCCAGGACGTGACCAAAATCGCCCGCCTCGCGCGCATTCGCGTGAGTGAGGATGAAAAAGAGCACTATGCCAAAGAAATTTCCGGCATTTTGCAATGGATCGAGCAGCTGCAGGAAGTAAAAACGGACGGCGTACCGCAGATGGTGTCGGTGGCGGATATTCGTCTGCCGTGGCGCGCGGACAAAGTGACGGAGGGAGGCCAGCAGGATGCGGTGGTGAAAAACGCCCCGGCGTCTGATTATGGCTGTTTCGTTGTACCGAAGGTGATTGAATAAACGTCATCCCCGCCTCTGCGCGGGGATCTCGAGCGGTATGAAAGAAAAGTAGTTTTATGTCTACATCCTAACCAATAAAGCCTATGGTGTGTTTTATGTAGGAGTTACATCAAATTTAATCAAACGTGTCTACGAACATAAAAATGAATTAGCCGATGGATTTAGTAAGCAGTATAAACTTAAGATGCTGGTTTATTATGAAATATTTGAAGATGCAGAAAATGCAATTAAGCGAGAAAAAAGATTAAAGCGTTGGTCACGAGAGTGGAAGATTGAGGCGATCAACAATTTTAATCCTGAGTGGAAAGATTTATATGAAGATATTTGTAAGTAATAGCATTTACGGCCTAAGATCCCCGCGCAAGGCGGGGATGACGGATCCTGTATGACGAACCTACGCACCCTTACCCTCGCCGAGATGCGGGACGGCCTGAAAGCCAAAAAATTCTCAAGCGCTGAGCTTGCGACTGCTCATCTCGATGCGATTGAAAAACTCAATCCCGAAATGAACGCATTTATTACCATCACGCGTGATAAAGCGCTTGAGATGGCGAAAGTCTCGGATCAAAAAATCGCAAAGGGCGAGGCACGAGCGATTGAAGGTGTGCCGATTGGCGTGAAGGATCTATTCTGCACGAAAGATGTGCTCACTACCGCCGCTTCCCATATTCTGGATGGCTTCAAGCCGCCTTATGAATCGAGCATCACGCAGAAGTTATGGGATGCGGGTGGGGTGATGCTGGGCAAGCTCAACCTTGATGAATTCGCGATGGGTTCCGCGAATATCACCAGCTATTACGGCACGGTGAAAAGCCCGTGGAAAAAAGATGGTGAATCGCTGGTTCCCGGCGGTTCGTCCGGCGGTTCTGCAGCGGCGGTGGCGGCGGATTTATGCCCGATGGCGCTCGGTACCGATACTGGCGGTTCCATTCGCCAACCGGCGGCGTTCTGCGGCATTGTCGGCATCAAGCCAACCTATGGCCGCTGTTCGCGTTTTGGCATTGTCGCATTTGCCAGCTCGCTGGATCAGGCAGGGCCGATCACGCGTAATGTGCGTGATGCAGCGATTTCGCTGAATATCATGTGCGGGCATGACGCCAAGGATTCAACCTCGGTGAAGATGGATGTGCCGGATTTTGAAAAGCTGCTTTCCGGCAATATCAAAGGGCTTAAAGTGGGTATTCCCAAGGAATACAGGCCGGATGGCATTAATCCGGAAATTGCTAAGGTGTGGGATCATGGCATCCAGCTGATGAAAGAAGCAGGCGCTGAGATCATCGATATCTCGCTGCCACACACGAACTATGCGCTTGCTACCTATTATGTCATTGCGCCAGCGGAATGTTCTTCCAACCTTGCGCGCTATGATGGGGTCAGGTTTGGCCTGCGTGTTATGCCGGAAGGTGGCGGACTTGTCGATATGTATGAAGCAACGCGCGCCGCTGGTTTTGGTAAAGAAGTCAAGCGCCGCATCATGATCGGCACCTATGTGCTTTCGGCCGGCTATTACGACGCCTACTATAAAAAAGCGCAGCGTGTGCGCTGGCTGATTGCCAATGATTTTACCGAAGCGTTTAAAAAAGTGGATGTGATCTTAACGCCCACCGCACCTTCGGCTGCGTTCGGTTTTGATTATAAGCCAAGTAATCCTGTGGAGATGTATTTGAACGACGTCTTCACCGTGCCGACCTCGCTCGCTGGCCTTCCTGGCATTTCCATTCCCGGCGGCCTGTCCAAGGATGGTCTGCCTCTTGGCCTGCAGCTCATCGGCAAGGCATTTGATGAAGCCGCGGTGCTGAATGCGGCCTTTGCGCTGGAGCAGGCGATTGGTTTTAACGCCAAAGCAATGGAGAAGGCGGCATGAGCGCGCAGATGATCAAAGGCAACACGGGTGACTGGGAAATTGTCATTGGGCTTGAGGTTCATGCCCAGATTACCACGAACTCGAAGCTTTTTTCCGGCGCACCAATTGCCTTTGGCGCCGAGCCGAACCAGAACGTGTCGTTTGTCGATTGTGGCATGCCGGGCATGCTGCCGGTGATCAATGAGAAGGCCATCGAGCAGGCGGTGCGCACGGGGCTTGCGCTTGGCGCGCAGATTAACAAAAAAAGCGTCTTTGACCGCAAAAACTATTTTTATCCTGACCTGCCGCAGGGCTACCAGATTTCGCAGTATCTTGACCCGATTGTGGGGGGCGGCGAAGTGCTGCTTGATATGCCGGATGGCTCGGTGAAAAAAGTGGGTGTGACGCGCATTCATATTGAGCAGGATGCGGGAAAAAGTCTGCACGAATATAACCCGAAATACACCTATGTGGATTTAAACCGTGCTGGCGTGGCGCTGATGGAAATCGTGAGCGAGCCAGACATGCGATCGGCGGATGAAGCCGCAGCCTACATCAAGAAGCTGCGCTCGATCGTGCGCTATATCGGCGCTTGCGATGGCGATATGGAAAAAGGCAACCTGCGCTGCGATGCCAACGTGTCGGTGCGTAAGCCTGGCGCGCCGTTTGGCACGCGCTGCGAGATAAAGAACGTGAACTCGGTGCGCTTCCTGCACAAGGCCATTGAGTTTGAAGCGATGCGCCAGGTGGAGATTCTGGAGTCCGGCGGCAAGATCGATCAGGAGACGCGGCTGTTTGATTCGGCCAAGGGCGAAACGCGCACCATGCGCAGCAAGGAAGATGCGATGGATTATCGCTACTTCCCGGATCCCGACCTGCTGCCGCTGGAATTTGATGATGCGTATGTGGAAAAAATCCGCGCAAGCCTGCCGGAACGTCCCGACCAGAAAAAGCAGCGCTACATGTCGACATTTGGCCTATCTGCGTATGATGCGGGCGTGATAGTCGCCGAGCAGGAATATGCGGATTACTATGAGCGGCTGCTAAAATTCGCGGAACCAAAAATCGCCGTGAGCTGGATGACCGGCGAGCTGTTTGGCCGCCTGAACAAGCTGGGGGTGGACATTGCAAACTCGCCGATTTCGGCTGAGAAACTTGGTGGCTTGCTCGCGCTCATTACCGATAACACCATCAGCGGAAAAATCGCCAAAGATGTGCTCGATCTGATGTTTGAAACCGGCAAGGATGCGGCGGTGATTGTCGAAGAAAAAGGCATGAAGCAGGTCACCGACATGGGCGCGATCGAAAAGGTGATCGATGAGGTAATGGCGGCAAACCCCGACAAGGTCGCGGAGTATCGCAGCGGCAAGGATAAGCTCTTTGCTTTTTTCGTCGGCCAGACGATGAAAGCTTCCGGCGGCAAGGCCAACCCGCAGGCGGTGAATGAATTATTAAAAAAGAAATTAACCTAGCCGTCATCCCGGAAAAAGTTGCAGTAGCGACTTTTGTCCGGGATCCAGAATAGCAAAGAGTCAGTAGACTTTTTCGCGTCTTATTATTGGACGGCCAATGTCTTCTGACATTGGCCTTTTCTGGATCCCGTGCTCGCCGGTCTACTGACTGGCTCCACGGGATGACGAAAGGCGGTGAATGAGCTACTGAAGAAGAAACTGTCTTCGGCTTAGAAGGTCAGCGCGCGAGGCTGCCGAGCTGCTGCCTCTTGTCCAGTTCGTAGTTGAGGCGTTGCAGTGACACGCCCTGCATCGATGCCTGCACCAGATTATCACCGTGAGGAATACAACTGCTGCCATGCCCGCCGCACTCCATAGCCGCCAGCACCCAGTCGTGGTTCATGGCGTTATGGCCATCTTGCGCCTTGCCGTTATCGTAGTGAAAATTAAACAGGACATAATCACCGGAGCCAAAATTCTCGCCTCCGTGAGAAGCAACCTCCACACGGATAGGAGCATGATCACCGAGGTCCTTCTTGAGTTTTTCAAGCATCTTTGCTTCGACAGAGATTTTAAGATTTTCATCCGACATTTCTTGCCAATGCCCAAATATCGCCATAAACCACTCCTTGTAAAATTTTTAAAGGCGGCGACAATAGCATAAATCCATCTAATGAATATTAAGATTATATGAAACTCTTCATTTTCGGCCTTGGCTATACCAGCCTGTATATTGCGCAAGCGGCGAAAAAAGCTGGGTTTTCAGTGGCGGGGACGACGCGCTCGGCGGAAAAGGCTGCGTGGCTGCGGGGGCAGGGGATTGACGCCATAACCCTCTCCCCAGCGGGGAGAGGGCTTTTAGAACAAGCCACCCACATTCTCTCCTCTATTCCCCCGCAGGAAGGCGTTGATCCTGCTCTTTCCTTACTTTCCCTAATCTCTAATCCCCAATCCCCAGCCCCTTACTATGGCTATCTCTCCACCACCGGCGTGTATGGTGATTATCAGGGCGGGTGGGTGGATGAGGCTTCTGAGCTGAAAGGCGATTCGCCGCGCCTGAAAGCGCGCATTGCTGCCGAGAATGCATGGCGGGAAAAAGGCGGCCATATTTTTCGCTTGGCTGGGATTTATGGCGCTGGCCGCAGCGCCCTTGATGAGGTGCGCGCGGGCACGGCGCGGCGCATCCATAAACCCGGGCAGGTGTTTTCACGCATCCATGTGGAGGATATTGCTGAGGTGGTGCTGGCATCGATGCATAAGGCTAATCCCGGCGCGATTTATAATGTCTGCGATGATGAGCCGGCCGCCTCGCACGAAGTCGTGACCTATGCTTGCGAATTGTTAGGAAAAGAGCCGCCGCCGCTGATTCCTTATGAGCAGGCGCAGATGTCGCCGATGGCGCAGGAGTTTTACAGCGCCAATCGCCGTGTGAAGAATGATCGTATCAAACATGAGCTTGGCGTGAAGCTGAAATATCCAACCTACCGCGAGGGACTGAAGGCGCTGCTTGAACTGGCATGAGCTTTGCTTATATCCTGCCGCGCAAAGGAGGTTGCTGTGCGTTTGTTGCTTGTAAGTGCGCTTTTGCTTACGGCCTGTAATTTTCAGCAGGCGGATAAGGATCTACGTGCCATTGGCACGCAAGGCGAACATGATGTGCGCTTTGTTGCCGGAGAAACTGCGGCGAATCTTGGCCAGGTCGTTGATAATATCGATCGCTCAACCAGCCGCATGGCGGATAACACCCGCAACCAGATTAAACGAACCAATCGCAAGCTGCGTGACTGGTGGCTCACACCGCTGCCAGAGCCGCAGCCCAGCGAGATTGCCTCCTCCTATTGCTACCGAGTATTTCAGGACATTGTCTGCTACCGCGAGCCGATGGCTGGCTGGGAACATCGTCTGGTTGCTTATCAAGGCACCCATGCAGCGCCGCCCCCTGCCGCGGTGACTGAACCGCTGCCTGTCATTGATGTTGATCCTGCGAAACTGCAGGCGGCGCGCATCAGTAATGCGAGGCCAGTGTTTGTCGCGTTACCGCCAGAAGAGGAAAAGAAAGTGCAGTCCAGCGACGGTGTGGTGGTGATTGACGAATCGCGCGAGAGTTTGCCTAATCCAGCGCTGGTGCCTCAGCTGTAGCCAATAAACTTTTTATTAGCTATGCCAGCTTAGGCCGAAAGCCAAGCTGGCCGCGCCGCAGGCAGCGTCAAAATACGTCAGTATTTTGTTAGTTTGCTATATAGCTGCCGATTCCAAGGGCGCGCTCTGCACCTTTATGGACATGAAAGCTGCTCATGCTGCCTGATAAGCCATAGGAGAGGGGTGCTTCCATTCGTAGCTGTCAAACGCGCCGCAATGACCGCAATGGCTATGCCAGTTTTCACTACGCTCTGCACATTCGTGGCAGCTCCATGCCGCCTCTGGCAGTGCTTCGGCGCTTTTTTCCAGCCAGCGGCCAGCACTTGCCGTATCACCATGTTCGCCTTGCTCCACATACGCCATGAGCTTGCAGGCGCGCGGAGATTCTTGCACCGCAAGAGCAGCGCGCAGCGCCTGACGCGCGATCTGCCATGACTGATGTTTAATAGCGGTTTCTGCCACTGCCAGCTGGCTTTCCGGATGATCCGGCAGCGCTGCGACCAGTTTCTGCATGGCGGCCATCTGCTGTGCGGCGTCACTGCGGGCAAGTGCCAATCGCAATGTGGCGGATAGATCAGGGTGAGGGCAGTTTTTCCAGTGTTTCACCAGCAGCTTGACCGCCTGATGCTCGCTACCCTGAGCGATCAGGCAGCGGGCGGAAAGACGCAATGCCGGTGCGAAGTCAGGCAGGTAGGAAAGCGCGGTGCGCGCACAAGCTGCTGCAACCTCCAGGCGCGATGCTTCAAGTGCACTCTGCCCTTCGAGCAGTGCAATCAGCCCGATAAAATGCTTTTTTTCCTGCCGCCTCAGCGCGCCGGAGCGATAGCCAGCGGTGACGGCCTGCATCGCTTGTTGCCACTCTTTCAGCCTGACATGCAGCGCGATGAGCTGCACGGTTGGCTGGCGGTCATAGGGGTTTACTTTGCGCGCGCGCTGGGCGAGCGGCACCGCTTTGGCGAAAAGCTGCTGCTTGCTGGCGGCATCCGCCAGTGATCGGGCGGCGAGATATTCAGTTTCTTTGTGCTGAAGCATCTGCTCCAGCAATGCTTGCGTCATCGCATCGTTACCCTGTAGGCGAGCGATCTGTGCCGTAAGCAGTAAGCTCAGAGGCGTTTTGCCCAGCAGTTTTTCTGCTTTGCGTGCGTGTGTTTCTGCGGCCTTGATATCGGATGCGGCGAGCGCTGCTACGCTGAAGGTGAGTTCGCTGAGGCCTTGCTGATAGCAGCTAAGCTGGCGGCGACGTGACAGCTGCATGGGCATCAACACCAGCGCACGGGCGGTCAGGTAAAGATAGGCGGATACCGCAATGCCCAGCGCAAATAGCGCAGCGAGAAATGCAATACTGGTGTCAATGCGATAGCCAGACCAGTGCATGGTCACTTGCCCGGGATGGTCCGCCACCCATGCGGCCGCTGCGCCAATCAATGCCAGCAGCGCAAGCCAGATAAGCAGCCGCATCATGGTGTGGTCGCCTCAGTGGTGGTGCCTTGAGCAGGCGGAGGTGCTGCATCCGTTGCCGGTGCGGGGCGCAGTGCGGCAAGCTCCAGCGCGTCCATATCATCCTGCACACGGCGATAGGCGCGTGCATTCTCTATCCATGGCGCGAAGATGGGCGCTGCTTCGCTGGAGAGTGCTTCCAGCTGGCGTAGGCAGCCAGCCATATCTCCCGCGAGCAGGTGGGTTTCTGCGCGGGCGAGAACCGCTTCATCGCTTGTGCCTTCGGGCAGCCCCGTTCTGCGAATGCTGACGAGCGATCCCAGCGGATTCTTCGATGTTTGAGTGCTGGAGGCCTCCAGCGCCCGGCGAAGCAGCGGTTCAAATTCGGCTTTGGAGCGTTCTGGTGTAGTGACCCCACGCGCCGCATGGGTGGCAAGTGACTGTAGCAGCGGCTGAAGGTCTTCGCGGGTGGTCAGCATCGCGGCCACGCTTTGCAGCGCAGGTTGATAAACCGCACCACGCGCTGCCTGCTCTTTCAGCTGGGCAAGTGCCAGCACCAGCGCCACTTTTTCATCTGCCTGCAGCTGGATGGTGGCAAAGGCTTGCTGCTGATTGGCAATGCGAGCCTCCAGCGCGGCAAGGCGTGCCTCATCCGCGCTGGCGCTTGCTGGAGATGAAGCCGGTGTGGCTTGCGCGGTCGCTTGCAGGCGATTGATTTTTTCTTCCATGTCTGCCTGCCATGTTTTCAGTGTTTCGGCGGCAGCGAGGTCTGGCTCAGGCTGGCTGGCAGGCGCAGTTATGCCATCAGGTGCGGTCGTGGTAAGCAGTGTTTCCTGCGCGCTGAGCCTTGCCTCGAGGCGATCCAGACGCTGCCTGAGTGCGAGTAGCTCTTCAGTAGTGGCGCGGTCTTGCTGTGGTGATACATTCTGTAGTGTCGCTGGCTCAGCTTCGGGCGCATCAAACATGACGCGCGGCAATATCTGTCCAAAAACCAGCATGAACAGCGCCACGATGCCTAATGTAATAAATGCGCGGCGAATCCCATTCATTGGTGAACGCGGTTTGGTTTCTGATTCGGTATTGCTGGTGTTATCGTTCATGCGGCATCTCTGGTGATGGTCTCAATTAAGGAGTCAAGGGTCGGTTCAGCAGCGATCTCAATCTCGCTCCAGCCGGCGGCACGAAGCGGCGCGCTGGCTTGTTCGCTGATGGCATAAACCTTCATATCGGTAGCCAGCTCGGGCAGTTCTGCCTTGCCTAGCAGATCAAGCCACAGGCGCGCGGTGCGCTCCGACATCAGCACCACGGCGTCAATCTGCTGGCGGCGGAGCTGCTCTTTTAAAATATCTGAAAGGGTCTCACTGGCCACCGCCTCATAGGCGGCAACTTGCGCAAGCCCATAGCCAAATTGGCGAAGCTGCTGCTGTAGCGCCGGATGGGTATGAACGCCGCAGACATGGACGAGTTTTGCGTCGTGATCATACGCATCGACGATGTAGTTTGCCATGTCTTCGGCGGTTTGGCCGGTGATGGCGATGCGCATGAACCCCAGCGATTCGGCAATCTCTGCCGTCGCCTGCCCGACACAAAGCAGCGGGACATCCCGAACCTCAGAGAGCGTGGCGAGCGCGCGCGCGCCGTAGCGGCTGGAAATCAGCACCGCATCGGGATCCTCGGCCAGTAGCTGCGACAGCGGTAGGCGCGCCGTGTGATTCAGCACTACCTGTGTCAGCGGCTCATGAAAAACACGGTGACCAGCGCTTACAATGGCCTCGCGTAGTTCGTTTCCGTCATCGTGGCTGCGGGTGATAAGAATGGTTTTGCCAGTTGCCATGCACTGCACTATGAAAGGCAATAACAGCGGATGCAAGGGGTAAAATGATCACAGCACTGGACATGGCGCGTCTGCGCGAAATCACGGATGGCGATGCGGCGCTGGAGCGCCAGCTATTTGGACTTTTTGTGGAAACAGCCGATCGGCTGATAGCGCTGCTGGCCATGCAGCTACCAGACACAACGGGCAAGTGGCAACAGACGGTGCATCAACTCAAAGGCGCTTGTGCGAATATGCATGTGGCAGCTATGTGGCAGCTATGTCAGGAGCTGGAAAAATTACACGGCGAGGCAGCGCGCAGCGAGAAGCTTGAAGAGCTGAAAAAAGCCTATGCGGTGCTGCGTAGCGAGCTGGCGGCGGTGGCTACACTGCCTCGATAATCACCATTGCCTGCGCAAACGGATATTCGTCGCTCACTGAGAGGTGAATTTTCGTGCTCATGCCTTTGGGCGTGATTTTCTTTAAATAAAGGCGTGCCTCGCCATGCAGTGTGAGTGTGGGATAGCCGCCTGCGCTATTGACCATTTCAATATCGTGCCAGGTGATGCCTTTTTTCATGCCGGTGCCGAGCGCCTTGGCACAGGCTTCCTTAGCAGCAAAGCGCTTGGCATAAGTGGAGGCGACAGTTTTCTTGCCAGCATTTTTGCGGCTTTTGGCTTTTTTCTGCTCGCGCGCGGTGAAGATGCGGTTTTCAAATGCCTCGCCGTAACGCGCCAGCGTTTTTTCAATGCGGCGGATGTCGGTTAAATCTGTGCCAATGCCGAGGATCATTTTATGCCTCCGCTGCGAGCCTGCTGGCTCTCGCATGAGGCGCCGCTTCGCGGGCTCATGGCTGGCGCGTTCTCCTGAACGCGCGTCACGAGCGTGCCTCTAGAATGATTTTTTTCATGGTTGCGATAGCTTCTTTCATACCCACAAACATTGCCTCACCCATCAGGAAATGTCCAATATTAAGCTCAACAACTTCCGGGATGGCGGCAATGGGGCGGACATTCTCATAATTAAGCCCGTGGCCGGCGTGGACTTCGAGGCCGAGTTGCTGTGCCTCAGCAGCAGCAGTGGACAGTTGACGGTGGACAGTTGACAAACTGTTGCGTTCATCTGTCCACCGTCCACCGTCCACCGTCCACTGATTGGCATAGCCGCCGGTATGCAGCTCCACCACCCTTGCACCTGTTCGTTTCGCTGCTTCGACTTGCTCTTTCACCGGATCAATAAACAGCGACACGCGCGAGCCGTTATCCTGCAGTTTTTTCACAAACGGCGTGAGTTCCCGCTCCAGCCGCACCACGTCCAGCCCGCCTTCGGTGGTGATTTCGGTGCGTTTTTCCGGAACCAGACAGACGGCGTGAGGCTTCACGCGCAGCGCGATGGCCAGCATCTCGTCGGTGGCTGCCATTTCTAAATTCAGCGGCAGCGCCACTTCTGCTTTCAGGCGCTCGATATCAAGGTCACGAATATGACGGCGATCTTCGCGCAGGTGCGCGGTGATGCCGTCCGCGCCAGCCTCCATCGCTGCGAGCGCCGCACGGATCGGGCAGGGGTGATCCCCCCCGCGCGCATTGCGCACCGTGGCCACATGGTCGATATTAATGCCGAGACGGAGTCTAGAGGACATTATGTTTGATACCTCTCCACACTCTGTACCACCTCTTTCGCGCGCAGACCGGCGATGATGTTGCTAAGGTGTTTGGCGTCTTTCACCTCAATATCCAGCAGGATTTCAAAGAAATCGGACGAGCGATTGATGATTTTGAGGTTGTTGATGTTGCCCATTTCCTTGGCGATGACATTGGTGACGGTGGCCAGCGCTGCCGGTTCGTGGCTGACATGGGCTTTCAGTCGGCCAACATGAGCGATCTCGGTGTTGTCGCGCTCCCACGCCACATCAATCCAGCGCTCCGGCGCATCGGAATAGTTTTCCAGTGTTTCACATTCCATGGTGTGGATGGTCACGCCCTTGCCGGTGGTGACGATGCCGACAATGCGGTCGCCGGGAATCGGGTGGCAGCAGCCAGCAAAATGCAGCGCCATGCCGGGGATGAGCCCTTTGATGGGCATGGGCGCGGCGGCGCCGGTAGGTTTTTTCTTGCGGAAAGTGCTGGTGATGGTGGAAAGCACCGCGCTTACGGCACCGCCTTTTTTCTGGCCGGTGATGGCTTCCACCACCTGCTGCCTTGAGATCAGCCCCTCGCCAACATCCGAGAGCAGGTCGTCCACGGTTTTTTTGCCGAACATGCCAAGGTGCGGCTCGATCATTTTTTCGTTCAGCTCTTCGCCCTCCTGCTTCAGGCTCTTGGCGAGGATAGCGCGGCCGAGCGTGATGTATTCGGCGCGCTGCTGGGTGCGGATGAATTTGCGGATTTCGCTGCGGGCTTTACCGGTGACCACAAAGCGTTCCCAGCTGGGGCTGGGTGTTTGTGTTTTGCTGGTGATGATCTCAACCTGATCGCCATTTTTCAGCTTGGTGCGCAGCGGCACAATGCGGCCGTTGATCTTCGCGCCCACGCAGGTATCGCCGACGCCGGAATGCACCGCATAAGCGAAATCCACCGGCGTTGCACCGCGCGGAAACGAGAGAATATCGCCTTTCGGGGTGAAGCAGAACACCTGATCCTGATACATTTCCAGCTTGGTGTTTTCTAAAAATTCCTCGGCGTTGGAGGATTTTTCTAAAATTTCCAGCAGCTCGCGTATCCAGCGGAATTGCTTGCCATCGGTTTTCACATCGCCGGATTTCTGTTTATAGTTCCAGTGCGCGGCGAGGCCGTATTCCGCAATGTCGTGCATCTCCTGCGTGCGGATCTGAATCTCGATGCGCTGCTGGCCGGGGCCAAGCACGGCGGTGTGCAGCGACTGGTAGCCGTTGGGTTTGGGCGTGGAGATATAGTCCTTGAACTGGCCGGGAATAGTGTGCCATTCGGCATGGATGGCGCCGAGCGCCTGATAGCACTCCTGAATGTTTTTGACTACGATGCGAAAGGCGATGATGTCGGAGAGCTGCTCAAAGCTGACATTTTTATTTTCCATTTTTTTCCAGATGGAAAAGGGGCGTTTTTCGCGGCCATAAATCTGGGCTTCGGGCAGGCCAGCTGAGGCAAGCTTTTCGCGGATAACGCTGATCACGCGCTCTAAATCTGAGGCACCTTCTTTGCGAAGGAAATCCATGCGCCGCACAATGGAGTCGCGTGCTTCCGGATAAAGCTCAGCAAAAGCGAGATCCTGCAGCTCTTCTTTCAGGTGGCGCATACCGATGCGCTCGGCAAGCGCGGCGTAGATATCGACGGTTTCCTTGGCAATACGCTGGCGCTTTTCCGGGTTTTTGATATGGCGCAGCGTTTCCATGTTGTGCAGACGGTCAGAAAGCTTCACCAGCAGCACACGGATATCTTCCGACATCGCAATCAGCAGCTTTCTGAAATTTTCAGCCTGCTTGGAGTTTTCCGATTTACCCTCGAGGCGCGAAAGTTTGGTCACGCCATCCACCAGCGTGCGGATTTCCTTGCCGAAGTTCGCCTCAATATCTTCGAGTGTGACCTCGGTGTCTTCCACCGTGTCGTGGAGCAGGGCGGTGACAATGGACGACGTGTCGAGTTTCAGATCCGTCAGCCGATAGGCCACTTCCACCGGGTGGGAAAAATAAGGATCCCCCGAGGCGCGCTTCTGCGAGCCATGCGCCTGCATGGCAAAGACATAGGCGCGGTTAATCAGATCCTCATCGGCATCGGGATCATAGGATTTGATTTTTTCAACCAGCTCATATTGACGGATCATAATCCTGATTATCGCCTAAACTCTGTTTTTTCACAATGATTAGCTGTTATCGCTATCAAAGTCAGGTTAGCTGATATTGGTTAAAATTGATTCAGCATTTGCGCTAATAACTATCGGAAAGTTGAGGCTTTTTTGCCACAGCATTTAACGCTTTATTAAGTGGTGGGGGGCTATGGTTCATGTTGGTCTCATATTTGCTGCATGGTGCCGCATGGAATCTTCACAACGACTCATTATTCTGCTGGTAGCTGGCGTGATTGTGGCATTTGCCGCCATTGCGCTGCGTAGCCGCATCGATAGCAGCGCTCCGCCACCTAGTAATAATGTGATTGTTGCTAAGAGAGACATCGCGCTTGGCACGCTAATTCAGCCCAGCGGCGATCTTACCTATGCGCCGCCGCCAGAGGGTGCCGCACCTGAGACGCTGCTTGCCGAATCAACAAACAGGTTAGGTGATTTTACCGGCGCGGTGGTGCGTCGTCCGCTCAAGGCGGGCGAGCCGGTGCCACCAACGGCGCTGATGAAGCCCGGGGAGGGTGGATTTATGTCAGCGGTGCTGGAACCTGGCATGCGCGCTGTTTCTGTGGCAGTAACGGCGACCTCCGGCGCGGCAGGTTTTATTTCACCGGGCGACCGTGTGGATTTAATCGTCACCCATCGCATCAGAATTACTTCCGGGCAGGAAACCGGCAATGAAGAATCCGTGGTGAGCGAGACCTTTGTGCGCAATGTGCGCGTGGTGGCGGTTGATCAGATGCTCGATAATCCTGAGAACAAAGCCATTCTGGCAAAAACGGTGACGGTTGAGGTAGATGATCGACAGGCGGAGCAAATTGCGGTTGCCAGCGAAATGGGAAAAATTTCCATGTCGCTTCGCAGCATCGCAGGCAGCCCAAGCGAAGACGATGGCTCGAGAACCAAAACCACGCAGGGGGATGTCAGCAGGATGCTGGAGGGTGGCGCGATGCCGCGTGTGCGCGTCATTCGTGGGGAGCAGGTTGAGAATATGGAGTTTGCCAAGTGAGAATCTTTAGCATGCAGCGCTTGATTCTGGTGATGATGTTTGGAGTGCTTGGCGCCTCAATGGCGATTGCGGATGAGCGTCGTATCAATGTGGAGATTAATAAAGGTGAGATGGTCAGGCTTGATAGGCCGGCAAGCTCGGTAGTGGTCGCTGATCCCACGACGGCGGATGTACAGGTGGTATCACCGCGGCTTATTTTTGTTCATGGCAAAAAAGTGGGCGAAACGACCGTCTATGCAGTGGATGCTGCTGACGATCCCATCATGAACGCCACCGTGCAGGTCAGCCATAATATCAGCAGCCTTAACCGGGCGCTCAGGCGCGCCGCACCGGATGCTGATGTGGAGGCTAAAACAGTCGATGGTGGCCTGGTGCTGGATGGGTTTGCCAGCTCGGTGGCGGAGGCGGATAATATCAAAAACATTGCCTCTTCGTTCCTTGGCGAAAATGACAAAATGATCAACATGATGACTGCCGCTGGCAGCGATCAGGTGATGCTTCAGGTGCGCGTGGTGGAGATGGCGCGCACGAATGTGAAGCGCTTTGGTGTCAATCTGCAGGCGGCGTTTAATCAGGGCGATTTGATGCTGCGTTTGCTTCAGGGGCGTAATATCTCGGCCAATGCGGCAACGCCGATTATTGCCCCGCCATCCGGCGCGGCATTTCCTGGCAGAATCAATAATGATTCAGCGCTTTTTGCGGGCATTACGGATGGTAATAAATCCATCGGTGCGCTGGTGGATGCGCTCGAAAATCAAGGGCTGGCCACGGTACTCGCAGAGCCAACACTTACCACGACATCCGGCAAGGCGGCGAATTTTCTGGCAGGCGGCGAGTTCCCGATTCCTGTGAAAGATGGTCTGGGTAATATTTCTGTCACTTACAAGCCGTTTGGTGTGAAGCTGGATTTCACACCGGTTGTTATGTCAAAAGAGCGCATGAGCATCACCGTGGCGCCGGAAGTGAGCACTATCAATTTTGATAACCCGATTGAAGTTAGCGGCCTTAGAAATCCGATTATTGTGACGCGCAAAGCGCAGGCAACGGTGGAGCTTGGTAGCGGCGATACCTTCATGCTGGCTGGCCTGCTGCGTAGCGATGAGTCCAACACGATCGATAAATTTCCCGGTATCGGCGATGTGCCGGTGCTTGGTTCGCTCTTTCGCTCGCAGGCATTCCGCAATGATAAAACCGAGCTGGTGATTCTTGTGACGCCTTACCTTGTTCGTCCGGTGGCGGAACGTGAAAAGATGCTTACCCCCCGCGATGGCTATACCCCGCCGAATGACTTCCAGCGTCTGCTGCTGGGAAATTTATACCAACAGGAGCCGACGGAGGGCTGGTCGCATGATTTGCCGAAGCTCAGCGGTGAGGGTGGGTTTATTCTGGAAGAGCAACCATAGGATCACGCATGATAATTCGCAGGCTGAGTGTGTTGAGTTTGCTTTTGCTGGGGGCGTGTAGCTCCGAGTGGGATATGCAGGGCAAAGATCCTAAGGATGTCTATCGCCAGCAACCGATCAAAAACAAAGTCGAAACGCGTAGTGAGTCTCGCTCGGTATTTTTTGCAGCAGGAGAAACCCGGCTGAGCCGCAGCGATGTGGAGTCGCTACGCGCTGGGCTTCGTCATATCACACCGGCGGCGGCGGAGTCTATTCAGCTGCAGGCGCACCCATCACAGCTGCGTAATGAATCGCGTAATGACCATCTTCGCAAGTTGCTCGCTAGCATGGGATTCAGTCGCAAGGCGATCATGATTGAGCCGACCGATAGTGTGAAGCGCGATGAAGTTCGTATCGATATTGATTATGCATCGGTGGTCAGCCCGCGCTGTCCGGATTGGCGCACTTCTCCGGTCACCACCTACAGCAACACCACGCAGGCAGGCTGGAGCTGCGCGTATGTCAATAATATGGGGTTGATGGCGGCAGACCCGCGCGATTTACAGCGTGGTAGCGGCGCGGTATCTCCGGATGTGCGGCGCAATTCTGAGGTGCTGACGGGGTATCACAGCAACAGCGGATCAGAAGATGCGGATTCTGACACCGCAGCGGATAGCTCGCAGCCGCAGGCCACCAGCCCCTAGATGAGTGAGTGCCATGACCAAATCAATACCACAGCCAGCTTTTCAGGCATTCGCGAGTGATGCGGCGGATCTTGAAACGCTGAAATCATTTTCCAAAGATCAATCCTGGCCGCAGCAATGGGTTGTCGAGGGGGATATTCGCAGTGCTTCGGCTCATCTGAAAGATCATCCATCGCCGCGATTGCTGCTGGTTGAAGTTCCGTCGTCGCCCGAGGTGGCGATGCAGGAGCTACAGCATCTGGCGGAAGTGTGCGATCCTGATAGCAAGGTGATCATTATTGGCTCCATTAATGAGTATAGTTTTTATGTCCGGCTGATGGAGATGGGCATTTCCAGCTATCTGCTGAAACCACTGACAATGGAAATGCTGGCGAAGGCGCTGCAAAAATCACTCCAGCGAAAAACCGAGCCGGGCGCGCCGGCGAAGCAGCCAGCCAAAGTGGTCGCGGTGATGGGTACGCGTGGCGGTGTTGGAGCTACCACAGTATCGATTAATCTCGCGGCGGCGATTGCGGAAATGTCGAAAAAAGAAGTGGCGCTGATTGATGTGGATCCGCAGGAAGGCAGCATCGCGCTGATGCTGGATCTCGAGCCGGGCAGAGGTTTTCGCGAGGCACTGGAAAAGCCCGACCGTATTGATTCGCTGTTTATTGAGCGGGTAATGACGCGGCCGCTTAAGCGGCTATCAGTGCTTGCCGCCGAAGAGGCATTCAACGAAAAAGTATCCATCAGTGATGATGCCGCAAACCTGCTGCTCAAGGAAATGAAAGATAAATTTGATGTGCTGGTGCTCGATATTCCCCGGCATTTGCGCACGTTCAGTCGAAAGTGCCTCGAGCAGGCGGACATGGTGGTGCTGGTGACCGAACTGTCGTTACTGTCGCTGCGCGATACGCTGCGCCTGCAGGATATGATGCGTGAGCAGCTTAAAATGAAGGCGCCGGTGGTGGTGGCCAATCGTGTTGGGCATAGCAAGCATGACATGAAAAAAGCGGATTTTGAAAAAGGTATCGGGGCGGATGTGGCCTATACGATTCCTTTTCTGCCGGATGCATTCATTCCGCCATCAGAACAGATTCCCGTGATTAAATTTAAGTCACTGGCGGGTATGAAGGCGATCTTTCAGCTGGCAATACAGGTTGAGCCGGAGGCTCGCGGTATTTTATCGGCCGTGAAAGAGAAAAAAGGATTCAGTCTGTTTGGTGGCGGCAAGCGCCAATTGCCTGATACAAAAACAAAAGAGGCCTAAGAGATGTTTGGCAAGCGTGGCACTCAGGATTCTGCGCAGTCGGCGCGGTCGCCGGAAGCGTCTGCTGTGCCGCCTGCATCTCTGCCGCCCGCGCCGCCCGCGGCGAAGGAGCATAAAAGCGGCGAGGCGCTACTGACGATTACCGATAGCCCGACCTCGCCAGCTGCTGAGCCTGCCAGCGATGAGCTGCGAGATACCAAGGATAAAATTTACAATCTGCTGATGGCGCAGATTGATATCGCGACCAGTTCGCGTCTGCCGCGTGAGGAGCTCAAGCGCCAGATTATTGAGTTGATTGGCGATATTGTGATGGAGCAGAAATTTGCGCTGTCGCTATCGGAACAACAGCTGCTGGCCAATCAGATTGTCGATGACATGCTTGGTTTTGGCCCGCTGGAGCCGCTGCTGCGCGATGATCTGATTACCGACATCATGGTCAATGGCCCTTATCAGATTTATGTAGAAAAGAAAGGCAAGCTCGACCTGACGGATGTGAAATTCCGCGATAATGCTCATGTGATGGCGATTGCCACGCGCATTGTGACAGCGGTTGGGCGCCGCGTGGATGAATCGCATCCGATCTGCGATGCGCGCCTGCCGGATGGTTCACGTGTGAATGTGATTGCGCCGCCCTGCGCGATTCGCGGCACGTCGATTTCGATTCGTAAATTTTCGCAGAAGAAAATCACGCTCGATACGATGATTCCGACCAAAAACATCTCTGAGCCGCAATGTAAACTTCTGAAAATTTGCGGAGCAATTCGCCTGAATATCATTGTTTCCGGCGGCACCGGATCAGGTAAAACCACGATGCTGAACGCGCTATCGCGCATGATCAGCAACGGCGAGCGCATTGTGACCATCGAGGATGCGGCGGAGCTTCAATTGCAGCAGCCGCATGTGGTGCCATTGGAAACGCGCCATGCAAATCTGGAAGGTGATGGCGAAATTACCATGCGCGATCTGGTGAAAAATGCACTCAGGATGCGCCCTGACCGAATCATTCTCGGCGAGGTGCGCGGGGGCGAGGCATTTGACCTGCTGCAGGCGATGAATACGGGGCACGATGGCTCGATGGGTACGCTCCACGCCAACAACCCGCGCGAGGCGCTGACGCGCCTTGAAAACATGATTGGTATGGCCGGCATCAACCTGCCGAGCAAGGCGGTGCGCACGCAGATAGCGAGCGCCGTGCAGCTGATTGTACAGATGCAGCGCATGCGCGATGGAGTCCGTCGATGCACCCATGTGACTGAGGTGGTGGGTATGGAGGGTGATGTCATTGTGACGCAGGATTTATTCACGTTTGAATTTACCGGTGAAGATGAAAACGGCAAGCTTACGGGTGAGTTCCGCTCGAGTGGTATTCGTCCGAATTTCACGCCGCAAGCGTCCTATTTCGGGTTAGATAAAGCGCTGATAGAGGCTATGACCTCCGGCCAGGAGTAGGTGTGTGATTAAGCCGCTGGATATTCTGCTCCTGCTGATACTGGCGATTGGCTATGCTATTTACTGGTTTAAATTCGGGCCGGGCAAGCGCCGCAAAGAGCAGCTGCTGCGTGTGGAGCAGATTAAAGCAAGGCGAAGCGCCGGCAAGGGGCTGACGGATATATCGCTTCGGCGCAAGGCGCAAGAAACCACAGGGCTTGCACACCTGCTTTTGAAGCCCCTGCCGGAGCTGACCAAGCTGCAAGATCGTCTGGAAAGAGCAGGCAAGAACGGAATCAGCGCCAAGCAGTATCTTTTTCGACGACTGATATTTGTTCTGGGCATATGGCTGGGTTTATCGCTGCTGCCGAAATTTCCCTCGGCGCTGGCGTTTGCGATTGCGGTGTTGGTTGGAGGATGGATACCGCTGAAACTGCTTGATATGGCCATCAGCCGACAGGCTAAAGCATTTCTGCGATTGTTTCCTGATGCGCTGGATCTGATGGTGCGTGGGCTGCGCTCCGGCCTTCCTATTTCTGAATCGTTTAATGTGATTGCAACAGAAATCCCGAACCCTGTGGGCGCTGTATTTGCGGAAGTGGCAAGCACCATGAAGCTCGGCGTGCCGATGGAAAAGGCGCTGTTTGATATTGCTAAAAAACTAGAGCTGACAGAGTTTAATTTTTTTACCACCAGTATCGTTCTCCAGCGGGAGACGGGCGGTAATCTCGCTGAAATTCTCAACAACCTCTCGGAGGTGCTTCGCAGCCGCTACATCATGCAAATGAAAATTAAGGCCATGTCGTCGGAGGCGCGGGCTTCGGCCTATATTATTGGCGCGCTGCCGTTTGTGGTGGTGGCGGCGGTGATGGCGGTCAGCCCGAAATATATGATGCCTCTGTGGGAGGATTATCGCGGTAATATTGCGCTTGGAATTGCGGTCGGAATGATGACGCTGGGGGGCTGGATCATGCGGCGCATGACGCAGTTTCAGATTTAGCCATGGCGTCCGGACAGTCATTATCTATGTCCATGCTGCTGCCGGTGGGAGTGCAGCTTAATGAGTTTTATAGCGGGTTTGCTGGCGCGGCGCTGTTGCTGGTCATTTATGCGATTTACAGCACGTTCAGGCAGCGCGATCTGATGTCGTCACGCATTCGTGCGATTCATGATCGCAGGAAAGAGCTGCGCGGCGAGTTTGTCAGTTCTAAGAGGCGGCGGCAGCGGCCGGATGCGAGTGTGAATTTCATGCGCCGCGTGGTGCAGAAATTTCAGCTGGTGAAAAAACTTCAGGCGGATAAGGCGGAAACGATATTGATTGAGGCCGGTTTTCGCTCCAAGGATGCGATTTTTATTTTCACTTTCTTCATTGTGGCGGCGCCGGTGGTGCTCGGTATCCTTGGTTTTATTGTGATGAAGATTGACTTTGGTTTCAGCAACAAATGGCGAATTGTAGACTTGCTGTGGCCGATCTGCGGCCTGTATTTCGGCATGAAGCTGCCCTGGGTGTATGTACGGCGCGCACGGGCGCAGCGCTACCTGATGATTCAGCGATCGCTGTCGGATGTCATGGATCTAATGACCATCTGCGCCGAAGCGGGACTGAGCCTGTCCGCAACGCTTGATCGTGTATCAAAGGAGCTGCGTCTTTCCTATCCAGAAATGGCGGAGGAGCTAGCGCTGACCTCACTGGAGACGGGCTTTCTGCCGGATCGCAAACAGGCGCTCACCAATCTCGCCAATCGTTGTCAATTACCAGAAATACGCGGCGTGGTGAGCGTGCTGATTCAGACCGAAAAATATGGCACACCAATTGCGCAGGCGCTTCGCGTGCTCTCGGCGGAGTTTCGTCAGGCACGCATGCTGCGTGCTGAACAAAAAGCCGCGCGTTTGCCCGCGTTGATGACAGTACCGATGATCACCTGCATCCTGCCGGTTTTATTTATCATCATCATCGCGCCGGCGGCGGTCAAACTCATGGATACGATCGGGGATTAAGCACCCGCATGTATGCCGTAGCAGAGAATCAATCCTCTTTGTCTGGTCTGCGGGTTGCCTGTGTGGCAAGAACTTGCCGCTGTTCGTCCTTCATCATCTGCGCGTAGCGCTCATAGAAGGCCTGATTAGCATCAGCTTCTTTCTCGCTCATAACTTCGAGGTTCAGCGCTCTGGCTTTGGCCGTTTTACCGCTGATGCCATAGGCCAGTGCCAGGTTGTGGCGCATGGCGGCGGGGGCATTGTTTTTTTCTATCCATGGTTCCAGCAAGCTGATGGCAAGGTCTGGTTTCTGATCAAGGATGTATGATAGCGCCAGATTATTGACAACGATGGCCGCGTTGGGGTTGATGGTCAGCGCGCGTTCGTAGAGCTCCTGCGCGGCGGTGTGGTTGCCGGCTTTATCAAACGCAACGGCTTTGCCATTAAATCCCGCTTCACTTTCATGGTTGATAGCGGTCAGCATATCAAATATCGCGACCGCCTGAGGGTAATCACCGCTTTCGATCAGGGTGTAGCCCAGCTGTTCAAGCACATCCTCATTGGCGGGTTGGCGCTGCTGTGCGCGCTCAAGCACAGCAATGGCGAGCGCATGGCTGCCTTCGGCGCGGTATTGCCGTGCGAGTGTCAGGTGCGCTGCGACATCATCGCCTTCGCGCAGCACTTCCTGCTCCAGCGCCTGACGTTCGAGCGGTTGTGGTGCTGGTTGTGCAGCGGCGGGCTGTGATAGCGCGGTCAGCAGGACTGGTAGTGCCAATAACAGAGCGGTTGGGCAAATGCGCATAAAGGCTCCACAACAGGTTGCCAGCCGCGCTGATTGCGGCTGGCTGAGGTTGGTGGGCAGACTAACGGCTTATGCGCAGGTTCGCAAGTGAATCACCTATCATGCGGAAGGCATTCTGCAGATCGGTACCGGTGGGGCTGAAGAAGTAATATTCCGGTTTGGTGGCACAGCCGCGCAGCAGGTTGCGTGTATCGGTGCTGATACTGGTGCCGAGTGCCACGGTGTAAACCAGTATGCCATTATTTTTCATGCTGGTGCAGACCTGAGTGAGGCGCTGGTCAAGACGTGTTTCGGCGGTGCTGGCACTGGTCGTGCCGAGGCGGCCTTCTTCCAGATAACCATAAGCACCACGACCGGTGTTGGAAATAACGTTATCGCCGTCCGTCATCAGTACTACAGCCTTGTTCATCAGCGGTGCGTCGTAATCCAGTGGCAGGTCGTTGCTGTTCATCTCACCGCCCCACAGGCCTCTCCAGCGCGGTGAAAGCATGCGCCAGCCCCAAACCATACCAATATTGATCAACGTATTACCGCGCGGTTGCAGGGTGCTGATCGAATTCAGCACGGCAGACTTGGAGGCAGTCAACGGCAGCACAGCTTGCGGGCAATCTCGGTTTGGCCCCAGACCCACGCCAAGACCGGAACGGAAACGCAGGTTGGCGGTGGGGGTCGTTTGGCAGTTGTTATAGCTGGTCGCGTTTGTGCCATGCCATGCGTTACGGCTGGTGTGGCAGCCCCAGTAATACTTGGGAAAGCGCATGTCCGGATTGGCGCCGACAGGTGCGGCGGGCGGCGTGTCGGTCACGTCCTGATTGCCGGCTTCACGTGCCTCGACGCAGCCAGCCCATGGAGAGGTCGGCGCCCACAAAAAGCTGTCAGGCTGTGTCCAGCTGGTTCTGGTGCTGCCGATATTGACGGCCTGCGAAAACGGCACCATACCAACCCACAGGTTAGGCACGGTGTCGCGGCTGCCGTAAAGTAGATTAACGAGTGTAGTGGCGGCGCTGCGTGCGGCCTGAATTTTTGTCTGGCCGCTACCTGCACTATCGCTCATTGAGCCGGTGACGTCCATCACCAGCACCAGTTCCAGGCCGCTGGTAGCGCGTGTGATTTCGCTGGTGGCGCTGATTGGCATGCTGCTGACACCAAATATCTGCATGAAGGTCATCGGCACGATGCCCTGCGCGCTGAGTGTGAGCACGCCGAGATCCTGGGTGCCGCTTACGCTCAGACTGGTAATCTGTGAACCCATATATTGGTTGGGGTAGTTGGCATTAAAATATTTCGTCACTTCCTGATTAAGGTTAACGGTATTGGCGTTGGAACCGGCGGCGAGGCCGGCGGCATCCAGCGCCGCGCTCATGCGCGATTGGGCGATCTGCAGCCGCCCCATATCCACGGCAATACCAGCCGAGCCGACCATCACAAAAATACCAAGCCCCACAAGCGGCATGGCGGATCCACGCTGTGAGCGAAACAGCGAAAACATGTTGTGTTGCAGGCGCTTCATACACCCTCCCTGGCTCATTTTAGGAGCCTAATGTTTGCAGGTCGCCGAGCCTTGGTTTAAACACCGCAACTCGATAGAGCTGGCGACCGCTCAGCAAATCTGAAACAAGCATTGGTTGGAAGTTATAAAAAATCTCCGCGACAATCACGGTGTCGCGGTCGTTGAGTGTCAGGCCATTTGGCAGGGTGGCCGTCAGGCCGGTGGTGCCGATCTGGCTGGGGCGTGTCCAGGTGCCACCGCCGGTATATTGCCAGTTGATGCGCGGCGGGTTGGTGCCGCTTTTGCTCACCGAGCTGATGATGACATAGCCGCTTGCGCCGAAACTATAGGGCTGCATCACCTGTCCCACAGCGGTGACGAGCTGGTTCAGCTGCGTGACGCTGATTGTTTCGGACTGCGCCACCACGTCAGAGATGGTGACGGCGGATTTTTCCACCTTCTGCGCCACCATGATGTAGCGGGTGATTTCCACGCTGCCGATAAACAATGCCAGCATGAATGGCAGAGAGGTGGCGAATTCCACATAAGCCACGCCTTCCTGCCTGCGAAACAGGCGTGAAAGAAGGCGTTGTGGTAGATGGTGTATCATGCGGTTACCACGGTTCGTTTTTTACGACGGTTCTGGCGGTGAGCGGAAAACTATTCCCAAGAATACTGCTGACAATCGGCGTCATGATCGGCCAGGGATAGCTGACGGTGTACACCACAATATCATTCGCCTGACCGGCGCCAGCTGAGCCCATATCTTCGTCCCATTGCCCGTTACCATTAATATCGGTGTAGGTTTCCCCGGTGTTGTAAAAGCCATTGCCATTAGCATCGATGAAGGGTTCCGGACGGTTCACATTATTAAATGTGGAGTAGGTGGTCATGCTGACCTGAATGTTTTCACGGTCAAGCAGCCCGGCAGTTCGAGTGGCGACATTTTCAATCAACTGCTCCTCACGGCTGAGTCCGCTGCCATCCACGGCGCCTGTTTTGCCAAGGCGTGCGGTGGTGTTGGTCGCGCTTTCCATCACGGTCTGCGTGAACATGATCAGCGAAAACTCAATGATGCCGAGAATGAAAAGCAACATCACAGGCGATAGCATCGCAAATTCGATGGCGGTCGTACCGTCATCGTTGCGGCTGAGCAGGAGGCGAATATAGCGGATCTGTTTCATCATGCCTGTAGATTGCGTTCAACGCCAAATAACAGCTCATGTTATCACATTCATGTTTAACGTGAGGTAAAAAATCCATCGCAGTTTATTGATAATTATAGCTAATTTGATGTGTAATTGGTGTCTTTTGTGGCTGCTGGGGGCGCAGCGCTAAAAAAAATAATCTATTAAAAACCAGCGGCTTATTTTTTGCTGACGCAAGCCACCACTGCGCGCTATATTCGCCTCAAATTTTAGCTGTTTTATTCAATGCGCTCACCCCTTCACTTTTTTTTGCAGCAACTCGCCGAAATTAACTGGCTGATTGTGCTCATCATGAGTCTGATTGCGGCGGTCGGCGTGATGATGATGGTATCCGCAGGCGGCGGCGAGTGGTCGCCGTGGGCGAGTCAGCAATTCACGCGCTTTATCGCCGCATTTGTGGTGATGCTGGTGATCGCGGTGATGCCGATGCGCTGGCTGCTTGATTATGCCTATCTCATTTATTTTGCGGCGGTCATTGTGCTGGTGGTGGTGGATATTATCGGCCACACCGGCATGGGCGCGCAGCGCTGGCTGCGTATTGGCGGCCTGAATCTCCAGCCGTCAGAATTCACCAAGCTGGCTGTGGTGCTGGCACTCGCACGTTATTTTCACCACCTGCAGCCGGAAGATATCCGGCGCATTCCTTATTTGGCAGTACCGCTGGTGATGCTTCTTATTCCGGCAGCACTCATTTTTCGCCAACCAAATCTTGGCACGACTATTATCGTTCTTACTATGGGCGGGATCATGTGTTTTCTCGCGGGGGTGCAGTGGCGCTATTTTATTGGCGGGGCGGTGGCGGCGGTGGCGGCGGCGCCGGTGGCGTGGCATTTCATGCACGGCTATCAGAAAAAGCGTGTGCTGACGTTTCTTGATCCCAATCAGGATCCGCTGGGGGCGGGCTACAACATCCTGCAATCGAAAATTGCCATTGGCTCGGGCGGTTTCTTTGGCAAGGGCTTTCTGGAAGGCACGCAGAATCAGCTTAATTTTCTGCCTGAGAAACACACCGATTTTATTTTCACTATGCTGGCGGAGGAGTTCGGTTTCCTTGGCGGCATGGTGTTGCTGTCGCTTTATGCGCTGCTTATTTTATGCGGCATGCTGGTGGCGCTGCGCTCCAAAAGCACCTTCGGCGCGATGATTGCGGCGGGGGTCACGGCCATGATTTTCATCCATGTGCTGATCAATGTCGGCATGGTGATGGGGCTGATGCCGGTGGTGGGGGTGCCGCTGCCGCTGATGTCTTACGGCGGTAGTATCACGCTTTCAACCGTGTTTGCCGTGGGGCTGATGCTGAATTGCTGGGTGCACCGCGACCAGATGCCAACCCGCTACACGCCTAAACTATAAGCCTTGTAAAGCGTGCCTTCAGGCGCTATTCTGAGAAGGTCGTATAAACTCAAAGGATTGGTTTGGCTGCGCGCAGTCAGGCCTGTGGATATGGTATGTTGGAATCCGCGCAGGAATCGCGCCGCAGTGCGCGTGGCGATCAGCGTGCGGCTGGCGAGGGGATGTATGCCGCGCTGGATCTGGGCACGAACAACTGCCGGCTGCTGATTGCGGCGGTGCCTGCTCGCGGCGCTTCGCTGAAAGTACTGGATAGCTATTCGCGCATTGTGCGCCTCGGCGAAGGTGTCAGCAGCAGTGGCAAGCTCTCGCAGGAGGCGATGGATCGCACGTTGCAGGCGCTTAGTGCCTGCCAGAAAAAAATTGCCAAATATCCGCTCTCGGGCATGCGTTTTGTCGCCACCGAAGCCTGCCGCCGCGCCAGCAATGCACAGGAATTTCTTGCCCGCGCCGAGCGCGAAACCGGCCTTGCCATTGAAATCATCTCCACCGAAGAAGAAGCGCAGCTTGCTTTTCGTGGCTGTGCCTCGCTGCTGAAGCCGTCGGCCAGCCGCGCGGTGGTGTTTGATATTGGTGGTGGCAGCACGGAGCTGATGTGGATTGATACGGCAAGCAAAGCCATTCTTGACTGGATATCGATCGATTTCGGCGTCATGAACCTTGCGGACAAATATGGCGGCAGCGATTTTTCTGACCTGGCGTTTGATGATATGGTCTCGGCGCTGGCCGTGCGGCTTTCAGCCTTTAATGAAAAAAATAATATCGCGCAGCATGTAGCCTCCGGCGCGGTGCAGCTGCTTTCCACTTCCGGCACCGTGACCACACTGGCAGCCATTCATCTCGACCTGCCGCGCTATGACCGCGCGCGCATTGACGGCATCACGCTGCCGGCTGACGATATTCGCGCCACCACGCGCCGCTTGCTTGCCATGCGCCCGTCGGAGCGTTTTTCCCATCCCTGCATCGGGCCGGATCGCAGTGACTTTATCCTCTCTGGCTGCGCGATTTTCGACGCTATCAGCGGCCTGTGGCCGGCGCGTGAAGTCACGATTGCGGATCGCGGTGTGCGCGAAGGCATTATTCTTTCGTTGCTGGAACCATGAAAAGCGCAGGCAACAAAGGCGGCACGCGCCATCTCAAAACGCGGGTGAAAACGGCCAAGGGGCGCAAAACCTCCTCGACTCTGTGGCTGCAGCGCCAGCTGAATGACCCTTACGTGCATCAGGCTAAAAAAGACGGCTATCGTTCGCGCGCGGCCTACAAGCTGGTCGAAATGGATGATAAGTTCCGCTTTTTAAAGCCCGGCCAGCGTGTGCTGGATTTGGGCGCAGCACCCGGCGGCTGGGCGCAGGTGGCGGCGGCGCGGGTCAAATCAACCACGAAAAATCCAACCGTGCTGGGCATTGATTTATTGCCGATCGATGATATTGCCAGCGTCAACCTTATGCAGCTAGATTTCATGGATGATGAGGCACCGCAGCGCATTCGTGCGGCGCTGGGCGGTGCGGTGGATGTCGTGCTTTCTGATATGGCGCCCAACACCACCGGCCACACCCCGACCGACCACCTGCGTATCATGGTACTGCTGGAGGCGGCCTATGAATTCGCCAAGGAAATTCTGGCGAAGGATGGCGCGTTTGTTGCTAAAATTTTCCAGGGCGGCACCGAGCGCGAGCTGCTTGCTCAAATGAAAAAAGATTTTGCCAGTGTGAAGCACGCCAAACCCAAGGCCAGCCGTGCTGACTCCGCGGAGATGTATGTGGTGGCGATGGGGTATAAAGGGTGAGCCGGCTCTATTTTCTAGCAGCAGTATTTCTGCTTTTTTCCTGTGCTCCCCTTGAGCAACCTTTCATTTCTGATACGAAACAATCTGCACGCATCGAGCGTGGGTTGTTTGTTGCGTCGGATGGCGCGCTGCTGCCGCTTCGTTCGTGGCTGCCGAAAGGAAAACCCAAGGCGGTCGTGATTGCGCTGCACGGCTTTAATGACTACAGCAAAGCCTTTGAAACAGTAGGGCCTTATTTTGCGCGGCGCGGCGCGGCATTTTATGCTTATGACCAGCGCGGGTTTGGCGCTTCCATCCAGCCCGGCATCTGGGCGGGCAGGGAGAACCTGATGCGTGATGTGGCCGAGCTTTCGCAGCTGCTACGCGCAAAACACCCGCATAGTGCGCAGGTGATTCTGGGTGAGAGCATGGGGGCGGCGGTGGCGCTTTCAGCGGTGGCAAACGAGCGGGTGGCGCCGGATAAGCTGGTGCTCAGCGCGCCTGCCATCTGGGGCGGTAGCAACATGAACCTGCTTTACCGCACCACGCTTGCCATCAGCGCCCATGTCGCGCCCGGCTGGCAGCTGACCGGCCGTGACCTGAAAATTCAGGCAACTGACAATATTCCACTGCTGCGCCAGATGTCGCTGGATCCGCTGATTATCAAATCCACGCGGCTTGATGCGGTGTATGGGCTGGTGCAGCTGATGGGGGATGCGTTTGAGGCGCTGCCGCAGGTACAAAGCGAGGTGCTGCTGCTGTATGGCGGCAATGATCAGGTGATTCCGCCGCCCAGCATCGAGGTGGCGCTCGCGCGCTTTCCAAAGCCGCTCACTTTTGCTTATTACCCGGAGGGCTATCACATGCTGCTGCGCGACCTTGCGGGCGAGCGCGTGATGGCGGATATTGCGCACTGGATTTCCCGATCCGGCCACAGCCTGCCATCCGGCCATGGCAAAGAGGTTGACCCCAAAACGGCAAACTAGCTTGACGCGTCGCGCCTTAAGCATTAACACCACGTTTAAGCGGTTCTTCGAGAGAAGATCAAAAGGGAACCACGTGCAAATCGTGGGCTGTTCCCGCAACTGTAAGTGATGAATGCTTTTTCACTCACGTCACTGGGAAACTGGGAAGACAGAAAAAGCATGGTGATTCGCGAAGTCAGGAGACCTGCCGCTTGAGTGTCACGCGCATCTGATGGACGGGAAGATCCGGGGGGTGTTGTAAAAGAATTTTTCCTCTCCCTCAACGGGGCGGGGGATAAAAAATCCTTACGTGGTGGCACTGCTTTTTCGCTGCAATGGTGCGGCGGGGTAGCAGTTTGTCACCATTTTTTGTAAGGATATTTCTATGTTGTTTCGTTTTGCCGTGCTTACAGGCACGTGCTTAGTTATTTCTTCTCACGCACTCGCTCAGACCACCATCCCGTCAGTCATCGTCACCGCGACGCGCGCGCCGGCCAATCTTTCGCAGATTGCCAGCTCGGTGACTGTGATTAGCGAGGAAGATATTCGCCGCAAGAACAAGCAGACAGTGGTGGAGCTGCTGCGCGATGTGCCGGGGCTGAATCTGGCGCAAAGCGGCGCCGTGGGTCAGAATGTGAGTATCTTCATGCGTGGCACGAATTCCAACCACACGCTGGTGATGATGGATGGAGTGCCGCTGAATGATCCTTCTAATGCCAGCAATTCTTATGATTTCTCTAATCTTACCACCGATAATATTGAACGCATCGAAGTGCTGCGCGGCGCGCAGAGCACGCTCTATGGCTCGCAGGCGATCGGCGGTGTGATCAACATCATCACCAAACAAGGAAGCGGCGCGCCGAGGCACCATGCATTTGCTGAATATGGGCGCTATAATAGTGCCAAGCTTGGCGTTGGTTCAGCGGGTGAGGTCGGTGATACGTCCTACAGCCTCTCTGCTTCCGGCAGCCGCACGGATGGTATTTCAGCATTCGCCAAGCAGTTTGGCGGCACAGAAAAAGATGAAAACCGCACCGCCACCTTATCCACCAATCTTAAACAGCGGCTCAGCGATGCACTCTCTGCAACATTCACCGCGCGCTACAACCGCACCAGCACCGAGTTTGATTCGCCGGGAAGTACAGCGTTTGGGGGCGTCCGACCTAAAGATGATCCGCAGACAGATGCGGATAATCGTCAGATGAACCTGCGTGCAGCCGGGCAGTGGATGTCGGCGGGCGGCGAGTGGTCGCAGGATTTTGGGCTTTCGGTGGTTAACTTTAATCGCAACCTGATCACAGAATATTTTAATCCCGGCGCGCTTTTGGGTCGCCGCGAGTATGAAGGTCAGCGCCATGTGCTGGACTGGGTGCACCGCATCCGCCATTTCCGGCACCACGAGCTGACCATGGGCACCGAGTTTGCCACTGAAGATTTCCGTGCCGATGGCCTTGCGCGCGTGAATGTCGATAATCGCGCGTTTTTTGCTAATGATCAGTTCACCTATGGCGATGCGTTTATGAATGCTGGGGTGCGCCTGGACGAGCACCAGCAATTTGGCCGCGAGTTCACCTACAAGCTGGCGCCGGGTTTTCGCATCGCTGCCACCGGTACGACCCTGAAAGCCACTTACGGTACAGGCTTCAAGGCGCCGTCGCTCAATGATTTATATGCGCCGGTATTCAGTAATCGCAACCTGCAACCGGAGCGCAGCCGCAGCGTGGACGCCGGATTTGAGCAGTCCCTGTTTGACGGCCGGGCAACATTCGGCGGCACCTTGTATCGCAATGATATTGATAATCTCATTGGCTTTACATCCACGGTAGTGAATATCGGTAAGGCGCGCACGCAAGGGTTCGAGGCATCGCTCAACGTGCGTCCACATACCGACCTTGATCTTTCGGCCAACTACACTTTCACCAGCGCTGAAAATCGGCGCAATGGCACGTGGCTACTTCGTCGCCCGAAGCACCTTGCCAATCTCGGCGCGGTCTATCGCACCAGCCCGGATGGCGATATTGGGTTGAACATTCGCTATGTCGGCGCGAGCAGGGATTTTCTCTATAGCTCTGGCTCTGGTGCCAAAACGACCTTGTCATCCTTCATCACCGCTGACTTTTCGGCCAATTATCGTCTTTCGCCGGAAGTGACGGCTTACGGCCGGCTGGAAAACCTGCTGGATAAGCGCTACGAGGAAATTTCCGGCTATGGCCAGCCGGGGCGCGGGCTTTATGTAGGGCTGAGGGCTGGCTTCTAACCTGTTGATATATATTGAATAAAAATTGTAACATAACCTTAACTAGTTTGCGCTACCCCTTGATGGTATAGTTCTTGAATAATAAGCAGTTATTGTTTGAGGAACATCAAGGGGTCTATGGTTCGCAGCTTCTGGATAGCGGGTTTGATGGTGGCGGCGATTTCGCTGCCTGCTGCCGCGCAGACTGACACCCTCATCGAGGGTGCGAAGCTCTGCACGCGCCAGATGCCGCGCTATGAGCGTGAATATGGCATTCCCAACCATCTGCTTTCTGCCATTGCTTCCACCGAGTCCGGCCGTTATCACCGAGGGCTGAAAATCACTGTGCCCTGGCCATGGACGATTAATGTGGAAGGTAAAGGCTATTATTTTGATAGCAAGCAGGAAGCCATCGCAGCGGTGAAGCGTTACCGTGCAAAGGGTGCACGCAGCATTGATGTGGGCTGCATGCAGGTGAACCTGCTGCATCATCCTGAGGCGTTTGCTTCGCTCGAGCAGGCGTTTGATCCAGCGGTTAATGTGGCCTATGCCGCGAGTTTTCTACGCAATTTGTATGAGGAAGAAAAGTCCTGGAAAACAGCTGCCTCGCACTATCATTCCAAAACCCCAAGTCGTGGCACGGCTTATGCCGGCAATGTCTACAATCATTGGTATACGATTGTCAGCCGCCTGCGTGATGCGCGGTTGCAAACGGGCTCCGAAAGTGAAACCAAGCTGGCCGCCGCGGCGCCCCGGCCTGAATCGCCGCAGCCACCGGCACCAGTCAAGCTGAAGCCAGTCGCCGAACAAACAGCCAAATCAGCACCGCCGAAGGTGATTCAGGTGGCATCCAAGCTTCCTGAACAGCGTGGCAGGCAGGTTCAGCCGCATCAAGCACCGCGCATGAATTCCATCACGGTCACACGTCAGGAAGATAAGCGCGAGAATGGCATTATTGTGATGCGCCCAGTCATTAAGGTGGTGGATCAACCGGTCTCCACTCCGGGCGTGATTACGCTGGCGCAGGCATCGAATGAGATCGCTGAAAAACCTCGCCCCACTCGTATTGAGCCGCAGAATGCGCAGGCCGCGCATCGCCCATCCGGCCCCCGTTTCGTCTTTGATAATTGACAGTTTTCTTAGCAGCTATGCTGCTTAGAAAACTGTCATCCTCGGGCGCACGAAGTGCGATCCGGGGATCCAGGCATGATTGCTGCTTAGAAAACTGTCATCCTCGGGCGCACGAAGTGCGATTCTGGTATCTCTTCCTTTTTGGTGATATCAACCACTTGCCTAGATTCACGACTTATCCTATATCCATTGCCATGAAGCCATTTGAAGTCATCCATGTGAATAGCCTTTCTGTTGCCTGTGATGGCGGTGGCGGTGCGCTTGGTCATCCCAAAGTTTACCTGCATATCGATCAGGATAAGGGCAGCATCATATGCCCCTATTGCAGCCGCACTTATGTGCTGCGAGTTGATGCGGCTAAGTCTGCCCATTGATTTCTGGCAGATATACTAACGCCCATTCATCATTTCCTAGTTTTTTCATCAACTAATTGTAATTGCGAGCAAACTGTTGCTGAGTGCGCTGCAGCATAATTTAGCTGGAACCGCCAGTTTGAAATTCGCTTGCATTCGTGCTGAAACAGGCGCATAGTCCGCGTAAGCTTTCAATATAGAAAGCATTCCAAACGAAGTGTAATCATAACGGGAGAAAACCTATGTCAGCCAGCGATTATATCGTGCTCGCGCTGATGATGGCCACCTTCGGAGTGTTGATGGCGGGCATTGTCCTCATGGGCATGGGCGGAAACGCCAATTTCAAATATGGCAATAAACTGATGTCTGCAAGGGTGTCGTTTCAGGGGCTGGTGCTTCTGATGCTGGCGCTTGTATTTTTCATGGGTAAGCCCTAAACATTCAGGGCATGGTAAAACTAAACAAAATCTACACCCGCACTGGCGACGAGGGTGATTCTGGTCTGGTCGACGGCTCGCGCCGGCCAAAATCAGACCTGCGCTTTGAGGCCATGGGTGATGTCGATGAGGCCAATTCCATGATTGGCCTTGCGCGGCTGCACACCTCGCCTGCATCTCTCACGCCGCAGTTCCATGTGTATGATGATATGCTCTCGCGCATCCAGCATGATTTGTTTGATCTCGGCGCGGATCTGGCAACGCCGATAACTGGCGGGGAAGATAAAGCCCTTCGTATCATCGAAAAACAGGTGCTGCGCCTGGAGAGCGAGATTGACCAGCTGAATGAATATCTTGAGCCGCTGAATTCCTTTGTGCTGCCCGGTGGTAACGAGCTATCGGCGCGCCTGCACCTTGCCCGCACCGTCACCCGCCGCGCCGAACGCATCGCCTGCGCGCTCGCCGAGCGCGAAACGATTAATTCCTATGCGCTTCAATATATTAACCGCCTGTCGGACTTCTTGTTTGTGCTTGCCCGCGCGGCCAATGATAACGGGCGGGACGACGTGCTGTGGAAACCCGGGGTCAATCGTTAACCATCTGCTAACTGGCATATGTTAGCCTATTTTCATGAAAATTCTTGTCGGTGTTAAAAGGGTTATTGATTACAACGTGCGCATTCGCGTGAAGGCGGATGGTTCGGGCGTCGAGACGGCCAACGTCAAGATGTCGATGAATCCGTTTGATGAAATCGCCGTTGAAGAGGCGGTGCGCCTTAAGGAAAAAAATATCGCCAGTGAAGTGGTGGTGGTGTCGATTGGCGCAGAGCTGGCGCAGGAGCAGCTACGCTCCGCGATGGCGATGGGTGCCGACCGCGCGATTCTCATTCCGGTGGATCAGGAAATCAACTCACTCATTGCCGCTAAGTTGCTGAAGGCGGTGGTGGAAAAAGAACAGCCGCAGCTCGTCATTATCGGCAAGCAGGCGATTGATGATGATGCAAACCAGACCGGCCAGATGCTTGCGGGGCTGCTTGGCTGGGGGCAGGGTACGTTTGCTTCTAAGCTTACCATTGAAAATGGTGTCGCCACCGTAGTGCGCGAGGTGGATGGCGGGCTTGCCACGGTTTCGCTTACGCTGCCGGCGATTGTCACCACGGATCTGCGCCTCAACGAGCCGCGCTATCCGGCGCTGCCGAACATCATGAAAGCGCGCAGCAAGCCGCTCGTCAAAATGACGGCTGCCGAGCTTGGTGTGGCGCTGGAATCGAAAGTCACACGCCTCAAGGTGGAAGAGCCCAAAAAACGAAAAGGCGGCGGTAAGGTGAAGGATGTGACTGAGCTGGTCGAGAAACTGAAGAATGAAGCCAAGGTGATTTAAACTTGTCATCTCCGCCTTGCGCGGGGATCTGGAGCAACAATATTCCGCTGATGCGTGTGTCCCTGGACCCCCGCATAAAGCGGGGGTGACAGAAGAATATGACCATACTCGTGATTGCCGAACACAACAATGCCGCGCTGCATGCCTCAACCAGGCATGCGGTCACGGCGGCGTCGCAGATTGGCGGCGAGATTCATGTGCTGGTCGCGGGCGGTAGTGCTGGCGAGGTGGCAAAGCAGGCCTCGCAGCTGGCTGGTGTAGCAAAGGTACTGCATGCGGATCATGCTGCTTATGCGCATCTACTCGCAGAAAATATCGCGCCGCTGATTGCGCAGGTGGGTAAAAACTACTCACATATCCTGATGACGGCAACGACGACTGGCAAAGACATTCTGCCGCGCGCAGCGGCGCTGCTCGATGTATCGCAGGTCTCCGAGATCGTGCAGGTGATCGCGCCGGATACATTCCTTCGCCCGATTTATGCCGGTAACGCGCTGGAGACGGTGAAAACCAGCGAGGCGGTGAAGGTCATCACCGTGCGCCAGACGGCATTTGCCCCCGCCAAAGATGGTGGCTCCGCCGCGGTTGAGGCGCTGGCACCCGCTGCCACCAGCGACCGGGCGGTGTTTATTTCGCTTGCCGAAAGCAAGTCCGACCGGCCGGAGCTGACCTCGGCGCGCGTCGTCGTCTCAGGCGGTCGCGGTATGGGCAGCGGCGAGAATTTCGTGCATTTAGAGCGCATCGCTGGCAAGCTGAATGCGGCGATTGGTGCGTCGCGCGCGGCGGTCGATAGCGGCTATGTGCCCAATGATTATCAGGTGGGGCAGACCGGCAAGGTGGTTGCGCCTGATTTATACATTGCCGTGGGTATCAGCGGGGCGATCCAGCACCTTGCGGGCATGAAGGACAGCAAGGTGATTGTTGCCATCAACAAGGATGAAAACGCCCCGATTTTTGAGGTGGCGGATTATGGGCTAGTCGCCGAGTGGCAGGCGGCGTTGCCTGAATTGGAAAAGTTGTTATAGGTGTCATCCCGTGGAGCGAAGCAGTAGCGTAGCGAGCACGGGATCCAGTGCAAAAAAGTCAGTAGACTTTTTTGACACAAAAG
This sequence comes from Alphaproteobacteria bacterium, assembly GCA_033763775.1. Classification (GTDB taxonomy): domain Bacteria; phylum Pseudomonadota; class Alphaproteobacteria; order Rickettsiales; family SXRF01; genus JAJTHB01. The sequence continues at coordinate 10,396 of JANRJW010000012.1, read as the reverse complement.
GTCTACTGACCTTTTGTTATTCTGGATTCCGGACAAATTTTTCTACTGAAAAATTTTCCGGAATGACGATTGTTTTATGACCCTTCCGCTCATCGCTCTCGCACAAATTAATGTCACCGTGGGTGATATTGCGGGTAACAGCAAAAAGATTCTTACCGCCTATGAGACGGCCTGCAAGCAGGGCGCGGAGCTGGTGGTGTTTCCGGAGTGCGCGCTGATTGGCTACCCGCCGGAAGATCTGGTGCTGATGCCCGCTTTCCGCAGTCAAGCGATGGCCGCGCTTGGCGATTTAGCGATCCATACCAAGGGCAGGGCGGCGATGATTATTGGCAGCGTGTGGGACAACGCAGTGGTGACAAGCGGCGCGGATACCAGAGTCTATAACGCTGCAGTACTGCTGGATGAGGGGCGCATCCAGCATATTCAGCCTAAAACCCATTTGCCGAATTACGGCATTTTTGATGAAAAACGCCTGTTTGACAGCGAACGGCCGGAGCCGACGGCGTGGCGCGGGCGAAAGCTCGGCGTGATGGTGTGTGAAGATATCTGGTCGGATGATGTGGCAGCAGAGCTCGCGCGCGAAGGCGCTGAGTGTTTGATTATTCTCAACGGTTCCCCCTTTGAAGCAGGCAAGCACGAACAGCGGATAAAAGTCGTGTCGCGTGCGGTGAAGCAGCATGCCCTGCCGGCAGTGTATGTCAATCTGGTGGGCGGGCAGGATGATATTGTGTTTGACGGCGGGTCGTTTGTGATGAATGCGAAAGGCGAGGTTACGACGCAATTTCCCTGGTTTGAAGAGTCTATTGTCATCCCGAGCTTGTCGGGGGATCTTAAAGATCCTTCGACTTCCCCCGCAACAAGTGCGGGGTTCGCTCAGGATGACAACCACCAATTGTGGCAAGCCATGCAGCTTGGCCTTCGTGATTATGTAGAGAAAAACGGTTTTAAGGGCGTGCTGCTGGGGCTTTCCGGCGGCATTGATTCCGCGATCACAGCAACATGTGCGGTCGATGCGCTGGGTGCCAGCCGTGTGCGCGGGGTGCTGATGCCATCGCTGTTTAGTTCCCAGCACAGCATAGATGATGCGCAGCTCCTTGCCAGAAACCTTGGCATTCATACCGATACGATTCCCATCACGCCAGCGATGGAAACTTATCAGGAGATGCTAGGGGCTGCGCTTGGGGCTATTCAGCCGCCAGCAACGGATCCCGGTTTTGTGATGGTGGACTGGATGCAGGATGTGGCGGTGGGCGGCAATATTCAGGCGCGCATTCGCGGGCAGATTCTGATGGCGCTTTCCAACAAAACCGGCTTCATGCTGCTTTCCACCGGCAATAAATCGGAGATTGCAGTGGGGTACACCACGCTCTATGGCGATGCATGCGGCGGCTATAATGTGATCAAGGATCTATACAAAACTGAGGTCTATGCGCTGGCAAACTGGCGGAATGAAAAAGGCGCGGTGATCCCCCAAAACTCCATCAGCAAGCCACCCTCGGCGGAACTAAAGCCCGGCCAGCTGGACTCTGATCAGCTACCGCCTTATGAGGTGCTGGATGCGATCTTGCAGCTGCACATTGAGCAGCAATATTCCGCCTCCGAAATTATTGCTAAGGGCTATGACAAGCAGATGGTTGAGAAGGTGGTTCGCATGGTGCGGCTTTCGGAATATAAGCGCCGCCAGTCCTGCCCGGGCGTGAAGCTTTCTGCGATGCTGTTTGGCAAGGATAGAAGGTATCCGCTGACGAGTAAGTGGTAATTGTCATCCCGGCGAAGGCCGGGATCCATGTTTTTTTTGTGACGCCAAAAGCCTACTGGCTTTTGGCTTTTCTGGATCCCGTGCTCGCCCGTCCACTGACAGGCTCCACGGGATGACAGGGGTTGTTGCACCATGTCGCCACCGCGCACCGTCCACATTCCGGCTTTCGCGCTTTACAAACATAGCGGCCATGAAGGATCAGCCAGTGGTGGGCGTGCTGCTTCCATTGGGTGGGGATGGCTTTTTCGAGCGCGCTCGTGGTCTCATCGGCGGTTTTAGTTTTGCATAGGCCAAGTCGGTTTGCCACGCGAAATACATGGGTATCGACCGCAATCAGCGGCTCGCCGCGCGCGCAGTTCAGCCACACGCGCGCCGTTTTGTTGCCCACGCCCGGCAGCGCCCTCAGCTCTTCCAGCGTTTCCGGCACCCGCCCGCCATGCTCCGCCACCAACTTCTTGGAAAGCGCAATCACGTTTTTTGCTTTGCTGTTAAACAAGCCGATGGTCTGGATGTAGCGCTTCAGCTTTGCCTCGCCGAGCGCCGCCATTTTTTCTGGCGTATCCGCCGCCGCAAATAGGGCAGGGGTTGCTTTATTCACGCTGGCGTCGGTTGCCTGCGCGGAGAGCACAATCGCCACCAGCAGGGTAAAATCATTGGCTGAGGTCAGCTCGGTTTTCGGCTCCGGGTTAGCGCTTGCGAGTGTTTGAAATATCTGGTCGATTTTCGAGCGGTTCATGGTATGACGGATGACAAATGATAAATGAGAAATGACAGATAACGGATAACAAATGAAACAAAAAACCAAGACGGGATGGATGCTGATAGTGGCAGTTTTTTTCTCAACCGTCATCTGTCATCCGTCCTATGCCTCAAAACAGAAATCATCTCCTTTAAAGCCGCCGCCATCGGTGTATCTGGAGGATCTCACCTGGATGGAAATCCGCGAGCGCATGGATGGCGGCGCCAAAACCGTCATCATTCCCACTGGTGGCACCGAGCAGAACGGCCCCCACCTTGCGGTTGGCAAGCATAATTTTATTGTGCGGCAGACCGCGGGGGATATTGCGCGCCGTCTGGGTCATGTACTGGTCGCACCGGTGATTGCCTATGTGCCGGAAGGGCGCATTCATCCGCCAGAAGGTCACATGCAGTTTCCCGGCACCATCTCTATTCGTTCGGAGGTGCTGGAGCTGGTGCTGGAAGACGCGGCGCGCAGTTTCAAGCAGCATGGTTTTACGACGATTGCCTTGATTGGTGACCATGGCGGCAGTCAGGAAGCGCAGAAAAAAGTGGCAGAAAAACTCAGCCGCGAGTGGCAGAAAAGCGGTGTTACGGTGGTGCATGTATCGGATTATTATGACAGCGCGAATGGCCAGGAAAAATGGGCGCGGGGCATCCAGCTGAAAGATGCCAATCCCACGGCGCATGGCGGCTATTTTGATAGCTCCGAGCTGCTGGCAATCAAGCCGGATGCGGTACGAAAAGATAAATTTGCGGCGCGCGGCGAGGCTGATTATCTGGCCACCGGAGCGATGGGCGATTCCACGGATGCGAACGCCGATCATGGCCGTTTTCTGCTCAAGCTGAAGGCCGATGCAGCAGTGGATCAGATTCTGCGCGCGCGCGCGGCGGCGGGCAAAGCGCCATGAAAAAACCTCGCACGCGCCGGGCGCATGGCTCGTTTCTTTCCGCGTGGTTGCGTTCGCCGCTTTCCATGGGGGCGATTGTGCCCAGCTCCGGCAAGCTCGCGCGTGCAATGGCGGGGCAGATTGATATCAAACATGCTGGTGTGGTGATTGAGCTTGGGGCGGGCACCGGGCCGGTGACGGATGCGCTGGTGGAGGCCGGGGTTCCGGCGAAGCGTTTATGGGTGATTGAGCGCGAGGCGGCGCTGTGTGCGATTCTTTCGGCGCAGTTTCCGCAGCTTACCATCTGGTGCGAGGATGCCACCCATCTGAAGCGCCTGTGGCAGGAGCAGGGCGAGCCGCGCATCGCCGCGATTGTCTCCAGCCTGCCGATGATGTCGCTGCCCAAGCGCACCAAGGAAACCATCCAGAGTCAGATGGCCGAGCTGCTGGATGAGGGCGGGGTGATTGTGCAGTTTACCTACGGCGCTAAATCACCGCTTGATAAAACCCGGCTGCGCCAGCACGGCATCACGGGTAAGAGGGTTAAAACCATTCTCACCAATGTGCCACCGGCACATGTCTGGGTGTACCGGAAGTAGTTTTCTTCATACGATTTATTAAGGTTTCTCTGCTATCCTGCGCGCTATGGCAGAAACAGAACAACCAATTGTAATTAAACGCATAAAGAAAGGTGGTCATGGCCATCATGGTGGTGCCTGGAAGGTGGCATACGCCGACTTTGTGACGGCGATGATGGCATTTTTTCTACTCCTGTGGCTGCTGAACACCACCACACCCGAGCAGAAGATGGGGCTGGCTGAGTTTTTTACCCCCACCATTGGTATCAAAGACTCCATGGGGATTGGCTTTAAAGGTGGTATCAAGCAATCAGAAGAGGGGCGCTCGAAAAATGATTTAACCGCGGTGGGGTTGGTTGTTGGCCAGACCAAGCAGGGGCCGCAGCCCGGCCCGCCGAATCCTGATACACAGGAACCCAAGGATAACGCGGAAGATACCGGTGATGCGCCGCCTAAGCCACAAAGTCAGGCAGACGCAGAGCAATTCAGTGAAACAACTCAGGAAATCAAACAGGCGCTTCAGCAGAATGAGGAGCTTAAAGAATATCAAAGCAATGTCGTGATTCAGGAAACACCGGAAGGGCTCAAAATCGACGTGATTGATGATCCCAAGCGGCCGATGTTTGTGCCAGGCGGTGCGGTGCTTACCGATACCGGAAAAAAGATTCTGGATTCCATGGCGGCGATGATTATTAAGACACCTAACAACATCACCATCAATGGCCACACCGATGCCGCAGGCGCCACGCAGAATCCGCAATATACGATCTGGGAGTTATCCGCTGACAGAGCGCTTGCCGCGCGTCGCTTTCTGAGTACCACACAACTTGAGACCGAACGTGTGACGCGCATTGTTGCGATGGCGGATAAAGAACTATTGGTGCCACAGGAACCCACCAGTCCACGCAACAGGCGTATCACTATTTTGCTGCAGCGTGGATCCTATTTCCGGGATCCTAAATTGACACCAACCACGCGCACAATCTTATCGGTGCCAGATGCGACCATGAAGAAGCAGGAGAACCAGCCGGATGCTGTAACAAGCAGCCCAACGGCGTCGCCACCAAGCAGTGATTCTATTTTTAATCCGGCGAATGTGGTGCCTCAAGCTGCTCCGCCCGAGGCTGAGAAAGCTGCGCCTTAATCAGCGTCCGGGGTAGAGTGCGGAGCCGGCTGCTACGCCAAGCCCAAGCACTGCTTCGCCCACACGCACCAGCCCGCTGCGGGTTTCGGGGCGGCCGTCAGCACCTTCACGCTCAGCGCGAAGGCTATCCGCCGCGATGATGAGGCCAAGGCCGGTGCCGGCGGCTTTTATACCAGTTCCGAGGAGTCTTTTTTTGCTGTAAGCTTCTTTAGTGAAGAAGTTGGCGGTCACGGTCTCGATGGGGTTTTTGACCGCTTCCTTGTAATCCGACCAGAGTTTTTTCATATCAACACCACCGCCGCCGGACTCAAGGCCAGCAATATAGCTTGGGTCATTGGGGTCAAAAGCGCCAAAATCGAAAGGATCCGTCATTTTATTACTATCTTAATACTATCTTAAATTGTTTCACATGAAACAATATTACCAGAGCCGCCGCCAAAATCATGTGACAATTTGGTGAAGGCGTAAAAATGTTTCACGTGAAACAATTTTTAGTCCTTTCCCTCTGGGAGAGGGTTGGTACGGGCTTATCTATCATCTTGACGCTTAATAGAATTTAGCCCTCATCCCGGCTGACGCCGCCCTTCTCCCAGAGGGAGAAGGAGCTCATCCCTTCCCCTCACCCTAACCCTCTCCCCGGAGGGGAGAGGGAATTAGAGAATATGTTTCACGTGAAACAATTTTATCTATGTGTTACATGCGTTTAGTGTTTTTTCCCTTCCCGTACAAAAGAGTTTGTGATTGGTTTGAGTGGCAGGTGGAAGTTGGCTCTGCTTTTTTGGGATCCGTATTGAGCGCTAATTTACCAGCTTTTCATCCGCTTTGCTGTGATCCCGGTCTTGCCTGTCCGCCGAAGCTTTAGCGAGGGGGGGGCGCGGGATCTTGGCTAAAATTCTGGCTTGAGGTGAGCTTTCGATCCCCGCGCAAGGCGGGGATGACGAAGGTGAAGGCGGGGATGATGAAGAAGCGGGCGTGGGTGGCAACTGGCTAATTCACCAGCTCTTCATCCGTCTCGGATTGTTTGGTGCTGGCGGTTGGTTTGCCATATGAAAATGCCAGCTCGCCATGTTCTACCGAGACTTTCACCGTGCCGCCTTTGGCAAGCTTGCCAAACAGCACTTCATCCGCGAGCGGTTTTTTGATTTTCTCGGAAATCAGGCGCGCCATCGGGCGGGCGCCGTTCGCGCGGTCATAGCCACGGTCACACAGCCATTTGCGCGCTTCATCCGAAAGCTGGATGGTGACGTTGCGATCCGCCAGCTGCGACTCGAGGCGGAAGATAAACTTGTTCACCACATGCGCCACGACATCTTGTGAGAGGTGATCGAAGCTGATGATGGCATCCAGACGGTTTCTGAATTCTGGCGTGAAGGCGCGATTGACTGCTTCTTTGTCCTCGCCTGCGCGGTCGGTTTTCATGAAACCAATCGGCGCGCGCGCGACATCCGCTGCGCCGGCGTTCGAGGTCATGATGATGATGGCGTTGCGGAAATTGACCGTCTTGCCGTTGGAATCCGTCAGGCGGCCGTAATCCATCACTTGCAGCAGGATGTTGTAGACATCCGGATGCGCTTTTTCGATTTCATCGAGCAGGATCACCGCGTAGGGATTTTTATCAATTGCATCGGTGAGCAGGCCGCCCTGATCGAACCCGACATAGCCCGGAGGCGCGCCAACGAGGCGCGACACGGCATGTTTTTCCATGTATTCCGACATATCGAAGCGGATCAGCTCCATGCCCATCAGGATGGCGAGCTGCTGCGCCACTTCGGTTTTGCCGACACCGGTGGGGCCGGTGAAGAGGTAATTACCAATCGGTTTTTCTTCTTCGCGAAGGCCAGCGCGCGCCATTTTGATGGCGGAGGCGAGGGACTCAATCGCAGCATTCTGGCCAAACACCACGAGCTTTAGATTCTGCTCGAGGTTTTTCAGCGTGGTTGCGTCATCCATGTTGACGGTTTTGGCGGGCATACGCGCCATTTTCGCCACGATATCCTCCACCTCTTTATGGGTGATGGTTTTCTTGCGCTTGTGCTCCGGCAGCAGCATCTGCGCTGCGCCTGCTTCATCGAGCACGTCGATGGCTTTGTCTGGCAGCTTGCGATCATGAATATAGCGCGCGGAGAGTTCCACGGCGGCTTTCACCGCGCTGGTGGTGTAGCGCACATGGTGGTGTTCTTCGTAGTAGGGTTTCAGGCCACGCAGAATTTTAATCGCATTTTCGACGCTAGGCTCATTCACATCAATCTTCTGGAAACGGCGGGCAAGCGCGCGGTCTTTTTCGATGGAGGATTTATATTCCTTGTACGTGGTCGAGCCCATGCAGCGGAAATTGCCGCGGGCGAGGGCGGGCTTCAGCAGGTTGCACGCATCGAGCGCGCCGCCGCTGGTGGAACCAGCGCCGATGATGGTGTGAATTTCATCAATGAACAAAATCGCGCCGGGGAGTTTTTCGATTTCCTTGATAACGGATTTCATGCGCTCTTCAAAATCGCCGCGATAGCGCGTGCCGGCGAGCAAGGCGCCCATATCGAGCGAATAGATGATGGCGGATTTCAAAACATCCGGCACTTCACCGCGCACAATGCGCAGCGCGAGGCCTTCGGCAATCGCGGTTTTACCCACACCGGCATCACCAACATAAAGCGGGTTATTCTTGCTGCGGCGGGCGAGCACCTGCACGGTGCGATCCACTTCTTCTTCGCGGCCCACGAGAATATCGGTGCGGCCACTTTCCGCTTTTTTATTGAGGTTCACGCAATATTGCGACAGCGCATCGGCGGGCTTTTCCTTGCCATCCTTGGCGGGCTGGGTTGGGCGCTCGAGCGATTCGGCGGATTCGTCCGTATCCACTTCGCGTTTCCACTCAGCGATTTTCTGGTTGTCGGCATATTTCACGATGCCGTGCGAAATATAATTCACCACATCAAGGCGGGTGAGCTCCTGTTCCTGGAGGAAAAACACCGCGTGTGAATCGCGCTCGGAGAAGAGGGCAACCAGCACGTTCGCGCCGGTCACTTCATTCTTGCCAGCGGACTGCACATGAATGGCCGCGCGGTGAATCACGCGCTGGAAACCCGCTGTGGGGCGAGACTCTTCGAGGTCTTCCACCACCAGCGAGGTGAGTTCGTTTTCTAAAAACTGGGTGATGTTTTTCTTGATGGTGGCAATATCCACACCGCAGCCGCGAAGCACGGAGGCCGCATCCTGATCATCCGCGAGCGCAAAGAGCAGATGCTCCAGTGTTGCATATTCATGGCGAAATTTTTTAGCAAGCGCCAGTGCGCGGTGCAGACTGATTTCCAGGTTTTTCGACAGCATGGCGGCTCCTCATGGTTATTCCTTCTCCACGCGGCACTGAAGCGGATACTCATGGCGCCTTGCCAGTGTAATCACCAGCTCTGCCTTGGTCTCCGCGACATCCCGCGTGAACACACCGCAAACTCCTTCGCCCTTGGCGTGAACCTCCATCATGATGCTGACTGCCTCTTCGTGGTTTTTGCGGAAGATATCCTTGAGGATAAACACCACAAAATCCATGGGCGTGTAGTCGTCGTTCATCAGCACCACCTTGAAGAGCGGTGGCCGTTTGGTTTTCGCCTTCGGCTCCGCCAGCAAAAGACCGCCTGTGCGATGCTCCTGCTGCCCCTCCCCAGACTCGCTTCCGGCCAGTATTTTAAGGCTGGCAGCGGGTTTGGACTTCTTGGTGTATGTTCTCATTATCGCCATAAACCTTGAATAACTCGTAAAACAAACCTTGCAAGATGGTTAAAATTGTAGGTTTTTACTGAAAAATTTCATTTCGTAATTATTAAGTGGTTAACTTTATCGCTCAGCTCTTGATAGTAATATAAGCCTAATGGCACTTTTTTTCAATCAGCTTGCTTGAGATGATAAAAATTGTGTGGTGCTTCCGATAAATGTGAGAACGCATGCAATATTTTTTTCTTTTTAACGTGCTGCGATGGCGCGTGGCCGCCCTATGGGGCGCTCTTTTCCTTGTTTTTTTGGGGGATGATTTTTTTTGTATTTTGCCTGTTGACATCGTAGAAAGTGGGGTATATACCAACGCTCCCTTCGACAGAAAGTTCGAAGTTGTTGCGAAGCTGATTTCTAAAAAAAACGCTTTGCTGTGGTTTGAAATTGTGAATAGGTTTTTCTGGCATCATATTGCATTGTCAGGCGCGGGAAAAGGCACGCACATAATAATGCGAACGAGCACTGCGAGGACTAGCGCCATTGAGGCGCGCAGCCCCAGCGGCGCTTGAGCGAATTATTACTTGGGCCAATTCTACCTGACGATGAAATTTTGATGAGTTGATGTAATGAATTGCGGATGTGCAGTGCTTTTTTGTTCTGTACGTTCATGGTTCGACACATCGTTCAAACAAGAAATGTAAGTAAATAAATATGACAAGAGCATTTGATGGATGCCTTGGCGGTAAGAGGCGATGAAGGACGTAATACGCTGCGATAAGCTCCGGGGAGTTGCGAATACACTTTGATCCGGAGATCTCCGAATGGGGAAACCCCCTCGTATGAGGATCTGCTCATGAATACATAGTGAGTAGAAGCGAACCTAGGGAACTGAAATATCTAAGTACCTAGAGGAAAGGAAATCTTGAGAGACTCTCTTAGTAGTGACGAGCGAACAGGGACCAGGCCAGTAACACTAACGTAAGAACTAGAACGATCTGGAAAGGTCGGCCATAGTGGGTGATAGCCCCGTATAGGTAGAAAGCGTTAGGGTTCTTGAGTAGGGCGGGACACGTGAAATCCTGTCTGAATATGGGGCGACCACGCTCCAAGCCTAAGTACTCCTTACCGACCGATAGTGAACTAGTACCGTGAGGGAAAGGTGAAAAACACCCCGGCAAGGGGAGTGAAATAGATCTGAAATCGAATGCTTACAAGCAGTTGGAGCGCGCAAGCGTGACAGCGTACCTCTTGTATAATGGGTCAGCGACTTAATGTGTGCAGCAAGCTTAAGCCGATAGGTGTAGGCGTAGCGAAAGCAAGTGTGAATAGCGCGAATGAGTTGCACGTATTAGACCCGAAACCTAGTGATCTAGCCATGGCCAGGTTGAAAGTGAGGTAACACTCACTGGAGGACCGAACTCACTCCCGTTGCAAAGGTAGGAGATGAGCTGTGGTTAGGGGTGAAAGGCCAATCAAACTGGGAAATAGCTGGTTCTCCGCGAAATATATTTAGGTATAGCGTCCGACGAATACCGTGGGGGGTAGAGCACTGGATGGGCTAGGGGGTCCCAAAGACCTACCAAACCTA
>JANRJW010000011.1:0-55868 GCA_033763775.1 Alphaproteobacteria bacterium | reverse complement strand
TTCTACCAGGACAACACCATGATGCTCTTCGGCGACGCCAAGAAAATGACGGAAGAGCTGGTAAAAGCGCTCAAACATTAAATAACCTTGCTCCAATCAGTCTTATCACTTAAAATCAGCAGCCTATGGCAAAAACAGCAGAAAAATCAGAACCATCCTCCTTCGAGCAGGCGCTTGGCGATTTAGAAAAAATTGTCCGCAAGCTCGAGTCCGGATCGGGCGACCTTGAATCCTCGATCAACGACTATGTGCGCGGCACGGAGTTGAAAAATTACTGCGAACAGAAACTCAAAGATGCCCGCCTGAAAGTCGAAAAAATCATCAAGACTCAGGACGGCTCACTCTCCACTCAACCCTTCGATGCGGAATAATCCAAACATGGTCGTTAAACTCCCCGACAATCTCAACGATGCGATCAATACGGTCGCCGACGTACTCGAAACCCGCATGAGCGAATTGCTTCAGGTGCCGGGCTATAGCGGCAACATTATTTCGCTGCCAAGAATGCAGCAGGCCGCGCGCGAAGAAAACAATACGCCGAGCGGTGAAGAGCTGGTGCTCGAAGCGATGCGCTATTCGGCGCTTTCCGGCGGCAAACGCCTGCGCCCGTTCCTCACCGTGTGCTCGGCAGGATTATTCGGTGTGAGCATCCACTCCGCCATCGAAGCTGCCTGCGCGATCGAATTCATCCACACCTATTCGCTGATTCACGACGACCTTCCCGCACTCGACAACGACGACCTGCGCCGCGGCAAACCGACCTGCCACAAACAGTTCGACGAAGCGACGGCGATTCTTGCCGGTGACGGCCTGCAGGCCTATGCGTTCCAGATTCTCTCCAACGGAAGAACCCATGCCGATCCGAATGTTAGATGTGAGTTGGTTCACTCACTGGCATCCGCAGCCGGTTGCTGGGGCATGGTCGGCGGCCAGATGATGGATATGGAAGCGCACCGCGCTAAACTTTCCATCGATGAAATCATCCGCCTGCAGCGCATGAAAACCGGCGAACTGTTCGCCGTGTCGTGCGAAGCCGGGGCGATTCTCGGCAAAGCCCCCGCCATGATGCGCAAAATGCTGCGCGCCTATGCGCACGATATGGGCCTCGCCTTCCAGATTACGGATGATCTGCTCGACGTCGAAGGCACCCGCACCACGGTGGGCAAAGGCGTCCGCAAGGATAAAATTGCCGGTAAGGCCACGCTCGTCGCCTCCATGGGCGTTGAACGCGCGCGCGACCACGCCGAGCTGCTCTCCAAACAAGCCATCGGCCATCTCGACGTGTTCGACAAAAAGGCGGACAACCTCCGTGCTCTGGCAAAATACGTCGTCTCACGCAAGGCGTAATGACCGACTTCCTCCCACAGATATTTCTCGAAGCGCTGCATAAAGCCAGCATTATCCCCCTTGGAAGCGAGCCTGCTTTCTATGCATTAAAAGCATTTGGCGAACAACCGATGCAGATGCCGGTACTAGCGGCAGTTGCAGGCGCTTTGCTCGGCCATGCTTTCAACTGGTGGATCGGCACGCAACTAAAAAAAATGCACACCAAGAAAAACTGGAAGCCCGCGCCCGATGTTTACGAAAAAATCCGTGGGCATTTCCTGAAAACCGGCATTTATCTGCTAGTGCTCGCATGGCTACCATTTTGCAACCTACTCACCCTCGCCGCCGGGTTCTTCGGCGTACCGCCTAAGAAAACGCTACTTTTTATTTTGATTGGGCTCGTTTGGAACTATGGGCGGGTATTAGCCGTTTAGCGGCTTGGGCTTGCAGCACTGACTGCGGATTTCATGGATGATTGAATGCCATCCAGTATTTTTACATAGTCGCCGCTGATCGCAGTACGCTCCGGGTTATTTTGCCACTCACGGCGCTTTGCATCGAGCCCCGCATCCACACGGGCGCGGTCATAAGAAATCATTCCCTGATAGCGCTCCACCAACTGCTCCTGCTGACGCAAAAATTGCTTCTGCCTGTCTTTAACTTCTTCAGTCTGTGGCAGATCCTGAGCCCACAGTATTTCCATGGCCAATGAGCCTATCTGCTGCACCATGTCTTGAATCGCTTCCGGCGATACCGTTCGTTTGACTGGGGAAAGTTCTATGCGCGCTTCTGCCTTTTTTTGTATCATCGGCCGCGGAACTTCCGGCGCCGAAATCGGCGCCTCCTGCGGAGGCAAAACGGGAGAATCGGTTTCAGGGGCGCTGCTGCACCCGGCCAATACAGCGGCGAGCGCGGTAGAAGCGATCGGTTTTTTACTCATGATTATCTGCCGGGTGAAGCTTGTTTGGTGGTCTGGAATGAAGCCTTGATTGCCTCATAACCAACTTTAATATCCGGGTTGGTGTCTGGATTGCTGATCTTTTCTGCGATTTTGGCATCTACCTGCGCTTTAATTCCGGAAGGCAGATCGCTATAGCGATCTTTTAATGCATTCAGGTCTTTCTGGATGGAATCCTGACGGGCTTTCTCCTGTTCGCTTCCAGTCTTAGCGCCGATATTATCATTGCCGATACGCACTGCCACACCCAATGCCTCGCTCAAAATGCTATCCGCATTATCAACAATCTTTGGCTGCGGCGCGATTTTTGCGATAGGTTTCTCAACCGGTTTTTCCGGTTGAACTTTTGTAGCAACTGATCTTAGAGAACTGGAAAGATAGGCATTATCTTTCCACGCTTCACGTTGTGCATCGATTGCATTATCAACGATTGCTTTATCATCCGGTGAAAGTTTTTCATATTGCCCCTTCAGCGTACGCGCCTCGGCTGCAATGATATCAGGCCGCTCGCCGCCACGACGATCAAAGTTCACGACGTTGCTAGCATCCGTTGCCGCAACGCGCTTGATCGAAGCGATCAGGTTAGCGGTGGGAGATTGTTCTGCTTCTGCGGTGAATAATGTCTGAATGGCTTGCAATTCGGCCAGTGCGCGTTCATCGCCTTTTACCCATGCAAGCTCATCGGTTAGATACGCCTGAACCTGACGCTTACCAACTTCTGGAAGTTTTTTGTAATCATGCGCGAGCGCTATAAACTGCACATGCAGCTCGGCTTTATGGCGGGCGGCGTAAACAGCCTGCTGATCGGCGGTGCCTTCAAATTGCTGCGGATTTTTTATTTGCCCAAACAGAATATTGAATATTTCCATGAAATTTTTTATAGCCTGATCAACGCCCGGAACTTCCGGTGCGGAAGCGGCGGGTGGATTGGTTGGTTGTGTACCGTCGCACGCGGCGCCCGTGAGCGCGGTGGCGAGTATTGCTGCTTTTGTACCGAAATCGTTTGCCATAAAAATCCCTGGTTTCTTGTGAAGGTAAATAACTGGCAACCATACTAGCAAATGGCGATAAAACAGTGTGTTAAGGTTTTATGACAATTGACCACACCTAACCCACTGAAAAACAAAAAGGCCGCCCGGCTAGGGGCGGCCCTTGCCTCAATAATTAAAACAACAATACTTTAGCGGGGGAGATCAGCAGACGGGGCAGGAACTTTGGCAAGCGCCTGCTGTACGAGCTTTATTTCATCTGATCTGTAAGGCTTTTTTGCAAATTCACCTTCCATAAGCCCTTGCAATTGCCTGTCGACTGCCGTACGGCCGCTGACAGAAAGTGCTGCGTAATCCTTCTGTATTTCCTCAAGACGTTCCTTGTATCCAATCTCCCGTTCATTGCGATGATTACCGATTAGCGTACGCACAACATCACTCGTTTGCTTATCAGCATTTTGCTTATCAACAAACATAACAGTGCTATGGTCATCAACATATCGTTCTATTCCGCGCACCAAATCCCTGACACGTTCCGCCTCATTTACACCACCGCTACAGCCAGCGGCAATAAGTGCGGTAATAACTCCAGCCTGTGCATTTCTAGAAACCATAAAACCTCCTATCAAAAAGTATGGCACACTACCACTGGCTATCCAATTTGCATATTAAGGTTTTATGACAACTGAAATCACTCTGCTGAAAAACAAAAAGGCCGCTCGGAGGCGGCCTTTTCTTTCGTTATGCTGGTAGCTTATGCAGCCAGCAATGCGAGGAGCAAAATCGCAACAATATTTGCGATCTTGATCATCGGGTTCACGGCCGGGCCGGCGGTGTCCTTATACGGATCGCCGACGGTGTCGCCGGTAACGGCCGCCTTGTGGGCTTCCGAACCTTTGCCGCCATGATGGCCTTCTTCGATGTATTTCTTCGCGTTATCCCACGCGCCGCCGCCGGCGGTCATGGAGATCGCAACGAAGAGGCCGGTGATGATGATGCCAAGCAGCATCGCACCCAGCGCAGCAAATGCCGAAGCCTGACCCGCAATCGCGTTGATCACGAAGTACAGCGCCACCGGTGCCAGCACTGGCAGTAGGCTGGGAGCAATCATCTCCTTGATCGCAGCTTTGGTGAGCATATCCACTGCGCGGCCGTAATCCGGCTTCGCGGTGCCCGCCATGATACCCGGGATCTCTTTAAACTGGCGGCGAACTTCCACCACCACCGAGCCCGCAGCACGCCCCACGGCCATCATGCCCATCGCACCGAACAGGTACGGCAGCAATCCGCCCATGAGGAGCCCCACCACGACATAAGGATCCGAAAGCTCAAACTTCACTTCAATATTCGGGAAATAGTGTTTGAGATCTTCGGTGTAAGCCGCAAAGAGCACGAGCGACGCCAGCGCAGCCGAACCAATGGCATAGCCTTTGGTCACGGCTTTGGTGGTGTTGCCCACGGCATCGAGCGCATCGGTCGTTTCGCGGATGTCTTTCGGCAGGCCGGACATTTCGGCGATACCGCCAGCATTATCCGTGACCGGCCCATAAGCATCCAGCGCCACCACGATACCAGCCAGCGCCAGCATGGTGGTTGCCGAAATGGCAATCCCAAACAGGCCGCAGAGCAGATACGCACCAATGATGCCAGCGCAGATCACGATCGCAGGAAGCGCGGTCGCTTCCATCGACACGGCCAGACCCTGAATCACGTTCGTACCATGACCAGTGGTCGAGGCCTGCGCCACGCTACGCACCGGACGATACTTGGTGGAGGTGTAGTATTCCGTGAGCCATACCAGCGCGCCGGTGACACCAAGGCCAATCAGAGCGCAGTAGAAGATATGACGACCGACAAACTCATGCCCACCCACGCTGTAGCTGGTGTTGATACCAAGCATATGATCGGTGATGTACCAGATCACCGGCACCGAGAGCACTGCGCTCCAGATGAGACCCTTATACAGAGCCTTCATGATGTTCTTGGTTTTGTCGAGTTTCACAAAGAACGTGCCGATGATCGAGGTGATGATACACGCGCCGCCAATAGCAAGCGGGTACATCATCATGGTGCCCTGCGCTTCGCCAGCAAAGTAAATCGCTGCGAGCAGCATGGTGGCCACGATCGTTACCACATAAGTTTCAAACAGGTCAGCGGCCATGCCTGCGCAGTCGCCAACATTATCGCCCACGTTATCAGCAATCACCGCCGGGTTGCGTGGATCATCCTCGGGGATACCCGCTTCCACCTTGCCCACAAGGTCAGCGCCCACATCCGCGCCTTTGGTGAAGATACCACCACCAAGGCGGGCGAAAATCGAAATCAGCGACGCACCAAACGAGAGGGCAACCAGCGCCTCAAGGATTTTGCGGGTGTCCATGTTCATGCCGAGCAACATGTTGTAGTAAAGCGCAATGCCGAGCAGACCAAGACCAACCACGAGCATACCGGTCACCGCGCCGGATTTGAAGGCGATGGTCAGCGCCGGCTGCAGGCCGGATTTCGCGGCTTCTGCCGTGCGCACGTTCGCACGCACCGAGATGTTCATGCCGATATAGCCAGCAATGCCGGAAAGCACCGCGCCAATGGCAAAGCCTACGCCTACATACCAGCCGAGGCGCCAGGCAAGCAGAGCGCCAATCACCACGCCTACAATAGCGATGGTGGTGTATTGGCGGTTAAGATAAGCGCGCGCGCCTTCCTGAATGGCAGCGGCGATGTTGATCATTTTCTCTGAGCCGGCAGGCGCGGCCATAATCTGGCGGCCAGCCACCACACCATAAAGCAGCGACGCGGCGCCGCAGAGAATGACAAAGGTCATCGGATCCATGAAAAACTCCTTGATTAGAACTGATGGTAACAAACAAAGGAGGCTTACTTGCCACAAGCACTTCGCTTGCGCAAGGCCTATGCCGACAAAAGGCCGGGTAATTATTCAGGTTGTTGTAAAATAAACACTATTGCGTATCTGCCCGCATCGTTGCCAGATCAACAATCCGCGCGCTGGAAACCAGCCCCACCTCTTCCCCGAGCATGCGCCCCTGCGCGCTGAACGAGGCGATGTAAGGAATCGGCCCCTGATAGTTGGCGCCGCCCGCTGCCAGCACGTCCTCGAGTGAATTAACGGCGCTGGATTTCACCTGAAATGGCTGAAATTGCTCATCATAACGATGTCTGGCCAGATATTCCGCCAGCTGAAGCCGCCGGCTATCGAGAGAAAGGAAATAGACCTGGGTATCCCCCAGCTTGCCGCGCTTTGAGAGATCAACCAGATCCGGCATCATCTGCTTACAGAAGCCACACCACGAGGTGTAGACGAAGACGAGCGAATTACGACCATGGCTATTACGCAGCATGGGCGCTACTTCGCTGGCGCGCAGCACCACGATTTTATCATTGGCCTGCTGAACGCGCTCTCGCGAAGGTGCATCCGGCTCTGGCGGCTGAATCAGCGGATTAATAATGTGCAGGAAGGCCATGAAAAGCAACGCGCCCACCAGTGTCCAGTATAGGAAATTGGCATCTTTTCTGAATGATTTCATGGTTCACATGCCTGTTCAATGGTTGCTGAAAATGTTTCACGTGAAACATTTTTTGCCAGTTTTAGACACACTCCGCCAGTTAAATGAACTGACCTACGAAAAACCCATTCCTGAACATTCATACTGATGCAAAACTGGCACCACCCTCAGCGCAACCTAAAAATCCACACATTTGCCGGCGATCTCCCAATCGCCGTAGCGCGTGGGCTCCGGGCCTTTGGGGCCGCCGGTTTCAGTGGACGGCGGACGGTGGACGGTGGACGAAGTAAGCGGTTCTATTAGCCCGTCCTTACGCGTACCGCTTTTTGAGGATTGATATGGATTTCTTTTTTGTTCGCCGTCCACTGTCCACCGTCCACTTTCTACTCAAGCGTAAACACAACATTCACCGTTTCACGAATCTCTACCAATCCCGGCAGGCTGGGCGCCACCGAGCTTTTTTCCATGGCAACATCCGCGCGCGCCATTGCCATCATCGGCATCGGCATGGGCGGCTGCAGGTAGCTTCCTGAGGCTTGAATACTGTATGGCCTGCCGAGCTTTGCACCCGCTGCCGCGGCCAGCGCCGCCGCCTTGGCTTTGGCATTTTCCATCGCTTTGATGCGCAGGCGATCGGAGATGGCATCGGGATTAGACACACGGAAATCCACACCGCTAACCTGATCGATCTTCGCCTCCACGAGGGCAGCGAGCACCCGCTCGTGACTATCCAGCTTGTCGAGCGTGATCTGCAGCGTGCGGCTCACCATATAGCCCACCAGCTCCTGCTTTTGCTGGGCGTTGTTGTAAGTATATTCCGGGCTGATATTCATGTAGGAGGGCTTGATTTTTTCCTTTGGAATTTTGAATTCCTGCGCGATCTGGATGACTTTTTCCAGCTGCGCATCATTGTTGCGCTTGGCCACATCCAGCCTTGCTTCACGGCTGGTGAGAGTGGCGGTGATGACCGCCTGATCCGGCGTTACCTCCTCTTTGGCCTCGCCGGTCATGGCAATGCTGGGCGGCATGGGCGGCGGCAGCTGCGCAAAGGCGGGGGCAGCGCTGAGAAACAACAATACCAGCGTGAATAGATGCTTCATTCTTTTCTCCATCTGTGACATAAGGCTTTTTTTAATGAGCCAAAAATCTACCAGATAATGCAGACAAAGCCAACGACCATTGCAACATCCGCCGGTGCCAGCGATGCGCGCCTATGCGCCGTTGGCGCGCTGATGCATACGCTGGATAAAGCCAAACCGCTGGATGGTTTCTGGCCCCAGGATCGTTATTTTCAGATGCTGAGCCCGTCTGACCGCGCCTTTGCCCAGCTGCTGGTGAAAACCACACTGCGCCGCCTCGGCCAGATTGATGCGCTGCTTGCGCAGCTGATGGAAAAGCCAGTGAGCGCGCCGCGCATCGTCCACACGCTGCGCCTTGGCGCCGCGCAGCTGCTATTTCTCGGCACTCCGCCCCACGCGGCGGTGCATTCTTCGGTGGAGCTGGCCAAGCAGCTGAAGCTGGAGCGCTTAAGCGGGCTGGTCAATGCGGTGCTGAAAAAAATAGCGCAGGACGGTGCCAAACTGATCAGCACCGATGATGCGGCCGCAATCTGCACCCCCGCATGGCTTTATGCCAGCTGGCTCAGCGCCTATGGCAAAGACACGGCGCACGCTATCGCCAGCAGCCATCTAAGCGAGGCGCCGCTGGATATTTCTGTGAAGAAAAACCCTGCACAATGGGCAGAAACGCTGGGCGGCCAGCTGCTTCCAAATGGCACGATCCGGCTGGCGCAGGCGCGTGGCCTCACCCAGCTTGCTGGTTTTGCAGAAGGCGAGTGGTGGGTGCAGGATGTCGCAGCCAGCCTGCCCGCTATGCTGCTGGGCAATGTGAAGGGCAGGCAGGTGATTGACCTCTGCGCTGCGCCGGGCGGCAAAACCGCGCAGCTGATTGCTGCCGGTGCGAAGGTGACCGCGGTCGATCAATCCAAAGAGCGCATGGCACTACTTAAAGCCAACCTGCACCGCCTGAAATTTTCGGCAGACTATGTGGTGGCGAACGCGCTGAAATACACACCAGCCAGCGCGCCGGATGCTATTTTGCTGGATGCCCCCTGCTCTGCCACCGGCACCGCGCGCCGCCATCCGGATGTGCTGCGCCACCGCACCAGCGACGATATCAGCCGCCTGACCCAAACCCAAGCCGCCCTGCTTGAGCGCGCCGCCGATATGTTAAAACCGGGCGGCACGCTGGTCTATGCCGTTTGCTCACTGCAGCCGCAGGAAGGCGAGGCGCAGATTGAAAAATTCCTCGCGCAGCGAAAAGATATGGCACTTCAGGCGATACGCCCGGCCGATATTGGCGGCCTTACTGAATGCATCACCAAACGCGGCGAGCTTCGCACTCTTCCTTGCCATTTGGCGGAATCTGGTGGTATGGATGGATTTTACGCAGTTATTTTAAACAAAAAATAATCAGAGCAAGCATGAGCAAAAAAACACACTCCAGCACTAAGCCGCCAGTACTCAACTTCACCTATGAAGGAGACATGCTCTTTGATGACCCCGAATATAAAGCTGTGTACTCAGAACAGATGGAGATTCTTAAAGGCGTACATTATCGCATGGCAAAAGAAGCCCGCTCTCTCGATGACCTAAACACTACTCTGGATGACTTCAACAAGACTGCTGATGCGGCCTTCAGATTGCTGCATGAAATGTATACTGCGAAACTAAAGGATAGCGATCGAGCGGGTGAAGAAGTTCAGGATTGGCAGGATATCCTCAAGGAAGCGTCGCGCAGACTGTGGAAGCAACTTGATGAGCAGAAGAGATCCGGCGGGTCTCAGGGGCTTGGCTGATATGACCATCAAAATCGCCCCTTCCATTTTATCTGCTGATTTTGCCAGACTTGGCGAAGAAGTGCGCACCATTGACAGCGCCGGAGCCGATTACATTCATGTCGATGTGATGGACGGGCATTTTGTGCCGAACCTCACCATTGGCCCGGTGGTCATCAGTTCGCTGAGAAAGCACAGCCAGAAGATATTTGATGTGCATCTGATGATCGAAAAACCCGACCACTCCATCGAGGCCTATGCCAAGGCGGGCGCGGATATCATCACCGTGCATGCTGAGGCATGCGTGCATCTGGATCGCACGCTGTCGTTTATCAAGTCGCTGGGGAAGAAATGCGGCGTGTCGCTGGTGCCTACCACGCCCGCTCATGTGCTGAATTACGTGATGGATAAGGTGGATCTGATTTTAGTGATGACCGTGAACCCCGGCTTTGGCGGGCAGAGTTTTATCGCCTCGCAGCTACCAAAAATCCGCGAGATTCGCGCCGTGATCACCGCCAGCGGCCGCGAGATTGACCTTGAAGTGGACGGCGGCATTAACCCTCAAACGGCCAAACAGGTGATTCAGGCAGGCGCGAATGTGCTGGTGGCTGGCAGCGCCGTCTTTACCGGCAGCAGCGCAGATTATGCGCGAAATATCGCCGCACTTCGTGCATGAACTGCCCGCTGTGCCATAAGCGCGCGGAAAAACCCTACGCGCCATTTTGTTCCAAGCGCTGCGCCGACCTAGACCTCGGCAAATGGCTGAAAGGCGATTATGCTGTGCCGGTGGTGGAAGAAGACGACCTGCCGGACAGCGAAGACGAGCAAGGCAAAGAAGCCTAAAAAAACAACCAAGGATTGTATTATAAAATTATTTACTTGCTATTGGTTGTGCTTTTATATACAACTTGTGCGCGTTTGTTTTCACTTTTATTCGGATCTGCCATGAAGCTTTCTCATAAAATCTATGCCGGTTTCTGCTTACTTATTCTCCTGATGACAGGGCTGGGTGCGTATAGCTTCGTCAATACACAAACACTCTCAAGCTACTTCACCGATTACCGAACCGCCGCACGCACGAATCTCATTATCGGTAATCTTAAAGCCGATCTGCTCAAGGGGCATGTAGCAGGCAAAGAATACATAGCATCGAAAAACCCTGATGATCTTGAAAAATTCAATCGCTACATGCAAAAAATCATTGAAATGGATGATGATATCCATACCACCGTTACCGACGAAGAAGCACACGAAAAGCTTGATAAAATCAAAGATCAGGTGGTTCAATACAGGGATCAATTTATCAAGGAAATGCAGTCGACCAATGCGGACATGGCTGGCCTTGCCGCAGCACTTGATGTCATTGAAGATGGATATGATGACGTAAGCAATAAAACTGTCGCAACTCAAAATAAGATTGGCCCTGAGGCACAGGCCATCATGGATCAAGGTGAGAGGGTGATAGCTATTGCCAGCATCACTTCCGCGCTTGTGACGCTAGCTATCGCTTTCGCTATTGCCGGCACTACAGTGCGATCGCTCAACAATGTCACCACCATTATGTCGCGTCTGAGATCCGGCGATTTCACGGTGGAAATCAAGGGGCAGGAGCGCAAAGACGAAATCGGCGAGATGGCACGCGCCATCCAGAAATTTAAAGAGGACTCCGAGCGCGCCTACCTGCTGAAACAGATGGTGCAGGACATGCCGGTGAATGTCATGACGGTGGACGTGAAGAACGACTTCAAGATCAACTACATGAACAATACCTCGATGAACACGCTGAATAAGCTTCATCAATATCTACCCGTTCGGCCGGAAGATATGATGGGTAAATCATTTGATATGTTCCACAAAAACCCCGACCATCAGCGCCGTCTGGTGGGTGACCCCAAGAACCTGCCACACCGTGCGCGCATTAAAATCGGCACGGAAACCATGGATCTTCTGGTGTCGGCGATTAAAAACGCGAATGACGAATATGTTGGTGCGATGCTCACCTGGTCGATTGTGAGCCATCAGGTGAAGCTTGCGGATGATTTCAAAGGCTCCGTGGGCACGATGGCCACCCAGATTGGCGCCACGGCGGATAATCTTCAGAAAAACGCCGTGATTCTGGAAAGCGCGATTGAGCAGCTTTCCGCCTCGGCGCTGGAAATCAGTAAACGTGTGAGTGACTCGGTGAGCATCGTCAGCAATGCGACCAAGGAAGCGGAAGAAACCCGAGCGCGCATGGACAAGCTCTCGGATGCGGCGGAGAAAATTTCCAACGTCATCAGCCTCATTCGCTCCATTGCTGATAAAATCAATATGTTATCACTCAATGCCACCATTGAATCCGCGCGCGCAGGCGACGCTGGCAAGGGCTTTGCCGTAGTGGCCAGCGAGGTGAAATCACTCGCCGACCGCACCACCAGCGCCATTGCGGAAATTACTCAGAAAGTTGAAGACATGCAGATTTCCACACAGGAAAGCGTGAAATCTGTACAGCAGATCACTGAGGTGGTGCAGAATATCAACCATATCTCCACCACCATCGCCAGCGCCGTGGAAGAGCAGCAGGCCGCCACCCGTGAAATCGCCCGCAATATCAGCGGCAGCGGTGATGTCGGCAGCACCAGCGTTATCACCATGGCGACGCAGATGACCGCCGTCAGCAGCCAGCTGCAGTCGGAATGTGATGGATTCCTTGATAAAATCGCGAAGATGTAGCTGCTTTGAATCAGTTTCTTATGAATCAGTATTGTTGAATCTCAGTGGTTTAGCAGTTCAGGCCATCGCTATACCCGCGATTGCAACAATTAATTCACATTACTCAGCTGGCAAGTGACCGCTGAAACGCAGTAAAATGTTTCAATGGAGACATCTTCTGCTCAGGAAAAAATCTGGCGCGCGCTTGAAAAAGCGGCGAAGGCAGATATTGATGCGATTCAAAGCAGCATAAAATCAACGACTGATCCCGACCGAATTCGCAGCCTGATGGCCGCGCTGGGAAATGTTCCGCTGCCGCCGGGTTCGCGACTGGCAACATTGGTTGCCGGCATCATCGCCTCGGCCGAGGAAAAGCTCTATGACAGCATGGTCTCTGACAAGCTACGCACCGAGAGCCTGATAGCCAGCTTGCCAAGATTTTCTGACCTGCGCGAAGACCGCGCCTTCACGCGCGCCACCTACCAGTTTTTCAACGATCAGGAACGGCGCTATTTTGAATCGATTGATCCCTCACGAATCTATCGGCTGCAAAGTTTCGATGCCAATGGCAACGCCATTGCAGGAGCAACCAAAGAAGTCAGCGGCGCCGAGCTGAGGGAAGATTTTGCGCGGCTGAAATTCCATACGCTTTCGGCAGGTGAGCAGAAAAAAGTGCGTGATGACGCCGCGAAAATGAAAGTGCAGGAAGCTAATCTGAGCGATGAAAATGCCGCCGCTCCAAAGCCGGAAACAAATGCACAAAAACCCTCGCTGCAAGACACCGCCGAGGAAATGACCGCGCTTGGCAGCGCGCTTGATAACCAGCGCGACTTCAAAGCAACAGAGATTGCACAAAAGCGTGGATCAAGCTCAGCGGCACGCGAGGAGATTGCTGTTCTGAATCGACAGGTTGAGCAGGCCAAAGAAACAGCCGAAGACATTAAAAATACCGCACTGGCAGGTGAAAAATCCATTCGTGAAAAAGAAGAAAAAGCCAAAGATCTCGATAAGATTTCCAAGGCAGGAGTTCCGATTGTTTCTCAGCTGGCAACGCTGGCCAAACCAGTGGCTGAAAAAGTAATCAAAGAGGAAAAAGAAAAAATTGAAGAAACGATTGGACGCAAGGAAGACAAGCTCAGAAAAGAAGTTCAGGGCGTTGTTGATTATATCAGCGATGATGTGAAAGCAGCACCCAACCAATCAAAAGATGTTGCAATGAGCAAGGAAGAGAAACCCACGCTGATTACTGGCGGTATTCATGTTGATGATGTGACTGCACCCTCTGCTTACGCCGTCGTTAAGGGAGTGCCTCAGCACGGCTTGGGCTGATTCGGCGCTATACCGCCTCGATAAAATCCGCGAGCACTTTTTTGTGGCCGGCTTTTTCAAAATCGATCTCGATATGGTTGCCGCTGACTGAGACAATGCGGCCATAGCCAAATTTCTGGTGGAAAATGCGTTGGTTTTTGGCAAAGCCGCTGGGCGACACTGAGGTTTGCTGGGCAGGTTGCGCGCTGAGAATCGATGCCACTTCATGCTTCCAGCTGGCCATGTGGTTGGTCATGCCGCCGCCAATTTTTTCGACATGCTCCGGCGGGATTTCGGCAATAAAGCGCGACGGAATGCTTGATTGCCACTGGTTATAGATGCGGCGGTTCGCAGCGTGGGAAATGTAAAGCTTCCTGCGCGCACGCGTCATGCCGACATAGGCAAGGCGGCGCTCTTCCTCGAGCGATTTAAGCCCGCCCTCATCAAGCGCGCGCTGATGGGGAAACAGCCCTTCCTCCCAGCCCGGCAGAAACACCACATCAAACTCAAGGCCTTTAGCGGCGTGCAGCGTCATCAGGCTGACCATGTCGAGGTTGGCCTCTGCGTTAGCCGCTTCTGTCACCAGGCTCACATGCTCTAAAAACGCATTCAGGCTTTCAAACTCGCCGAGT
The DNA here is from genome assembly GCA_033763775.1 of Alphaproteobacteria bacterium. Lineage (GTDB taxonomy): Bacteria > Pseudomonadota > Alphaproteobacteria > Rickettsiales > SXRF01 > JAJTHB01. Next base: position 41,607 of record JANRJW010000011.1, on the reverse strand, counting down.
GCGCGGGTGAGTTCTTTCAGGTTCTCCAGCCTGCCAGCGGCTTCGGGAGTTTTTTCCTGCTGCCACATGGCGCGGTAGCCGCTTTCTTCCAGCATCAGTTCGGTCACTTCTGCAATGGTGAGCACACCAAGCTGCGCGCGCCAGCGCTCACAACCTTCGATAAACTTGGCAAGTGCCGCGCCGAGCTTACCTTTTAGCTCGCCCACACTGAGCAGGTGCTGTGTTGCCTGATAAAGGCTGCCATTCAGGCTGCGCGCCGCAGAATGCAGCTGCTGCAGTGTTGCCTGCCCAATGCCGCGCCTCGGGGTATTGATGATGCGCTCGAAGGCGAGGTCATCCTGTGGCGAAGAGATGACACGCAGGTAAGCAACCGCGTCGCGAATCTCGGCGCGCTCATAAAAGCGCAGGCCGCCAATCACGCGGTAGGGCACGCCCAGCGTCAGGAAACGCTCTTCAAACGCGCGGGTCTGAAACCCGGCGCGCACCAGAATCGCCATCTGGCTCAGGGGTGTTTTTTCGCGCTGCAGCTGCTCCACTTCTTCGCCAACAAAGCGCGCTTCTTCGCCCTCATCCCACAGCGATTTCAGACGGATTTTCTCGCCATCTTTGGCGGGTGTCCAGAGAGTTTTGCCAAGCCTGCTGCGGTTATTTGCGATGACAGCGGAGGCAGCGGCGAGAATATGCGGCGTCGAGCGATAGTTGCACTCCAGCCGAATCACCGCGGCATCAGGATAGTCTTTTTCAAAACGTAGAATGTTGCCCACTTCCGCGCCGCGCCAGCTATAGATGGACTGGTCGTCATCGCCCACGCAGCAGATATTTTTATGAAAGCTCGCAAGCAGGCGCAGCCAGAGATATTGTGAAATGTTCGTGTCCTGATACTCATCCACCAGAATATATTTGAAGCGCCGCGCATATTCCTCCAGCACATTCGGATGCTCGGTAAAAAGCGTGAGCATATGCAGAATCAAATCGCCAAAATCACAGGCATTCACCTGCCGCAGGCGCGCCTGATAGAGCTTATAAACGGCAAGGCCGTGGCCGGCGAGCGCGCTTAGATCTTTGTCGGAGGTTATCTTCTGCGGCGTCAGCCCCTGATCTTTCCAGCTCTGGATGACCGAGAGGAAAAGTTTCGGCGGCAGGGTTTTGCCATCAATCCCCTGCTCCAGCAGAATGGCTTTGATGAGGCGCAGCTGGTCATCCTCATCGAGAATGGTGAAGCTGGAAGTGAGGCCGAGTTTTTCCGCATGACGGCGGATGATACGCACGCCAATCGAGTGAAACGTGCCCATCCACAGCGATTGATTCGCACCCGTCAGATGCGTCACACGCTCGCTCATTTCGCGGGCGGCTTTATTCGTAAACGTCACCGCCAGAATTTCGCCGGGAAAGGCCAGCCGGTTCATCAGAATATGGGCGATACGTGTGGTGAGCACGCGCGTTTTACCGGTGCCGGCGCCCGCCAGCACCAGCACCGGCCCAGCGGTTGCCTCCACCGCGCGGCGCTGCTCGGGGTTTAGGGCATCCAGCAATGTTGGAGCAGCTAAGGCAGCGTCAGCCATATTGGAAGCAAGCCGGATTGTTGCAGGCTATGGATGACTAAAAACGCAGGAAGCGCCGCAAAGAATGCCAGCGCATCCAGCGCGGTGCGACGAATGAACGGCGGCATCACCTCGCTATGTTCTGGCTCCTGCCACAGCTTGAAAGCGGGCAGCCAGCGCGGCACCTGCTGCTTATAGTCGCGGTAGGGCTCACCGAATTTATTTTCTAAAAATGCCTCTTCTTTGGCCACCACCAGCGGATAATAAAGAATAAAAACCACAGCGAGCAGCACCGCCAGCAGCACCATGCCCGATTGCAGCCCAATACCGATCACGCCGATGAAAGAAAAGACATAAAGCGGGTTGCGCACGATGGAAAAAGGCCCGCTACGAATCACCTGCTCGTTTTTGCGCCCACCGATAAACGCCGATGAGTAAACTCGCCCAAGCGCTCCCACCGCCACAAGCAGTGTGCCAAGCGCCAGCATCAGGTGGCGTAGCGGCGAATCCCACGCCAGCAGCGGCTGGCTGACAAACAGCAACAGCGCCAGCGCCAGCGCAAACAGGCGGCTATGGAAAATTCTTGATTTCAGTAGTTTCGGTGTGCTCATCGTCTGCAGTGGTAGCGTGATTTTCCTGCCTATGCAAGCGCTGCGGTGGCAGCATCACCCATGGCCTTGCCCCCCGCAGCTCACTTGCCGTCACCACTTCCATTTTCTCGCCGCTGAAGCGAATGCCCACCGCGCCGGTTTGATTCAGCTTTCGCTTATCAAACACATGTTCGATATGGTCGCATTCTTCCATGGAAAGATACGCATCCGAGATGAGGATATCAGCGCTGCCATCACACAAAGCATCGCGGCGTTTTTTGCTTTTGCCGATGACAATCTTTCTGCCATAGGCGCTGATGATGCAGCGCGTGCGGTCGCAGCTGGCCTGCGGGCTGTCTTTAGCGAGCTGCGCATCTGCCTCGGCGTGGGCACGCAGCCACTGCGCGCCGTCAAAACTTTCTGGCGTGCCGCGCAGAAAAAGCCAGCGCCCATCTTCCTGCCGTAGCGCGGCTTTACTACCATCATCGCTGATGAGAAGATCATACGGTTGTTGAAGTGCGATCGTAGCAATACCAATAAAAATGATTGGCAGTGAAAAAAATCGCAGATTTGTTTTCCATAGGCAGAGCCATAAACCGCCGATAATCGTAAGTGCAAAACCCCAGCTAGAAAGTGAGGGCAGCAGGATATTCGAAGCAGAAAAACCTGCAAACCAGCGCGCGCCTTCGACCATCAAGCTCAGGCCGCTATCAAGAAGTTTAAGTGGCCATAGCTCTAAACCAAAAGGCATGGCAATCAGCGCAACCACCGCCACTGGCATAATCCAAAATGAAATAAGCGGCATGAGCAGCATGTTCGCGATGATGCCGAGCGCGGTGAAGCGGTTGAAATGATGAATGACCAGCGGCGCGGTCATCAGCGTGGCCACCAGCGAGGTCATCATTGCCGCCACAAAATAAAGCCACACACGCCGCACGAGCCCTTCGCCCCACGCAGCAAAGGAATGGCTGAAACGTTCATACAGCGCCACAATCCCGAGTGTTGCCGCAAAAGACAGCTGGAAGCTGGCGCTGACTACGGCTTCAGGCTGCCAGAGCAAAATGAGCGTGGCCGCCCACGCCAGCGAATAAAGGCTGATACCGCGCCGGTCGCATAAAATCGCCAGCATCACACACGCGACCATGATAAAGGAGCGCACCGCCGGCACCGGATAGCCCGCCAGCAGCAGGTAGGCAAACGCGCCGGTAAGACCGATGCAGGCTGCAATTTTCTTCACCGGCCAGCGCAGCGCCAGCGGCGGGTAGAGGGCAAGCAGCAGCCGCGCTGTGAAATAGAGCAGTCCAGCAGCCAGCGTCATGTGCAGGCCGGAAATGGATAGCACGTGATAGATGCCGGCGTCCCGCATCGCTTCCGACACCTCCTCAGACACCGCCGATTGCTCACCCACCATGATCGAGGTAGCAACCGGCGCGTTTTCTTTTGAAAGCGGCGCGCTGATACGCTCGGCGAGCACCAGCCTGAGCGTATTCAGCGCTTCTTCAAATTGCCTCGGTGCGCCTTTTTCCAGAATCTCAATCTCAGAGGGCGAAAACCCCACCGCACCGATACCCTGGAAATAAAGCGCGCGCGTGTAATCATATCCGCCAGGCATGGCGGGGGCAGGCGGGGCAAACAGCATCGCCTTCACGCGCACTCGGTCGCCAATGCGTACATCCGGCGCATCTTTCTTCAGCGTAATGCTCAGGCGCTGAGGTGTTCTTTGTGTGGGCAGACCTTCGATGGCAGCATCCGTGAGCACCAGCCGCCTTGCTTTTTCGCGCAGATGAATATCATCCACGCGCGCCTCTACAGTTTTATAAAAAAGCTCGCCGTAAAGCACCGGCGTTGACACAAGCTGAGTGCGAAACTGCGCCAGCGCAAATCCGCCCGCCAGCAGTGCCAAGGCAATGCATAGCACCCTTGCCAGCAGATGCCTGCGAAGAAGGCAGCCAGCCAGCACAAACAGCGCGAGCAAGGTCAGCGCCGGCCATGACGGCGGCTCGAAAAGCAGTGAAAAATACAGCGCCATCCCCGCGCCCAGCATCACCGGAATCCATAGCGGCAGGCGTTCCCTTTCTTGAACGAAGGCATTAAGCATCAGGCTTTGGGGATTAGGGAATTTCATGCCTCAAAAGCTAACAAAATACTGGTGTTTGTATAGCATATTTGGCATACACACCTCATTGCCCCAACCCCTAAAGCCTAATCCCCAATGCCTAACGTCATCACCCGCTTCGCCCCCTCTCCCACCGGCTATTTGCATATTGGCGGTGCGCGTACCGCGCTGTTTAACTGGCTCTATGCCAAACACACCGGCGGCAAATTCCTGCTGCGTATTGAAGATACCGACCGCGAGCGCTCAACACCTGAGGCAACGCAAGCGATTTTAGACGGGCTGAAGTGGCTGGGGCTTGATTGGGACGGCGAGCCGTTTTACCAGTTCGCACGTGCGGCGCGGCACCGCGAGGTGGCCGAGGAGCTGCTAAAAAAGGGCGAAGCCTATCATTGCTACACCACGCCCGCCGAGCTGGATGAATTTCGCAAAGCCAATCCCAATGCTAAATTCAAAAGCCCATGGCGCGATGGTGGCATACCCCCGGCGGGTATCAAGCCATCCATCCGCATCAAAGCGCCGCTTGAGGGCAGCATTACGGTGGATGACGGCATACGCGGCAGTGTCAGCGTCGAGGCGAAAGAAATGGACGATATGGTGCTGCTGCGCTCAGACGGCACCCCCACCTACATGCTCGCCGTGGTGGTGGACGACCACGATATGGGCGTCACGCAGGTGATTCGCGGGGATGATCACTTCACCAACACCTTCCGCCAGCTGATGATTTATCAGGCGATGGGCTGGACGCCGCCCGCGTTTGCCCATGTACCGCTGATTCATGGGCCAGATGGCACCAAGCTTTCCAAGCGCCACGGCGCGCTGGGGGTTGAGGCGTACCGCGAGATGGGATACCTGCCGGAAGCACTGCGCAACTATCTGCTGCGCCTCGGCTGGGCACATGGTGATGATGAGATTATTTCCACCGAGCAGGCCATACGCTGGTTTGATCTTTCCGGCTGCGGCAAATCACCCGCGCGGTTTGATTTTGTGAAGCTTGAAAATCTGAACGGCCATTATATCAGGGAAGCAGATGATGCGAGATTGATGGATTTGATTTCAGCATATCATCCTCGCGAAAACGTGGATCTGGCTATTAAGAATCGTCTGCAGCGAGGCATGGCCGGCCTGAAGCAGCGCGCCAAAACCATCAAGGAGCTGGCTGATAATGCCGCGTTTTATGCGGCAAAGCGCCCGATTGCGCTGGATGCAAAAGCAACCGAATTGCTGGATAAGGGCGGGCGCGAACTGATCAAAGACCTGCTGCCGCAACTGGAAGCAAGCAGTGATTTCTCCCATGAAGCGACGATGGCTCTTTGCAAGGCTTACGGCGAAAAAGTCGGGAAAAAACTCGGTGATATTGCACAGCCGCTGCGCGCTGCGCTTTCCGGCAAACTTGTCTCCCCCGGGGTGTTTGAGGTGATGGAGATTTTGGGCAAGGAAGAGAGTCTTGGCCGCTTGCGCGATGTGCTTAACTGATTTAGAATGTAATTATGGCCATTTTACCACTCGTCATCGCGCCGGATCCACGGCTGAAAACCAAATCCGCCCCCATTGATTCCATCGATGAGAGCGTGAAAAAACTCGCCGCCGATATGTTCGACACCATGTATTACGAGCGTGGCATTGGTCTGGCTGCGGTGCAGGTGGGCGTGCTGAAACGCATGCTGGTGGCGGATGTGACGTGGCGTGAAAATGAAGGCCCCGGCGAGCAGTGGGTGCTGATTAACCCGGAGATCATCAGCGGCTCGGACGATGAGCGCGTCTATAAAGAAGGCTGCCTGTCGTTTCCTGATCAGTTTGCGGAAGTGACGCGGCCGGATGTGGTGAAAGTGCGCTACCTCGACTTGGATGGCAAAACCTGTGAACGCGAGTTTGACGGCTTGCTTGCTACCTGCATCCAGCACGAGATTGATCACTTAAACGGCATCGTGTTTGTGGATCATATTTCAAGCGTCAAGCGCGACATGATTCTGCGCAAGCTGCAGAAAATGAAAAAGCTCGGCCATTTCGAGCACGACCATGTCCACGGCGACCACTGCAATCATGGTTAGGCCATGAAGCTTGTCTTCATGGGCACACCTGCCTTTGCACTGCCAACGCTCAAAGCGCTGGTGGAATCTTCAAATGACATCGTAGCCGTTTATACTCAACCGCCTCGTCCGGCCGGTCGCGGGCAGAAAGAAACACCGTCCCCTGTGCATCAGCTCGCGCTTTCGCATGGGCTGAAAGTCTACACACCGGTCTCGCTGAAATCACCCGAGGCACAGGCAGAGTTTGCAAACCACAAAGCCGATATCGCCGTGGTGGTGGCCTATGGCTTGCTGCTCCCCAAGCCGATCCTCGAGGCCTATCCGCGCGGCTGCATCAATGTGCACCCCAGCAAGCTTCCGCGCTGGCGCGGCGCGGCGCCCATCCAGCGCACCATCATGGCCGGGGACAAAGAAACCGCCATCTGCATCATGCAGATGGATGCGGGGCTGGATACGGGTGATATCCTGCTGCAACAAGAGGTGATGATACCGGAAGGCATGAATGCCGGCGCGCTGCATGACTGGCTCGCGGAGGATGCCGCGCCAATGGTGCTTGAGGTGCTGAAGGAAAATCCCGCGCCGAGGAAGCAATCCGAAATGGGCGTAGAATATGCCAAAAAAATCACTAAAGACGAATGCCGCATTGATTGGAACCAGCCGGCCGAGACCATCTACCATCAGATTCTCGGTCTTTCCCCTTCGCCCGGCGCATGGTTTGAGCATGAGGGCGAGGCGATTAAAATTTTTTCGTGTCGTCATTCCCGTGACCTGTCCTCCGAAGCTTTAGCGAAGGAGGAAAACGGGAATCCAGAAAAACTGGATCCCTGCTTTCACAGGGATGACAGCGGTGTCTACATGCAATGCAATCCTGGCCGCATTTATCCGCTTGAGCTGCAACGGCCGGGGAAAAAACGCATGCAGGTGAATGAATTCATGGCGGGGTTTAAGCCCTGATGCCGCGCTACAAACTCACCATTGAATATGATGGCTCCGGCTATGCGGGCTGGCAGAAACAACCGAACCGCCCGAGCATTCAGGAAGCGATTGAAACCGCGCTTGGCAAATTCTGCGGCGAAGCGGCAGAGGTTTGCGGCGCTGGCCGGACGGATGCTGGCGTGCATGCCACCGGACAGGTCGCGCATATTGACCTAAGCAAAGCCTTTGAGCCTTACAAAGTGATGCAGGGAATCAATTTTTATTTGTTTGGCAATGATGTCATTCCGAGCGAAGCCGAGGAATCTTTAAGACCCCTCGACTACGCTCGGGGTGACAATAAAAATAAAATTGCCATTACGTCGGCCGAAATCGTAGCCGATGATTTTCATGCGCGTTTTTCTGCCACGCGGCGTTTTTATGTGTACCGCATCATCAACCGCCGCGCGCGCCTCGGTTTAGATAGCGGGCGAGCATGGCAAGTGCCAGAGCCGCTGGATGTGGAGGCGATGCAGCAGGCAGCGAAACATTTGCTGGGGCATCATGACTTCACCAGCTTCCGCGACAGTGAGTGTCAGGCCAAGTCACCAATGAAGACTTTGGACAGCCTTGAGATCAAACGCTACGGCGATGAAATTCGCATCACCACCCATGCGAGGTCTTTTCTACATCATCAGGTGCGCATTATGGTGGGCACACTGGCACAGGTAGGCAAAGGCCGCTGGAGCGAGCAGAATATGCAGCGCGCACTCGAGGCCAAAGACCGCAGCGCCGCCGGCCCCACCGCACCGCCTGAGGGGCTGTATCTGGTGGGCGTGGGGTATTGAATACCGTAACATAATTGACACAATTGATTCCTGATCCGTAATAAAAAAATAATAAAAGCAAAATTGTTAATACAACCGCTATCGGCTATATTCATATCTCAAATAAAAGCGGGGAAAGTCATGAAAACAAGCGAAATTGTACATTTTGGCATCGGAAAACGTGTTAAAGACACAGGCATCAGTTTTTTTGCGGCGGCAACTACTGAAATAAACAATACTAAACAAAATGATAGTAGTTCTTTACCAATCACAAAAGAAAGCAGCTTGGGCATCATCATTGGTGCGGATATGAGGACTTTAGTCAGTGAAGAGTGGGGAAGCGTCATTATCGACGGAAATACAGCCATCACAAGGTTGCAGACCTCTGTCAAAAATAAGTTAGAGTCTGATTTTAAAGATGAAATGAAAAAAAGAGGTTATTCAGAACCCGAGCCTATGGCCGATATAAACGGAGAAAAACGATATGGTGCTTTTAAATTTACTTTGGAAGAAATAACACCCTCCTTACAAAAAGACGTAACGGAATCTTTTGATACTGCTCTGGAAAAAAATAAAACTCAGATTGGTGTGCTTAGTAAAGCCATTAAATCGCAGCAGAAGGCAGCTGAGCAGCTTATTTAAGCTCTCAGCAGCTCATTGATGCTGGTTTTGCTGCGCGTTTTTTCATCCACGCGTTTGACAATCACCGCGCAGGCAAGCGACGGATCTGACGGGTTTTTGCCCGGCAATGTGCCCGGCACCACCACGGAGTAAGCAGGCACGCGGCCATAGCTTACCTCGCCGGTAGCTCGGTCGACAATCTTGGTGGAGGCGCCAAGGAACACGCCCATCGAGATCACCGATCCCTCTTCAACAATCACGCCTTCTGCCACTTCCGAGCGCGCGCCAATGAAGCAGTTATCCTCGATAATCACCGGGTTTGCCTGCAGCGGTTCCAGCACACCGCCAATGCCAACCCCGCCGGAGATATGGCAATGTTTACCGATTTGTGCGCAGGAGCCAATCGTGCTCCAGGTATCGACCATTGTTCCCTCGCCCACATACGCACCCACATTCACAAAGCTGGGCATCAGCACCACATCTTTAGCAATATAGGCACTACGGCGCACCACGGCGCCCGGCACTGCGCGAAAGCCTGCCGCGCGAAAATGGTTGGCGTCCCAATGCGCGAATTTAAGCGCAACTTTGTCCCATGCGCCGTCCATCATCTTGTTTTCGTTCAGGCGGAAGGACAGCAGCACCGCTTTTTTCAGCCACTGATGCACCTTCCAGACGCCATCTTTTTTCTCGCAGATGCGCAGCTCGCCCTTATCAAGCGCCTGCAGCACCTGCTCCACGCTATCGCGGATTTCGCCTTGCGCCGTCACCCCTAGGGAAGCGCGTTCTTCCCATGCTTTTTCAATGATGGTTTGCATTGTTTTTCTCCAGTTGCGCGAGCACCTTTCCCGCAAGGTAAAGCGAGCCGCAAATGACAATTCTGGCTGGTTTTGTCGCACGGCTGATGGCGGCTTGCAACGCTTTTTCAAGGCTTTCGGCGCTTGCTGCTTGAAAGCCAAGCTGGCGCGCCGCCTCTGCAAGCTGCTCTGGCGGCTGCGTGTTCGGCTCGGCGGGAATAGAAATGGCGGTAAGCGAAGCGGTGTAGGGCTGAGCGGGACGCAGAAAAGCCGCAGCGTCCTTACCTTTAATCATACCGCAGATGAGGTGATACTCACAGCTCTGATTTTTAGCCAGCCAATCAGCAAGCACCTGCCCGCCCTGCGCGTTATGGCCGCCATCGAGCCAAAGCTCGACATGCGGCGGCAACTGCGGCAGCGCAAGTCGCTGCAGGCGCGCCGGCCAGACCACCTTAGAAAGCCCTTCCTGAATATGTGCGTCAGAGATGTGAAACTGCGGTAGCTGGTCGAGGCAGGCAATGGCGGTCGCGGCATTATCAAACTGGTAATCGCCCACCAGCGAGGGCGTGAAGGCAAGCTGGCGCCTCACGGATCTGTAGACCCCGTTTTCATGCGACCACTCGTGGTTCATGCGGTAAAGCGATGCATGTTTTTCTGCCGCCACACGCTCAAACACCGAAAGCGCTTCTGCCTCTTGGCGTCCAATCACGCAAGGCACACCCTGCTTGATAATGCCCGCTTTTTCACCAGCGATTTTTGCGGTGGTATTTCCCAGAAACTCCATATGGTCAAAGGAAATCGGCGTGATGGCGGTCAGGATCGGTTTGGCGACCACATTCGTGGCATCCAGCCGCCCGCCCATGCCGGTTTCCAGCAGCAGCACATCGGCTTTCTGCTCGGCAAATGCCAGAAAAGCCAGTGCTGTGGTGGCTTCGAAAAATGTCGCTGGTTGCTGCTGCAGCATTGGGCTGGCATGCTTTAGAAGCCGCATCAGGTGATCGTCGGTGATTTCTTTTCCGGCCAGCACAATACGCTCGCGGAAATGGACAAGGTGCGGTGAGGTGTAGCGATGCACCTTGTAGCCCGCCGCCTCAAACACTGCCTTAAGATTCGCCAGCAGCGAGCCTTTGCCATTGGTGCCCGCCACATGAATCACCGGGGGCAGTCGAAGCTGCGGAGAGCCCAGCATGGCAAGCAGCCGGTGCATGCGATCTAGCGAAAGATCAATCTGCGCAAGCGCTGGGTGATGCAGGCGGCTGAGGAATTGTTCAACTGGGCTGATCATAACAAACTCCGATGGGCGGCAACGTCATGCACGCGGAGGTAGTTAATTTGTTTATCCACCAGCATGCGCGAGACGGCAAGCGTGGCATCATCACGTTTTTCTGGTGGCACATCTAGAAACGATTTGCGCGAATGGCCAATCAGCACCTCCACACCGAGCGAAGCAAATGCCTCAGCATGGTGGATAATCTCCCAGTTCTGCTCTAGCGTTTTGCCAAAGCCGATGCCCGGGTCGATGATGATACGATCCCGCTCAATACCCCGCGAGGTGAGATACCCCATGCGGGTATGTGCCCACTCAAGCAAATCATGGGTAACATTTTCAGACTCCATCACAAGCGCACGGTCGGCGGGCACGCTCAGTGAGTGCATCACTACGAGCCGGCACTGGCTGCCCGCTATGGCATCGATCATCGCATCCGAAGCAAAGCCCGAAACATCATTCACCCATGCCACGCCCAGCGCAGCTGCCTTGCGCGCGGTTTCTGGATGACGCGTGTCAATACTGATGGAAACCGGCGCCATCAGCAGCTTTTCCAGCACCGGCGAAAGCCGCTGCCATTCCACCTCATGGCTGATGGGGACTGCGCCCGGGCGCGTGGATTCCGCGCCGATATCCACCACCACCGCCCCCTCTTCCACCAGCGCCAGCGCGCGCGCAAATGCCGCATCAGGCTGGTGGTAAAGCCCACCGTCCGAAAAAGAATCGGGCGTGATGTTGAGAATGCCCACCAGCTTTGTTTTGGGCGGCTGATAGCGCGGCAGGTGAAAAAGCTTTCGCGCAGCAATCTCGCGCGCTGGCGTACCATCAAGCACCCAATCCGGCGCAATATCCGCAAAGGGCAGCAGCGCAAAATCTCTCTCAAGCAAACCGGGATGCGGCAGGGTGAGCTCATCGCTCGTCATCACCTGCTGCGCGAAGGCCAGCAGATCGATATCAATCTCTCGCGGCGACCATGTGCCACGCTGTTTCCTGCCAATCTGTGATTCGATACGCTTGACCTCAGCAAGCAGCGCATGGGGCGCAAGCGCTGTTTCAAGGCTGATTGCCATATTTAGAAATGGCTTGTCCCACCATGGCGGTGCGCCCGCTGGTAGCAGCGCACTGGATGCATAAATCGGTGAACGTGCGCTTAACCGCCCAAGTTTTGCCAGCAGACGAATCGCCTGATTCAGGTAGGCCATGCGGTCGCCGACATTGCTGCCAAGGCCTAAGATAACCGTTGAGTTTTTCATGAAATCGCTCTTAATGCCCTTATGCCTTACGTTTTTATCAACAACAAGCTTTTAGACAGCGAAAAAGCAACGATTTCCTTTGAAGATCGCGGTTTTCGCTTCGGTGATGGCGTGTTTGAAACCATTGCGGTGACCTCCGGCGTGCCCTACCAGTTTGACTGGCACATGGAACGGCTGCGCAAGGGGCTGCATGCGATTAAAATCAGCGCAAACCTGCACCAGCTGCATGAACAATCGCGCCGCCTGCTCAAAGAAAACCAGCTGAAGGATGGCGTGCTTCGCATTCAGGTGACACGCGGTATCGGTAGCCGTGGCTATCTGCCGGATTCCAAACATCCCAAAGCGGGCGCGACGGTTGTAGTTGAGACCATGCCGCCGCCGCCACCCGCGCCGGAAAGTGCCAGCCTGATTATCAGCGCCTATGAAAAAATCACCGCAGAGTCCATGCCGGTGCAATACAAGCTCTGCCAGGGCTTAAACGCCACGCTGGCACGCATCGAAGCAACTGAAAAAGGCGCGTTTGATGCGCTGCTGCTCAACCGCGACCGTATGCTGTGCGAAACCAGCTCCGGCAATCTGTTCTGGCTGAAAGACGGTGTGCTTTACACCCCGATGCTTTCCTGCGGGGTGCTGGAAGGCTCGATGCGCGCCGCCGTCATGCGGCTTTCGCCTTATCCGGTGAAGGAGGTTCGCGCCGTGCTTGCCGAGCTGGAGAGCGCCCAGAGCGTGTTTATTACCAATGCGCTGTGGCCGCTGGTGGGTATCAACCGCATTGAGGGGGTTGCCGCCAGCTGGCAGGCCGCTGACACTATTGCGCTCAAAGAGCACATTATTAAAGACCAGCAGAACTACACCGAAGCCAACGCCATTCGCTGGCAATAATCATCAGGGGTTTGTTTATGTCTTTACGCCGCCCACTGCTTATCTCCACACTCCTGATTGCAGGCGCAGCTGCCGGCGGCCATTACTATCTATGGCAGCAGCAGGCCAAGCATTTTTCAAAAACAGCTGAGCAAACCGTGCAGCAGCTGGCGGCGCAGGGCGTCGCTATCAGCTATGATGCCATGCGCATCAGCGGCTATCCGCTGGCGGTTGAGCTGGTGCTTGAAAACCCTCGCGCGAGCGGCCGCATCGATAGCTTATTAGAAAAATTCGCACCCGCTGAAGCGGCCGCTTCAGGTGGCACTTTGCCCCAGTGGCAGCATGAATCACGCCTCAGCGGCGAGCTCAAGCTGCGTTCTAATCTGCTAGCGGATCGCTTTACAGCGACTCTATCCGGCGCGATCACCAGCATGAATGATATTGGCGGGCAAAAAGATTCCTCCATATCGAAACCCAGCGGCGACAGCACATGCGACCTTGCTCTCAAACACGCACAGCCTCTCATTTCCTCTCTGATGCTGATGGCGCGCAGTGAGGCGCTCCCCGCCCCTGCTTTCGAATCTATCCGCTGTGAATTTCCAGCTTCCAGCTACAGCGACACCAACTCTGGCGAAATGCTTTCAGCTTTTCAGGGACTATCACTGCGCGCGCAGACATCACTCAGCGACAATGCCACGCGTGATGTCGATGTCTTTTTCAATGTAAAAGAGGCCGAAGTCAGCAAAGCTGGCGACAAACTCGTGGAGCTCTATCTTCGCGCGCTGGCACCGCAAAGCGCCTACAGCGCAGGCTGGTCGGCTTATGGCAAACAAACCACCACCATCGATTTCAGCGCGAGAGGCCTGCGCGAAAAACACAGCCTTAAAGATCCGTTTACTATCGATCTACGTCAGCTTCAGATGCGCAGTGACGCCTACGATATTGCGCTCAGCGGCGCCATTAACCACAGCCTTGAAAACAACCTTCAGAACTCGCGCCTGACACTCAGCATCACCAGTCGTTTTACACCGGTTTATCAAACCTTGCTCGATGAGGCGATGCGTGAGACTGCCCGCGACATGCTGCAACGATCTGCCCCTGGGCTGAATCTCAACCAGATTGATGAAGCATCGCTGTATGACATGCTGCGTCTCGCCGTGCCGGATCTTGCGTCGCTTGGCACCCTCACTCAGGCGATTGATGTCAGCTATCAGGGAAAAGAAGGCTGGATGGATGGCACCGCAAAACTTGCGCGCTTTGAGCTATCTGCCACCCCTTACGGTATTACCGGCACTGGCGAAGGCACCACCGCACCCGGTCAGATGGCGCCAGTCGGCTCGCTAACGCTGGATTGCCGCCAATGCCATCAACTGATTGATGATGCCGCTGCATACAGCATGCGCTTGTCCGGCGTGCTCGCGCTGCTCGAGCCGGGTGCAGCGCCGCTACCCACCCTCAGCCCCAAACAGCTGGAGGGGCTGAAAGCTTTTCTTGCAGCGCTTGCCCCCGCCGAGCAGGACGGCCTGCAACGCTTTCTCATTACCAGCAACCCGCAGGCCGGCCCCACGATCAATGGAAAAAACATGATGGATGTTCTTGCGCTTTATGCCAGCTACATGCCGCAGCAAGAAACGCCTTAATCAACAGGGTCATCTGCCCGTTTTGGAAGGCCGGGAAGCTCGCCGGGAGACAGGCTTTTGACATCCACCTGCCGCGCCGCAAGAAACCGGGCTTCTTTCAGCGCCGCCTCCAGCGCCTGCGCGGTCATTTTGCGGGGAATATCTTCCGGCCGGCTACGGCGGCCTGCCAGCAGCTGCGATAGCCACAAGCGCAGGCTTGATAAAATACGCATGTAATTCTCTCCATCCTGACTATAATCCAGCCCATGATGCATGCGCAACCCTTGCCTTGGATGTCCCCGCTTGAAGCAGCTGCGGCTGTGGATGAGGATTATTGGGTGCTGCTTTACTCCGGCGCTGCTCCTGGCCAGAAGAGTTTTCTGGCGCATGGGCTGAAGCAGCAGCTGAAAGCGGAAGATTTTGAGCCACTCACAGCGATACAGAGCAAGCAGTCCCAGCCATTCCACGAACGCTGGTTTGGTTATTTCGGCTATGACCTGAAGCATTCGCTGGAAGAATTAAAACCCCAGCCGGCGCATGATTTTGGCCTGCCCAATCTATGGCTGATGCAGTTTCACCACCTCTATGTCTTTGATCATGCTGCCCAGAAACTCGTGCGCTACAGCAGCATGCCGCATGCCGCACCGCTTTCGCCAACACCACTTACGCCATACAGCCCCGCCGCGATATCATCGCTTGGATCGAATATGAGCCGCAGTGACTATCTTGGCCATGTGCAAACCATATTGGATGCCATCCACGCCGGGACGCTTTATCAAGCCAATCTCACCCGAAAATTTTTCGGCGAATGGGCACAGCCAGTCGACGCGCTGGCACTGTTTGATCGCTTGCGCCGCATCAGCCCCGCGGCTTACAGCGCTTATCTGCGGCTTGGGGACTGCCACATTATTTCTTCAAGTCCGGAACTGTTTCTGCGTGCCAGCAGCGATGGCCGCATCACCAGTGAACCCATCAAAGGCAGTGCACGCCGAAGCGCCGCGCCGCAGGAAGATGAAGCAGCACGCCAACGCCTGCGTCGCAGCGAGAAAGACCGCGCCGAAAACCTGATGATTGTCGATCTCATGCGCCATGATTTTTCCCGCTGCTGTGAGGTTGGCAGTGTTGAGGTAGAAGCGCTCTGTGCGCTCACCACCCACCCAACCATTCATCATCTCTCCAGCATCATTCATGGCAAGCTCAGAAGCGATCAGACAACGCTTCAGGCCATTGCGGCCTGCTTCCCCCCCGGCTCCATGACCGGCGCACCTAAAATCAGCGCCATGAATCTTTGCACCATGCTGGAGCAGGATGCGCGCGGGGTTTATTCCGGCGCGCTTGGCTGGCTGGATGCGGATGGCAGCGCGGAACTATCAGTGGTGATTCGCACACTCATTATCAATAAGACGAAGTTCGAGTTTCAGGTCGGCGGCGGCATCGTCGCTGATTCGCTGCCTGAAGCGGAGCTGGAAGAAACCATCACCAAAGCCCGGGCGCTGTGTCTGGCGCTAGGTATTGATAGCACCGCACTGCATAGCTTGTAGCAATACCCCCACGGGGTATTATAGAGTCTCAACAACAAATTCTAGCTTTTAAAAGATACCATGGCCAGAAAATAAGCCATGTTTAATTTGCATGGCTGCAGAGCATAATTTGCAATCCATAAGCTGTATTTCTACTGCTAGTTAACCCACCAAGACCTGCCCGTGGCTGCAAGACAACCACATACCCCGGGCGGGTATATAGGAGAAACCTTATGACAACATCTGCACCCAAGCTCAGCTTCGCTAGTCTCGCAGCAATGCTGCTTCTTCTTGGCACCAGCGCCTGCTCCCCCAATGTCAGCGGCGCTTCAGCATCGTCTCTTACTGTGGCGGATGCCTTTGAAGCCTCCAGCACGATGCATTTCAAACCCTACACACGCAGCATTTTCAGCACGACTGATTTTTAGTCAGCACCGTCTGACTACAAAGATGAATTATTTGTCACTGGCTTGTTAACTTAATCAAGCCTACTATAGCACCAGTTCAATGTAACCATTCTGGAGGCTATATGCGTAAACATACTGCTGCAGCGCTGCTGCTTGCTACAATCCTTGCTCCCGCGGCTTTGCCGTCTCCTGCTATCGCTAAGGAAGAGACAAAAGACAAAGCGACTACCATCGACGAACGCCAGCAGCGCTGGGAAGCCATGAGTAGTGAAGAGAAAAAAGCTGCCACTCAGAAGCGGATGGAAAAACGCGCCGAACGCCACGAAGCGATGAAAGAAAAATGGGATGGCATGAGCCCTGAAGAAAAAGCCAAAGCGAAAGAAGTGCGCCGCCATCGCAATCACGAACGCCAGCTAAAAGCCAAGGAAAAACTTGATAACATGACACCCGAACAGCGCGATCTTGCCATGAAGCACCGCGAGGAACGCAAAGCCCTGCGCGATGAAATTCGCAAAGAGCACGGCATGGGACATGCCGGTCACTAATCCGGCAGAATTGCTACAGGAGAAAAGCCGGGCACGCCCGGCTTTTTTTATTCTACTTTGATATTGCCGGTCGCTTCTTCAATTTCACCGAATGTGGGCTGATAGTGCGTCGGCACCTGGCCGCGACCAAGCTCCACAGAAACCTGCGGCGCCATCCCTTTAAGATGCGCCACCAGTACATCACGGATAATCAGGTAAAACTGGTGGTCTTCGTTATGAATCGCCTGATTTTTGACCGCCAGCGGGCCGACAAGGCAGTATGCAAGGAATACACCAAGGAATGTGCCCACCAGCGCACCACCAATCATTTTGCCAAGAATTTCCGGCGGCTCAGTGATACTCGCCATGGTTTTTACCACCCCCAGCACCGCCGCCACGATACCAATCGCAGGCAGCGCATCCGCCATGTTCTGCAAGGAGTGTCCGGGCGCTAAGGCCTCGTGATGATGTTTTTCCAGCTGGCGATCAATCAGATCTTCGACCTGCATGGGATTTTCCAGCCCCATCGTAAGGCTTCGAAGCGTGTCGCAGATCAGGTCGGTCGCGAAATGATCTTTGAGAATCTTTGGGTACTGGGAAAAAATACTGCTTTCTTCTGGCTTCTCAATATGCTGCTCAAGCGCAATCAGACCCTTGGATTTCATCAGCTTACACAGCGCAAAAAGCAGGCAGAGCAGATCTTTATAGTCCTGCTTCTTCCATTTGCCGCCTTTGAAAGCCTTTGCAATCTCACCGGGAACGCGCTTGGCGACATTGCTTTTATTGCCCACCAGAAACGCACCAATCGCAGCGCCGCCGATCATGCCCATCTCAACAGGAAGTGCCTTCAGGATAATCTCAATCTTGCCGCCTGATGCGATATACACACCAAAAACGCAAACAAACGTAACAACAATGCCGATAATGGGCAGCATGCAATATCACCTATTTTAATTCTGCTAGCTGCTTGTTTTTAGCAGGGAAATGCAAATAAAACGTTAAGAACAGCCGCCTCTTATGCCGCTATTTCTTCAGCTGATACAACCCCTTGGATGTGCCTGAGCTTACCTAGGCTGGCGGGGGTGAGATTATATTTGCCCGGCAGATCAATCTCCGCACGCCCCTGCGGCAGATTGGCGAGCAGGCGGATGGTAACGCCGGCTTGCTGCGGCTCACCAAGCAGTTCGCGGATGGCGGCCAGCGCCTGCATATCGCTGACGGCGATAGCCAGCTGCGAGCGATAATGCTGCGATTGCTGCTGGCGGATGAGCAGCTCATCGAGCAGTTCGATTTTCTGTGCGATTAATCGCACATCGGATTCATCGGCTTTGCCGTCAGCCTGGATACAGAGAATTTTGCCATTTTCCAACAGGTCGCGCTGCTCGCTGAGCAGCTGTTCGTTAAACACTGATACTTCATACACACCGGTCGTATCTGATAGCTGGATGAAAGCAAACCTACCCTTATCCGAGACCTTAAACTTGCGCCCCGTCACAATCCCCGCCACACGAACCGATTTATACGCGCCATCAAGCCGTAGTCTGAAATCCGCGCTGCTAAGAACACCGGCACGCTTCAGCGCAGCGCTATAGCCGGAAAGCGGGTGAGAGGAGAGGTAAAAGCCAATGGCGGAAAATTCATGCTCCAAGCGCTCGAGATCCGACCAGTCAGCAACCGGTGGTAATTTGGGCTTGGGCGCGGCCATCCCTGCTGCACTGCCAAACAGGCTCACCTGCGAGCTATCGCGCTCTTGCTGCAGGCTTGTACCATAGGCAACAAGCATATCCAGCCCTTCATAAAGCTGGCGGCGATTAGCATGAATAGAATCAAACGCGCCCGCTTTAATGAGAAACTCAAGAGCGCGCTTATTCATCGCTTCCGTGGGAATTCGCGACATCACGTCATACATATCCTGATACCCCCCATGGGTATCTCGTTCGCGCACAATCAGCTCCATCGCCTGCGGGCCGACATTGCGCACCGCCGCCAGCGCATAGCGTATGGCGCCCTCTTCTACCGAAAACAGCACCTGTGAGCGGTTAATATCCGGCGGCAGCAGACGAATGCCGGCATGTGCAGCATCCTCGCGGAAAACACCGAGCTTGTCCGTGTTGTGCATGTCGTAGTTCATGGTGGCGGCGTAGAATTCCACCGGATGATTCGCTTTCAGGTAGGCCGTCTGGTAGGCAATCACCGCATAGGCCGCTGCGTGGGATTTGTTGAAGCCATATTCAGCAAATTTCGCAATCAAATCAAAAATGCTTTTGGCCTGCGCCTTCTGAATGCCGCGTTCTACTGCGCGGCTGACAAAAATATCGCGCTGCGCTTCCATCTCGGCTTTGATTTTCTTACCCATCGCACGGCGCAGCAGGTCTGCCTCACCAAGGCTGTAACCGGCCAGCAGCTGCGCAATCTGCATCACCTGCTCCTGATAAATAATCACGCCAAACGTTTCTTTCAGCACCTGCTCCAGCAGCGGATGAAGATATTCCGGTTTTTCATGGCCATGCTTGCGCGCTATGTAAGTCGGGATATTGTCCATTGGCCCCGGGCGATAGAGCGAAACCAGCGCAATCAAATCTTCCAGGCAGTCGGGTTTTAGCTTTTTCAGCGTGTCGCGCATGCCTGCGCTTTCCATCTGGAACACGCCCACCGCATCGCCCTTGCCTAGCAGCGCATAAGTTTTAACGTCACCTTCTGGTAATTTCAGCAGGTCAATAGCAACACCTTTAGCTGCGATCATCTTCACCGCAGATACCAGCACGCTCAGCGTTTTCAGCCCAAGAAAGTCAAACTTCACCAGCCCGGCGCTTTCGGCATATTTCATTGAATATTGCACCACCGGCATATCGGATTTCGGGTCGCGATACATGGGCACCAGTTCAGACAGTGGCCGGTCGGCAATCACCACCCCTGCCGCATGGGTCGAGGCGTGGCGGTTCAGCCCTTCAAGTTTCAGGCTGATATCCACGAGCCTCGCCACCGTTTCGTCCTGTTCGATATTGGCTTTAAGCGCTGGTTCGATTTCAATCGCTTCAGCGAGTGTCACCGGGTTAGCCGGGTTTGCCGGCACCAGCTTGCAGATACGATCCACCTGCGGATACGGCATCTGCAGCACACGGCCGACATCGCGAAGCACCGCGCGTGCCTGCAGCTTTCCAAAGGTGATAATCTGCGCCACGCGGTCACGGCCATATTTCTGCTGCACGTAATGGATGACCTCTTCGCGGCGATCCTGACAGAAATCGACGTCAAAATCAGGCATCGACACACGCTGCGGATTCAGGAAACGCTCAAACAGCAGGCCGTAGCGCAGCGGATCAAGATCGGTGATGGACAGCGCCCATGCCACCAGCGAACCCGCGCCGGAGCCGCGGCCGGGCCCCACCGGAATGCCCTGCTGCTTACTCCACTTGATAAAGTCCGAAACGATGAGGAAGTAACCGGGAAACTTCATCTTGATGATGGTTTCGATCTCAAATTCCAGCCGCTCCTGATAGGGCGCGGTATGGGTGATGGCATGCTGCTGGATGCGTTCAGCAAGGCCTCGGCGCGCTTCCTGGCGCAGCAAGTCGGCTTCGCTCATGCCCTCGCGGGTGAAACTGGGCAGCATCGGCGCGCGGCTGGTCGCCACAAATGAGCAGCGCCGCGCAATCTGCACGCTGCTTGCGAGTGCCTCCGGCACATCAGCAAAAAGCTGCACCATCTCGCCGGGTGTTTTCAGGCGATGCTGGGGGGTGAGGCGGCGGCGGTTATCCTCGCTGACATAGCTGCCATCGGCAATGCATAGAAATGCATCATGCGCCTCAAACTGCTCTTCGCGCATGAAATAGGCATCGTTTGTTGCAACAATCGGCAGGTGATGCTGGTAAGCAAGCTCTAGTAGGCGGCTTTCGATCTGGCGCTCCTCGGCCATGCCGTGGCGCATCAGTTCGATATAGAGATGGCCGGGAAAAAGAGAAGCAAGCTCGGTTAGCTGCGCCTCGGCCTGTGCATCGCGGCCGGCGAGCAGACTTTTGCCCACAGCGCCGTAGATACCCCCGGTGAGTATGATCAGCCCCTCAGTATGCACCGCCAGCTGTGCCATGGAAAGCAGCGGTGCGTGCCCGCCTGCTGGCTCCATGTAAGAAAGGCTGGAAAGCGCGATCAGATTTTTCCAGCCCGCCTCGTTTTTAGCAATGGCAAGAAGCTGGTCGGGCTTTGCGTGGTGCCCCGCGCGCCCTTCCTGATGCGGTTCGAGATAAAGTATCGTCGCCATAATCGGCTGGATGCCGGCATCCATCGCCGCGAGTGAGAATTCAAGCGAACCGAACAGGTTGCCGTGATCACTGATGGCAACTGCGGGCATGGCCTCTGCTTTCGCCCATTTCACCAGCTCTTTGATGTGAATCGCGCCTTCAAGCAGCGAATAGGCGCTGTGTACGCGCAGGTGAATGAAGGCGGGCGCCGTCATTTCAGCACACCGTCTTCGAGCCGCACCATGCGATCCATGCGCCGGGCAAGATCCAGATTATGCGTGGCAATCAGCGCCGCAAGTTTTCGCTCGTGCGCCAGCTTCATCAGCAGTGAAAACACCTCCTCGGCCGTATGCTGGTCGAGATTGCCGGTGGGTTCATCGGCTAGCAAAAGAGCCGGCTGCCCTGCCAATGCGCGGGCAATCGCCACACGCTGCTGTTCGCCGCCGGAAAGTTTAGCCGGGCGGTGGGATGCGCGCTGGGAAAGACCCAGCGTCGCCAGCAACATCTCGCTTTGCTGGTTTGCCTCACTTTCCCGCACTCCCTGCATCATCTGCGGCAGGGTGATGTTTTCAAGCGCAGAAAATTCCGGCAGCAAATGATGAAATTGATACACAAAGCCGATATGCTTGAGGCGTGCGGCCGTACGCTCGCCATCGCTGGCTTTACTCATATCAAGCCCCGCCAGCATCACCTGCCCGGAGGTGGGATTATCAAGCAAACCAGCGATTTGCAGCAATGTGCTTTTACCACTGCCGCTGGGGCCGACCAGCGCCACCACCTCGCCTGCCTTCAGCTCGAGATTCACGCCGCGCAGCACTTCTAATGTTTTATCCGCCTGATGGTAGGTGCGGGTGATGTGTTTTAATTTAAGCACTTCACTCATAGCGCAGCCCCTCTACCGGGCTCATCGTTGCTGCACGGCGCGCCGGATAAATGGTCGCAATGAGCGAGAGCAAAAGTGCAATTGCTACCACCATCATCACCTCGCTACCATCAACCTTGGACGGCAGGTGCGAAAGAAAATACAGCTCGTCGGCGAGCAGCTTGTGCCCCATCATCGATTCCAGCGAGCGCTGAATATTCTCCGTGTTAAAGGCAATGAGCAGCCCTAGCGCCACGCCAATTAAAGTGCCCGCCACACCCACACTGGCGCCGCAGGCGATAAAAATCTTCATGATCGAGCGGCGCGGTGCGCCCATCGTGCGCAGGATAGCGATATCGCGCCCCTTTTCGCGCACCAGCATGATCAGACTGGAGATGATGTTGAAGCTGGCAACCAGTATGATCAGCATGAGTATCAAAAACATGACATTACGCTGCACGATGACTGCCTGAAAAATATGGCTGTTAGAATTTTTCCAGTCATGCAAACGAAAGCCATCGCCAAGCTCGGCGCGTATCTGGCGCGCAAGGAGCGGCGCGGCCTCAGGGTTGTTCGTGATGATTTCAATCTGGCTGGCGCTGTCCTGCTGCTCACCTTTCAGCTTGAAATAAAGCTGCGCTTCGTCAAAGGGCAGCACAATCAGGCTGTTATCATAAGCAAACATGCCAATGGTAAAGATACCCCCCACCGGGTATGATTTAACGCGCGGCACCATGCCCACCACCGTTTGCCTGCCTTCGGGTGAAATAAGCAGAATCTCATCACCGATAGAAAGCCCCATGCGCTCGGCCATGCGGCTACCAATCAACACACCCCCCGCCTCTCCCGCCACCAGCTTCTGACCGATGAACGTATGCTCCAGAAGATCATTCAAGCGGTAGCCAGAGACCAGCGCGCCGGTCGACATACCGCGATACGACGCCATGATCTGGCCTTCGATTTTTGGCACCGCGCTCACCACACCCGGCACCTCGCGCAGCTTAGCCGCGAGCGCATCATAGTCGCTGATCGCACCCTGGCGGGAAGAAACGGTGATATGCCCCTCGAGGCCGATGATGGATTTAATCAGCTCGCCCCGCACGCCATTCATCACCGACAGCACCACAATCAGCGTGGCGACACCAAGCGCAATGCCCACCAGCGAGAACATCGCAATGATGGATATAAAGCTCTCCTGCCTGCGCGCACGCAGATAGCGAAAAGCAATTTTGCGTTCGAAGGCCGAGAGCACGCGCTACCTCACTAGCTGCGAAAGCACACTTTCAACGGATAGTTCCTGTTTTTCGCCGGTTTTGCGGTTTTTGAGTTCCACCACATTTTTTTCAGCGCCTTTGGGTCCCACCACCACTTGCCACGGCAGGCCAATCAAATCCATGCGCGCGAATTTTTCGCCGGCGCGCGCGTCGGTATCATCATAGAGCACATCGCCGGCAAGTTTGCTGTAAATCTCGCCGCAGATGTTGTCGCAGGCGCTATCACCCACACGCAGATTAATCAAACCAACCCTGTAAGGCGCGACCGATTCTGGCCAGATAATGCCGTTTTCATCGTGACCTGCCTCAATCACCGCGCCCACGAGGCGCGACACGCCAATGCCATAGCAGCCCATTTCCAGCACCACTTCCTGCCCATCTTTATTCACCACTTTGGCGCCAAGCGCTTCGGAATATTTTTTACCGAGATAGAAAATATGCCCCACCTCTATGCCGCGCGCTTCGCGTAGTTTTTCTTTGGGGATGGGGCACTCAGCGGGCTTGTGCTGCTCATCAGCAGCGGCGTAGAGTGCGCGCATTTCTTCGGTGGTCATGGTCACTTTACCGGAGCGGATGTCGTCAAAAGCAGCATCGTAATAAAGCGCGCTTTCGCCGGTGTCGGCGATGACATGAAACTCATGCGACAGATCGCCGCCGATCGCCCCGGAATCCGCACGCACTGGCACCGCTGTCAGCCCCATGCGCGCGAAAATGCGCAGATACGTATCATACATCAGGTTGTAGTGACGCTTGGCGCCCTCATAATCAATGTCGAAAGAATAGGAATCTTTCATCAGGAACTCGCGGCCGCGCATGACGCCGAAACGCGGACGAATCTCATCGCGGAATTTCCACTGAATCTGGTAAAGGTTTTTGCCCGCATCGCGATAGCTGCGAATGTTCTGGCGGGCGATATCGGTGATGACTTCTTCGCAGGTGGGGCTGTAGAGCAGCTCGCGCTCCGCGCGGTCGGGAAAGCGCAGCATTTCCTTACCGAGCGCGTCATAGCGGCCAGATTCTTTCCACAGATCGGTGGGTTGCAAGGTGGGCATCAGCAGCTCCTGCGCGCCGGATTTATCCATTTCCTCGCGCACAATTTGCTCAATATTTCGAAGCACACGAAGCCCCAGCGGCAGCCAGTTATAGATACCGGCGGCAAGCTGGCGAACCATCCCCGCACGCAGCATCAGCCGGTGGGAGGCGATCTGCGCCTCGGAGGGGTTTTCTTTAATGAGAGGAAGAAGAAGCCCGGAAAGTTTCATGGTTGAGTCCCTGTGATTTAGCGAACCTGCACTATGCCACTTTCAATCACCAGCGCAAGCAGCAGCGTGGCACCCGCGGCAATCAGGCTGTTAAGCCAAAGAATTTTCCGCCAGTGGATGCGCTTTGGCGCGGCGTCGTAATCCAGGTTTGATTCTTTGCCGCCGGTTTCGATACACATCGGCACGGTGATAAACAGCGTAATCCACCACGCATTCAGGAAGGTAAATAGCGCCATCAGCCAGGACATAACCCCTCGTTCATCAATTTGTCTTATTTGTTAAAGTAATGATTTTTATGAATAATTGCAAAAGCTGTCATAAAAGTTTCACTTTCGATAGCGACAAAATAGAGTAAACTCAAAAAGTAGCAAAAGAATTCTTGCAGACTGGCGCACGCAGATGGATACCGAGAAACATCTTGAATTAGAAAAGAAAATCAAAAACGGCGAGTCACCCAATGACGAGGGTCCGTACTACCATGTCGGTTGGTGGGAGTCCTACAAGGGCGGCGTTAAGGGTAAACTTGGTGGCGCAATAATCGGCGGTCTGGTCGGCACGATTGTTGGGGCGGTGCTGATAGGAGCACTTGCGGTTGCCAGCGTGCCACTCACAGGAGTGGTGCCATATCTGGCGGTAGCATTATTCACCGGCATTGGCGTGACCAAAGGCTATCAGGAATTCAGTGAGGTCGGGCATATTGTTGGCAGCGGCGCTGCACAGACAAGGCTGCTTGAGGCAAGGCTGCGCACAATGATGGATGGCAAGGTTGCCGAGATGAAGGAAGAGATCGGTGAAGTCAAAGAAATGATCTCTGGTCAGCCAAATCAGAACAAAGCAAAATTGCGCGAAATTCAGGCAGCCGCGAATGAAGACGAAAACCAATATCGTAAATCGCACTATGCAAAACTAAAGCCGGTGAAATTCAACAGCCTTGCTTTCTGGAAAGTTGCTTTAATTGGCCTTGCTGTGGGCGCGGCGATCGGGCTTGCCCTGTCGATTGGCGGTGCTGCTGGGCCAGCGGGGCTGATGCTTGGGCATGTGCTGGGTGAAGCAGCAATTCATTCAATTGGCTATACAGGTATTACACTGGCGTCCACCACAACGCTCGGTGCGCTCGGCGCAACTTATGGACTGAACCGCGACTTTTTCCGCAAGATTTTTGATAAAACCGACTTGTTATTTAAAGGTTTGATTGGAACCAGAGCACACCAGCTGGTGAAGGAAGACCAGATTGAGGCGGGAAAAACGGTTGAAGAAAAACTAAACAACAAAGAAAACTGCAAAACGGAAGCGATTGCTACATCCGTTGTGCCGGATTACATGGCGGAGAAAAACTCGCCTGTTTCTCAAACGCACTGGCGCGACAAAGTACTTCCGGCTGCTCAGCGAACGCTGCTGAGCTTTGACCACACCCGTGCCACCCCACAATAGAAAGCTCTCATGTCGCTACTGACTAAATTCACAGGCAACAGCAACCTCGAAGACGGCTTATCCAAGCGAGCCGGCCAGAGCTGGGACTATGTGGTTAAAATGATCGGCGACCAGTCGATGTATGACCCTGCCAAGGGCACGTTTGGCGCGGCCGGCATGGGCATACCTGAGCGTGTGGAAAGTGAATATAACGCCATGCTGAAGCGTGTCGGCAGAAAACTTTGGTCCGGCACCATCAAGGCCGCCGGCAGCGGTTTTGGCAAAGGGCTGATTATCACCGCAGGCATTCTGCTCGCCGGCTTTGCAATAACTTCGGGTCTGGCGGCGGTAGGTGCGGGCGCAACTCTAGCCAGCGGTATTGCGCCGGGGCTTTCGGCCGCGGGTAACTTCATGCTGGGAAGCTGGCTTGGCGCAGTGTCGCTGATGGTGGGCGGCACGCTGGGTGCCGTGTCGGATGTACGCAAGCATACTAATCGCCTGACCGCAGAAATGGCGCGCGTGGAAGCGGAAGGCTATGCGATTGCACGCGAGACTAATCTCATCCGGGATCTACAGCTGGGACAATCAACATCACAGCAAGGTTTTGAAGCGCCAAAAGACGCCGCAGCAGAAAAAGAATGCAGCCACTGCGCCCGCGAGATGGCGCGGCGTGAAACTTCTCATAATTATGGGGTGCAACGATAGCCATGGAACACAAGAAATCATTTTTAAAATCTGTTGCAGATGGCGTAAGAGGCTTTTTGAGAGGCGCGCTGGTAGTTGGCGTTGTTGCTACTGCGATCGGCGCAGCGAGTGGCGCATTGGCTGGCCTTGCCGGCTTTGGCATTGCCAGCTCGTTTGTCGCGATACCACTCATGGCGCCCATCTTTGTCGAAGGCGCGGTGGCCGCAAGCACTTTGATGGGTGCATTTCTTGGGCTTAATGCCGGCATTACCGTCGGTGGGCTGGCTGGCGCGGTGAGTGGTGTCGTCAAAGGCCGCGAGGGGGCGCAGGTCAGCGGTCAGGATGTAGTGAATGTCGCCAACATGGCCTTTGCGCAGGGCTACACGGCAGGCAAAGAGCAAGCCACCAATTCTCCGGGGAAGGCCGAGGAAGTTTCCAAGCTGTTCCAACAACAATTGGAAGAACAGCGGCAGAAAATGGCTTCCGGCGTCAGCCGTTAGTGCCTGAATAGCTGCACATCAATATGCGGTTTTTTCTCCAGCTCGCGCTTGATCAGCTGACGTAGCGCCACGCGGATTTCCTCGCTGAGCTTGGCATCCGAGGTGGTTTTCGCGCGCATGACCACATCCTCGGCGAAGGCGCGCCATTCTTCAAGAAACTCGGCATCTTCCTTGCTGTCCAGCACGCCCGGGGCAGAAAGCTGCACCTGAACCTGCTGGCCAAGCGCTACGGACACAAACACCGCCCCTTCATCACGCAGGCGGCGGCGCGTGCGGATGACATCGCCATCGGTTGGAATCATCGAGGTGCCGTCAATGGCGATGTAGCCCGAATCGACGCTGCCAATGATGCTTGCCTCGCCCGGCTCCAGCCAGACAATCGCACCGTTATGCGCCTCCACCGTTTCTTTCACACCAAGGCTTTTCGCCAGTTTAGCATGTTCATGCAGATGCTGCGCTTCGCCGTGGGTAGGGATCGCAATCTGCGGGCGCACCAGCTCATACATCCGTTTTAATTCTTCGCGCGCGGGGTGGCCGGAGACGTGGATAAAGAAGCTGCGATCAGTAATAATCTCGACTTTCTTTTTTGTGAGCTGGTTTTTCACCCAGTTGATGCGCGATTCATTGCCGGGAATTTTGCGCGAGGAAAAAATCACCGTATCGCCGGGCAACACGCGGATATTGGGGTGTTCGCCTCTGGCAATACGCGTGAGCGCTGCACGCGGCTCGCCCTGACAGCCGGTGGAGATGATGAGTAAATCCTGACGCGGAATGCTGGCGGCTTCTTTTTCATCCACGAACTCGGTGTCTTCGTGGAGATAGCCGCTTTCTTTCGCCGCAGCCACGACGCGGTGCAGCGAGCGGCCAGCCAGCGCCACCACCCTGCCCGCTTCTTTGGCCGCCATCAAAATGGACGCGACGCGCGCGAGGTTGGAGGCAAAGGTTGAAACAATCACCGCCTGCGGGCAGTCTTTGATGACATCGATTAAATGCTTGCGAACTTCGCCTTCTGAGCCGGACTCGCCTTCGACAAACACGTTGGTGGAGTCACACACCATGGCGAGCACCTTGCCATCACCATATTTCCTCAGCGTCTCGTAATCTGAAACGGGGCCGATCATCGGCGCGGCATCAAATTTCCAGTCACCGGTATGCATCACCACCCCCTTGGGCGTGGTAATCGCCACCGCCTGCATTTCAGGAATCGAATGGGTGAGATCCACCAGCTCCAGCGAAAACGGCGAAAGCTCGAGTTTGCTGCCGGGTTTCAGCTCGGTCACTTTGGGTTTTTTACCCGGCCCCATCTCGGCGAGTTTGTGCTTGAGAAATGCGCTGGTAAAGGGTGTGGCGTAAATCGGGCATTCAAACTCGCGCCAGATATAGGGCACCGCGCCAAGGTGGTCTTCGTGCGCGTGGGTCAACACAAGACCAAGCAGCTGGTCTTTGATTTCAGAAACAAACGACACATCCGGCACCACAATCTCGACGCCCGGCAGATAATCGGTTGCAAAACCAATCCCGCAATCCACCATCAGCCATTTACCCTGATAGTGATAAAGGTTGAGGTTCATACCAATTTCATTTGAGCCGCCAAGCGGCACAAACAGAAGATCATCGTGGTGTTTGGAGAAGTCGAAGTTTGTCATGATGGTGTTGGTGGCTTTTGCTAGTGGTTAGTATTTTTTTGTGATTGATGAATAACTTGTTTTTTCACTCGTCACAAGCACTAGCCAACAGCACGATTCATTTCATAGAGCTCTTTTAAGCCCAGAATCGTCAAATCCGGCTCCACGGAGGCAATCGAGGGGCAGGCTTTGGCATAAAGCGAGGCGAGGCCGCCGGTGGCGATCACTTTCATCGCTGCGCCGTGCTCCTTCATGATTTTTGAAACCAGCGACTCCACCATGCCCGCATAGCCATGGTAAATGCCGGATTGCATGGCGTGGGTGGTGTTTTTACCGATCACGCTGCCCGGCGGCTGAATCGCCACATTGGGTAGTTTCGCGGCGGCGCGGTGCAGCGCATCGAGGGAAAGATTCACGCCCGGAGCAATCACGCCGCCGAGATAATCGCCTTTGCTATTGATCACATCAAAGGTCGTGGCGGTGCCGAAATCGATGACGATGAGATCCTGCCGGTATTTGCGCCAGGCGGCAAAGCTGTTCACCAGCCGATCCGCCCCCACTTCGCGCGGGTTATCGATGTTGACCGAAATACCCAGATCAAGGTGCAGGCGCGGATCGCCAATCACCATCAGCTCGCAGCCAAAGTAACGCCGCGCCAGCTGGCGCAGGTCAAAAATCGCCTGCGGCACCACCGAGGATAGCACCGCCCCTTTCACCGCCGCCGGGTTAAGCTTTTCATGCGCCATGACCTGCGTCAGCCACACACCATATTCATCAGCGGTTCGCTTGGGGTCCGTCGAAATGCGCCACTGGCCAAGCAGCGTATCGCCGTTAAACACGGCAAACACAACATTGGTATTACCAGCATCAATGACGAGCAGCATCACACCTCCGCCGGGAAAATATCCGCCGCACGAATATATTGGCGCTTGCCATCTTCCAGCCTGAGCACAAGGTTGCCATGTTCGTCGATGGTTTCCGCGATGCCTTCTAGCTCGCGGTCTGGCAGGCGGGCGACGACTGGTTTTTTCATGTTCCACGCTACATTCAGCCAGTGCGTGCGGATGCGCGCGAAGCCGCCGGCATTCCACTCGTTGTAATATTCAATAAAATGATGAATGAAGCGCGATAGGATAATCTTGGCGCTCACCAGCTCCACACCAGCTTTGGTCAGGCAGGTGGCAGGAAACTCCGCATCATCCGGGTAGCTATCGACATTCACGCCAACACCCACCACCACCCAGCTCTCGCCCGTTTCGCCGCCCTGAAATGACTCAAGTAAAATGCCACCAAGTTTTTTGCCTGAAAGCAGAATGTCATTCGGCCATTTGCAGGCAAGCTCGGCTGGGTCTGGCACAATGGCCTCAAGGGTTTCATGCACCGCGCAGGCCGCTACAAAAGAAAGTTCAGAAAACAGCGCAAGCGGCTTTTCTGGCTTCAGCAGCACCGAAACAAACAGGTTGCCTTCCTCTGATACCCACTCGCGTCCCATGCGCCCTCTGCCCGCGGTCTGCTTTTTCGCCCAGATAACCGCGCCGTGGCCAGTGCCGCTGCGTGCCAGCCTTTTGGCCTCTTCGTTAGTGGAATCAAGCGAATCAAACGACAGCAGGTGGTAATCATTGAGAAGGTTAGAGACCGGCCTTGCTTTGCTGCTTGGCATATTAGGGCACCAGAACGGTTGCTGCGATTTTCGCCTGAGCGATCAGCGGCGATGGCAGCAGGAAAAACAGAAACGTCACCGCCGCGCCAAGGCCGGAGGCCAGCGGCAACCAGCGCGTCTGCGGCTTATCAAAGCCCCATGCCGGCTCATCAAAATACATCACCTTCACCACTTTGATGTAGTAGTAGCAGCCAATCACGCTGGAGAGCACACCGACGACCGCCAGCCACACCAGCCCGGCGTTCACCGCCGCAATAATCACAAACATTTTGCCGAAAAAGCCAGCCAGCGGCGGGATGCCCGCCATTGAAAACATGAAAATGGAAATAGCAATCGCCATCAGCGGATGAGTTTGCGACAGGCCGGAGAGGTCTTTAATGTCCTCCACCGCGTGGCCGCCGCGCTTCATCAGCATCACGCAGCCAAACATGCCCGCGCTCATGAAAATATACACGCTGAGATAGATCAGCATCGCCTGCACGCCAGACTGCGTGCCGGTCGCAAGCGCCATCAGTATGAAGCCGACATGACCAATCGAGCTATAGGCCAGCAGGCGTTTGATATTGGTCTGCACGATGGCGGCAAGCGCGCCGACCAGCATCGAGAGCACCGAAGCAGCAACCACCACCTGCTGCCACTGGTCGAAAAGCGACACAAACGGATCCAGCAGCAGGCGTGCAAACAGCACCATGGCAGCGATTTTCGGCGCGGTGGCGAAAAAGGCAGTCACAGGTGTTGGCGCGCCCTCATACACATCCGGCGTCCACATATGAAACGGCACTGCCGAAAGCTTGAAGCAGAAACCAACGATGATGAGAATCATACCAACGATGATGCCTTTGGAAATATCGCCGCTGGCAAAGGCGCTGCCTAGCGCATCAAACGAGGTGGTGCCGGCAAAGCCGTAGACCAGCGACATGCCAAACAGCATCATGCCGGAGGCGAGCGCGCCAAGCATGAAATATTTAAGGCCCGCCTCGCTGGATTTCACTGTGTCGCGGCTGAAAGAAGCAAGCACGTAAAGTGCGAGGCTGGACATTTCCAGCGCCATGTAAAGTGCGAGCAGATCATTCGCCGAGACCATCAGCAGCATACCAAGCACAGCAAAGAGCTTGAGGATCACAAATTCAAAAGGCCGGCCGCGCACATGCAGCCAGTCCGATGCCATGATGAGCACCAGCGCGGCGCTGCCGAGAATGAGCAGTTTGGCAAACAGGGTAAAACCATCGACATGGAACATGCCGTTCAGCACCGTTTGTGCGCCGTTATGCTTACAAACGACAAGATAAGCAGCGCCGGCAAGTGCCACCACGCCCAGCCACATCATGTTATAGGCGGCAGGTTTGCGATACACGCCATACACAAGCAGCGCCATCGCCACCAGACAGAGATACAGCTCTGGCATTATCACCGGCAGCGCGGCCATGCTGATATCACCGATCATGGCGTTCATGGCTTCACCTCGACTTGTTTGATGAGTTGATTAAGTGACGGCTCCATCGCCTTCAGATAGGGCTGCGGATAAAGGCCGATCCAGATCACAAGGGCGACGATGGGAATGAAAATCACCTTCTCGCGCACGTTCATATCCAGCATCGCGCGGACATGCTCGCTTCCTATTTCGCCAAACACCACGCGGCGATAAAGCCACAGCATGTACGCCGCGCCAAGCACCACGCCGGTGGCGGCAAAGAACGCAACCCATGTATTCGCCTTGAATGCGCCAAGCAGCACCAGAAACTCGCCCACGAAGCCCGATGTTCCGGGCAGGCCGACGGACGCCATGGTGAAAAACATGAAATACAGCGCGTATTTGGGCATGACTTCCGCCACGCCGCCATAAGCCGAAATCTCGCGCGTGTGCAGCCGGTCATACACGACGCCAACGCAAAGAAACAGCGCGCCGGAGACAAGGCCGTGGCTGATCATCTGAATCATCGCGCCCTGGAGCCCCTGCAGGTTCATGGTGAAAATACCAATCGTTACAAACCCCATATGCGCCACCGACGAATAGGCGATGAGCTTTTTCATATCCGTCTGCACCAGCGCGACCAGCGAGGTGTAAATCACCGCAATGATAGAGAGCGTGTAAATCAGCCAGGTGAAATGATGGGACGCCTCCGGCAGCATCGGCAGCGAAAAACGCAGGAAACCATAGCCCCCCATTTTCAGCAGAATACCCGCCAGAATCACTGAACCGGCCGTGGGTGCCTGCACGTGGGCATCCGGCAGCCAGGTATGCACCGGCCACATCGGCACCTTCACGGCAAAGGATGCAAGCATCGCAAGCCACAACCATTGCTGGATATTTAGGCCAAGCGTCGGCGCCTGTTTGATCAGCTCGGGAATGCTGGTGGTGCCGAATTGCAGGTAGAGATAAAGAATGGCAACCAGAAACAGTACCGATCCCGCGAGCGTGTACAGGAAAAATTTGTAGGCAGCGTAAATGCGGTTTTTGCCGCCCCAGATGCCGATGATGAGATACATCGGAATCAGCATCCCTTCAAAAAACAGGTAGAACATCAGCGCATCCAGCGAGGCAAACACGCCGATCACCATGGCCTCTAAAATCAGGAAATTCACCATGAAGGCGCGGGCGCGGCTGGTCACTGTTTCCCAGCTGCATAAAATACAAATCGGCATCAGGAAGGTGGTGAGCAGCACCATGAAAAGCGAAATGCCATCAATGCCGAGGTGATAAGAAATGCCGTAACCAGCAAACCATTCATGCTTTTCCACAAACTGAAACTCAGCGGTCGTGCTGTCAAACATCGCCCAAAGCAGCAGCGATACAAGGAAGGTAAGGATAGTGGTGAAAAGCGCGATATAATGCGCTTCCTTCCGCCCCTCTTCAGCATGCTCTGGGCGCGTGAAAAGCAAAATTGCCAGCGCGCCGAAAAGAGGAAGGAGAATCAGTGAAGAAAGCAGCATTTATCCCCCAAACACCACCCAGCTGATAATGGCCATAAAGCCAATCAGCATGGCAAACGCATAATGATACACATAGCCGGTCTGCAGGCGGCTGGTGCGGCCAGCTAATAGCTGGGCAGCAAGCGCCGCGCCGTTAGGCATGCCATCGACCAGCTTTTCATCCCAGAATTTCCACAGGCTGGCGCCGAGGCGCTTCGAGGGACGCACAAACGCAGCGTCATAGAGCTCATCCACATACCATTTATTCAGCAGGAACTGGTACAGACCCGGCATACGCGCCGCGAGCGCCGCAGGAATAGCAGGGTTTTTGATGTAAAATACCCATGCCAGCGCAATGCCCGAAAGTGCGACGATAAGCGGTGCAAGCGGCACCCAACCCGGCACATGATGCGCTGCTTCAAAAATCTCGAGCGTGGCAATGGTGGCCTGCCAGAAATTGCTCTCATGCGACACCAGCCCGAGTGCATGATAGCCAATGATGCCGGAAAAGAGCGTGCCAAACACCAGCAGGAGCAGTGGCCTTAGCATAATCGGCGGGGATTCATGCACATGGCTCATCACCTCTTTGGATGCGCGCGGTGTGCCGTGGAAGGTCATAAACAGCAGGCGCCATGAATAAAATGCGGTCATGAATGCGGCGGCGATGCCCACCCAGAACGCCCAGCGGCCGACCCCATCTGCCGCGTAAGCAGCCTCTAGGATCATATCCTTGGAGTAATAACCAGCAAAGACCGGAATGCCCGCCAGCGCCAGCGAGCCCAGCCACATATAGCCGTAGGTCACCGGCATCATCTTCCAGATACCGCCCATGCGGCGCATATCCTGCTCGCCGGACATGCCGTGAATCACCGAGCCAGCGCCAAGGAACAGCAGCGCTTTAAAGAAGGCGTGCGTCATCAGATGGAACATCGCCGCGCCATACGCGCCAACACCGCAGGCAAAAAACATATAGCCCAGCTGCGAGCAGGTGGAGTAAGCGATCACGCGCTTGATATCGTTCTGCACCAGCCCGACCGTTGCGGCAAAGAAAGCAGTCAGCGCGCCGACAATCGTCACCACCATCAGCGCCGTATCCGACGTTTCAAAGAGCGGCGACATACGCACCACGAGGAACACACCAGCGGTCACCATCGTCGCCGCGTGGATCAGCGCGGAAACGGGCGTAGGGCCTTCCATCGCATCGGGCAGCCAGGTGTGTAGGCCAAACTGCGCCGATTTACCCATCGCGCCAATAAACAGAAGAATACAAGCAAGTGTGAGCGCATGAAATTGCATGCCAAGGAAATTAAATGTCGAAGTTTTATGGGCTTCAATTCCAGCAAAAATCGCATCAAACTGCACACTGTCAAACAGCACAAACACCGCAAAAATACCGAGCGCAAAGCCAAAGTCACCGACACGGTTCACAAGAAACGCTTTGATGGCGGCAGCGTTCGCTTCTTTTTTCTTAAACCAGAAACCAATCAGCAGGTAGGAGCACAGCCCCACCCCTTCCCAGCCGAGGAAGAGCTGGACAAGGTTATCGCTGGTCACCAGCATCAGCATGAAAAATGTAAAAAGTGAAAGATAAGCCATGAAGCGCGGCTGGTGTTCATCGTGGCTCATGTAGCCAACCGAGTAGAGATGCACCACCGCCGACACCCATGTCACCACCACCAGCATCACGGCGGTCAGCGCGTCGACACGCAGCGTCCACTGAACATTAAAATCACCCACCACCATCCAGCTGGCAAGGTTTACTTTATGCACCAGCCCCTGCGCGCCCAGTATCTCGCGCCAGTCGCCGTGAGCAGCGCCATATTTGGCAAATTCCATAAACACCAGGCCGGACATCAGCGCAGCAAGGCACATGCCGCCGCAGGTGATGATGTGGGCAGCGCGCGGCGAAATGGTGCGCAGGTTAAGACCTACGGCCAACGCAGCAACAAGTGGCAGAAAAACGATAAGCGAGATCATGGGCGCTCTCCGCAACTGTGCTGGATAATTACGCTAGGATGAGACAAAAATACGCCGTTTTCGAGACCCGCAGTGCAAGCGTACACTTTAGTACGTGCGCAGCGGAAGCGCAGAAAACAAGTATTTATGGCCATCATAGTAGTAATTTGACGCACAGTTTATCCCTTCATCATATTCACATCTTCCACCGCGATCGTGCCGCGGTTTCGGAAGTAGATCACCAAAATAGCAAGGCCGATGGCAGCTTCGGCAGCTGCGACCGTGAGAATAAACATCGCGAAAATCTGGCCGGATAAATCCCCGAGCATCACCGAGAACGCCACAAAATTGATATTCACCGACAGCAGAATCAACTCCACCGACATGAGGATGGTGATGATGTTCTTACGGTTTAGGAAAATGCCGCAGATGCCGATGGTAAATAGCAGGCTGGAGACCACGAGATAATGCATGATGCCAACAGAGCCAAAAAACAGATGATCCATAGCTAAGCCCCCTGCCCCGGCTTGACCTTGACAATCTCCACCGCATCTTCACGCCGGCGCGAAACCTGCCTTGCGATGCTTTGCCTGCGAACGCCTTCACGCGAGCGCAGCGTGAGCACAATCGCGCCGATCATCGCAATCAGAAGGATAATCCCCGCCATCTGGAATGGATAGAGATACCAGGTATACATCACCTGCCCGATGGCTTCGGTGTTGGTGACATCCGTCGGGCTTGGAATCGCGTGCGTTACTGCGGCTTTACCAGACGCGGCATCCAACGAGATAGAATAAACAAAAATCAGCTGAAAGAGAATCACAGCCGCCACCCCAAGCCCCAGCGGCAAATATTTCTGGAAGCCTTCACGCAGCTCGGCAAAATTAATATCGAGCATCATCACCACGAAGAGGAAAAGCACCGCCACCGCGCCGACATACACAATCACCAGCGTCATCGCGATATATTCCGCGCCGATCAGGATAAAAAGACCAGCGGAATTGAAGAAAGCAAGAATCAAAAAGAAAACAGAATGCACTGGATTTTTCGATGAAATCACCATCAGCGCTGAAAACACTGTCACAAGCGCGAAGAGGTAAAATACAATGGTGGGAAGAAGTTCAGCCATGGTGTTACCGATACGCAGCGTCAGCGCTTAAGTTGGCGGCGATGGCTGATTCCCAGCGCTCGCCATTTTCCAAAAGCTTTTCTTTGTTGTAGAATAGCTCTTCGCGCGTATAAGTCGCGAATTCGAAGTTAGGGCCTTCCACAATCGCATCCACCGGGCAGGCTTCCTGACAGAAGCCGCAGTAAATACATTTGGTCATGTCGATGTCGTAGCGAGTCGTTCGGCGGCTGCCATCTGCGCGCTCTTCGGCTTCGATGGTGATCGCCTGCGCGGGGCAGATGGCCTCGCAGAGTTTGCAGGCAATGCAGCGCTCTTCGCCGTTCGGGTAGCGGCGGAGCGCGTGTTCGCCGCGAAAGCGCGGGGAAAGCGCGCCTTTTTCAAACGGGTAGTTAATCGTCACCGGCTTTTTGAACATGTATTTCAGCGTCATCCAGAAGCCTGTCCAGAGCTCTGTGAGCAGAAACGCGCGGGCGGTTTTATCTAAAGTCATGACGGATTACCTTGCGTAAACAACATAAGCGGACACCAGCACTACCCAAACCAGCGACAAAGGCAAGAACACTTTCCAACCAAGACGCATCAGCTGGTCGTAGCGGTAGCGCGGCAGTGTGGCGCGTGCCCAGATAAAAATGAACAGACAAACAAACACCTTTGCCACAAACCACAGCACGCCGGGGATAAAGTCCAGCGCGGCAACTGGCGCATACCAGCCGCCAAGGAACAGGATGGTGATCATGCCGCTCATCAAAATCATGTTCATGTATTCGCCGAGGAAAAACAGCGCGAAGCTCATCGAGGAATATTCCACGTTATAGCCAGCCACCAGCTCGGCCTCTGCCTCTGGCAGGTCAAACGGATGACGGTTCGTTTCTGCAAGTGCCGAGATGAAAAAGATGATGAACATCGGAAAAAGAATCCCGAACGCATGCCAGTTCGCGATACCGCCCGCCTGCGAGGCCACGACATCGCCCAGATTCAGCGAGCCGACGAGCAGCAGCACGGTCACAATCACAAAGCCAATGGACACCTCATACGATACCATCTGTGCAGAAGAACGAATGGCACCGAGGAAGGCATATTTCGAGTTGCTCGCCCAGCCAGCCATAATGATGCCATACACACCCAGCGAAGAAATGGCGAAAAGGTAGAGAATGCCGACATTAATATCGGCAATCACAAAGCTTTCCGAAAGCGGAATCACTGCCCAGCCGAGCAGCGCCAGCGCGAATGTCACCATGGGCGCGGCGATGAACACCATCTTGCTCGCCTGAGTCGGCCAGATGGTTTCTTTGAAAATCAGCTTCAGCCCGTCCGCAAACGGTTGCAGCAGGCCGAAAAAGCCCACTACGTTCGGGCCTTTCCTCAGCTGCATCGCCGCGATCACTTTGCGCTCGTAATAGGTCGTCATCGCCATCGCGATCATCAGCGGCACCGCGACCAGCAGAATCTTGCCGATGACTTCAAGGAGCGGCCATATCGTCTCAAACCAACTCATCACGCCGCCCTCTTCTGCCCGTTCATTTCACGCACGCACTCACCCATCGTGCGCGAGGCGCGGGCGATGGGGTTGGTCATGTAGAAATTGGTAATGAAAGGTTCAAATGGCGCGCCAGTAATCGAGCCGGTATTTTTTGCTGCCGCCTGCCATGGGCTGGTTGTCAGTTGGTTGATAGCCGCAAAGCTCGGGGCGAGTTTTGCCATGCGCGCGCGCAGCTGCTCAAGGCTATTATAGGGCAGTGTCTTGCCCAGCACTTCGGAAAGTGCGCGGATAATTGCCCAGTCATCCTTGGCCTGCCCCGGCGGGAACACGCAGCGCTTCGCACGCTGGGCGCGGCCTTCGAGGTTCACGTAGGTGGCGTCTTTTTCGGTGTAGGCAGCGCCGGGCAGAATCACATCCGCGCGCTGTGCACCATCATCGCCGTGGTGCCCCTGATAGATGACAAAGGTGCGACCTAGCAGGTTCATGTCGAATTCATCAGCGCCGAGCAGGTAGACGAGCTTTAAGGTTTCTTTCTTGCAGCCATCGAAAATCCCGGCCATGTCCTTGCCGTCTTTCATCGGCACGAAGCCTGCATCCAGCGCGCCAACGCGACCGGCCGCATGGTGCAGCACATTAAAGCCGTTCCAACCTTCGCGAATCATGCCATATTTTTCTGCCACCACTTTCGCGGTCTGCAGGGTGGCATTGCCGTCGCTGCGCGCGAGTGCGGCCGTGCCCAGCACGATCATCGGGTTTTTAGCGCTGGCGAGAATATCCGCCACAGGGTGTTTGCCGGAGGCAATATCCGCGAGCGTGCGCGGGTCATGGCCGAGCGTTTCATAGCCGTAGGTCAGATCAACTTCCTGGCCGAGAGAGAAAATACGGAGCTTGCCGGAAAGCCAGCTTTTGCGAATGCGGCTATTGACCAGCGGCGCTTCGAAGCGGGGGTTCGCCCCCACCAGCAGCAACACATCCGCCTGCTCAATACCGGCAATGCTGGTATTAAATAGGTAATTGCTACGGCTGGAAGGATCCAGCTGCGCGCCTTCCTGACGGCAGTCACGGCTCATGACGCCCATGCTATCGAGCAGGTCACGCAGCGCGGTCGCGCTTTCGGCGCAGACAAGGTTGCCGGCAATCGCCGCCATCTGCTCTGGTTTTAAATGTTTCATTTTTGCGGCGATGACTTCAAACGCGTCCTGCCAGCTGGCTTCTTTCAATTTGCCGTCGGCGCCGCGCACATAAGGACGATCTAGGCGCTGAACTTTCAGCCCGTCGCAGGCGTGGCGGGTTTTATCGGAGATCCATTCTTCGTTGATCTGCTCGTTCACCCGCGGCAGCACGCGCAGCACTGCCTGGGCGCGGCTATCGACGCGGATATTCGAGCCGACCGCATCCATCACATCGATGGTTTCAGTTTTTTTCAGCTCCCACGGGCGGGCAGCGAAGGCATAAGGCTTGCTGGTGAGCGCACCGACCGGGCATAAATCCACCATGTTGCCGGAAAGCTCGGAAGTGAGAGCTTTTTCAACATAGGTGCCAATTTCCATATGTTCGCCGCGGCCAAACGCGCCGAGCTCAGGCACGCCGGCAATCTGAGTGGCAAAACGCACGCAGCGTGTGCAGTGGATGCAGCGCGTCATCTGCGTCTTAATGAGCGGCCCCATATATTTATCTTCAACCGCGCGCTTCATTTCCTTGTAGCGGCTGATGCCGGTGCCATAAGCCATCGCCTGATCCTGAAGGTCGCACTCACCACCCTGATCGCAAATCGGGCAATCAAGCGGGTGGTTGATGAGCAGGAATTCCATCACCCCTTCGCGGGCTTTTTTGACCATCGGCGAATTGGTTTTCACCACCATGCCATCGGCGCAGGGCAGCGCGCAGCTGGCTTGCGGCTTCGGCGGGCCGGGCGATACCTCCACCAAACACATGCGGCAGTTGCCCGCAATCGCGAGGCGCTCATGGTAGCAGAAGCGGGGAATTTCGATGCCCAGCTGTTCGCACGCCTGAATCAGCACCGTGCCGGGAGCGACTTCTATTTCCTGACCATCAATCGTAAGTTTGGGCATAGTTTTTACACGCGTTTCTGAGCCAGCAGGTTGATCAATTCAAATGCTTTTTCCTTGAGCATCTCAAATTGCTTAGCATTAGCTTTCTTAAATTTCACTAAACTTGAATTCCCTTTTCGTTCATCACTGCTACGGCCGGAGCGAACAAACTCAATCGATCCCATGCCAAGCATCAATGGTGGTTTAAAGGTCACTTCCGAGATCGCTGCAAGCGGAATTTCATTGCGCGCATTCAGGCCAAATTTGAACATATTGAAAATGCCCGGGCGCGTGATCACAATGCGGTCGCTGAGCAGCTCCACTTCGCCGTCAAATCCTTTTACTCTCATCAGTAGTTTTGCCATGGCGTTCACCTTTATGTTTTACGCAGCTTTCCTGCCGCTATATTCGTGTATTCTGCGCTCGATTTCCGGGCGGAAATGACGCACCAGCCCCTGCACCGGCCACGCCGCCGCATCCCCCAGCGCGCAGATGGTATGGCCTTCAATGCGGCCTGCAACATCGAGCATCTGGTCAATTTCTTCAATCTTCGCCTGCCCCTTCGCCATGCGCTCCATCATGCGCCACAGCCAGCCCGTGCCTTCGCGGCAGGGCGTGCATTGGCCGCAGGATTCGTGGGTGTAAAACTGCGACAGGCGCGCAATCGCTTTCACAATATCGGTGGATTTATCCATCACAATCACGCCGGCGGTGC
Source organism: Alphaproteobacteria bacterium (assembly GCA_033763775.1). Lineage (GTDB taxonomy): Bacteria > Pseudomonadota > Alphaproteobacteria > Rickettsiales > SXRF01 > JAJTHB01. The sequence continues at coordinate 972 of JANRJW010000011.1, read as the reverse complement.
CAAGCCCGGTTTTGACCGCCTTCAGCGAATCAAAATCCATGAGCACCGTCTCGCAGATATCTTTAGGAATGAGCGGTGTGGATGAACCGCCGGGAATGATCGCCAGCAGGTTGTCCCAGCCACCGCGCACGCCGCCTGCGTGTTTTTCAATCAGCTCTTTCAGCGGAATCGACATGGCCTCTTCCACATTACAGGGCTTGTTCACATGGCCGGAGATGCAAAATACTTTTGTGCCGGTGTTGTTCGGCTTGCCGATGCCAGCAAACCACGATGCGCCGCGCCGAAGAATCGTTGGCACCACCGCGATGGTTTCCACATTATTCACCGTCGTCGGGCAGCCCCAGACGCCGCACGCCGCAGGAAATGGCGGCTTGAGGCGCGGCTGGCCTTTTTTACCTTCGAGCGACTCAATGAGCGCCGTTTCTTCGCCGCAGATATAGGCGCCCGCGCCTTCATGAATAAAAATATCGCAGTCAAAGCCAGAGCCACAGGCATTGCGGCCAATCAGACCAGCGTGATAAGCTTCATCAATCGCATACTGGATACGTTTGATTTCTTCCACATACTCGCCGCGAATGTAAATATACGCCGCCACCGCGCGCATGGCAAAGCAGGCAATCAGGCAGCCCTCGATCAATTTGTGCGGTTCGTGGCGCATCATGTCGCGGTCTTTGCAAGTGCCGGGCTCGCCCTCATCCGCATTCACCACCAGATAGCTCGGCCTGCCGTCGCTTTGCTTGGGCATGAACGACCATTTCATGCCGGTCGAAAACCCCGCGCCGCCGCGCCCGCGCAGGCCCGATGCCTTGACCTGGTCGATAATCGTGTCCTGACCGCGGGCGAGAATGTCTTTCGTCCCGTCCCAGTCGCCGCGCGCGCGCGCGCCCTTCAGCGTCCAGTCGTGGAAGCCGTAGAGATTGGTGAAAATGCGGTCTTGATCGTGCAGCATGGCGTTACCCTGGGGGAGCATTT